>CAIMFH010000204.1 GCA_903840265.1 uncultured Schlesneria sp. | reverse complement strand
TGCCCGCTCCGCCTCGGCCTGCTTAATGGCCGTGGTATGCCCACCATGCGGGAACCCGATCGTCGTGCTGGCCTTGACCGTACTGCCACGGAGCAGGTCGGCACAACGCTTCAAGGCGTACGGCATGATGCAGACGCTGGCCACGTTGTAGGCCAATGCCAAACGGCAACCGGCGTCGAGATCCGCCTCCGTGAGGGTCGGATTGAGCAGCGAATGGTCGACCATCTTGGCCATGTCGGAATACGTGAAGTTCATCGGCGTTCGATCCTTTGTTTCGGCGAAGAGAATTGGTGAGCGAAAGGTCAGTGTGGCTAATGTGGCTTCGTTTTCCTGAGCAAGCGCGATCGCTCCTACGAGTCCCGCGAGATCGCCAAGTCGCGAACATTCGACGCGCACGTTATCGGTCGGAAACATTCCGACCCGCTGTTGAATCACCTGTCGGACTTGCGTCGTCAAGATGTCGCCCAATTCGGCGACCCCGCCGCCAAGCACAATCAGTTCGGGATGCAGGATCGTGACGACATTGGCCGCGGCAATTCCGATGTACGTTGCGGCTTGAACCAGGGCTTCTCGGACGAGCCCATCGCCGGCATCGGCGGCGTTGAGCATTTCGCGGGGTGTCACTCGATCGGCGTTGCCTTCAACGAGTTCATACAGACGCGGAGCCAAGCCGTTGCGCAGCAGTCGCACTCCTTCGCCGATGATGGCGGGGCCGCTCGCGAGGGCTTCCAAACAACCGCGGTTGCCGCATCCGCAGCGCGGACCGTCCGGTAAAATTGTTTGATGCCCCAGCTCCCCTGCCGCTCCCAGTGGACCGAGTCGCAACTGGCCATCAATCGCGACTCCACCGCCGATTCCGGTACCGATCGAGAAGAACGCCAGCGTCACGCGCGGCTGAGGTTTTCCGTGACCATAGCGAAGCTCACCCAGCGTTGCCGCGCGAACATCGTTGAGCAGCCAGACCGGGCAACCCAGTCGCTCGCGGAGTAACGCCGCAACCGGCACGTCGCGCCACTGGGTTGGCAGGTTCGGCAGGAACCGCGTTGTGCCAGTCGAGACATCGACCAAGCCGGGTACGCCCAGACCGAGTCCCACCAGGGAATCGACGTTCCCCGCCTGCGACTTCAACCGGCTCACGAGAGCCGCGATTCGCTCGATGATGACGACGGGCCCGGCGTGAGATTCGGTGGCAATAGATTCTTTAACGAGAATCTCACCCGCATCGTTCGCCAGGGCCGCCTTGATCGAAGTGCCGCCAAGGTCGACTCCAGCCAAGATTCTGTTCAAGAGGCGGCCTCCTCAATATTGACCCAGCGTTGTTCGCGATGGCTCTTCAAGACCGCCTCGCAGAGGACGATCTCACGGTGTCCGTCCGCGAACGTGGGAAACGGTGGCGGGGCCTGGAAATCGCCAGCCGCGATATAGCCGTAGAAACGGCGGAACAACTGCTTGAACGTATCCGGAAAACCTTCGTTGTGGCCGCCGGGGTAATTGGTGATCGTACGCGCCGAGTCGCTCAGCAGCGATGGATCGCGAATCAGCAACTCATTCGGCCGATCGCGATGCCCGATCCAGAGTTCGTTGGGAGCTTCGCTATTCCAGGAAAAGGCTTGCTGCGTACCAGCCAGCTCGAACCGCAGGCAGTTCTTGCGGCCGGCCGTTGTCTGCGAGACCCATAAGCAACCGTTGGCCCCATTGTCAAAACGCAGCATGACGCAACCACAATCATCAGTCGTGATCGCAATGGATTCAGTTGTGTCGTGAGAATTACTTTTGCCGGAAAAAGTCTCGATTCCGCCTCGCGGACGCTGTCGAGTCGTGTGGATGGTTCGCAAATCGGCACACACAGCGACGATCCGGCGACCCGTGATGAACTGTATTAAGTCGAGCCAGTGTGTTCCGATATCGGCGACGGCTCGCAGCTCGCCCCCGTCTTCTGCAAGCACACGCCAGTTGAAATCGGTGTCGCGCAGCAGCCAGTCTTGCACATACGCGCCAGTCACATGCAGCACTTCGCCCAAGGTGCCCGCACGAATGCGATCCGCAGCTTCGTGACAAAGGGGATAGAAGCGGATGTTGTACGCCACTCCAACCGCTCGACCGCTGTCAGCGGCGATGCGAACTAACTCCGCAGATTCACGGGAATTCAACGCTAACGGTTTTTCGCAGAGCACATGTTTTCCAGTTCGCAACGCGGCGGAGGCCTGTTCGAAGTGAAACCGATTGGGCGTTGTGAGATGCACGGCATCGACCGTTCCATCGGCCAACACGTCATCGAACGACGCATATCCGCGGGGCAAGCCGAGTCGCTCGGCGGCGGCCTGTGATTTGTCCGGCGATGAGCCGACGATTCCCGCGACCCGCACTCCGGCGCGGCGCAGACCTTCAACATGCACGGGACCGATAAATCCGGTGCCGACGACGGCAGCGGTGAGCGTTGACGACATGGTTAGATCCATGAACTAGAAGACGTCTTACCGCAATCGACCACGAGCCGGAGTCGCCGATTGGATTGGCCCCAGCCGACTGTGGAATTCATACTGGTCACCACGATAAAGCGTTCGCTCCCACCACAATGGAGAGTTGTCCGCTAGAAACCCGACCGAGACGACCTCCAGTGCCGGAGACTTGGCAGGAGCCCGTAAATGCCTGGCTTCATCGATCGTGAGCAAGACAGCGCGAATGACCTCGTTGGCACCGGCGATATTCAAACCGTGTGTTTCGGTCCAGGCACCGTAGAGCGATCCCTCGGCCTGAGACTTCGTCAGTTTAGGACAATGGCGATGCACGACATAACGATGCTCTAGAATCACAGGCGTTTTATCGGCCAGACGGACGCGATCCATCTCCCACAAGGTCGCATCCGATTCAACAGCCAGTGCCGCGCGCACCATCTCGTCTGTCTCGGCCGCAGTCAACTTACCAAACGTCAGCAACTCCGTGCTCGGCTTCTTACCCGCGGCGCGAGCTTTCTCGGTGAAGCTCACGAGCGAGCGAACGTCATAGTCGATGACATCACGACGCACGAAGGTGCCCAATCCCTTGCGGAACTCCAGCAACCCTTCGGAAACGAGACTCGCCAGCGCCTTGTTGGCAGTGGGCCGACTGACCTGAAACTTTTCACTGATATCGCGCTCCGTGAAAAACTGGTCGCCGCTTTGGTATTCAGCAGCCAGGGCGGTACGCAATCGGTCATGAAGTTGTTGATAAACGGGCTTGCGAACCAGCGAGGTATCCATGATCGTTCCGTGGGGATGATGTGGCCAAGCCACCTCACTCTTGACGCGTGGCTTAGCCACTGTATGATGAGCGTCGAACTTCGTCAAGAGGCTAAGTCTGGCCTTCATTTAGCTCAAAGCTGAATTACCGCGCGTTAAGGTAGACTCGAAGTCCCTGACGGACGCAGAAAAGAATCTGCTCGATCGATTGGAGGTCGCCAACTGATCGCCTACACGACCTGGGGTTTTGAATAGAAACGAAAACGGAATATCGAGCTTCAGGATAACTGATTGTGGTGAACGTACCCGAACGGCTAATGAATTTGGTGTGAATGTGATGCCAACTGAGATTACGCAAAAAATGATTCGAGTGAGCAGTCTGATTGTCGGGCTTTTGGTCTCGGCGGCAGCACGAGGGGAAAACTGGCCGCAGCAGATGGGGCCCAACCGTGACGGGATCGTGCCGATTGAGGTGGCTGGTGCCCTCGCGGCTCAATTCGCGGACACACGGCCGCCGCAGTTATGGCAAGCCAGTGTTGGTTTTGGCAGTGCCCCCGTGGTTGTCCAGAACGGACGCATCTACACGTACGGACTGTTTAAGCCGGGGACCACTCCTGACGGCGTTTCAACAGCGGGGGCGGCGCCAACTTTGGACGAAGTGGTTCGTGTCAGCAGGAGCCTGCCAGAAGTCGGACCCATGCCTGCGAACATTGACCGTTCCAGAGCCTTGCCGAACGCCGTCATGACCAGTGATTTTCCTGATGCACCAAAAGAGAATGGGGCGTGGGGCGCCTATCGAGGCAATGAATATGCTCTTTGCCTCGACGCCGAGACTGGTAAGGTGATTTGGGCCACGAAATTGTCCGACTGGGGCATTGCATATCTCGCCAATGTGATTTGGGGGCCGCTCGCGTCACCCTTGATCACACTTGACGGCAGGCTTTATATCCATTCTATCACCGGCCAACTCTACGCGATCGATGCCGCAACTGGAAAATTGATTTGGCATGAAAACCTATTCCACCACAAAATGTGCAGTTGGAGTGAAAAAACAGGAAATGCCGCTGGCCCATTGCTGGTGCGTGATACCGTCATTGTTGCTTATGTGGGGCGCTTAGGAGCCAGTACCAACCGGACGTGCATCACCCTCGGGGGCTTCGATGCCGCCACCGGTCAGGAGCGTTGGGTGACGCAGGCGCCTTTCGAGGGGTTTCGCGTGATGAATTGCCGATTTGGCTTTGCCGACATCGGTGGCCTGCCAACGGTGTTGGCAGGCGGTGGCGGTGGCACGATGGGTGTTGATCCGGCGTCTGGCAAGATACGTTGGTCCTTTCCCGCACCAGTGGATGAGACGGGACTACCTTTTCCTTATGGAAACTATGCGCCCGTTGTCTGGAAGAATTATGTGATTGATGCCGTCAGCGCTGCCCACGATGACTTTCCTTCGAAAACCTGGTGCGTGAAAATCGACGACGATAAACCGACTCTGGTTTGGCAAACCAACGAATTTGTTCCGCACGTCGAAATCGGCAAGAGCAACCTGTTGGTGTGGGAAGGAAAATTTTATGGTTTTGACGCCCACGGTTTCTGGAACCACGATAAGGCTCGGCCATTCCGCGGGAAAGAGGTCGGCCAGTTCCAGTGTCGCGATGTCTTGACCGGGAGGCTGCTCTGGTCCACCAATGCGTTTCTGCCGCCAGACGTCGATCCGCACAAGTGGCCGGGCGATTGGGGTAGTAGCAAGTTGATTCTGGCCAGCGACACGCTGGTGGTGACGAACCCCTGGGGATTGTGGATCGCTCGACTGAAATTGGACGGCGTGGAGATGCTCGCCACGATTCGGTTGCCTTCAAACCACGACCACCGCAAAACGCTTAGCGAACCCGTCCTCGTGAATGGTCGACTCTTTATTCGTCAGATCAGTGCGGACGAAAACTACGGCCTACAATATCCGCTCGGTAAATCGGCGGCCAGCCTGATCTGTTTCGATCTTCGTCCGACAACGCCAAAGTAATTTTCGAGATCGTTCAACATGTCATGAAGCATGGAAGCGAAGCACTCCACTTGGAAACCTCAGCTTCGAAGGCTCCGGTCAATGAGACACGTGTTTTTGTCATTTGTGATATTTGTGATCTTGAATGCGGCATCATCCCTGCTTCCCGCTCAGGACACACCCGCCAAACCTGCCCCGCCCAAACCGCGAACGACGTTCGTTTCGCCGGAAGTTCACGCTGACAAACGGGTGACGTTCCGAGTTGCGGCCCCGAACGCAAAACTGGTGGAACTCGATGCGACACCGCCGTTGAAGCGGACACCGATGGAACAGGAATCGGACGGTGTCTGGAGCGTAACTTTCGGACCGATCGCGCCGGGACTGTATCACTATTGGATTCGGGTGGATGGCGTGGCGATGGCCGATGCCATGAATCCGGTCACCAAGCCCGCAATTTTTCCGACAAAGAGCCTGTTGGAAGTTCCGGGGGACACGCCAGAGATTCACGAAATTCAGGACGTACCGCATGGCGTCGTGCGGATGCACTACTACTTTTCGAAGGTGATCGGCAAGCAGCGGGCGCTTCGGGTGTACACGCCGCCGGGATATCACGACGACGGCCCTCAGTTGCCGGCCCTGTATCTGTACCCCGGCTCCACCAATAACGAAGAATCCTGGATGGGTGAAGGCCGGGCCAATTTCATCATGGACAATCTGCTCGCGGCCAAACGGTGCGTGCCCATGCTGGTGGTCTTACCCCAAATCCACGCGCTCGACCCGCGCGTGCCCGCCAACGGACGAGACGATCTCACACTCGTCGATCAGGAAATCGCGAGTGAAATTATTCCGCTGATTGACGCCTACTATCGCACGCTGGCAGACCGCGAACACCGCGCATTGGCTGGACTATCGAAGGGGGGCGTGCAGACGCAGGTCACGGGAATCGCGCACCACGACCTGTTCGCCTGGCTGGGAGTCTTCAGCGGAGCGAGAAACAACACCGGAGAATTGTTGAACAAGGCGAATCTTGCCCCCGCCAAGTTCAGTGAACATACGAAGCTGCTTTGGCTTGGCGTCGGCAAGAACGATGGCGCGATCAAAGGGATGGAAGAGTTCCATGCCTTTCTAGACGAAAACAAAATCCGACATACATGGCGTCTCACAGAAGGGATTCACGAATTCACGCTGTGGCGACCTTACCTGGCGGAGTTCGCCTCGCTCTTGTTTCAGTCTGAGCAGCGCTGAGTTGTTGCGGGGGCGTTCGAAACGAATCCACATTCCCCTAATACTGAGGTAGACATGTCGGCATTTCGACTCATCTGTGTTTTTCTCGCTCTGACCGCAGCCGTGTTGACTGCAGCCGAGCCTGCGGTTCAAGCCGTACCGACTGTTCTGGAACCACTCAAGGCGAAGATTGGCGGGCACTGGGCATTCAAGGGCGTCGTCCTCGAGTTCCGGGCGGAGCAACCGCTGACCGAGGAGCAGTTCAAGGCCATTGAAGGTCTGGGAATCAGACGAATTGCCATCGGCAACGCAAAGGGGATTGACGATGCTGCGATCGAGCGACTGTCAAAGCTGGATCTGGAAGGCTTGATGACGGACGGCGTCCAAATCACCGACGACGCGTTTCGACATCTGGCCACGATGAAATCGCTGAAGCATCTCTCCTTCTTTCATCCTGCGTTTGGCAAGAAGGAATTCACTGGCACCGGCTTTGCCTTGCTCAAAGATCTGCCCGCCTTCGAGACCCTCACGTTCGCCGGAACAAGCACGGGCGAGGACGCGATGACCGCCATCGGTCAATTGACGCAACTTAACGAATTCTCGACCTGGCACACGCAACAAACCGACCCACGCAACCTGTACCTGCTCAAACTCACCAATCTCCGGTCTTTGAAGCTTGGGAATAGCCTCTCCAAATACGACGGCAAGCTACGGCAGCCGAGTCTCACGGATGCCACGCTGGCGACGCTTGCGCAGTTGAAATCGCTGGAAACTCTCGACCTCATGGAAATGCGACTGACCTTCCCGGTGATCGAACAACTCGCTGTGCTTCCCAGTCTCAAGAAGCTTCGATTGGAGGGCGTGGATGTTTCCGCGGAAGACGTTCAGAAATTGCGGGCGAAACTGCCAGGCGTCTCCATCGACTGGAAGCCGATGACAGAAGAGGAACGCAAACGCCTGCAGGAGTTCCTCAAATGAACGATCAGGACGGAATGCCTAACATCAACTGCGATCACTCGATCAACGCCATCTGGAAAGTGTCTTGGATGATACGCTTCTTGTCAAACTGCCTGCTTATTGTCGTGGCAATTCAGGCTCTGGTCCGCGCGGAAGAACCTGCGCCCCCTAAAAACGTCACGAACAGCTTGGGGATGAAATTCGTGTGGGTGCCTCCAGGAACGTTCCTGATGGGGAGTCCAAAGGAAGAAAAGGAGCGGAAGAATGATGAGGCCCAGCATCCGGTCAAGCTGACCAAGGGTTTTTACATGGCCGTAACTCCTGTCACGCAGGAAGAGTGGACGGCGATCATGGAGAAGAATCCGAGCAAGTTTCAAGGCGATAAAAACTTGCCCGTCGAGCAGGTGACCTGGAACGAATGCCAGGACTTCATCAAGAAGCTCCAAGCTAAGGATCAGAAGCCGTATCGCCTGCCGACGGAAGCCGAATGGGAATATGCGTGCCGGGCCGGTACGACGACTCCCTTTTACTGCGGCACAACGATCTCCACCGATCAGGCGAATTACAACGGCAATTACGTCTACGGCGACGGTCAGAAGGGGCATTATCGTGAGAAGACCATGCCGGTCGGCAGCTTTCCGCCGAATGACTGGGGACTTCACGACATGCACGGCAATGTCTGGCAGTGGTGCCAGGACTCGTTCGAGGAGTACCCCAAGAACAGCAGTCAGGAAACCGTGGTTGATCCCATTGGCATGAAGGGAGAAAGCCGCGTCATTCGCGGCGGGTCATGGATCGACAATCCCTTGGAGTGCCGTTCGGCCTATCGTGGCGGGAGCAGGCCCATTCTGCGTCACAGCCTGGTCGGCTTCCGACTCTGTTTCAACATCGACTAAAAGGAACTTCCACAAACATGAACGCGCCGCACACTCTTTCCCGCCGAGTCTTTCTGCGCGCCAGCGGTGTCTCGTTGGCACTCCCTTTTCTGGACGCGATGATGCCGCGCGGCTGGGCAGCGGCCACTGCTCCCCAGCCGAGGCGGATGATCTGCATCTGTGCTTCGCTGGGAATCCACGGTCCGCTCTTTTTTCCCACGGTCACTGGACGTGACTACAAGGAATCGCCCTACCTGGAGACTCTGAAGGATCATCGCGACGACTTCACTGTGTTCAGCGGATTCGCCCATCCGGGCAACGAAGCTGGCGGTCATAGTTCGGAACTGACGTTTCTGACCGCAGCACAGAATCCGCAACTTCCCGGCTTTCGCAACACGGTGTCTGTCGACCAGTTCGTCGCCGAGAAGCTGGCCATCGCCACCCGCTTTCCTTCGCTGATTTTAGGCACATCGAACAGCAACATTTCCATTAACCGCAACGGGGTCGTGCTGCCTGCCGACATCAAACCCTCGAAAGTCTTCGCCAAGCTGTTTCTGGAAGGCTCCCCTGAAGAAATCAAGCGAGAGGAATCCCGTCTAGCCGAAGGGCGAAGCGTGCTGGATGCGGTCGGCGATCAGGCCCAGCGGTTGGGCCGCGAAGTCGGGGCCAGTGACCGTGACAAGCTGAACGAATACTTCACCAGCGTCCGGGAAATGGAACGACGGCTTGAAGCCATGCAAGCCTGGTCGCGAAAACCAAAACCCAAAGTCGACGTGCCGGTGCCGGGGGACGTGCAAAATGCCGCCGACGTGATTGCCAAGATCGACACTCTGTTCGATCTGATCCCGCTGGCCTTGCAAACCGATAGCACCCGCGTCGTCACCTTCTACGTCAGCGGCGACGACTACGTCCTTCCGCTGCCCGGCGTGAGCATGGGCCAACACGCCCTTTCCCACCACGGCCAGGATCCAGAGAAACTTGATCAGCTTCGCCGGGTCGAAGACGCCATCATGAAGTCATTCGGGGGCCTGCTGCGTAAACTCAAAGCCAATCAGGAGGGTGGCGAATCGGTCTTGCGCAACTCCACCGTCCTGTTCGGCAGTAACCTCGGCAACGCCAGCAGCCACAGCACCGACAACCTGCCCATCATTCTGGCTGGGGGCGGTTACAAACACGGCCAACACCTGGTCGTCGCCCCCAGGGGAGACCTCAAGAACCACGCCCCTTTGAGCAACCTCTTCGTCAACATGTTGCAGAACATGGGCATCGAAACCGACAAATTCGGCACCAGCACCGGAACGGTGACAGGGCTGGAAACGACATAGGAGTTGATATGAATTCCCGCAGTATCTCAATAATCGCGATACTTCTCTTCCCGACTTGCTCCATCGCCGCTGAGTTACCGCAACCGGCACGTGCGTTCATCAAGTCGCACTGTAGTGATTGCCATGATGCGGAAAGCAAGAAGGGGGGATTGAATCTTGAATCTCTTTCGACGCAGCTCGACGAAGCGCCGAACGAAGCCAAGTGGATTCTCGTTTTCGACCGCGTCAACAACGGCGAGATGCCGCCCAAAGACGTCACACAACCGTCCGCGGCCGAGCGTGACGCCCTGGTAAAATCGCTGGGCGGATTCCTGAGTGAACACGATGCCGCCAGACATGCGAAAACAGGGCGCGTCCCGTGGCGGCGGCTGAACCGGGTGGAATACGAAAACACGCTCCACGACCTGCTGGCAATTGACGTCCCGCTCGCCGGACTATTGCCGGAGGACGGTTCGGCCCACGGCTTCGACAATGTCTCTGAAGCGTTGCGGTTGTCGGCCACGCAGATCGAGTCGTATCTTACGGCGGTTGAGAAAGCCCTGGACGCCGCGGTGAATCTTAGCTCGCGGCCCAAGTTTAAAAAGCAACGATTTTCGTATCTCGATCAGCCACAGATTAAAGAACAGCTTGCCAAGCCGACCGGATCGCTCAACAAAGACGGAAGCCGCTTCCAACAGAATTATCGCGCTTTGCCGGACGCTCTGGTGATCTTCCCCAACGAGACATTTGGCGGCACCCAGCTTCGTGAGACAAGAGCGGATGTGACCGGCATCTATCGAGTACGCCTTTCGGGTTATGCGTACCAGAGTACCGGTCGTCCGACGGTGGTCGCCAGGCTGATGGCAACCAATTTCGCCCGCACGCGGTTGGCGGCTGCCTTTGATCTGCCCATCGATCAACCGCGCATCGCCGAAATCACGTTACGCATGGAGGAGGGAGAGTTTTTCTATATGAGCGCGGCCGGCTCTGATTTCGCCCCCGATGGCACCCATGTTCAGGACATCGGCGGAGAAAAATTCACCGGGACCGGGATGGCGATTCAATGGGTGGAAACGGAAGGACCGTTGCTTGAATCGTGGCCTCCCGCGAGCGTGCATCGCGTGTTTGGCGATCTGGCGGTGAAGGCTCTGGAGAAACGACAGGGCAACCGCGAATACGAGGTCGTGGTCGTCAATCCGGCGGAAGACGCCGAGAGGGTCATCACCCAGTTTGCGACGCGGGCTTTTCGTCGTCCGGTCGGCCCCGAAGGCACGGCGCGCTACGTCCAACTGGCTCAACAGGCTTTGGAGGAAGGTACCGGCTTTGAAAACGCGTTGCGCCGCGCCTACAAAGCGATTCTCGTTTCGCCGGAGTTTCTCTTCTTGCGTGAACCAGTGGGAAAACTTGACGACTATGCATTGGCATCCCGTCTCTCATATTTTCTCTGGAGCACGATGCCCGACGATGACTTGCTAAAGCTGGCAGCCGAAGGAAAACTGCACGAACCGGCAACGCTACGCGCCCAAACCGAACGCCTGCTCTCCAGCCCAAAGGCGCAAGCCTTCACGCGGAACTTCTGTGGCCAGTGGCTCAATTTGCGGGCGATCAAGGCCACTACGCCCGACCGGCAGCTTTACCCGGAATTCGACGAGCTGTTGGAAGCAGCGATGGTGGACGAGACCGAATCCTTCTTCAACGAGTTGCTCCACAACAACCTCAGCGTCACGAACCTGATTGATTCGGACTTCGCCATGCTCAATCGCCGACTCGCGGAACATTACGGCATTCCCAATGTGACCGGCGAGGAATTTCGAAAGGTTCAACTTCCCGAAGGGAGCCATCGCGGCGGCGTGATGACTCAGGCCAGCATTTTAAAAGTCACCGCGAACGGGACGCTCAGTTCGCCGGTCACTCGTGGTGCCTGGGTTTTGAAACGGATTCTGGGACGCGTTCTGCAACCCCCTCCACCGGACGCGGGCGGGATCGAGCCCGATACGCGCGGAGCGACGACCATTCGCGAACAGCTGGAGAAGCACCGCCGATCTGTCAGTTGCGCCGGCTGCCACAAATTTATGGACCCACCGGGGTTTGCATTGGAAAGTTATGATGTCATCGGCGGCTGGCGAGAGTTCTATCGCACCACGCAGGGACAGGGTGAACGGGCCATCGATCCACTCACCAAGCGGCATCTCGAATATCGAAAAGGTCTTCAGGTCGATGCCAGCGGCGAACTGGCAGACGGTCGGTCGTTCGCCAACATGGATCAGCTCAAGAAACTGCTACTCGATCAGCGCGAAGCGATCGCGGAAAATGTCGCGAACAACCTCGTGACCTTCGCCACGGGGGCCGCGGTGACTTTCGCCGACCGGGCTGAAATCCAGGCGATCTTGCAGCGAGCCAGACCCGAAGACTATGGTTTACGTGGGCTGGTCCACGAAATCGTTCAGAGTACGCTCTTCCAAACCAAGTAAATCCTTCGAAATTGAAGTCTCCATGAGCATACACAATCCCCTGTCACGTCGCACGTTCCTTCGCGCCAGTGGCGTCTCATTGGCTTTGCCGTTTCTCGATGCCATGTTGCCACGCGTTCGTGGAGCCGAAAACGCTCCCCGGCCGCGGCGGATGATCTGCATCTGTACCGTTCTGGGGTTGCATGGACCATTGTTCTTTCCGTCGGGAGCGGGCCGCGACTACGAAGCCTCGCCGTATCTCGAGCTGCTGAAGGACCATCGCAACGACTACACGGTCTTCAGCGGTTTCGCGCATGACGGAAACGAGGCGGGGGGGCACAACTCTGAACTCAGCTTTCTGACCGCCGCGCGGGATCCCCAACTCCCAGGTTTTAAGAACAGCATTTCGCTGGACCAGTTCGTCGCGGATAAGATCGGCGTGGCGACTCGATTCCCGACGTTAACCCTCGCCAGTGTGACGAGCCATGCGCACAGTCTGTCGGTCAATCGCAGTGGCGTGAATTTGCCCGCTGAAAGCAAGCCCTCGAAAGTCTTCGCCAAGCTGTTCCTGGATGGCACTCCTGAGGAGATTCAACGCGAAACGGCCCGGTTGGCCGAAGGCCGCAGTGTCCTCGACGCGGTGAGCGATCAAGCCAAGCGGCTTGGTGGCACGGTCAGTCCGGGCGATCGCGAGAAGCTCGACGAGTACTTCAGCAGCGTTCGCGAAATGGAGCAGCGATTGCAAGCGATGCAGACCTGGTCCAAAATGCCGAAGCCCAAGGTCGACATCCCCGTTCCGACGGACGTGTCGAACGCGGCGGATCAGATTCGCAAAATGGACGTCCTGTTCGATCTGATGCCGCTTGCCCTGCAGACCGACAGCACTCGAGTCATCACGATGCTGATCGGTCAAAGCGACGAACCGATCCCAATTCCCGGAGTCAGCATGGGGCATCACACACTGTCTCATCACGGCCAGGAACCAGAAAAGATCGCGCAACTGCGTAAGATCGAAGAAGCCAAGATGAAATCCCTCGCGGGCCTCATTAATAAACTCAAGACAAACCAAGAGGGGGGCGACCCGCTGCTGGCCAATACGTCGGTTCTGTTCGGCAGTAATCTCGGCAACGCCAGCAATCACAGTACTAATAACATTCCTATCCTCCTCGCGGGCGGCGGCTTCAAGCACGGCCAACACCTGGTGATGGCTCCCAAGGGCAAAGAAAACCAGCACGTACCTCTCAGCAACCTGTTCGTCTCCATGCTGCAACGCATGGGCATTGAAACCGACAAATTCGGCAGCAGCACTGGAACTGTGACAGGATTGGAGTCGGTTTAGCGCACGACACCGCTCGCGGAATTCGTGATATGTACGTCCTGGTGTTTCTCTGCCTTGAATCCCGTGAAGCCATCGTCTCGACATCCACGGAACACCCCGATTCCGCATGGGTCGTCAAACAGACGGAAGCGTTCATTGAACAGACCAAGAATCGGGCCGAAAAGCCGGACATCGTGATGCACGACCGGGACACGAAATTCACGAAGGAATTCGTCGCGAAGCTGAAGGAACATGGTGTTCGTACGAACGCGTTGCCGAAGACCAGCCCGAACCTGAATGGACGCTGCGAGCGTTTCATCCAGACAATCAAACTGGAGTGCCTGGCAAAGTTCATCATCTTCGGCAGACAGCATTTGGACCATTTGCTGGTTGAGTTCACGGACTACTACAACAAGGTTCGATCGCACATGGAACGGGAGCATTTACCGCCCATGGGTGTTGTTCCTGAAGAAGTGTTGACGCTGCCGCTGGATCAGGTTGTGATCAAATCGCATGTCGGGGGACTGGTGAAGTCGTTTGAGAGGAAGGCGGCGTGAGCCTGCTACTCGCAATCGAACGCATGTTGTTGACTTCTGTAAACATCGTGCCGAGGTCTGACAAACAGCATCAACAACGGCAAACAAAAAAGCGGTGGGACAGATGGCTGTCACCGCCACAGGTATTCGTATTCAGAAACAGCCCAAATCAACCGGCACCGTACGGCATGGCATGAACCGAGTCATGCGGAGTTGAGAGTGCGACGGATTGCATGGCTTCCATCTCCATTTGACGAGCATGCGACAGAGAGAACCACACAACGCGGGCCAAATAGCAGGCAACGCCAAACGCGAGAACAATCGCACCAGCCAATTCCAAACCCAAACCGGGAGCGTTGAACAGATTGTTCACTGAATTGATCGTCGGTTCCGAAAACATGCTTTCCTCTTCGATTGAACGTGAAAACCAAGTGACGCTGAACGGCAAGGAAAGTCTATTTTCGTATCGTCGGGTGGGCTGCGCAATTCGCACGTGATCAATCCCACACGGGATCCTGCAATTTGCAGATGGCAACGGATGGCAAGTCAGACCCCCAGGTTCCGCAGATATTCCAAGCTGCTGCGAATACTTTCGAGCGCTGGGCGGTCTTCGCAATTCTGTTCGACGAGATACCATTCGGTGCCAGCCTCAGAAGCGGCGGAAAGTACTGTTGGCCAGTCAATTGTTCCCCTCCCCAGTTCCGTGTTTTTTGACGGGCTGCCAGGCTTCGCTTTTTCCTTCAGATGAACTCGTTTGAGGCGGCCGGAAAACTTACGCAGCAGCGCGGCTGGGTCGCGGCCTACGTCAGCGACGAAGAATACGTCGATCTCGGCACCCAGAAGCTTTTCGTCAATTGTTCCGAAGATCAGGTCGAAGACTTCCATGTCACCGACTCGGGTGGTGAACTCGAAATCGTGGTTGTGGTAGAGCATGGTGAACCCCGCTTCACTGCCGTTCCTTGCCGCGAGACGCACTTCGTCAATCGTCCTATGCCAATCATCAGCCGAGAGCTTGGCATAGTCTGGAATGTAAGGGATGACCAACGTTTTGTTGCCGATCTTGCGGTGATAGTCGGCGATGCGATTGAAGTCCAACAGCAGATCCTTCAAATTGACGTGGGCGCTCGCAATCTTGAGTCCGCAATCGTCAACAATCTTCTTCAGGTCTTCCGCTACAGGCCATTTTTGGAACCAAAGTTCGACTCCCTGGTAACCGATCTCGCCGACCTTGCGAAGCGTCCCTGCGAGGTCTTCGGCCAACTCGCGACGGAGTGTCCAAAGCTGCACGCCGATAGGAATCTTTCGGCGCGGCTCGGCGGCGGCCGCGAACGGTTGTGGATTGCTGATGAGCGCGAGCGATGCCGCGGCCACAAAATCACGTCGTGACAGGTTTGAAAACATCATGATGACATGACTCCGGATCCTGATTTGAATGAGGGCAGAACGCGCGAGGGCGCGATCAATACCCGACAATCGCCATAACCTCAGGGGTTGCGATTGCCGGAAGATTGAGGCGGCGGCGACAATCATCAAGCATGTCTTTGGTACGGCTGGCTCCGCAGCGGGAGACGCCCAGTTCGCGGACCGCGAGCAGACCATCGAGGTCGCGGACTCCACCAGCAGCTTTTACCTGCACGAACGGTGCCGAGTGCTGACGCATCAATCTCAGATCGTCGTGAGTGGCCCCGCCGGTTCCGTAGCCGGTAGACGTTTTCACCCAGTCGGCCTTCAGCTCGGAGCAAATGCGGCAGAGCTGGATTTTGTGTTCGTCTTTCAGGTAGCAGTTCTCGAAGATGACTTTCACCTTCTGACCGGCAGCATGGGCCACGTCGATGACCGCCTTGATGTCGGCTCGCACATAGTCCCAGTTGCCACTCAGCACCTGGCTGATGTTGACCACCATGTCGAGTTCCTCGCAGCCATCGGCAATTGCCCGCTCCGCCTCGGCCTGCTTAATGGCCGTGGTATGCCCACCATGCGGGAACCCGATCGTCGTGCTGGCCTTGACCGTACTGCCACGGAGCAGGTCGGCACAACGCTTCAAGGCGTACGGCATGATGCAGACGCTGGC
>CAIMFH010000203.1 GCA_903840265.1 uncultured Schlesneria sp. | reverse complement strand
GGGACGGGCTAGACGCCCGTCCCACGAAGAATGTGCCACGACGATCGGATTTACTCTGCTGCCGGTGGCTCAACAATCGAGGTTTCGCTGACCGGTGATTCGCCTGCTGCCGGCTCGGTTGGAGAGACCTCAGCAACAGGTGCCATAGCGTCAACGAGACCACACAAATCGCTTGGGATTCGTGCCACGCTGACCAGCTTATCACCTTCATCCAGGCGAATGACTCGCACACCCTGCGTGTTGCGGCCGATCTCGTTGATGTCCCCTGCGCGGATGCGTTGGATCTTGCCGACGGCGGTCACCATCAACACATCGTCCTGATCGCTGACCGCCAGCACCTTCACGACCGGTCCGTTTCGAGTGGTCGCCTTAATGTCTTTCAGCCCCTTGCCGCCACGTCGCTGTCGGCGATAGCCCTTCACTGGTCCTGCCGCTTCTTCGCCCGCAACAGCATCGTCTGGCACGTCAGCTTCATCTTCGGCGACATCGTCTATGGCTTCGTCCGCAGATGCGTCGACGGCTGCCGTTTCTTCGGCGACTTCATCATCTGGGAGTGGGGTCTCTTCTGGAGCAGCCTCTTCGCCTTCGACGATTCCGGTCCCAATCGCGGTCCGCTTTCCATAGCCGTTTTCGCAAACAGTCAGCAGACTCATGGACGGCTGGGCCAGGATCATGCCCACCACGGTCGCACCCTTGGTTAACTTGATCCCCTTCACACCGCTCGTATTGCGGCCCATGCTGCGGGCATCGGATTCAGCGAAACGAATCGCCATGCCGCTCGAAGTCGCCAGTAACACGTTGTCGGTGGGGGAAATGAGCATCGCTTCGATCAGTTCGTCACCTTCGCGCAGATTGATCGCAATGATGCCCCCCTTTGTCGGTCGCTTGTAGGCGGACAAAGGAGTCTTCTTCACGAGGCCATTTTTGGTGGCCATGATCAGGAAACGAGTTTCATCGAACTCGCGTACGGCCACGCAGGCACTGATCTTGTCCCCTTCGGGCAACGACAGCAGATTGACCAACGCCCGGCCTTTACTGGTGCGGCCCTGCATCGGCAGATTATAGACTTTCTCCCACAACACCTTGCCTTTGTCGGTGAAGAACAGCAGCCAGTCGTGTGTGCTGGAGACGAACAGGTGTTCGACCGCGTCCTCGTCGTCGGCCTTGGTCCCGGTGATCCCGCGACCGCCACGATTTTGGGCCTGATACGTATTGATCGGCATCCGTTTGACGTAGCCGCGCTGCGACAGCGTCACGACCATCGTCTCTTCGGTGATCAGATCTTCCTGATTGACGTCGCCCAACTCGACTTCGCTGATCTCGGTCCGTCGCTTATTGCCGTATTTATCCTTCATCGCCAGCAAGTCGTCGCGAACGACCTGTCGGATGTTCGCTTCGTCCGACAACAGCAGCATGTGGCCCTTGATATCGGCCAGTAGTTTGCCGTGCTCGTCTCGCAACTTTTCGCGTTCAAGATTCGCCAGCGAACCGAGCTGCATCGAGACGATGGCTTCGGCCTGATTCGCGGACAGAGTGTAATTGTTCTTGGTGCCGTATTCCTGCTGGAACATCTCAAACGCACTGTCACCGACAGCTCGGGCGATTAGCGGACCAGGAACTTCAATTAGCTGCAGTCGGTCCTTGGCTTCGGCACGGCTCGGTGAACTGCGAATCGTCGCAATGACTTGATCGAGATCGATTTGAGCGATCAACAATCCTTCGATCGTATGCTTCCGCTTGCGGGCTTCGCCCAGCAGGAACTCGGTACGACGGCGAATGACGGTGACACGATGGCGAATAAATTCGGCCAGCATCTGCTTCAACGTCAGCAGTCGCGGTCGGTTACCAACTAAGGCCAGTAGGATGACGCTGACTGTCGACTGCAAAGGCGAGAACTGGAAGAGTTGATTGAGAACGACTTCTTTGTCGGCGTCGCGTTTAATCGCGATATGCAGACGAGTCTGCCATGAGGGGAGTGTTCGGTCCGTCAAGTCGGTGACTCGCGAGATCCCCTTGATTCGCTCGTCCTTAACGATCTGCTCGATCTTCTCACGAATACGGTCACGAGTTTCCAAGTGCGGAATCTCGGTCACTTCGATGATGTCGGTGTTCTTTTCGGTGATGAACCGCGTGCGAGCTCGCAGCGTCAGCGTCGAACGCCCCGTCATATACGCCTGGCGAATCCCCCAACGACCGCAGATGACGCCGCCGGTCGGGAAGTCGGGCCCCGGAATGCATTCCAGCAAATCGTCGAGCGTACAGTCCGGGTCATCAATGAGCCGAATCGTCGCATCGCAAACTTCACTAAGGTTATGCGGAGGGATGCTGGTCGCCATCCCGACCGCGATCCCGTTGGATCCGTTGACGATCAGGTTGGGAAATCGCGATGGCAGCACGACCGGTTCGCGGTTGCGCTGGTCGTATGTCAGGACATAGTCGACAGTATCTCGCTTGAGATCGTCGAGCATTTCAGAAGCGACCGATGACAGTCGCGCTTCGGTGTATCGCATGGCGGCCGGAGGCATCCCGGCCAGCGAACCAAAGTTCCCCTGCTTATCGATCAACACTTCGCGTACGTTCCAGTTTTGCGCGAGGCGGACCAGGGTCGGATAGATCGAGCCGTCACCGTGAGGGTGATAGTTACCGCTCGTATCGCCGCAAATCTTGGCGCACTTGATACGGCCCGAGTTCGGCCCCAGGTTCAGGTCATTCATCGCGACCAGGATTCGCCGCTGCGATGGCTTCAGTCCGTCACGCACATCGGGCAGCGCGCGGCTGATGATGACGCTCATGGCGTAGGTGACGTAACTCGTCCGCATTTCGTCTTGAATCGCAATGGGCACGATGTGACCATCGGGTCCATCGCCATCGGAACTGGGAGCGGTCGCAAGATTCTGATTGGGTGGGGTTCCGTCACCTGTAGACAAACGAAAACTCCTTAGTCGCAAAGTCGTCCAGAGACGGTTTTAGGCTCGCTGATTTGCGGTGCCGTAACCTATTCTCCTGCAAGGCTTTCTGTCGCAACGCGAGAGAGGGAAGCCCGCCATGTTTTCAAGTCACTGATAGTACCCGAAACAGCACCTGCTCACAACGCCCACGGAGCCTTTAAGACCAAGCAAAATACCTTGAAAAGAAGCGGTATTTTCGACTGACGCAACCTCACCAATTCACAGATCAATGGGCCGCGTCATTGGCCGTCAGAACGAGTTGAAGAAATCGTCAGATTGTGTTTCCCGATCGACCCGAATGCCGCCTCATCAAGATCCAAAAGTGGTCGCCGAACCTACGGAACCGACAAAGTTGGCGCGAATACTTTGGCGATTCTGATCAAGAATCGTTGATCGCTGGCCTCTTTCGATCGGGTCGCGAATAATATGCTCTTGAGCAAGTGACAGTGACAGCGCGCACCTCCATCCAAAGCTCGCTATGAGTGAATCAAAAACGGCACCATCGCTCGACGTGATCGGGCAATGGAATGAATCGCTGGTGAAGCTGCTTGCAGCCACCACCGATGTTGTCTGTACGACTAACGCCGACGGATACCTTCAAAGCCTGAATCCCGCGGCCGAGCGAGCATTCGGCTGCCCTCTGGCAGAAATCCCCGAATCACATCGGCTCCTGCGAGACTGGGTCCACGAAGAAGACCGCAGCATCTTCGATCAGGCGACACTCGAAGCCACAGAACACGATTGGCGGGAGCTGACCTTCCGTCTTCGAGCGAACGACGGTGAGACGCGTCGACTAAGTGCCAAGCTGATTTGCATGACGACCGAGGGTCGTCCGGTGGGATTTTGTTGTCTGGCTGCGGTCACTTCCAACTCTTCCGATGACCCCAAATTTGAAGAAGCCAACATAGCCTATCAAACGCTTGCCGACGACTTGCCACTGAATGTGATTCACAAAGATTGCGAAGGTCGACGCACCTTTGCGAACCGCGGCTATTGCCAGATGCACGGAGTCACTCTGGACGAAGTGATCGGCAAGACAGACTTCGATTTGTTTCCCGCAGAGATCGCGCAGCGATATTTCGACGATGACCGCCGTATCATCGAAACCGGCGTGATCATGCATGACATCGAACAGACGGTCATTGCTGGCGAAGTCCACATCATCGACCGCATGAAATCGCCGCTTCGCAACTCCAAGGGCGAGGTGATCGGTGTTCAGGTTTTGTTCTGGGACGTAACTGATGGCGTCGCGGCCAAGCAGGCTCTGCGCGCGTCGGAAGCGCACTACATGTCGTTGGTCGAAAGCCTGCCGCTCAGCGTCTTTCGCAAAGATGCCGATTTCAAGCTGGTATTCGGCAACAAGCGGTTCTGCGACACACTGGGAATGTCGCTGGAACAGTTCGCCGGTAAATCAGACTTTGATCTGTTTCCGTATGACTTCGCCGCCAAGTACCGTCGCGACGACTTTGAGATTCTACACGCCGGCAAGACGATCGAGGATGTTTAAGAGATCCTGCATCCAGATGGGCAGACGTACTACATTCAGACGCTGAAATGCCCTGTCCGCGATTCCGAGGGGCATATTATCGGCATCCAGGGAATGTTCTGGGATGTCTCGGATCGAAAGCGCGCCGAGCAGGCCTTGCGCAGGGCGAAAGAAGCCGCCGACGCCGCCAGCAAAGCCAAAAGCGATTTCCTGGCCAATATGAGCCACGAAATCCGCACCCCGATGAATGCCGTGATTGGCATGACCGAACTGCTGCTGGATACTCAACTGAGTCCCAATCAACGCGAATACCTGTCGATTGTGCAGGAGTCCGGGGAATCGCTCTTAACTCTGATCAACGATGTGCTGGACTTCTCGAAGATTGAAGCGGGCAAATTCGAATTGGATCGAGCCCCCTTTGATGTGCGCGAAACTCTCGGCGATACGATGAAATCTCTGGCCGTCCGGGCCGCCCGCGCCAAGCTAGAACTGGCCTTTGAAGTCGGTCGCGATGTCCCGCAAATGCTCGAAGGGGACTACGCCCGACTTCGCCAGATCGTCGTCAACCTGGTCGGCAACGCCATCAAGTTTACTCCAGAAGGCGAAGTGGTTCTGACCGTCAGTTGCGATTCGTGCGATGACGTTGGAACTCTCTTGCATTTCTCCGTGACCGATACCGGGATCGGGATTCCCACCGACAAACTGGAAAGCATCTTTGAGGAGTTCCAGCAGGTCGACAGTTCGACCACGCGAACTTACGGTGGCACCGGCCTGGGGTTGGCCATCAGTTCCCGCCTGGTCGACCTGATGGGGGGCCGCATTTGGGTCGAAAGCGAACTGGGCGAGGGAAGCACGTTTCACTTCACGGCGAAATTTGGCATGGCCGACGAATCATTGCAGCACGCGAGACAGCAAACAGAACTCGTCGCCGACTTGTCGGTGTTGATCGTTGACGACAACTCGACCAATCGACGAATCCTGAAAGAGATGGTGCTGAACTGGGGCATGCGACCCGTCGTCGCATCGAATGCGCGCGAGGCACTCCAGCAACTGAACGAAGCCCAGGCCTGCGGTCAGCCGATCCGATTGCTGCTGTCCGACGTGAACATGCCTGAAGCCGACGGCTTCCAACTCGCCAGATGGATTCGCGAAGATTCACGACTCGATCCGCTGCTCATCATCATGCTCACTTCCGGAGGACGGGAAGGGGACGGCGAACGACGAGATCAATTGCGAATCGCCGCTCGCTTGATGAAGCCGCTCAAACAGTCCGAAGTCTTCGACGCCATCGTGACGACGCTGGGTGTCGATGTGATGCACGCGGCGACTCACGAAACCGAACCTGCTCACACAAACGCTCAGGTCCGTCCGCTCAAGATTCTGCTCGCCGAAGACAATCTGGCCAATCAGAAATTGGCCGTCGGGGTTCTCACTCGACAGGGTCATCAAGTGACGATCGCCAGCAACGGCCGCGAAGCCGTCAAGGCTTGGGCGGCCGATTCGTTCGATGTGATCCTGATGGACGTGCAGATGCCGGACATGGACGGATTCGAGGCCACGAATGCCATCCGCGAGTTGGAAAAACGTTCTGGTGGCCACATCCCCATTGTCGCCATGACCGCCCATGCGATGTCGGGCGATCGCGATCGTTGCCTGGAATCGGGCATGGACGAGTACCTCTCCAAACCCATTCGAGCCCGCCAGATCGCTGACAAACTGGCCTCGATCTTTGATGGCAACACTTTAGAATGTAGCGCAGCGGCCTCCCAGGAAGAATCACAACCCGTCGAATCGAAGATCGATTGGGAACAGGCATTGTCTGGGATCGATGGCGACCATGAACTGCTGGCGGATGTCATCAGCGTCTTCCTCGAAGCGCTCCCCGACACGTTGCATTCCATCGAAACATCGCTGTTCGAACTCCGGACAAAAGATGTCGAACGAGTCGCCCACTCTCTCAAAGGCGAGCTCCTGGCGCTCGGCGCGTCTTCGGTGGCAACGCTGGCACGAGAGCTTGAAAAGGCCGGGCGCGAAAACAACTTCGCGACAGCCAAACAGGTCTTCGTCACGCTGCAACAACAAGTACTGGGACTACGCGAACCACTGATCGACTTCTGCGACAAGTACCTCCCCAAGTGATGTAAGCCGACGTTTACCGGCTCCACTCCATGAAGGCTAACATCACCAACCGGCCGACAGTTTGCGAACCTTGTTGTTGCTGCTGTCTCCGATGTAAATCGCGCCCGCCGCATCAATGAAGACCCCGTGCGGACGATTTAAACGGCAATTCCTGGGGTCACCATCAGGACCATCCCCTGCCTTGCCGTCACCAATTAGCGTGTCGACGCGGCCATCTTGGCGAATGACTCGAATGCAGTGGTTCTCCGTGTCGACCAGCAGAATATTGCCTCGTTTATCGACCGCCGCACCTTTCGGCCCGGAGAACAACGCCACCTTGGCATCGCCACCGTCGCCCGCATAACCCTGCTTGCCGGTTCCGGCCAGATGCTGCAGAGTCTTCGTTTTTAAATTGGCTCGATACACGGCATTTCCTTCTCGCAGCACAACAATCAGATTGCCATCTGGTTCCACTGCCAAGGTCCGGGGACCATTCAATGCAGTCCCCGCGATCGGGCTGCCATCCGGTGTGGCCTTCTTTTCGCCGGTCCCGGCAAATGTCGAAATGATCCCCGTCGCCAGATCGACACGGCGAATGCGATGATTCTTAATATCGCAAATCAACAGGCCATGCTCGCGATCCAGGACGACCGAATGTGGCTGCCCCAACATCGCCCGAGTCGCCGGGCCACCATCGCCGCTGAAACCAGCTTTTCCCGTACCCGCCACGGTCGTGATGACGCCCGTCGTCGCATCGACGCGTCGAATCGCGTGATTGGACATGTCCGCGATGAAGTAGTTCCCCTGCTCATCGAATCGAAGTTCATGAGGCAAATTCATCTGTGCCGAAGTTGCGGGGCCGCCGTCACCGGCATAGCCAGCTTTCCGACCAGTCCCTGCCACAGTCGAGACAATATTAGTCTTCAAGTCCATTCGACGAATGATGTGGCTGGAATATTCACAGAAGTACATGGCCCCATCAGGACCAATCTCAAGTCCGAACGGCTGCCCCAATCCGGCGGCCAGTCCCACCCCGCCATCGCCGGAATACTCGTCCTTGCCTGTCCCGGCAACCGTCACGACATCCGCGGCCAGCAAGTCGCAGGCGTTCATTGACAGGACACCAATCCAGATCGCGGCGAACAGTCGAATGCAGCCGGTTTGTGTCACGATCGAATCCTCGTTCAGTTCACTTCGATGACGAAAATCACGGTTCCGCTGGGCGGAATGCCTTGTCGAGTCTAGGATGTGCGCGACCGGATGGCCCGCGCTGCCTCTATTGGGCCGTAGTTCTCTGGCATCTGCAACCGTTGATTAAATCTCTGTGACAAGAAGCAACAGTCCATGAAGGATGGTTTTCTCGGCTACCGCACGTCTTTTATGCTCGACTTCGTGGTCGTGGCCCTGGTACTGATCGTTCCGGTCCTGATTTACAGCTTGTACGCCGTCAAGATTCGACATCAGTACAAGTTGCATCGTAACCTGCAACTGTTGCTCGGCATCGTCCTGCTGGTGGCGGTCGCTCTGTTCGAATACGACCTGCAATTTGTGCAGAAGGGCTGGCAGAACGTCGTTGCCAAGCGAGCCACCCCGCTCACCGCCGATCAACTCAGCTTCGTGCGCACGATCCTGCGAATCCACCTGATCTTCGCGATCTCGACACCACTTCTCTGGATCGCCACGATCACGTTGGCGCTACGAAGAATGCCCAATCCGCCTCAGCCCTGCGCGCACAGCAACCTGCATAAACGCCTCGGCTGGCTCTCGACGATCGATATTGTGATGACATCTGTCACGGGCCTGATTTTCTACTACTTCGCATTCATCGCGAAGTAGTACCCCGCTCGTTCAACCGCGTGGGCATCGCCCCGCGCGTCCGGTGTGACTCATCAGCCGCGAGTATCGATGACGGAAGAAGAATTGCGAGTTCGAGAGGGAGGCGCTCTCGTTCGGAACTCTAACTCCGCGCGCGGGGCGATGCCCACGCGGTTAAACGAGCGGTTCTGCCGAGGGGATTACTGACTCAACTGCTCATGAGCCGTCAGAATCAGTCGCTCGGTCTCTTCCCAGCCGATACACCCATCGGTGATTGACACGCCGTACTTCAATTCTGGGAGCAATGGTTGGTTACCAGCGTTGATATTGCTCTCCAGCATCATACCGACCAGGTTACGATTCCCTGCCAGACGCTGAGCGATACAGTCACTCCAAGCCACATTCTGCAGGCGATAATCCTTATTGGAATTCGCATGGCTGCAATCGACCATCAACCGCGGAGGCAGCTTTGCTTTGCTCAGCAATTCCACCGCTTCGGTCAAACTGGCGGCGTCATAATTCGGGCCCGATCGACCGCCACGAAGAATCAGGAAGCCCCATGGGTTCCCCTTCGTATTGACGATGCAAGTCTGACCTTCGTTATCGATACCCAGGAAACTATGAGCCGATCGCGATGCCATCATCGCATCGAGTGCCACCTGCAAACTGCCATCCGTTCCATTCTTGAACCCAACCGGCATCGACAGGCCGCTGGCCATCTGACGATGCGTCGGCGATTCGGTCGTCCGAGCCCCAATCGCGGCGAGCGACACCAAGTCCGCAATGTATTGTGGCGTAATCGGTTCGAGCATCTCGGTGGCGGTCGGCAGCCCCATGTCGGCCACTTCCAACAGCACGCGGCGAGCGATCCGCAAACCGGTCTGGATGTCGAACGTATCGTTCAAATGAGGATCGTTAATCAGACCTTTCCAGCCAACGGTCGTCCGTGGCTTTTCGAAATAAACACGCATCACCAGCAGGAACTTGTCGTGAACTTTGTCCGACAGTTCCTTCAGCTTGCGAGCGTAATCGAAAGCGGCGACGTGATCGTGGATCGAGCAGGGACCGACGACGACAATCAGCCGCGAATCTTCGCCGGTGATAATCTTCTTGATCGCTTCGCGCGAATCAATGACTGTCCGCACGGCGGTATCGGTGACGTTCTCTTCTTGCTTCAGGTAGCGAGGCGAAACCAGAGTGACGGTCTCTCGAACATGAACATCTTGCAGGGGTTGCATCGACGGATTCGCAGCCATGATCTCTCTCAGCCCATACTTGGGCGGTAAACTTACTGGACCAGAAGTATATTCAGGCGGCCAAGGCATCGCCATTGCGCTGGCCTGAAATCAGCCGTGTTTCACGCCGAAATCCTGGTCACTTCCCACAACCTCCCAGTGCATCTACACTTCAACTCCTCTGATCCTGCGTGTCGAATCGAATATGCCGAAGAATCTCGTGTGAATTCGAAGGAGTTTCTAGTACATGACCGAGCAGAAGGCCACCAACGTCACCTGGCACACCCATCAAGTGTCAAAAGACGATCGCTTCAAATTGAAGGGACACAAGGGGGCCGTCCTGTGGTTCACTGGATTATCGGGATGCGGCAAAAGCACGATCGCCAATGCCGTCGAACTTAAGCTCTATCAGGCGGGCAAGCACAGCTTTCTGCTGGATGGCGACAACATCCGCCTGGGCCTAAATAAGAATCTGGGCTTCACGCCAGAAGACCGCACCGAAAACGTCCGCCGAGTTGGCGAAGTGGCCAAGCTGTTCGCCTCGGCGGGCAACATCACCCTGGCCGCCTTTATCTCGCCCTACCGTACAGATCGGAAGCTGGTCCGCGACCTCCTGCCGGCCGGCGAATTCATTGAAATCTACGTTGATGCGTCGCTGGAAACCTGCGAAAAGCGCGACCCCAAGGGCCTCTACAAGAAGGCACGAGCTGAAAACCTGCCCAACTTCACCGGCATCTCCGCTCCGTACGAAGCCCCAGAAAAGCCCGAACTCGTCCTCGATTCCAACAACAAGGGAATTGAAGAACTGGTCAACGAAGTCATGGCCTACCTCGAAAAGAACAGCTACCTCAAGCCCTAACAAGGGCAGAGCCCTTGACCCGGTTCGAGCTACCGCTCGGAATTGGATTGCCGCTCCCGTTGGTCGCTACCGATCAGCAAATGGAGTGATGAGCTAAATAGAAGGCCCCGTCCGACCGAAGCACAGGCTTCCGTCGCGATAAGGCATTTCCATTCTAGCCCACTCGCTCCGCTGGACAGACCGGACACATAGGTGGCGCGGTGGAATGAACGACGATGTTCCCTGATAGGGTGCCACGGACTCGGGGTCCTCGACGTGGCCGTGTCTTCGCTTGCACAGGTCGCCCGCTTTCACCAAACAAGCCAGATCGATAAGGAAGTCTCTCTTCCTACAGGACTTCAACCGGCTGAAGTCCGCAAGAAACGCTGAAGGCTCATACATGTTGGCGTTTTGGGTTTGATCGGCGGGGCGGGTTACAGGCCCTGCTCTGGAAGCCACTGGTCAGGCTAAGGGTGGCGTGTGCTTGCCTTTGTCGGGTAGAAGAGATGGGGTGAATTGTCGGCCTTTTGCCAAAGCGACACTGCCCTGACTCTGCCACTGTGCTGTTGCGAAGAAGAGACTTCCATGCTTGAGAACTGGTCCCCGACGAATCCTGGTCAGTTTCCGCAAACTCGGATGCGACGCCTGCGCAAGCACGACTGGTCGCGGCGACTGGTGCGCGAGAACCATTTAACGGCCAACGATCTGATCTGGCCGATCTTCGTGCATGAGGGGCAGAACAAACGAGCCGCCATCGCGTCGATGCCGGGTGTCGAACGGCTGTCGATCGACTTGCTGGTCCCGGCGGTCGCTCATGCGGCGTCATTGGGAATCCCCGCGGTCGCCATCTTCCCGGCGACCGATCCGTCGCTGAAGAACGAAGCGGCGTCCGAGGCGATCAATCCCGAGAACCTGGTCTGTCGAGCGGTCCGGGCGATCAAAGCGGCGAAAATCGAGATCGGGATCATCTGCGACGTGGCCCTCGACCCGTACACGTCTCACGGACAGGATGGCCTGGTTCGCGACGGCTATGTCGTCAATGACGAGACGCTGGAGATGCTGTGCCAGCAGTCGGTCGTGCAGGCTCAGGCAGGCTGCGACGTGATCGCTCCGTCGGACATGATGGACGGCCGCATCGGAGTCGTCCGACAGGCCCTCGACAAGGCGGGGTTCGGCGACGTGCAAATCCTGGCCTATGCCGCCAAATACGCCTCGGCCTTCTACGGCCCGTTTCGAGATGCCGTCGGCTCGGCCACCAGCCTGGGTCAGGGAGACAAGCGAACCTACCAGATGGACCCCGCCAACGGCGACGAAGCAATCCGCGAAGTCGCCCTCGACATCGCCGAGGGAGCCGACATGGTGATGGTGAAACCAGGCATGCCCTATCTGGACATCGTGCAACGAGTCAAAGCGACCTTCGGCATCCCGACCTACGCGTACCAAGTCAGCGGCGAATACGCGATGCTGTCAGCAGCCGCCCAAAACGGCTGGCTCGACCGCAAAAAGGTGATGCTAGAAAGCCTGCTCTGCTTCAAACGAGCCGGCGCAGACGGCATCTTGACCTATTTCGCTGTGGAAGCCGCTGAGACGCTTAAGCAGACGTGATTGGGTTGGTGGAGGCCTCACAATTAGAACGTTATTTGAGACAAGTGAGGGTCGACGCGGTATGAATAGCGAAGCTTCCGAACGTTCGCTGCCTTCAATGGTTTCGGACGATAGTCGAGGAATGAACGGCCAGAGATCACGTGATGCCCGACGACCCGCGTCTTATCGAAAAGCTCAGCGAACTTTTGGACTCGACGGCAACACCCGAAGAAGTTTGTCGTTCGTGTCCCGAGTTACTGACAGAGGTTCGCGAGCGTTGGCGACAGGTTTGTCAGACGCGTGCTGAACTCGACGCGATTTTTCCGCCATTTGCTGAATTTGGAATTCGCACGTCTACGGCGCATGGTATTCCGCTCCCGCGTATCGTCGGATACGAGGTGGATGCGGTTCTTGGACAAGGTGGCATGGGCGTTGTTTTTCACGCTCACCATGTCCGTTTGAATCGCATCGTCGCCCTCAAGATGATGTTGGCGGGCGCCTATGCGAGTCCGATCGAGCGGGAGCGATTCCAGCGAGAAGCAGAAGCAGTCGCAGGACTGCGCCATCAAAATGTCGTGCAGATCTACGACGTGGGGGACTCGGACGGACGAGCATTCTTCACCATGGAATACATCGAAGGAGGAAGTCTGGCCCGAAAGCTCGATGGAACTCCACAATCGCCTCGCGATGCTGCCGCACTTGTCGCTTCGTTAGCGAGTGCGATTCAGGCGGCCCATCTGAGTGGGATTGTTCACCGCGACTTGAAGCCATCGAATGTCTTGCTGAGCGCGGATGGCACGCCCAAAGTGAGCGATTTTGGACTGTCTCGGAGATTGGACGATGATGAAGGACTGACGCGTACCGGTGCAACTGTGGGAACGCCCAGTTACATGGCGCCCGAGCAAGCGTCCGGAGGGACGGTCGGTTCGGCCGTCGACATCTATGCTCTCGGAGCCATTCTGTACGAACTGCTGACCGGAGTGCCGCCATTTCGTGGGGGGACAGCAGCGGACACGATCCAGCAGGTCATTTCGCGTGAGCCTGTTGCTCCCTCCAAGCTTAATGCCAAGGTCCCTCGCGATTTGGAGATCATCTGCCTGAAGACGCTGAACAAGGAACCAGCGTTACGCTATGACAGCGCGTCCGCATTGGGTGAAGATCTCGGTCGTTTTCTGCGTGGAGAGGCCATTGCGGCGCGACCAGAAGGGCAACTGGAGCGTCTCACGCGGCGAATAAGGCGGAGGCCGAAACAGTCGGCCACGATTGTCTTTGGCACGCTGCTGACCTGTGGCCTGTTGGGGGGAGGGGCATGGTTACTTGCCGAGAGGGCGGCGATTGCGCGTGCGATCGACGCGGAACAAACGGCAGCCAAGCAAACTGCTGAGATGAATCTGCAAGAGATGGTCGTGGCGATGAATGACGGGGCGTGGGGAGAAGCTCGCGCCGCTTTGGAACGAGCGAAGGCGTGGCTGGGAAATATCGAGGCAGAGAAACTGAAGTTAAGGATCGAGCAGGCTAATCGCGATTTGAAGCTGACTGCCAGACTGGATTCGATCCGCTTGACTGCTCACACCGATATCGGAAACGTGCTCAGCCTTGTTCCGGCGGATGAAGCTTATGAAGTTGCGTTTCGAGAGGGTGGGTTCGGCCAGGTTGGGGATTCGGCGAAGGTGACTGCGGCGCGAGTCAATCACTCCAACATCAGGAATGCGTTGCTCGCGGCACTTGACAACTGGCCGAGTTGCACAGAGGACGCCGTGCGGCGTCACTGGCTGGTGGAGGTCACTCAGGAGGCTGACGGCGAGTCGGAAGGTTGGCGTGCTCGTGTCCGTGACTCGGGGATTTGGAAGGATGAGGCGGCGCTCTACAAACTGATTACGGAGGCACCGATTCCCGAGCAATCCGCCGCGCTCCTGCTGGCGACAGAACGTCAATCCACCGCGCCTAATAACGTGCGCCTTCGATTTCTGCAGCGACTTCAAGATGCTCATCCACGCGATTTCTGGGTCAATCTCAGGCTTGGAATGTTCCTCGACGTGGGTGGGAAATCGGCGGAAGCGATTGGTTATTACCAGGCAGCAGTCGCAGCCCAACCAGACGTGGCCATCGTCCACAACAACCTTGGACTAGCTCTGTATAGTGCGAAGCGGTACGACGAAAGTCTCGCACATTATCGAAAGTGCGTCCATCTTGCCCCGACCGCGGCCAATGGACGCACTAACTATGCAGAGGTCTTGTCAGCGACAGGGCTTCATCAGGCAGCAATCGAGCACGCGCGTGCGGCGATTCAATTGGGCGACAAGGGGACGCTGGTTCATAGTATTCTCGGTCGAAGCCTGGAAGCGCTGGGTTCCTTTGATGAAGCCATTGATCAGCACCGGCAGGCGATGGCGATTGAACCGAAGAATAGAATTTCGCGCGACGAACTGCGTCGACTTCTGATGGGGCTTCAACGAACAGAAGAATTGCAGGCGATTTGGAGCAAGGAAATTGATGAGACCGCACCTATTCATGAAAACTGGTACGGCTACGCCGAGCTCTGCCTGTTCCTGGGTAGGGAAGAAGAATACCTGAAAGCCCGGCGAAATCTCTTGGCCGCGTTTGGTGTCCCCAAAGATCCAATGATGGCGGAACGCGTGAGTCGTGCCTGTCTCTTGCTTCCAGCGTCAGGGGAAGACCTGGACCGTGCGGTGGCGCTCGCGGAGTATGCGGGGGCTGAGAAGCGGCAGAGTTATTCAGCGATTTTTATTGCCTTCAAATTTGTCAAAGGATTAGCTGAATTCCGAAAGGGGAATTTTGCGCAGACGATTCCTTTCATGGAGGAGGCTAATGGGGCGCTCGGACCATGCCCGCGTCTGGTGATCGCGATGTCCCAGCATCAGCTTGGACGAACTGACGAAGCTCGCAGGACGCTGGCTGGCGCTATTGCCAGCCAAGATTGGCGAGCTGATAAGATCCGTGATCAAGATGGATGGATCTGGCATATTATCAGGCGTGAAGCTGAGCGAATGATCGTGCCCGATCTGGCCAAACTGATTGATGGCACTCGCGAACCGCGAGACAACGACGAACGCCTGACGATGTTGGGAAGCTTTCAGTTCGCCAACCGATTTGAGGATGTGACACGTCTTTACGAAGAGGCGTCACATGCCGATCCCAACCTCATGAGTGATCTGCCGGCTGCGCACCGCCACAACGCAGCTCGGTTTGCTGCTTTAGCAGGGTGTGATCGCGGATCGGCCAAGAGTACCGAGTCTGACCGCGCCCGCTGGCGACTCGAATCGCGGATGTGGCTGACGGCAGACCTGGCTATCTATCGAGGATCCGTAGAGCAGTACCGCGACTGGGTGCGAAAGATGGTCAAACGATGTCTTGAAACATCGGATCTGGCGGGGTTACGTGAAGCGAGTGAACTCGAGAAACTGGCCCCTGAGGAGCGGAGCGAGTGGCGAAGGCTGTGGGACGATTTCAGAACTCTAGAGGCCAGTTTGTAACGACATCAGGTTCAAGCAACTGGTTCGCCTGCGCGGTAGGAATTGAGCTTTAGACAAACATCTGACGATGGTCTTGGATGAATTGCTCAATCGTCATCAGTGGCTGACCCATGATCGTGGTTCCGACATTGTCGGTTCCCGCCAATAAACCTTCCTGCTGATCGATCGTGACGGCTTCGAAGTGCTTCCTGAATGGCGTGTTGTTTTGCAGTCCCAGCAATTCGAGAAACGTGGAAACAGTCACATGCTCATAAGGCAGGTTCTTTCCGAGCACACGATTCACGACAGCAGCAAGCTCTTCGTGGCTGTATTCCACTGGGCCATGCAAAGCATAAGCATTGCCAGCGTGGGGGGCAGGATTTTCGAGAATGCCGACGATGATTCGGGCGATGTCGGTGGCCGCGATCGGCGCAAATCGGCTCTCCTTGTTGTACGGCATGGCATATCTGCCCTTCTTGATCAACGGGGCGATATACAGTAGCCATTCGGCGAAGAATGTGATTCTCAAGTGGGTCGAAGGAGTTCCTGACCAGTCGAAGACTTGCTCGGACAGCCAGTGGCTTTGAGTCGCTTTGCTTCGTGCATAAGGTCGTGACTGCTTATGCGACATGTTGACGATCAGTTCGACTTTCTGCTCCTTGGCCGCTTGAGCAAACATCACGGCTGATTCAACAAGTCCATCCGCGATCGGATAACAAAAATAGGCTCGTTGGACTCCTTCCATCGCGAGTCGGATGTCGCGAAAGTTGAGCAGATCGCCGACAATCACATCAGCACCCCATTCCTCCAGACGTTCGGACCGATGGTCTTCTTTCCTCGCCAGAGCTCTGACTCGAAATCCTTTCTCAAGTAACAGTTTCACTGTTGGTGTACCGGTATCGCCTGTGGATCCGGTGACGAGGACTGTTTTAGTGGCTGGATTGACAACTTCCAATTTCGAATTTGATTCCATCTGACACTTCCTTTTGATCTTACGAACATCTGCAAGTTGGCCGAATCAGGGATAGTCTGGATGCGGCCAACCGCAGCGAATGCTCAATCGAATCCTGCTATTTCGGACCCATCAACATGCCGAGTGGCAACAATGGTCCGATCGGCATCAGTTCGAAGGTCAGTAGATTGGCTTGACCGAGTGGCAGTGCCTTGAGAAGTCTGTCCGCTTCGTCTACTGAGTCGACGGACATCAGGAAAATGACACCAACCTCATTGTCACGCAGCCAGAACTGCTCCATCTTGCCTTCGAGATAGAGCTTGAGTGTCGCAGGGACTTCGGTCGGCAGATAGCGCTGACGTTGTTCTTGTGACAGGGGTTTCAGCGTGCCGATAGCCATGACTTTCATGATTCTCTCCATTGGTTTGGGGGTTAGACGGATGCGAACGAACTGCGAATATCCGATGAAACGATCAGGCTTGCTGAGGGAGCCTGGTCGACATCCTGGCCTGAAATGCTTTTGGATCTGCTGAGAAGGCTTGAAAGGCTCCGCGCGTCAGAGATCCCGCATAAATCTCTTCATTCGTGCCCGCTTCGACGGCGTCAAGGGCATCGGAAACGACCTCCAGCGGAGTCATTCGAGGTGTTGGCAGGTTTATTCCCATCGAGGTCTCGGTCTGGACGGCCATGACTCCGACGACGAGCGTGTGTTGAGACGCGAGTTCGGCGCGCATGCTGCGCGTCAGAGAAAGAAAGGCTGCCTTCGATGCTGAATAGGTTGCCGCCATGGGAAGGCTCACCAGTGCCAGCATCGACAGGAGATTAAGGACTGCGCCTCCACCTGAATTTGCCAGCATCGGTCCGAATGCACGAGTCATTGCGAGGGGTCCAAAATAATTGACCTCCATTTCAAGTCGCGCGCTCGTCATATTTGGTGCGGAGATCGCTCCTTGGAACGCGGCGTAGCCAGCGTTGTTGATGAGCAATGTCACGTCTGAGGCCGTTCTGGCTGCATTGGCGACCTGATCGGGATCGGTCACGTCCAATACAAGTGGTACCAGCCTGTCTTGCGCTGACAACAATAAGTCTGTCAGGGAAGCGCCATCGCGCGCTGAGGCATAGATCTTGGCGGCGCCGCGTTTCAGCAATTCGGTCACAAATGCGCGTCCTAGTCCACCATTCGCTCCCGTCACCAGAGCGATCGAACCGGCAATCTTCATAGTTCCATTTCCTTTTTGATGTGGGAATCGAAGCAACCGACGTTGAGTTAGCTCGGGTTCAGTTGCTTCACATGAGCACGCGCGAACTCTGCAACGCTCATTGGTTTTTGTCCCGTGAACTTTTCGACGTTGTCATTCATGCCTCCCATCACTCCCTGCTGATAGGCTTCCATGGCCCCACCCAAGTGTTGGACGATGTAGGGCGGAACTCCCATCGATTCCAGAGATTTACAGTACTGCTCAATGGGAATGTCATCGAAGACGATTCTTCGTCCCAGCGCTTCACTCAGTTCAGCGGCCATTTGCTCGTGGTTCATTTCAACGGGGCCAAACAGCGGGTATGTCTGCCCGGCGTGTCCGTCTGGGTTCTGCAGAAGCGCCGCGATCACTCGACCTTGATCCTCTGCCCCGATGGCGGCATGTTTCCCTTTGCCGACTGGAAGTCGAAGGATCCCCTTCTCGACAAATAGAGGGAGTTGCCAGGGATAAAGGAGCCATTCGAGAAAATATGTCGGACGCAGGTGAATGACGGACAAGCCCGACCAGTTGAGGACTTGCTCGGCCAGATAGTGATCTTTGCAGGAATCGCTTCTGGAATGACGATCTGCCGACCTCTGTGACAGATTAATGACCGATGAGACACCCGCCTCTTTCGCGGCTTGTGCAAAATTGACAGTCGCTTTAATCAACCCCGGACGGACGGGATAGACCAGGTATGCGGCATCGATTCCCTCCATTGCTGCGCGAATCGTGTCGATGTTCTGGAAGTCACCCAACACAACTTCGGCCCCTTGCCTTTCCAGGGCCACAGCTCGTTCGTCGTGGACATGGACCATCGCACGGACACGTAGTCCGCGGTGGATTGATTCCTTTGTCGCAGCCCGGCCTGTGTCTCCAGTCGCTCCCGTGATCAAAACGCTGCGTGTGGTCATCAGACATCTCCCTGAAAGGTGGAACAAAATGAATTGTGCGGGCGCCATCCGCCTGGGCCGAACATTGCGAAAGTCCAAGCAATCGAGACGTTGCCATTGACGGGGCGGTCGGCGTTCATTCTTCTGTTATCTGCTGAAGCCCGTCGTCCTCGGCTGCATAACCAAGCGTGGAGGTGGGACAGGCGCAGACAAATATTTGAGCATCGCCACGTAGGGCACGTCATGTCAGAAGAACGTACTACCGCGGTCATTCAGCGATACTTGAACGATTTGGGTGGCGACGCACCTGCGGAACCAGCGATCAGGATGCTGCTTGACCGAGCTGTCTGTCGCCTGCACCAGTTGTGCGCGTCAATCTTGTGGCGCGGCTATCCTCGATTGACGAGACCACCACTGAATCTTCAGCCCGATGAGATACTTGGTGCGCTAGTGGAACGACTACTGAAGGCGCTGCGTGAGGCTCGCCCAGCAACGGTACGCCAGTTCTTTTCACTGGCTGGTCAGCACATGCGGTGGGAATTAAATGATCTGGCTCGCCGCTTCGACAAGCAACCGACCGCGATCGGAATCATCGACGGATCACTACCGGCGCAAGTAGACAGCGACTCGGGCCTGAATGCAAATTGTCGCCGCATGATTGAGGTCATCGAAAGTTTGCCCGAAGACGAACGCGAGGCTTTTGATTTGGTGCGAATTCAAGGGATGACAATGCCCGAAGCGGCGGAGGTGCTTGGCGTCGCTGCTAAAACCGTGAAACGACGATTGGATCGTGGACTGTTACTGCTAACGGAACGGTTGCGCGACCTTCAACCGACCCGTGCTCCTGCCGATATCGTCTAGATCACAGACGACGCACTGCGACTAGCAGTATGCTGATTCGGCTCAGCGTCAAAGCCGTCCCGATTGCTGCGCTCAACAACTTGGTTTCGCTACTTCTTTACCTTGCCTCGTCACGTTCCATCTGGGCTTCAGTGACCCATTCTTCAAAATTGGGATGTTGCGATTGAGAGGCGGAGACCAATTCGAATCCGGTGGCTGGGGATCGATGTCGAACTCGGTCTTGAGCCATTCACTGAGACGGGTTCCTAATTCTGGCTCGTCTGGGGGGTTGGGTGAGGTCGTCGAAGCCCAATTCTGTGTAGCCCATTCCGAAGAGGTGCAGGAACTCGAAGAAGTTGTTGGCGAGGACGATCAGTTGATCGCCTTCAGATCCTAGGTGGACGACAGGTGCGATGGAGGGATCGCGGCCTGCGTAGAGCCAGAGGGCGAGTGTGGAGACGTCTGGGCCGGCGCCGAAACCGGCGAGTTGATGCCAGGCTGCGGAGTCGGCTCCGAACCAGCCTTTTAGGCCCTCGCCTTCGGGACGGAGCTTCATATTGCCCCTGAGGGGGTAGTCTGTCTGGTCGAGGAAATCGCAGAGACGACGTAGCTGGTCCGGCATGATGATGTCGGGTGGAAACTCGGCTTGGATTCGATCGGCTCGTCCGATGATTTGGTCCTGTGGTCGGTAGGGGTGTTGAGACTATGATGAAATGAGATCTGGGATTTCAAAACATTGGGACGGCCGGTCCTGCAGACATCAAGAATGAACTGCTGGACTTTTGGCCGGAAGAAGTTGTGCTATTGCGTCGCGCCAGCGATCAATGACGTGGCACCACTGATACGGTTCATGAGCAAAGAATTCTAAGAATTGCTGGACGATCGGCGGCCGGTGATACGTCAGAGTTTCAAAGGTGAATTGATGCTGAAGAATATTCTAACAGCTTGTTTTTTGTGCGGCGTACTGGATGTCCATGCTGCTGATTTCCCACAGTTCCGCGGTCAGAATGGGACAGGCGTCGCAGAAGCGACGACGATTCCGTCGACTTGGTCTATGAATGAGAACGTGGCTTGGAAAGTACAGGTGCCAGGGGCGGGTTGGTCGCAGCCCGTTCTCATTGGCGAACATCTTTTTCTCACGACCGCGGTCTCGACGAAGAATCTTAAGCCCAAAGACTTCGCGGATGGCGTTAAGATGCCGCAGAGCATGGGGTTGGGTGGGCTCAGCAAAGCTCCGAACACACAAATCCAATGGCAAGTGCACTGCTACAACGCAAGCACGGGTGATCAACTGTGGACTGAAACTGTCGCGGACGGAAAACCGAAGTTCCCGATTCATCCTTCGAACACGTACGCAACCGAGTCGCCCGTTGCAGACCAAAACGGCGTCTACGCTTTCTTTGGAGCAACAGGCACCATTGCAGCCCTGAACCATCAAGGACAGATTCAATGGCGACACGAACTGGGCGCGTATGCAACAAACAATGGGTTCGGCACAGGCAGTTCGATGGCGATCCACAATGGCAAGGTCTTCGTCCAACACTTCACGAATGGCAGCAGCATCCTGGTTTGCTTCGAGACCAAGACGGGCGCCCAAGTCTGGCGAATCGATCGTCAAATGAAAGAGAGTTCCTGGAGTTCGCCCATCATTTGGAAAAATGATCGTCGCGTCGAACTTTTATCATCTGGTAACGATCTGATCTGCAGCTACGATCTGGAAAATGGTCAGGAATTATGGCGATTGAGCAACATCAAATCTCCAACGGCATGTTCGATCGCCGCAGACAGTTTGCAGATCTACTTTGGCGGTTCGGACCCCTTGTCGACGGGGCCACTATTTGCGATGCGAGCAGGTGCGTCTGGTGACATCTCACCGAAGAAGAAAAATGACACATTCGAGACTTGCAGCTGGCTCGAACCGAAAAGTGGGCCAGGCATGCCATCCCCCGTGTCGTCAGGCTCGTACCTGTATGTCGTCGACAAGAATATTTTGAAATGTTACGACACCACCTCTGGTAAACGACTCTACCAGAAACGGCTTCCATCGGTCTCGATGGTCGCGGCCTCGCCGATCGTCATTGGCGACAAACTGCTGGTGATCGGCGAATCCGGTGACGCGGTGTTGGTCAAGGTCGGCCCCGAGTTTGAAGTCATCGGTGGCGGCAAACTGGACGATGTCTTCTGGTCCACTCCGGCGATCGGCGCGGGAACAATCTTTTTTCGCGGCGTGGATGCTCTGTATTGCGTTCGTGAGTAAACCTCTCGAGGGGCTTCAGCTTTATCCAATTTGAGCTTATCCCGGAACCAAGCGAAGTATCACGATACACTTCGAAGAAGTGACGAAATCGGCGGAGCCTCGTTGAAGAGAACCTTGCCCCAAGGCACCGAGCTGGCGGGCACACTTCGAGATGTTATCCAGAGCCCGAAGGCCGAACGCCGCGATCGCCGCCGAAAGGCACCTGAATCACGTTGCGCTTCTAGAAATCTCGCGACCTTGATTCCACTCTAACCAATTGGCCGAGGCGGGGTTCGAACCCGCACGGGATTTAACTCCCACCGGATTTTAAGTCC
>CAIMFH010000202.1 GCA_903840265.1 uncultured Schlesneria sp. | reverse complement strand
TCATCAGCAACGGATGGCGTTTCAGTGCGAAGTCGACAGATTGCTCAAAAGCTTCGCGGTCCAATTTACCGTTCAGCTTCAAGATCAGCACAAACGACATGGGATAGTTGTTTGTGTTGTCTTGAACCATATATTGTTCGAAGGGCGACAGAGGCAGCGGAAACAACCCCTGCGTCGCATCGATCGAATTTGCAGATTGTGGCAGTTGATCAGCGAATCCATTCATCGATCAATGTCTCCTCGGACCTAATTGTCGGTGAAGGGGAGAGGGTTGGTCATCAGGGACTGCATCGGCTGCAGATTCCCTTCAGTAGCACATCGGCTGGTCCAAAATGGCCAATTAACTGTTCGTTATCTGGCTAATGGTTTTCTGTTCACCCTACGTCGCTCAAGAACGATTTTTGTCGAATGCGATACTCTCGATCACTCTGCCTCAACAGTGACCTCGCTTTCGCGAGGTCACTGTCAGCAGTCTGGCATCATTTCTGTGGAACGATTCGCTCTTCCTGGAATTCTTCCGCGTGATTCACCAAGACCATTCCCGGTTTTGGATCGATGCGGTACGAAATCTCCTTACCCATCGGCAGCGTGTAGTACTGGACTTCCGCATCGCTGCGGCGGCGCCAGGTCAGTGCGTAGGGCACGCGATACTCGTCGAACTCACCCGGAGCCAATGTTCGGGACTTGCCCCAATCGGTGAAAGGACCTTTCACTTCGTAGGTGACCGCTTCACCGGAGTCATTCGACACCATCACGCCGGGCAGTTGATACTGCACGACCAAGTGTTTCTTGCTCCAGTCCATGGCGTCCATTCGCAAGGGGACACCGTTCATAACCACGTCGTGAACTGCGTCCGGCTTAACGCCTTCCAGCAGTCGAGCGGCTTCACGAGCCTTCAGCACTGCGGCGGTGAATTTTGCTTCCTCGACATGCGTGTTTTCGACCTCGTATCCTGGTGCAAATGTCCACTTGGATTTGATGTCGAATTCACCGATCTCGGCAAACTTTGGTCCACGTCGAACGAATCCGTTCTTCTTAACGTAAGGAGCGTAGTCACGCGTGATACTGAGATCGAGTTCGCCGACCAGAGTCCATCTGGATTCTCCCTTACGTCGCATCGAGATGTTCAATGGGACCGATGTCAGAGACAACGTCAACGGATTGCCTGGTGGCTGATCCAGCAGTTTGGGTCCAGTCGAAGGCTTCGGATCGAGCAGGTGGATTGGATCACGCAACAGGAAGTCGACGTTCATTTCCACGTCTTCGCCATACTTCTTCAGGTCAGGAATCATTTCCTGCAAGAATTCGCGATCGGCCAGAGCGTGGTATTCTTTGGGTGTGAAGTCGAAGACGTTAAATCGATTCACGCGTCCCGTCATGATCAGTTGGCTCCAGGCAGGAACGACAGTTTCGGCAACGTCGATTTCAAGCCCGTTCTTGATCGCAGGAGGGAATTCGGTCGGGGCAGGGTAAGTCGTCATCTTGAAGTCTTTGGGAACTTGTCCCAGCGTTCCCAGGATCACACCCGAGACAATCGTGATACCGTCATTGTCGATGATCACTTCTTCCGGATACGTCTTCATTCGAGGCTGCCAGATCGGCATCGCGATCTGTCCGACGCAGGTGATACGATTGAAGATGACCTCGTTTAACTTCTTTTCGAAGTTTTGAATCATCCCTGGAACGCTATTCATCACCTGGCGTTCGAACTCGGACTTCTTCTTGTAAATCCCGTCGACCAGTCCATCAGAGACTTTGCCATTCAAGAACGGCAATCCGCGAACATGGACGTCATTGGGTTGTGTCACGTACCAGTTATCTGGCGGAATCTGGAAGTCCATCCCGGTCAAGTTCAGTTGCACCTTACGGTCAATGACTGTCGGACGGCATTCGATGGTCAACCAGACCGGAGCCCGATGACCGATGACGACATTCAACGAGCCGGCAGTTGCGGACAGCAGTAGCTTGCCGTTGAGCTGCGAGTTGTTAACGGTCATCGTCAGATTCCGCAGGCCAACCTGCATTACCAACCGATTCGGTGCCATGGGGACAATTCGCAGCCGTTCGACATGGCCGCTGTAGTGCAAGCCTTGCAACGCGACGTCGATTGGCAGGAAGCCACCGACCTTGGCGCTCTGATAGACGCCACCGACATAACCGGTGACAGGCTTCGAAGCCAGCTTCTCGGGTGCCGAAAAACAGAGAGCTTCGAGGACGTCTTTGCAGACGCGGAAGCGGACAGCACGAGGCATTTCGGCCCCGGGAATAAATGGCAGTTCCGATTCGTGTCCGTTGTTGTAACCCTTAGGCTCGACCCAGGCCAAATCCTGCTTTGGCTCTTTGGTGGGGTCAAGCATCCAGTCTGTCAGAGCGGTTTGCGTGAAAACCACGTTGCTCAAATCGTGAGCTCGCTTCGTCACTTCGGTGAAGTGTGCTTTTCCACCAGCCGCGTTGATGGCGGCAACCATATCTGTCGCGATGTGCGGCGACACGAGCGGATCGCTGGAAGCGTGAAACACCCAAGTTGGAATTCCGGCAACCTGTGGGGCGTCGGCAGGATCGGCCATGGCACTGACTGGAACCAGTGCAGCCCATCGATCTTTCGTTCGCGCGGCCACTTTCCATGCCCCGCTGCCACCCATCGATAGCCCGACCAGGCATTCACGCTTCTTGTCGACGCTGTAATCATTCTCGACAGCGTCCAGCATTTTCAAAGCTCGCTCTGAGTCTTCCGGCTGATCGGTCCAGCCACCCAGTACGCGACTTTGAGTATCTTCACACTGTGGGAACACGACCAGGAATGGATACTCTTCCAATCGCAATCGGATCGAAGGAGCCATTCCCGAGACGAGTTGTGATCGTCCGTCGGTCCCACGATTGCAGGCACCGTGTAGAAATAGAATGACGGGCCATTTTTTATCGGCGGAATAGTTAGCAGGGACGAACACCACATACTTGTGGTCCCCGTTCGCGTCTGTGAGCACCCGGTTGACAAATTCACCCTGGGCAGCAGACTGTCCGGTCGCGGCAACCGCCGGCGAAACCTGCGCCCGAGCTTGCCCAGAGGCAACCAGACATCCCAGAACGGCAAGTAGCAGCGATCGAGACCGCAAGCCGAGCGTGACGGCCATAGATTCCTCCCTGAAGTTGGCCCAGTTGCCTGCCTGCGTTTCCATCCTGAAAACGCATTGGCGATGATTTCGACGATGTCGAACTATCGGTGGTGTATCGGCTACACCACCTACCGTCCCTACTGTCTGATTGCCCTGTAGAGACCATTCCATCGTCAACACGGTGCGCTATTCGTTGCATCCGTTAAGGTCGGTTCGCCGGAGCCATCGATCAGTTGAATTTGATCATACGGAGGGGCAAAGGCGATTGAGGGTGACGGGTAGTGAAGAATCACATGGAAACGAGCCGATCCACATCGGACTTAACGCGCCTTGTGTCGAAGCAGCCTGACTCCAAGCCGAACCTGCGCTCGCACTTGCATGCGATGAGAGCCGAGCATCTCTGGCGGGCCAGCAATGAAATTGCCTGTGCGGCCTGGTTATGCAGGTCGGCTGATCAGCACGGGGTAAATCTGCATTGGCGTATGATGAACGCTCAATGTCTCAAAGCCCGCCGATTTCAACAGCGACCGTACATCGTCCTCAGTACGCTGGACGTGGCTGAGCCCGAATGTCCGCTTGAGAAATGGGCCCGAATTGTAGCGGTCGACCAGACCATGGGTCAGCAACCTGCCCGACGGTAAGATCACATCTCGCATGGCACTCAGCAATTGCAGGGCCTGTTCGTCAGTCAGATACTCCAGCAATCCGACGATCTTGACGACATGCGGTGATAGGTCTGGCAGCACGCGGCGAATTTCTCGAGCATCCCCTTGGACAAACTCTACAGAGTTTTCCAGCCCACGCTCCTTAGCGCATTGGCGGCCAAATTCAAATGCATCTGAATCGAGGTCGATCAACGAGATCCGAACCTTTTTAGCTGGTACTGCGGCGCGAACCACCGCATCCTGCAAATGCAGACCAGGTCCCGCACCAATCCCCAATAACTGGATCTGCGGTTCGCTCTGCAGGGATTTCAGCAATTCGGTCAGCTTGGCAGTGACCAGCTTGCGACGATTCCTGGTCGCCATCGAGATGGGGTTGTACCGGACGGCCATTCGGTCCATCCAGTCGACGGGTTTGCTGTTCTGGTAGACGATATTCATCGAGCGCCAGCCGCCAGGACGCACGAGAGATTCCTGGATCAACGGGCTCTGGCTGCGGTTGGCCATTCGCTTCAACATGCTGACTGGCAGTAATCGATTACGAAGCGGATCCACCAACGTCTTAATCACGGTCTGCGCGACAGGCATCACTTCGAACTGCAATCCGTCAACTTCGACAAACTTCATTGCAGATCTCCTGCGCAGTGAATGACTATCGGCACCTGCAAGCCTGGCAGAAATTGCCGGAGCAACGACGACGGTGCCGGTTTGCCTGATCGCTTCAACTGCGGTTTTGCCTCGTTATCGACTGCATCGACAATTTCGGATCATCCGATTCGCAGCGGCGTCGAGGAACCTTTGATCATAAAGACGATGGGAGCGAATACATGACCACAATTGTTACGGCCCGTAGACAATTGCGACTTCACTCCCAATATCCTTGAGAATTTTCCTGAGAGCGCTGAAAACTCGCAAAGCGGAAGAAATTGCCGGTCGAAAACAACTACAGGGGAAATCCCTGCGAATGGTACGGCAAATAATGCCACGGGAACGGGGATCTCTTGATGCCAAACGGCAGCAACAGTGTCGACCCAATTTTCACTCGTCAACTGAGCGTATCGCCGATGGAGCGGCGGATCATTCAATTTGGAAGAGGGTAATGGCGATGGAAGCCACCCAGCGAATCGAGACATTGTTAGTCGATGTCGAACTCGGCGTCGAGCAGCGAAGTCGTTTGCTTGATGCCTCGCTCTGGGCAGGCATTCCGGAGGAGAACGTTGGCAAAGCTTTCGCTGACACGGCGTTGGCCCATGAAACAAAAATTGCGCTCGTAACCGCTTCCAGAACATCAACCTACGGCCAATTGCTAGCAGCCGCGATTGAGGTCCGTGATCGACTTTGGAAAAGTCCGTCATTCGCTTTGGGCTCAAGAGTGCTGTTGTTGCTGCCGAATTCGCGGGAATACATCGTCGCCTGCTATGGAACGATGCTCGCGGGTGGTGTCGTGGTCCCCCTGGCCCCAAAGATTGAGCGAACTCAGTTTGAGTCAATTCGCCAATCCACCGCCGGACGAATCGTCATCACCCAATCCCGAATCGCCCGGGCATGGACTGAAACATTCGAGAACAACATCAACGAGTCAGTCGAACCGCTGGCTCTTCCCGTTGGTCTGGCGTCGATCATGTTCACCGGCGGGTCATCAGGTACGCCGAAAGGGGTGATGCTCAGCCATCGGAATCTGATCGAAAATGCCAGATCGATCCAGAAATATCTGGCGATCGACACTGACGATCGTCCATTGTGTCTGCTGCCGTTCTATCACGCCTTTGGGAACTCGGTACTTCAGTCCCATATCCTGGCAGGGTCGCAACTTGTCTTGGACGGAAACGCGGCCTTTCCAGAAACTCTTGTTGACGCCATCTCCAAGCACAACGTCACGAGTCTATCTGGAGTGCCGGACTTGTTCCGTTTCCTGCTGGAACGTTCGTCACTCGGCAAGACAGAGTTGCGGTCGCTGAAATACATGGCGGTGGCTGGTGGCGAACTGCCACATGATCTCGCCGTACAAGTCGCTGCCAGAATCGCGCCGGCAAAGTTTTTCGTCATGTATGGACAGACCGAAGCCACTGCACGGTTAGGTTTCGTTCCGCCCCAACTTTTGTCCGAGCTTGGACGGAGTTGTATCGGTCGCGCGGTTCCAGATGTCGAACTGGACGTTGTCGACGAATCGGGTGTCCGTGTCGCGCCCGGAGCAATCGGCGAGATTCGAGCACGGGGCGCTAATATTATGCTGGGTTACTGGCAAGACGCGGCGCTGACCGGCGAAACTCTGCGCGATGGCTGGCTTCACACCGGAGATCTTGGGACGGTCGACGACAGCGGCTGGATCTATCATCGCGGACGCCGCAACGCGCTGATCAAGATCGCCGGTTATCGAATTCATCCCTCCGACGTCGAAGACTTTGTGACTCGCAATTTGCCGATCGAACAAGCCGTGCTAGTCCCCTTCGAGTTGCCGGGCCTGGGAACACGTCTGGCGCTCTACGTGCGACCCAAAGCAGACGCTCAGAACCTCAATGCTTTTGAAATCCTGGCGCGATGCCGGGCCGAACTTCCTCGTCACATGGTCCCGGACGAAGTGCAACTGCTCAACAGTTTCCCGTTGAACGATGCCATGAAGATTGATCGCCCGCGACTGATTGCGATGGCAACGGCGGCCGCGGCGCAACGAAGACGAATTGCCTGACGACTCGACTCTATTTCAATGATCGAAAAGGTGGACGGACATGGCCAACTCAACCAACGAAAAAATCCTCGCATTCCTGATCGAAAGCACAGGAGAGACAAACCTGCAATCGGACACGGATCTGCTGGCATCGGGTCTGCTGGATTCGTTAACAATGATGGATCTGGTGGTCTTTATTGAGATGGAGTTCCAGCAGCGAATTGCTGTGGATGATATGCGCCCGGAAATGTTTCGGACCGTCGGAACGATCTCACAACTCATAGAGCGAATTGCGTTGGCTCCGTCGCAAGCCGCTTAAGACGCTTCTGTTCGCTTGATCGGGTTCCAAGGATGGGGTGCTGGATGAGTGGTCCAGCAGCAGTGAGGAATTGGCAAATTGCCTGACACCATCGGAACTCGCCACATGTGGACATACCTCAAAGAGCGCTTCTCGCGGGTTTACTATCCGACGAAGCCGGATCAAATACCGCTCGCCGGAGTCGGATGGAGCAATCTGATTTACCTGGCAGACAATCGTGCTCATCGAGACCCGACGATGGTCTGGGGAACGACTGTCGAACTTGAGGCCATGGACGAGTTTCTGGCGGCTCAATCGCGCAAATCGAGCGCGATGATTTCGATCGTCCACGTCCTGATTAAAGCTGTCAGTCAATCACTGCGCGAGCATCCCGAGTTGAACCGCCGCGTCGTCGGACACAAGATCTATCCTTATGAAGGCATCAGCATTGTCGTCCCCATTCGACGACCGTCCGATGGAAATGTGGACGTCGTCTTTTTTCGAGATACAGCAGAATTGCAACTGACCGATGTTGCTGCACGCATGTGGGAAGAAACTCGCAACCGCGCCCTGATCGTCGCCAAAGAACGCCAACTGCAACAGGCCAGTCCGCGAGACAAATGGCGGAAGAAGGTCATCGCGGACTGGCAACTTCGAATCATCAGGCGGGCCGTCAATTTTGGCTTCTGGATCACGAATAACTTTCGATTGCCCTCTTGGTCGCCTTGGGGCAAAGAGATGAATGGCGCGAATGCCTTTGTGAATTTTCTGGGGTTCCCCGGCGCGCCTCCGATGATTTCCTATAAGCCCAGCAGCTTGCCCACCAATTCATTTGGCGTCAGCGTCACGATGGGTGTCGCTGAGCAAAAGCCCGTCGTGCACGATGGCCAAATCGTCATCCGCAAGGTCGCACCAATCTTCGTTCGAGTCGACCATCGACTCGTCAACGGTCATCAAACAGGGAAGTTCATCGCCACATTACGATCACACTTGTTGAATCCATCCAGCCTGTTGGAATCAAAACAAGAGGACCTGGCCACGGCCGCCTAATCAGTCATCAAGCTTGAATCACAGGATTCTGCACTATTCAAACAAACAGTGACGTCGCGCAGGCGTCAGAAAGAAATGTAGGCCACAGATGGACGTAAAGACTTCGACGTTCGCAACGGGTGCTCTCCCTCTGGTTGTCGAACCCAAAGATGTCAACGCTCCCAGTACGACATCATTGATCGACTGGATCGACAACAACTCGAAATGGCTGGATTCCAAGCTACTGATTCATGGCGGCGTTCTGCTGCGAGGCTTCGCTGTCTACGAATCAGCTGAGTTCCAGCAGGTTGCGCAATCACTGATCCCTGAGTTGAAGCCTTATGTGGAAGGTCAGTCTCCGCGGACCAAAGTGATTGACAAAGTCTACACCTCGACCGAGTATCCTGCTCAGTATTCGATCACGTTGCACAACGAACTATCCTACGCCAAAGCGCCGCCTCGAAGAATCATTTTTTACTGCCACACACCCTGTCCAGTAGGCGGTGAAACTCCCATCTCGGACTTCCGCAAAGTCTGCGACACAATGCCGCCCGATTTGCGTTTGAAGTTCGAAACGCTGGGTGTGAAGTACGTCAAAAACATGCATGCCAGCACGAATGGACTCGGCAAGTCCTGGATGGATCACTTTGAAACATCGGACAAAGAAAAGGTCGAAGGTTATCTAAACGAAAACGAGATCGACTACGAATGGACGCCTGAGGGGGTCTTGCGCACGATCTCAATTCGACCCGGCGTATTTCAGCACCCGGAGACCAACGAGAAGCATTGGTTCAATCAAGCGAATCTGTGGCACGTTTCCAACTTCGACCAGCGCCGTCGCAACCAATTGCTGCGACTTTGCGGCGAAGAAAATCTGCCGACCCACGCCTACTTTGGGGATGGCACACCGATTACTGATGAAGAACTCAACGAAGTCCGCAAGGTAATGTGGGACAACGCAATTTCATTCCGCTGGGAACGCGGCGATGTCCTGCTGCTGGATAATTATCTGGTGGCTCACGGTCGCAACCCCTATGAAGGCCCGCGGAAGATTCTGGTTGCGATGGGCTGAGATTGATCTGACCCCAGATGCAAGAGTCGGTTGAATGCCGAGCGGTGACGCGGAATCATGTCGTTCGATTTCGTCGAGCGACCCGCGCACCTATCGCATGGACCGGACCTGAGAATGCCAGAGCCTTTGTCACAGTTGGACTATTTGCAACGAATCCTGACAGCCCCCGTCTACGATGTGGCGATTGAATCTCCGTTAGAACTCGCTCCGAAGCTGACACAGCGACTCCGCAATCGGATCTGGTTGAAGCGCGAAGACTGTCAGCCCGTGTTCAGCTTTAAGCTTCGCGGCGCTTATAACAAGATGGCTCGGCTGTCCGCGGAGGAGCTCGCAAGGGGAGTCATCTGCGCGTCCGCAGGCAATCACGCGCAAGGAGTCGCTCTGAGCGCAGAGCGCCTGGGTTGTCGGGCCGTCATCGTCATGCCCGTGACGACGCCCAAGCTGAAGATCGACGCCGTGCGATCATTTCGGGGTGAGGTTATCCTGCATGGTGACAGTTATTCTGACGCCTACGCTCACGCCAGCGAACTGGCGGCGGCGCACAACTACACCTTCGTCCATCCCTTTGACGACCCGGATGTTATCGCGGGGCAGGGGACTGTCGGTATGGAGATCCTCCGGCAGCACCAGCATCCCATCCACGCCATCTTTGTCGCCATCGGCGGAGGAGGGCTGATCTCCGGAGTGGCAGCCTATGTGAAAGCAGTCAGGCCCGACATTCGGATCATCGGTGTTCAGATGACCGATTCTGATGCCATGATCCGTTCGGTGAAGACGGGACGCAGAGTCGCCCTGCACGATGTGGGACTGTTTTCTGACGGGACCGCCGTGAAATTAGTCGGTGAAGAAACATTCCGTCTGGTTCAAGATCTGGTTGACGAGTTTGTCACGGTCGATACCGACGCCGTTTGCGCCGCGATCAAAGATGTGTTTGAGGATACGAGGAGCATCCTTGAACCCGCCGGTGCAATGGGGGTCGCAGCCATCAAGCAGTATGTCGCCCGTAACGGAACTCAAGACCAGTCCCTGGTCGCGATCACATGCGGAGCCAACATGAACTTTGACCGGCTCCGCTTCGTCGCGGAACGAGCCGAAGTCGGTGAGGAACGCGAAGCGTTATTCGCCGTCACGATACCCGAACAGCGAGGAAGCTTCCGGAGGCTTTGCGAAACCATCGGTTCTCGAAGTGTGACAGAGTTTAACTATCGAATCTCTGATGAACGCGAGGCGCACGTCTTTGTGGGGCTCGCCACAACAAACCGTGGAGAGGCGGCGACGATCGCCGACACGTTTGCACAGCAGGGATTCGCCGCAGTGAATCTCACAGACGATGAACTCTCGAAGCTTCATATTCGCCACATCGTTGGCGGACGGAGCGGACTGGTCGGTGATGAGAGGCTTTATCGATTTGAGTTTCCAGAAAGGCCGGGCGCATTGATGCGATTTCTCTCCAGCATGCACCCCGACTGGAATATCAGCCTGTTTCACTACCGTAATCAAGGAGCCGACTTCGGTCGCGTCCTGATCGGGATCCAAATCCCCAGCGACGAGAAACAGTCATTCCAAGAATTTGTGGATGGCTTGGGCTATCCCTGGGTCGACGAAACGGACAATCCGGCATACCGGTTGTTTTTGCGTTAGGTTGTTAGACAAGGGAATGTTGCTTTGGATTTGGCCTGGGTGCCACGGTCTCACCGTCTTCGGGGTGGCCGTGCCCTCTGCCAAAGACACGGCCACGTCGAGGACTCCGAGTCCGTGGCACCCGAGGTACCTCTCTTCAACGAGTCACATTCGGAATTCCGCACCAGATCGAATTCGTCGCTGTGCGTTTGCACTCGGCCTTCGGTTCGCGCAAGGTATGGGAGTCCATATCAACTCCATCGACGAAGGTATTGCATGGCTGCACTTTCTATCAGGTCGCTATTTCGGGGACTGGCAATCGCCAGCATCGCGTTCGCAAGTATTGGAACCGTCGTTGCAGATGAGTCCCCGTCGCTGCGGTATCTGTATCCGCTGGCACCGGCGAAGGCTGGCGATCCACCGATATTTGTAATCGACACAACAGACGTTGCCGATGCCCCAGATAATGTCCGTTGGGCGGAGGAATCGAAAACGCTGTGCGAGCAGTGGTATCCGATCATCCAACGGTTTCTAGCGACCGAAGATTGGCAGCCGCCGAAGGAAATCAAACTCGTCTTCAAGAAAGAGTTGAAGGTCCCCGCGTATGCTCAAGGGAGTACGATCACAATCAGTGCCGATTGGGCCCAAAAGCATCCTGATGACTTTGGATGCGTCATCCACGAACTGACTCACGTGCTTCAGCAGTATCCCAATCAACGAGGCAAACCAGGGTGGCTCGTGGAAGGAATCGCCGACTACATTCGCTTTTGGAAGTATGAGCCGGAAGTCCCGCGTCCACGTGTCGACAAAGAAAAGGCGAGTTATCGCGACAGCTATCGCACGACAGCCGCATTTCTGGCTTGGATCACATGGAAGTACGACAAGCGCATCGTGAGAAAGCTCGATCAGGCACTTCGTGAGGGAACTTATTCCGACGCGATTTTTGGCGATGTCACGGGTCACAGCCTGGACGCTCTTTGGGAAGAATTCGTCGCGCGGTAGCTCGAGGATCATTCCTCAGCGATTGATTCAGATTCCGCCGTTGCTTCGGCCTCAGCGACTCTTCTGCGGGAGTCACGGATCTCTCTCAATGTGTTCCTGGCCATAATCCACGCGATGAGCAGGGAGATCACGATATAAGCGGCAATAGTGCAGTGGATTCGCAATCCCGGCCCAACGACTTGAGTTTCCGCTGCAGCCCATCCGATCATCGCCCCCAGGAGGCCCGCGATCACGACTGAGCCAACAACGAACCAAAGTAGCCGGCTCAAGAGGAACCACCACTTCTGGAAGAATCCCTTTTCGTCCCATTCTGATGTGCCAGTCCCCAACCAACTGCCACAGCCGGGGCAGGGGATCACAGACGGCCCGATCGAAGTTCCCCCTGCTTGTAAGCCGTTGTGGCTGACAATTTGTTTGACAAGCACACCACAGTCGGGACAGAAAATGTTTTGAACTTCAGTTTGCATTCGGAATTGTCCACAAGTCTGAACGGTGAGTTCATTGCGAGCATGACGCCAGCACCAGTTCCAGATACGACCGCCGCTCGGGCTGAGTGAGATTGAGTTGCTCCGCGAGACTCAAGAGCGCGTCCCGAGCCTGTTCGCGGCCCGATTCGTCGACCACGAGTTCAATCTCGAGAAAGGTCCCGACTGCGGGGACAACATCCATCGCCAGATCGTATCGTTGCCCGTTCCAATTCAACACCCACGGTGTGCGTGACTTGTGAACACTATGGACACTCCGGAATCCAAGTGCGGTCAACATTTCCGCAGTTTGCTCGGCGATGTCTGGACCGTCCGCGATTGCGATCTCGATTTCTCGACGCATCTTGGTGACCTTGTCGACGACAGGGCCTTTGTACGTCAGGCAATTGCTCGAACCGACGGAACGGATCCGGAATGCTTCGTCGGTCACGCGGAAGTCGCGAGCCGGATGATTGAAGTAACGATCAATTTGTTCGACGGGCGTGCCAGCGACAGCTTCTAATGCCGTTAGCGCGGCCATCAATTGTTGACTATCTGACAGTCGGAACTTCAGTTCGACTTCGTAGAGCATTTGATAAAAACCAGTCGTTAAAACGGAGGCCTACTTCAATCGGAGGCCCTGCGCGGCGCGATCCAAGCTCGCTTCAAACTGCTGTTCTACAGCGGACACTTCCAGAAGATCGCCTTGCATCATTCTGGGAAGTTCGTGCCGCACTGCAAACCGGAGCGTCTGTCTTACAGGAGTGCTAGTGCTCGCGGTTTGCTTGAGGTCGCGAACCATGGTTCGTTTGGCAGCGGCGGCCCGCTTGCGAACGGCGCTGAAGTCCGGCGATGGAGAGTTGCGCGCTGTGTGAACATCTTCCAGTATCGCCCTGAGTTCGTGATAGCGTTTAATATTCTGCGCGCGATCGCTTCGATCTCCCACGACGAACATTGCGATCAAGCAAATCATCAACATGCTTCCTGCGAGAAGCAGAATGGCACCCGATGCGATCCAGAAAAACGGTGAAGATCGCAGGATCGTGGATGACTGAGAAATCGAGCTGATTCCGTGATCTAGATCCGGTTTCGGCTCTTCTGACATCGACCATCTCCCGTCACCAGTTCGAGCACCTACAAAATAGGTATGGCTCGAATGTCACGACCTTGTCTCAAAACTGGCCGCAATTAGCCAGCGTCTGTTGGCCGCAAAGTGCTTCGCCGCCGAAACCCCTCTTGCTGAAACGATGGTCTCCGGCCTATCGTTTCCAGTAGCACGGACGCACGTATCCATCCGTATTGATCTACCATTTGGTTTTGGGGGCATCATGTCTCGAGTTGTTCAAACTATGTTTTGGAGTCTGGTCGCAACGACGACGTGTCTATTTCCCCAGCAAGTCGAGGCCCAAGCGCGCTTCGGCGTGATCATCGGAAATGGTGGCGGCGTACGGATCGGTGTCGGCAACGGATACTACGGCCCCGGCTATGGACCAGGATATGGGCAAGGGTATGGGTATCGCGGTTATGGAGCCGGCCCGGTGGGGGTTGGGGTTGCTCCCGTCGCGCCGTTGTCACCTCGACCGCTTTATGTGCCACCCCAGCAGCCACTGTATGCTCCTCAACCGCAATCACTACCTCAACAACAGGCGTTGATGTCTCCCACGCCAATTGCCGACGGGGGTGAGATCGTCATTTTCAATCCGGCCAGTACCGGTCAGGACGTTCGCTACTTGCTGAATGGGCAACTCTACACGATGCCCGCAGGGACCAAGCAAAGCCTGCTAAATGACCGAACCTGGACAATCCAATATGAGGGGACAGCCGGTCAAGTGACGTCCTATTCGCTGGTGGCAGCGAAGTACAAGTTCAAGCCGACTAACACCGGAGTTGGCTTGTTCCAAACTCAGGACACCCCGGAGTCGACCTTAATCCAAGGATCGCAGGGATTGCCGCCCGCTCCACAACCGGATGCGACCCCGGTACCGAACCCGCCAGAAGCGCCAATTCCCGATCTGGATGCCACCGTGATTCCATCCCGACCGAGTCTGAAGACGGCGCCTTAGGCCAACGTCAGCAGTGACAAACGATCGATATCGCCTCGTCAGGTCTGGACCTGACGAGGCGTTCTTTTTGAGTGGACAGAGGTGTCCAATGACCGATCGGCAACGTCGTCAATTGTGAAGCCAGCTCTCTTGGCGAGATTGGCGACCTTCACAATTCAGTTCTGACATGGCACGATGTTCAGGCGACACGCACCGCTTGAAGGTGCGAACAGATGCCGTGCAGGCGTTCCCAGGTGTAGATACCGGACGCGTGGGCATCACTCCAGACGACTTTCAGAGCATAGTTGCCTGAATAGCCTAGTTCGACCGGATGAATATCATCAGGAATCATCTCCGCTCGAACCATCCGTTCGCCAGTGATTTCGTGGATGCACTGAGCGCATGGGCACTCCACGCGTACCAGCTTGAACGGCAGACGATACGTGGCCCCATCGGACCACGCGATCTCCAGCATGCCGACATCTTTCAAGGCACGCAGAGCAGTAGGAACAACAGACATTGAGAAACATCCGATCAGGGCGTAACAACTTCAAGAGACTTGTAACGCCCATATCGTATTCGAAAAGCGATGCCCTGTCGCGGACGAAGGGCATCCATTGCGAAATCAATGCTTGACCTTCTCCCAGTATTCCATGAAGGCATCGGGCTTGAACTTGGGGCTATTGTCGGAATCGTGGCACTGGATGCACAACTCGGTACGAGCTTGCTCCAGCGTTCTACTGACACTGGCACGAGCCGCCTTGACGTCGTCCATCTTCAAGTCCGCAGCTTTGGCGGCGAGAGCTTCTTCCAGGGCAGTGTGCTTACTACCCGGTCCATGGCAATTCTCACACTGCTGACCGACCAAATGCTTAGACTTTTCTTCGGTGATATATCCCGACTCGAACCGCAACATTTGTTGGGGCTCCCAACCTGTGACGTGACACGACAAACATTCTGGGTCGTGGATCCTGACGATCCAGTCTTTGTCGCCGGGATGGCCAACCTTCAGACTCTCCAGACCGTCGGCATGCTTGGACCCTTTCCAGACTGTATACGCCTCCTCATGGCATTTCGCACATTTGTCGACGCCCACAAAGGTGTTCCCGGACGGATGACGCAACAGTAGTTCATCGGAAGTCGCCAGCGACTCATCCTGCAATTGCTGTTGATAGTTCCTCATCAAGTCGCGCATGTGTTCGTCGTTCTTGAACCGCGTATCGTCCAGTTCGACCAGATCGAAACGGAACGGATGCTCTGCATCGTCGGGGTAGTAACCCAACACGCCAATCCGCTTACCTTTTTGGCCCGCTTCCAGAATCCACGTCTTTCCAACGACGATTGGCTTGGCCTCAGGTTCCTCAGGACCGCCCGCAGTCAGGATAATTTTGAACTGAGGATATTTCTCGGCCAGTTCCTTGGCTTCCGCTTCGCTGCCATGCGATAGCAGGACCATGAACGCAGGCTTTTCCGCTTCCATCTTCTCAATGACAGCCGGCAGGACTTCGGCAGGGTCTTTGATAGTGATGTTGAAGTTATTGCCAACGGGAGCAACTTGATCGCGGAGGCGGGCCCCAATCACGGAGGTGACGCCGACTTTCACGTCGCCCACCTGAACCATCCGCCAGGGGACAGGCCAACCAAGGTCCGGTTGATCGAAGAGCACGACGTTCGCGCTGAGTAAGGCAACCGACTTCTTCAGTTCTTCAGGATCAGCAATCTGCTGTTGCAACAGAAAATCGGCACCCAGCTTCAGCTCTTCCACGCCCAACGCCAATCCCGCATAGTTCATCGACTTCAAGGCATCGAAGATCAGCAGAAACTTGATCTGATCCTGTCGGCGACTTCGTTTGAGCGTTCCGCCTACATCCAAACCAGACAGCGGCCATTTTCGATCTTTGGCCAGCATGCGAACCAAGTCGCCGCGGCGTGCCATTCCACCCAGTTGATGCAACGAACATCCGCAAGGTTCGAAGTAGCCGTGCTGTTCACCCGTCAGCAAGAATGCGGCGGCGGGCTTCTTCCAGTCAGACAAGGGAGGCTTGTTGTCGTTGGAAACTGTCGGTTTCTCTCCAGCCAACGAGGGGGTGGTGCCTGATTTCTCTGGCCCCTTACCTTCACCCTTTTGTGGCGGGGGATCGAAGCAGCCAGAGAGTGTCAAGCAAAACACCACGACCAGCATTCGCACCAAGCCTGAATCTGATCTGCAAAATGAATCCTTCACGACCCCTCCCTGAATCTTCCTGAAACGGTCGCCCCGGCACTGAAGTCGTGCCCCGAAGTTCTTCGACCGCGTTGCGCAACACTCCCGCAAGAGGTGTTACACACGAGTGCTAACGAATCGGCGCATGAATCGTCAAGACAGACTGCGAACGGCATCGCACTGAGTGCGACATTTAGAGGCGAGACATACCGAAAACGCATGCATCATCACCACGACGTGGACCGACGATTATTTTGCGTAGTAGTCGACATACAACTTGATTTCACTAGCCATCGGATGATTCAATTTCAGCAGGATCGGCTCGGGATTTCGCTCGATGCGGACCACGGGAGGGCCGGGAAGAATTTCAACTTCCAAGTCGTAGATTTTTGACTTACCAAAAGTCCGAGGAGCCGACGGAGCACTCACCTTTACACGATGATTTTCCGATTCCACTTGCTGAACGTCTAAATCGCCGTCGAAATTTCGGACATACATTTGCAGCTTGGTTTTCTTGCCCTCTGCGGCGGGAAATTCACCAACGTTGAAAACATTTTTCTCGGGATAGAAACCGCGCCCCTTAAATTCGATCGGCCCCGATCGTTTCCCAATCAGGGTGAACTCCACAACTGTCCCTTTTCGGGCGGTCGTATGCAGCTTGACCGTTTCCCGGAATGGACCAATCGCTGAACCGGGCGCCACAGCGACCTTGACTTTCGCCCCGGATTTGCCGCTCTTCTCAGCCAAATCCGACGCAGTTGCTTTCTCCCACGTGACTGTCACGAGCGGGTTCTCACACTCGGCTCGTGCGATGTCAATGTCGTCGAGAATCAATGAGTAGAGGACACCTTCAACAAGTGTAGGCTCGTTTTCTGCCAGGTCGCCCATTTGCCAAGTATCGCTCGGCGTCAAATGCAGTGGGGTGTCGACGATCCCGGTAATCGCGAAGATTAGTTTTTGATTGCTGGGATCGGTGGTGTGCACGTCGGCAGTCTGCCGAAATTTCGACGCACCAGCCGAGATCTTCCACTTCACCTCAACCTCGGCCGTCCCCCCGGGAGGGATATCTTCGTTTGCTGGAGAGACTGATCCGATAGTGCATTGTGGACACGATGTCCTGCCCGGTTTGACTTGCAGGGCTCCGGGGCCTTCATTCTTGACCAAAAACGTATGCGATCCCGTGTCGCCTTTCTCAACGGTTCCGAAATCAAACGATGTTTCGGTAGCCACCGCCTTGCCATGAGGCCCCGACGCAGCAATCGCAAAAGGAGTTGATAGCTCGTCCAGTTCAGCGGCACTCACAGGAGATGGGGCCGGAGCACCGGACTTCACTTCTGGCACTATGACCTTTCCCAACCAGGCGGTCACACTGAGTGCGGCGATCGCCAGGACGACTGTTATCAGCAAATGAGCAGGCTTCATCGAACAAATCCTCGTCTGTCGCGTTTCGACAATGAACGGTCAATCTTAAGTGTCACCATTTCTCAACCGCTGATTTTACGAACAATTGCCGCGACATGCATGTGAACCCTGATCAGCTCCACAATTTCCGATCGATCGGATGTTAACTAGTCTCCCCCACGCTGCGTCAAAGCATTCAATCGCTGGCGAATGGGCTCATCCAGATACCGATCAACGTGTCCGTGTTTGTGATAAAGATCGTCCTGGATCATGGCACCCTTGGCTGCTGCCGCCGCTTGTGAGCTGTCACCCACGCTATCCAGAGCAAACGCGAACTCGGCGTAAATTGAGGAATTGGTGGGATATAAATCATGAGCAACGGTCGTCCATCGAACCATATGCTTCGCATCTTCGGCGGAATGAGTCATCTGCCATTTCTGCAACCACAATGACCCCAATGTCCGGGGTGCCCAGAAGTTGACGGGATCACGCTGCATGACCTGAAGCAGATCATCTACGGCAGCCTGAAAGGATTCGTTGGACTGATTTGCCGTCGCGAAATCCCACTCAAACAGACTCTGCCAAGGCTCGGGCGACCAGGAATCTGCGATGGCCGCTTGTCGAAATAAACTCCCTGCCAGTTCGCGTTGCCTCTGCGACGACGCAGCCAAATTTCCTTCCCTCAGCAATTCACGCCGGGAGATCACAGGCAATAATGCGGTCATCGCGAGACCTGACAGCAAGGTCACGAGCCCGGCCGCCACCAAAATCGGTTTCCATCGATTCTTCGGTCTCGATGGAACTTCGGCTGACGGAGGGATACTAAACGCCACCAACACGATCAGCATTTGAACCACAGCGGGCATCGCAATTCCCCCCGCACCCAGCAAGTGGACTGCCAACGCCAACGCCGCCAACAGCGTCACTGTTTCGGGAGAGATGCCGCGATTCTGAGACCCGTTGATGACTGTCGACTGCCGGCCTAGCCACCAAGCCACCGGAATCCAAACGCCCGCCAGGATCAGGACGCGATCCTCCCATTCGCCCCAACAGAGCAGCGGCCCGGCAAATGCCAGGAAGACTCCGCACAATGCCATCCAGTACGGGATCTGTGCGATCGCCAACCCGCCCTGATCCTGTGAACGAGGTCGCGTTCCCAAATCAGACGAAGTAACTCCCATTGAACGGCAACTGGCCAGCAACGCGCCGCTGAGGAACAGCAGTAAGCCGACTCCTGAGCCGATCCCGCCAGTCGCCATCACATCGAAAAACAAGTTGTGAGGGTCCGCAATCTCTTCACTGGCGACAGGGAGCTTGTACTTCAGATAGTGTTGCCGAAAATTGCCGGGGCCGACCCCTAACCAGGCATGATCGCCGATAAGTCGGGCTGTCGCCTGCCAGTATTGAAATCGATACGACAGCGATTTGGGTGCCTCTGACAACACCTGCTTGTCCAACCCGCCGAGAGCGAGCAACGCGATTGCTGCGATGGCGACGGCGACGCACGACAACGCGACCGGCCACAGCAGTCGTCGCACACCGACGGATAACCGGACTTGAGATAGCACCAACAAAGACAATCCCACGGCTGTCCCTAAAAAAGCCGTGCGACTCTTTGTGAGGAGCAGGCAACAAGCCATCACGGCGATAGCGACAAATAGTGGCACCAGTGAACTCCATGATGCACCACGCTGCCGCCCTATCAGAAGCTCACCAATCGCCAGCAATAAACAGACGGCCAGGCATCCGCCAAAGGTGTTGGCCAATGCGAATAGGCCGAGCGGTTCGCGACTGTCGCGCAGTCGCTTTTCAAACAAAATCAGAGCAGGGCCCTCTGTCGGAACACCGTCCTGACTCAATCGTTGCTTGATCAATGTCGCTTCGGAACCAGTCGCCGTGCGCAAGCGGTCGAACAACGGCCCGTATTCGGCAACCAACTGCGGGTGAGAGACGTAATGCTGATACAGACCGAATCCAGCCAAAACGGTTCCGGTCACAAGCATTCCGACCTGAATCGCTCGTCTCGCTCCCGTCCCCAGAATGTAGTGCCGAACAATGACCCATGTGACCCCGAGCCCGACCCACTCCCAAGTCATGTTCATGGCACTGCGTTTTTCACCAGTCGTGAGAACGACAGCCATGCCCGATACGATCTGGCAGCCGATCCAGAGGCCGATTGAACCATCGAGCCAATCCAGCCGGACTCTTGGCAATGCCCAGCACCACGATCCCGCAGCGCAGCCGAGTCCACAAATCATCCACAGAGCCACGATCCACAGCGTGTCTCCCTGTGCCGCCGATTCCGCCGGCAAGAAAAAACGCACAAAGAAGAGCGTCGAAAACATCGCCGCCAAGGCCGTCTGCCAAATGGCAGAATGCCGCGTCGGACCCAATTCCCCTATTTGCCCCGGCGGACGATGTCGAGCATGTGGTGGTTGAGGGGACGGCGGCATCAGCAAACTCGGCGTTGGAAATGTTCGGGAGCTTGTGGCAACGAACGGCGATGAGTTCAGACTTCGCCTCGAGGTGCCGCCTCGAGGATCGCAATGATCGCCAGCACGCAGCCAACGCACGCCAGAATAACTAAGCCGGCGGCCCAAGTGGAAACAGCATACAGCGTCAACCCAAGCAGCCCGGTGGTCAAAGTCGTCAGATGGACCGTCAGCACAGCTTGAACCTTGGTCAGTCCAAGTGCGACCAGCCGATGCGAGAAATGGCGTTTATCCGCCTGAAACGGACTTCGGCCTTCCCAAAGTCGGATCAAAATGACCGAACAAATGTCGTACAACGGAACCGCCATGACGCACAACGGAGCCAGAGCCACATGAGAATTGGCGTCGGCTGACGAGTAAAACGTTCCCAGGATCGTCATGCAGGCGATACTGAAGCCCAAAAAGTAGCTTCCCGAGTCACCCATAAAGATTTTTGCTGGCGACCAGTTATGGACCAGAAATCCCAGCAGCGATCCTGCCACGATCAGAAAGAAGCCTCCGACGAACCAATGGGGCTCACTTGGTTTCGCCAGCATCATCACGGCGAAGATCGAGCTGACGATGAGAGCGATCCCGCCGGACAGGCCATCCATGTTGTCCAGAAAGTTGAACGAGTTGACGAGGACCACGAACCAGATCACCGACAAAACGGCGCCGATCCAGGGGTTACTCAAGAAGACGGTGGCTCGCACGCCACTCGCCACGATGGCAATTGAAACACCGAATTGAAGCAGTAACCGCAGTTTCCAGGACAACGGCCGAAAATCGTCAACCAACCCCGTAACCGCCAGCACCGTGGCCGCAGCAATGATCCCCCACAATTCAGTGGAGCGATAGATCACCCCATTGAGGTGTTGTGCCATTTCTGCAGGCAGCCAGGCTGGCGGTGACTTGTGCCACAACAACACCAAGCCTTGTGCCACTGCCAGGGGTAAGACGACGCCGCACCAGATTCCAACTCCGCCCCCTAATGGCGTCGGCGTGAGGTGGACTTTGCGAGCTCCTGGTTTGTCGATTAACCCAAGCCGCGGTGCGATTTGCCGCATGAGCCATGTCGCCACCAGCGAAGTCACAAACGCGGAACACAGGCAGCCCGAAATCAGAAGCCACATATTTGGAATGGGTGCTAAGGGTGGTCGGTCGCGAACAGGAAAACTCAGACGCCAAAATCGCTCGCACTACGCTGTTGGGCAAGCGAAACGTTTGCGCAAAGTCCAGATTTAACAATAGATCCGACGCAATGCCCGCTGGACGCGATATTCGACCGAACGTTCCGGCAAAAACGACAATCGCACTTCGCCCAGCCAATCCGATCCAAGGGTGGTTGGTACTTGAAGTGCCAAAGGTGTCCTCGTTTTTGTGCACTCGATTGTCATTCTGACATTTCCTTGGGGTGAACCTGTGTAAACTTGACGTGTCCTAACTCACTGCTACCGTTAATGCTGAGGGAACAATGACGGTTTGATGACGAACGGCACGTGTGATGCACATGAAATGATCATGAAATCGGCAAGCCACTTGCTCAGCACCAATTGATGTTTGCTTACCCAAGGGGAGGGAGGCGGCCATGACACGCGACAAAGCAGTAATTGAGGACTCGGCTGAAACACCTTTTAACGCTCAGTTAATCGTTCGGCGACTCGCAGCAGCCGAAGGTTATCTTGAGCTCCACATGCCAACTTACGCGCTCGCTGAATTGAGCCGTGTCACGGATGCTGGCCCGTTCGAACCGATCGCACAGCTGTTTCTGGGGGAGGCGCTGCAGGCCCAGGAAAAGTATGCTGAAGCGATCCAGCCACTGAACATTGCAGCTCAGATGTTTCCAAAACCGTTTAATCAAAGAGCCTTTATGGCGCTCAGCAATTGCTATCGCCATGAAGGTCAGGATCGATTGGCGGACGAAGCCGCGGCGTCGGCCGTTCCGCCAGATATGACCGGCGGACCGACGGCCGTGCAGTTGGCCGTCATGCCGATTTTCCAGGTGAAGACGGGCAGCGAAAGCCGGATTACTCACGGCCACAATTGATTGACCGATTCGTTGCCAGTTCTAATTTAAATAGCAATCCAGCCTCCGCGAATTCCAACGCGTGAGGCTGTTTTTGTTCCACCTCTAGAAATGCGAAGTCGAGTCAATTGCTTGTGGCATCCCGTCGCCGCGCCTAGAATCGCCCCCTTCGCTTTCTGACTCACCCTTGGACTGACCCACTATGTCTCGCCGGTTTGTAACGGATCTCAAAGATGGAGACATCGTCGAAGAGATTTTCCTGGTTGCCGATAAACAACTGCGAGCCAATCGCAACGCCGCCCTTTATCTCTCGGTCGACCTTCGAGACCGGACCGGCTTGATCAATGGCCGCATGTGGAATGTCACCGAAGAGGCATGCAACCACATTCAGACAGGGGGGTTCGTTCGAATCAAGGGGAAGGTGCAGCTCTTCCAGGGAACGCTGCAACTGATCCTGACTCACTGCGATATCGTTCCGCTTTCGAGCATCGACGCCGCCGATTTTGAATCGATGACCTCGCAAAAGATCGAGGAGTTGTTCAGCCAACTGCGCACGCTGTTACTCAGCTTCGAACATCCCAGCCTGCGAACACTGATGGAGTGTTTTCTGCTGGACGACACCATCATGCGATCGCTGTGCGAAACTCCAGCAGGCGTAAAAGCCCATCACGCTTATCGAGGCGGTTTGCTGGAACATTTGGTCACGCTGCTACGAACGGCCCGCAAGATCTGCGAAATCTATGTGGAACTGAACGAAGAACTGCTGATGGCGGGGATTTTCCTGCACGACTTGGGTAAGACTCGCGAGCTATCAGTCGAATCAGGCTTCTCCTACACCGATGAAGGTCAGTTGCTGGGACATCTGGTCATTGGCGTCGAAATGCTGTCCGATAAGATTCGTCAGACGGAACAAATGAGCGGCGAGCCGTTCCCCGAAGAACTGGCTCTGCGACTGAAACATATGATCCTCAGCCACCACGGCCAGTACGAGTTCGGCAGCCCGCGACTGCCAATGACGCCCGAAGCCGTTGCACTGCATCTGCTCGACAACCTGGACGCCAAGCTGCACGAGTTCACTCGCGCGATTCATGACGATACCAACAGTGCCTCGCACTGGACGTTGTTCATTCCGAGGTTGGATCGCAAGATCTTCAAGGGTTCAAAGTGAGCGAAAGTGTCGCGATTCGGTGACACTTCTTTTTTCTCGTTCCCAAGCTCCAGCTTGGGAACACCAGTCTTCGAAGCTCCGCTTCGCGATCAGTCCTGATCGACGTTCAAATCAGCATCGACTCTACGCTGGGGATCCCAACGTGACGCGATCTCGATACAAGATCTTTGAAACGGAGTATCCCTACTTTCTCACGCACACAATCGTGGGATGGTTGCCAATCTTTACGCGAAAAGAAGCCGTCGAGATTGTGCTGGAGGCGTGGCGGCATCATCAGCGGGAATCGGCACTGCAGATTCTTGGATTCGTTGTGCTGGAGAATCATCTCCACCTGATCGCTCGTGCTCCCGATCTTTCCAATGTCCTGAAAAGTATCAAGAGCTTCACGGCACGCCAAATTATCGATCTACTGGAACGGCGAGGTGAAGATGTCGTGCTCCGCCAACTCAAGGCGCACAAGTCCGGCCACAAAACGGAAAGCACGTATCAAGTCTGGCAGGAAGGGAGTCATCCGCAACAAATCTAGAACGACGATATGATGTGGCAGAAGCTGGAATACACTCACAACAATCCGGTAGCACGCGGATACGTCGATGATCCCGTGCATTGGAGATACTCCAGCGCCCGCAACTATGCCCGTCAACCTGGGTTGGTCGAGGTCGTGACCGACTGGACGTAGGGGCGTTGTTGTCTTGTTCGCAATAGGCGGAGATCGACGCGAAGCGGAGCTTCGAAGACTGGCGTTCCCAAGCTGGAGCTTGGGAACGAGAATAAAAGGGCTCGACTCGCAACATCGCCGGTTGTTTGATTCTACAACTGCGACCGCGTGATGAAACACACGGCGAATTCGTCGCGTATGCAGGCGGGCGCAACCCTGTAGAAACCGAAGGGGCCGAATTCCCTGACTGGGCCGTTAACAAATCAAAGGACACTTTCGCAAAAATGCGTCAGTCGGGATTCCAATTTGTCGCGAAATTTGCCATAAATCTTTCACTTCGGCAGTCAGTGGACCTGCCGGAATAGGAAGATGAATGCCTTTTTCGCCCACCCACCTTTCGTCTCGCCCGCTTGCACGAGTTCTCTCTTGCGGCGTCCAAGATCGTCAAGCACGGTGACGCACCTCGGCCTCAGTCATGTCCGTTTGCTCCTGCTCGTCACCATTGATTTATCGGGAAATCAGTGATGTCGGTGTGGGTAGCCGCGGTTTGTCGTCGCTGAACTTGGCTTCGATCTTCCCCGCCATCGGCGGCGGATGTCACATGTTTTTAGAGAGCCTTCGGGGCTCTGCAAAAGGACGACGATGAGCAAGAATCTGTATGTGGGTAATCTGTCATTTAGTTGCACGGCCGACGATCTGCGAGAACTGTTCGGTCAGCATGGGAATGTGACTTCGGCACAGGTAGTTTCCGATCGTGAAACTGGCCGGTCCCGAGGTTTCGGATTCGTCGAGATGTCTGATGGTGGTGAGGCGGCAATCTCGGCGCTCAATGGGACCGACTTCATGGGTCGTTCACTAACAGTGAACGAAGCACGTCCTCGCGAAAGCGGTGGCGGCGGTCGTTCTGGCGGAGGTGGTGGTCGATCAGGTGGTGGTGGTTACGGCGGAGGTGGTGGCGGTGGCGGCAGCCGCGGTGGATACGGCGGCGGTGGTGGCGGCGGACGCTACTAAGCCTGACCGAAACTTCGATTAACGCAAAACGCCCTGTGGTTCCCGATGGCCACGGGGCGTTTCGCATTTGAGGCCCACGTCAGGGCCGATAGCGAGGTCACCAATCTCACCAAGAAATGATCGACGACATTGAGCGTCTATCAGGGAACGAAATCGTACATGTTTCGTTTAGCCGGATCGCAGAGGCCCACTCGGTTGAAGGGGGCCAGCGCTGAATGAACTCGGCCCACGAACTCTCGTGTCGAAATCGATGGGTTGTCCACTTCGGCAACCGCCCGTATCAACGCTTTCTTGAAATCGACTTGGTCCGCACACAGAAACGCCCCCCCCCGTCCCAGCCGGCCGGCGCGTTGTTCCGATTCGGACCAGGTGGCCGCGATGAAGTAAAACATCGACATTGCGCCCGTTCGTTCGAAATCGCCAAAACCACGGAAACACCCGTTCACGATCAGGTCGAGTATTTCCGCTTCCTGTTGGAGCTGGCGATCATAAACCTGCATTTGGTCGCTCCAGTCTGGTCGATTCCACGATCGCTCCAGCATCGCCATGAGTCTGCCGATTCCGACCAGCGTGAACGAATTCCCGGTCGAAAAAAAAGGATCCAAAAATGCGGCGGCGGTTGGAAGCATGACCCAGTTCGGCCCCGCCGATCGTTGCAGACGCCTCTGGATGCGACCCGTCTGACGCCATGCCACTGTAGGCTCGGCATCGCAAAACTGCTCGGCAACGGATGGCAGCAATTGCATTATTCCCGCCCATTCCGCTTCCGGAGAGACCGCACGGTCGAGTGGGAAGAGGTTGGGATCGAGCGAAAAGCCCGCGCTGGTGATGCCGTTATCGAATGGCAACACCCACATCCACCCCCCCTTGAAAACATGGTGCAGGGCAGAGTCATCGCAAGGATAGGGATGGTCAGACGTGTCACCGCCCCACGATTGATACAAGTCGTGCCAACGCCTCACATTTCTGAAGTGCGAAAACAGCGAGCGTGAGTGCGTCTGCAGGCCAGCGGGATGATTGTCGATCCCCAACTGCTTAGACAACAACCCACCGTCCCCCGAGGCGTCAATCAGGAGATCGGCTTGCAGCGTCATCGCTTCGCCAAGCCGCGATCCAATCAGGTTCCACCCACCATTGTTCGCGTGGACCTGTTCGATGTTCGTCTGATCAAAATAGGGAATGTCGGCGCGAACTGCTTCCTGCGCCAGGAACTGATCGAAGTCGGATCGCAACCAGTGCGTATCGGCATCTTCGATCCCCTCGCTCGCGGCAACCAGAAGTTCGTTCGCATGATCGGCACGAGGCTGGAACTGCTGCCCGATCGTATGATGGTAGTAACTGAATCCTCGCTTCAGGCCACAAACGATTTCGGGATAGGCACGCTTCCAACTGCCATAGGTCGCCAGCGGAATGAGCTGAGGCAAATTGTAGCGGCGAGCCAAGTCGGCCAGCAGAAAGTTCGCGATCGGGGTCGACGACTCGCCGATCGCGAACCGAGGATGAGAACCTCGATCGATCAACACGCTGCGCAAGCCAATCTGCTTCAGCAGCAGCGATAACAGGCTGCCGCTGAAGCCAGCCCCCACGATGGCGATATCAGTCTCTAACTCAATCACGGCGGCAATCACAGTTGATGCGCGGTTCGACGACTTGCGACAAATTCATACGGCGAATTCGGTCCGCTCGCGCGGGACCACACTGAGGACAATCAAAAAAACGATCAACGTCCCACAGATCCATCAGAACTAAACCACCTCCCGTTTCCAAGGCGCGTTCCAGAACCTGTTCCATGCTTCGAATCGTCGGAGGCGAGAATTCCCCAGCGGCGTTGAGTTGCTCCATGAATCCGTTTCCCACTCGCGTGGGGATAATACTGCAACACTGAGCTCCGACTTCGAAAGCATGCTTGATAGATTGGAGAGTCCAATCTATCCCCGCTTGCTCGCTCAACCCAGGTGGTTTCAGCAATAGGAAAGTTCGCACGTCGATGTCATGGCTGCGAAGAAATGATGTTGCCCGATCAAAGTCGGACACATTCATGCGTTTGTTCAGACGCGGCAAGATTTCGGGGTGGATTGTTTCTAAGCCTAAGGCAATCTGCAATCGAGTTCCCAGACGATCGCGAAAATGCACGCACCGCTCGTCAGTCAATCGTGGATGGTTCTCGACGACCACCGATTGAAATGAGCGGACACGATCAATGATTGAATTGTAGTCTGCTGGGGGAATCGCCTGCGCATCGAAGAAGTTGCCAGCATTGTAGAGCTTGATCTGACTGGCATCGGGCAGCCGCTGCAGGGCATAGTCGATCTGAGCCGGGATGGCCCCAGCGGGTACTTTCTCATCAAGTGTATATCGCCACAGGTCACACATCGTGCAGCGGAACTGGCACTCACGGTTCGTGAGAAAAAGAGTGGCGACCGGTTCGATGACTCCAGCGAGAGACCGCTCGGACTCAACGAGAAACGCGGCCGGCTTCCAAGGATCGAGCGACTCCTTCGCAGGGCGCGCTGAGAGAATCTGCTCATCGGTAGGGGGCGCAAACATCAGCAGAGCTTAGCTATCGGACTTGAGGTCGCCAACTGCCGTTGCAGAAATGCAATCAGCCGAACTCACGACGAGTTCGGCTGAAAGAGCAGGGGACCGTTACTTCTTGGCATCTTTCGCGGGCTCAGCCTTGGCCGGCTCGGCCTTGGC
>CAIMFH010000201.1 GCA_903840265.1 uncultured Schlesneria sp. | reverse complement strand
TGACAGTGCGGGGCGCAACCTTGCAGATCTTTGCTACCTGACCAGTAGTGAAGATCGTTCTCATCGCGGGCTCTCCAATCACCTAGATTATTCACACACAGAAGGGCGTCGCGACCCTCCGGATCTTCACCCTCGAACGTTTCAACGCGGCTATCCATGCCCTCTGGGTATTCAGGCCTGTCCTGTCACTGCAAATTGCAGCTTCAGGCCAGTGGAAGACCCGACGGCTGAAAACCACGTTTTCAGTAGGCGGGCTGTCGTCACGTTTGGGTATCGGCGGGCATCAAAGACCTGATCCCTGGTCAATGGACCCGTGGGTGGCCGGACGAGCTGCCTCACGCACAGTGGTTCAGTCTGTGGTGTGAAGAATCTAAGTTGTCCTGCCCCCCAAGATGATTCCGCAGTCACTTCAAGCTTCCTCGGATCAATCGCCATCCGCTGAGTGCTTGTTGTTACCGCTGAGACTCATCTGCGTAGTAGAATCGTCGCAGGCCCCCGCAAACCTTGAGAATCTTTGTCAAGAGTGATTTGAGGAAGTGAAGGTTTATTACTAATGACCGGTCTAGAATGGCTCAAGGTCCGGCAAACTTTACCAAATCTGCCTGAACTGCGACGAAATCGGATGCTCAGCGATCACCAACAGTTGGGATCTGCATGAATCGGCCAGACGAGTCAGAGCGTGACCCGCGACATCAGAGAGAGGCCTGTGCGGGAAAATTGGTTCGCGACGAGTCTTGGAGATCGACTCACCCGGGCAATACGCGGTGAGGCGGTCGCGCCAGCGTTCGATACTAATCGTGAATAGACAATCCCGGCTAACGACGATCCGATCTCTCTGGACGATCAGAACGCTCAGATCGTTCGGCTTCCTTATACCGGCGGTACAACGGCACGAATGCATCTGCGTTCATCGGAAGGCTGATCTTGATGCTGGTACGCTCAAAGCCCTGGCGAGTGCGTGTACTCTGAGCCCATTCATCTTCTTCGATCGTGCCGTTCTTGTTCTTATCCAACCCGGCGAATGTGTTGCGAGCCTCTTTCTCGGTGTCATCCCCTGGCGTTCCCGCAGCAGCAGTCCCCGGGGCACCACCATTGCTGCTGGTACCGGGTCCGGGTGCAGCAGGCACCGGCCGACCGGTTGCCTTCGCATACAGGATCTTCAGTGCTTCAGCGGGTAACAACTCGGAAGGAGTCAGGAAACCATCGCCATTCTTATCCAGCTTGGCAAATTCCGAGTACTTCTTGCGGTCCCATTCGTAGAGCGCGATTTGGCCGTCGCCATTCTTATCTCGAACGGTGAATTCGGCCGGTAGTTCGGGAACGAAGTGGCTTTTGCGACCTGGGAATCGAGTCGTGGGTGCCGGGGTGGTTCCTGTTGGCTTTACTTCGGCGGACTTCGCCTTCTCCGGTTCGTCGCGAGACGGTTTGGTCCCTTCACGGCCCCGTTTGTCATCCATTTCCTTCTTGGTGTCACTATTACTGCCTGCGATGGCCGCTAGTGCTGTTGCCACACCGGATGCGACGAACGCTTCGCGTGACACCGGAACGGAGGCTGGAAGTCCATGTGCATGCATGTCGGCCAGATCCGAGTCGGGTACGTTTTCTAACTCAGATTCGTCGAGTGCGCCGTCATTGTTGTCGTCGAAGCTTTCAAACTGGGCTTCGTAACTGGCGCGCAGTGAATCGGTGTCCTGATCCTGCACGACGGCTGCAGCACCGACGCGGACGAATCCGACGGCCATCAGCACCAGAAACCCGATTTCTCGACGAGTCATTTTCCAACCCCTATTTTGTCGCAACATCAAGCCATCATAGCAGCAGCGCCTGAAGATTAGCTGAATCTTATTGCTGCGTGTCAGCGGCTTCGTCACACTCTTGCGACACTAGACTTGAGTTAACTCGTGGCGATTTGCCGAGATTCAAAAAGTTCTTCTCATCTGGTCTCTCGATCCTTAAATTCGTGCATCTTGTTGGTTGTTGAGACGTCCGATAGCATAAGTTTTGTCGCCAACTCTGGTGATTCCGATGTTTTGGCCTGCGATGGCCGTTTAAGTCTCGTAGAGCATTCGCGCATTGATCGTGACGCGCGCCCCGTTTTCGGAGACCAAATCATGCGGCGATTCTGCGAGACCCTGAAGTGTGTGGGCACCATTGGTGTGCTTTGCCTGGGTTTGTTGCTGACAGCCGACGTGGTCTTCGCCCAGCCTGGTGGCCAACGGGGCGGCGGTGGTCCGGGTGGCAGTCGAGGAGGACGCGGTGGCTTCTTCGGTAATAATGAGCCAAGCCTGAGCCGTGAGTTGCGCACTGATTCGTTCGCCGAAAAGATGAATCTGACTGAGCAGCAAAAAGAAACGCTTAGCGAAATCGACATGCAGCGGATGGAATTCTTCCGTAGCAGCTTTCGAGGGGGGGGCGGGCAGGGTGGCGGCGGATCTCCTGAAGAGACCGAAAAGCGCACTCAAGAAATCCAGGCTAAGATGAAGGAATTTGAAACGCTGCAGATGGCCGTTTTGACCGTGGAGCAAAAGGCGATCTGGGAAGAACGCAAAAAAGAGGTCAAGGCCGCGCAGGAAGCGAATCCAAATCCCCGTCCCGATGGCAACCGAACACGAGGCGATGGCGGATCGACGGGTGCGCCGGTCACGCAGCCGTCAACTCGCCGAACTGTTTTCTCTGATGACAAAGCACCGGAAGGTGTCGCACCGACCGCATCATTCACGGCGAAGCCTGCCTCCGGTCCGTCAGGAGCAGCGATCACAGATGACAAAGCACCGGAAGGTGTCGCGGCTCCGCTAGCGGCTAATGGCGAAGCAACGCTCTCGTTTAACTTCCGCTACGCTCCCTGGGCCGATGTGTTGAAGCTGTTCGCCGACGCCGCTCACTTGACGCTCGACCTGAACGAAGTTCCGCCAGGCACCTTCAACTACTACGACGACAAGACCTATACGGTGACCGAGGCCCTGGATGTGCTGAATGGATACCTGCTGCCGAAAGGTTATGCCCTGGTTCGTCGCGATCGTTTCCTGGTCGCGCTCAACATCGACAATGGGATTCCGCCAGGCTTGCTGCCGACCATCACGGTGGATGAATTGTCCAAGCGCGGTGTCAACGAACTGCTGATTGTTGACGTTCCTTTGGAAGGATTCGAAGTCGATAAGATTGTTGGGGAAGTCAAAGAGCTGTTAAGTCCGTGGGGCAAAATCGCCGCCATGAAGCAAACCAACTCCTTGAACATCCTTGACACCGGCAGCAACATCAGCCGAATCATCCGACTGCTGAAGGCGGGAACTCCCGTTGGAAATACCGAAACAGCCTTTCGTGCCATCTCGTTGAAGCACATCTCCGCGGCCGATGCGGAACGAACGGTTCGCCGTCTGTTTGGCCTGAACCCCGCAGTCACGACGAACGCACCGCAATTCGGTGGCTTTGGCGGTAATCCTCAATTCGGTGGCTTCGGTGGTGGTTTTGGTGGCTTCGGCGGGTTCCGCGGAGGTGATGACCGAGGTCGTGGCGGCGATGATCGCAATCGTGATCAACAGCAGCAACAACAACGACCGCAACCGACGGTGGCCTCTCCTTCAACCCCTTCGCCGTTCGCAGGCAAGATTCAGGTGACGGCCGATACGCGAACTAATCACCTGCTGGTGACTGCGTCCGCGTCGCTGGTCAAGGTTGTTGAAGACGCGGTGAAGTCGATTGATGTCGATACTGGTAAAGCTCCCGTTGAAACCGGCCCAGCCTACTTGAAGGCCTACACGGTCGCTGGTGGCGATGTGACTCAAGTCGCACAAACTTTGAATTCGATGCTGCCCGGCTTAGTTGTCGGGGTTGATACGCGATCCAGCAAGATTCACGTGCAAGGGAATGGCGAAGAGCATGCCCAGATTGAGCGGCTGATTCAGACATTGGCAGGTGAAATCAGTGGTTCGGTGGCGGTGATCAATCTCACTCGGTCGGACCCAGTCCAAGTGACGAATACGCTGCGAAACTTGTTTGCGACAGAAGTGAAAGCCCCCACGATCGAGGCTGATTCGCTCGGTCGCCGACTCCTGATTCGTGGCTCGGCCGAACAATTGGCTCAAGTGAAAAGCCTGTTGGCCAGCCTGGGCGAATCCGGTGCCGATCCAAATTCAGATGCGATGAAAGCGAATCGCGGCAACGTTCGCATGCTCAATCCACAGGGCCGAGATCCTCAAGATGTGCTGCCGCTGATGCGTCAAATGTGGGATGCGGCCGACCGTGCTCCGATTCGAGTTGTCGTTCCGTCGCAGCCAAATCCTGTTCGCGAACGCCGCGTTCCAGGTGGTCGCAGCTTGGACGTTGAGAATCCCGCCAACACGAATCGCCCCCCCGAAGCATCGCGTCGAACCAGTCGTCCGGCGGGCTCCCCGGATCGTTCAGGGCCATCAACTCAGACCGCTCCACGCCGCTCTTCGATATTGCAGGTTAGTCAGTCGGGTGCCCGTGACGACGAAGCGACACCGAAGTCAGTCGGCACCAGTCAGACTGGTGCCGCGGTCGAGCCACCTGCCGGGGCGAAGCCTGAAGTCTTGCCAAAACGTGCTGACGCTGCTCCAGCGGCATCGGACAAATCGCCCATCAGCCTGTCGATCGTGGGTGGGGAATTGGTGATTACCGGCGATAACCCCGAGGCTCTCGATCAGTTCGAGGACATGTTCAACACGCTGGTCTCCGCATTACCGGTGCGAACTCAATGGACGGTCTTCTATTTACGTAGTGCCGATGCCACCGATACTGCGCAGATGCTCGAGCGATTGTTTCCACAAAGCAGTGTTACGGCGTCCACATCCTCCAGCGGCGGTATGTTCGGTTCATTGACTGGCGGACTGTCGAACTTGGGCCGCGGCATGATGAATGTCACCGGGCTCAATCAAACCCTGGGCGGAGCCAACGGTCTGCGCATCATTACTGATATTCGATCGAATGCCTTGTTCGTCTCCGGCCCGAAAGATCAGATCGCTGAAATTGAATCCATGTTGGAGTTGCTCGATTCCGCGGAACTCCCCACGTCACTCCGCGATCGCGTTCCTCGTGAGATCGCTGTTGAACACGCCGATGTCGAAGAAGTCGCTGCCATCGTCGAAGATGTTTTCAAGGACTCATTGACACCTGAAAACCAGGGACAACAAGGTGGCGGTGGACAACGATTCAATCCACTCGCCATGCTAATGGGTGGTGGTGGCGGAGGGAGTGGCGGACGAAAAGAACCCGGCGTTCAATTGACCGTGGGTGTGGATCGCCGCACCAGTCATTTAATCATCTCGTGCAATGACAATCTGTTTCGCCAGATTGAAGGCTTGGTCACGTCGATTGACGAACGTGCTCGTGATGCTCGTCAGACCGTACAGATCATGCGACTCGAAACGGCTGACCCGACCGTCGTTTCCTCGACTCTCGTCTCGCTGATTCCCAAGGTGACAGTCAGTGCCTCGCGGACGGCTCGCCGAAAACCAGGTGAGCAACCAGGTCAGCCTCAGGGTCAACCCGGGGGAGGCGGGCAGAATGATGGCGAGCTGATGCGACGTATGATGGAACGCAACCGGCAACAGGGCGGTGGCGGCCAGAATCCGACCGGTGGACAGCGTCCGAATTTTGGCGGCGGCGGAACTGGTCGGACTAATGGGGGTGCCGGTGCCGGAGGTGGTCGCCAAGGGGGCGGTGCTCGTCCGAATACGGGTGGCGGCAACGGCGGTGGTCGTCGAGCCAACTAGTGCCACTTCAGTGCGGAGTCGCGAAGCCAATCTCTCCAGGAGATTGGAGCTTCGCGAATGACGACGTAGTCAATCTGTCGTTTCGAGTGGCGGTTAGTAGCCGACCACGAAGATTCTTGCGGTTCAGGTCGCGGCAGTGGACGGAATTGCGATTCTGCAACGATGTGCTTGACTCCTCAGACAATATGCCTCTAATGGTATGTGTCTCGAGCCGTTCGCGCGCCGGAAGCAAGTCATGTCACTTTCCTCCAGAATCTGGTGTCTCTCTTTCGCGTTCGTGGTGATTTGGGTTTCGCCGTCGACTTATGCGGACGATGCCACGGAATTGGCGCGAAAGATTGATCAGCAGTTGGACGCTCGTTGGACTTCGGACCGGATTACTCCAGCCGATCGAGCTGACGATGCGGAGTTCCTACGGCGAGTCTCGCTGCATCTTGGCGGGGTCATTCCCACCGTGTCCGATGCCAGACGATTCATTCGTGACGAGTCGGTCGACAAACGGGCAACAGTTGTTGCTGACCTTCTTGAGAGTCCCCAGTACCTGACCAACTTCAGTCATTTCTGGCGTCAGGTGATGATGCCCGAAGGAGACTCCGATCTGCAGGCCCGGGCGCAGTTGCCTGGCTTTGAAGGTTGGCTACGACAACATCTCGCCAAGAACTCGCGCTACGACGCCATCGTTCGTGAACTGTTAACGGTCCCGCTCGACACCGGCCGTGCGATGAATTCGCCAATCGACGGCATGGGGACGGCGTCTCCGCTGGCGTTCTTTCAGTCCAAGCAGGTAAAGCCCGAGAATCTGGCTGCGGCCACGTCGCGAATGTTCCTCGGGCTACGCATTGAATGCGCACAGTGCCACGATCACCCACAGGATGTCTGGAAACGCCAGCAGTTCTGGGGGTACGCGGCGTTCTTCGCGGGCATCGAACGCGTAGACCGCAACGAAGAGTTCGTCGGTCGCGTAAAGGAAGTTTTTGATCGTCGAGAACTCACCATCCCAGACCCGGAAGTTGATCGCGTCGCTCAAGCGACATTTCTGGATGGCTCGTCACCACAGTGGCGCACACGAGTTTCCTCGCGCCGTGAATTGGCCGACTGGATCACATCCAAAAAGAATCCGTTTTTCGCACGAGCAACAGTGAATCGCTTGTGGGGATATTTCTTCGGTCTTGGGTTCGTTAACCCCGTCGACGACTTCAGCGGAACCAACACTCCCAGTCATCCTGAACTACTTGATGAGATCGCCAAGGATTTCTCTGCGCATGATTTCGACCTGAAGTACCTGATTCGGGCGATCACTCAAACGAAGGCGTATCAGCTTTCCAGTCGCCGGACGAATGACAGTCAGGACAACGTCCAGCAGTTCGCACGGATGACCGTGCAGGGGCTGACTGCCGAACAGCTGTTCGATAGCTTGGCGACCGCGGTCGGTTTTTTTGAACCGACTCAGCAACAGAATGCCTTCGTATTCGGACAGACCGGCCCTCGAACCGAGTTCCTGGAATTGTTCGCACCGGACAACAATTCCGCGACGGAACGTCAAACAAGTATCTTGCAGGCTTTGGCCCTGATGAACGGCCAGTTCACGACGACCGCTACGAATCTTGAAAACAGCGCGACGCTTGCCGCAGTGACAGAGTTCCCTTTGATGAAAGATGCTGACCGTATCGAAGCCTTGTATCTGGCGGCTTTGTCACGGAAACCTCGACCAGAGGAATTGGACAGGCTCACAAAATATGTTGCCTCGGGCGGCACCTCTAAGAACGAGAAGGCGGCGTTAGCCGACGTCTTTTGGGCGCTGCTCAATAGCTCCGAGTTCCTCTTCAATCACTAAGCTACGGTCTGGCATCACGGGAGATCCCATGACAGCAATCACTCGTCGCGATCTACTGCGTCTGTCCACTTGTGGGACATTTGGAGCGTCGATGTCGCGCTGGATGCCGGCGTTTGCGGCTGAGGCTGCGACTGCGCCGACACGGAGGAAATCGGTGATCTTGTTGTGGATGACCGGAGGGCCGCCACAGACAGACACGTTCGATATGAAGCCCGGGCACGAGAATGGCGGGCAGTTCAAGGCGATCGATTCGTCGGTGTCTGGGATCCAAGTGTGCGAGCACTTGCCGCAGCTTGCCAAACTGATGGAACACTGTGTCCCGATTCGCTCGATGAGTACCAAAGAGGGGGATCATACTCGCGGGACGTACCTGATGCGGACCGGCAACCTGCCAACGGGGCCGATTCACTATCCCACGATGGGATCGCTACTGAGCAAAGAGTTGGGATCGGAAAGTGCCGACCTGCCAAACTTTGTCGCTGTCGCTCCGTATACGCAGTTCAGTCCCAGCGCTTATGGACCGGGATTTCTTGGACCGAAGTATGCCCCTCTGGTCGTCGGCGACGGCAACCGAGTCGGCCCTGGCGCGGCGAGGATGAATTACGATCAATCGCTGAGCGTCAAGAATCTGGAGTCGGCCCCCGGCATCAACGAGTATCGTGCCGATGCTCGCCTGGCATTGCTGGGTGACTTGGAAGCGGACTTCGCCAGCCAGCGCCCGGGCCTCGTCGCCGACAGCCACCGTGAAGCGTACTTGGCGGCAGTGCGAATGATGCGGTCTGAGTCGGTCAAGGCGTTTCACCTCGACAGTGAACCTGACAAGCTTCGCGACGCCTACGGCCGCAATCAGTTTGGTCAGGCCTGTCTGCTGGCCAGGCGGCTGGTCGAGCGGGGCGTTCCGTTTGTGGAAGTCTCGTTGAATGGCGTCTCGAACAATCAGACATTTGCCTGGGATACGCACCAGCAAAACTTCATGGCGGTCAAAGGTCTGTTGGGAGTCCTCGATCCGGCATGGGCCACGTTGGTGAAAGATCTGAAGGATCGCGGATTGCTCGACTCAACGCTCATCGTCTGGATGGGCGAGTTCGGTCGCACTCCCAAAATCAATCCGCAGGTGGGCCGCGATCATTTTCCCGCAGCCTGGACCACGGTCTTGTGCGGAGGCGGTATCAAGGGAGGCCAGGTCGTTGGTAAGACGAGCGCCGACGGTATGAAAGTCGATGATCGCCCCGTCTCCGTTTCGGATCTCTTCGCGACGTTGTGCCATGCTGTTGGCGTGGATCCCATGAAGCAGAATCTTTCCAACGTAGGCCGTCCCATTCGCCTGGCTGATCCCATGGCGAAACCAATCACCGAGATCCTGTGACAGAGTGCTCGCGGCAAGAACGAAATGGATCGGCCTCTATGAAAGTCGGCTTACTTCCGCTGCTGCTGGTCACTGCCACTACTGCGTTCGCAGGGCAGCCTCCTGTGGAATCGCACAAGGTGATGTACCTTTCCGACTCGGGAATCGTTGTGTTGCAGATGTCGATTCTGCTTGACGGAGAAGGTCCGCAAGCGCGATTCGAGAAATCGGTGGAGGCACTGCTGCTGAGCCTCGATAAGAACAACGATGGTGTCGTGACAACGGATGAAGCGCAGGGAAAGATCCTGACGGCGCGCGAAGCTCGGCAGATGCAACTGGCTGCCGTTGATGGTAATGCTGTCGACACATCGCCCGATGTCAGTCCCAAGGACGGAAAGATCACGCGAAGCGAATTGCTGAGCTACTTCAAACGAATTGGGGTCTTTCCCTTCGTTGTGAAATTCCAGTCTCGTACTGCCAACGTTGATCCCAATGCGAACGGGATGGCGAACCAAGCCAGCGAAGCCCCCTTGTTCCAGAAGCTGGACGCCAATGAAGACAAGAAGCTGTCTGTCGAAGAATTAGCAAACGCGCTGGAGGTGCTTCGTAAGCTGGATCGCGATAACGATGAGACGATCAGCGTTGCCGAATTGCAACCACTGGCAGCGCAGCCTAGGCCTGTTGCTCGACCGGGAATGAATAATCCGCCACCAGCCAACAACCCCTTTGTCAGTCTCGCCAGTGGAGAATCGTTGCCGAAGCTGATTCGACGAATTGTCGACAAGTACGACAGTACCGACTCGGCGAAGTCGGGTGTCCCCTCGCAGTCGGCGAAGAATCAAAAACTCAGCCCGCTGGAACTGGGGATGGCCGATGCCGAATTTGTGAAGTACGACGTTGACGGAGATGGTCAACTCGACTTTACCGAACTTAGGCAATTGGTTTCGGAACTCGAAACGTCTGTCGAACTCATACTGAATCTGACGACTGGTAAAGTCGAAGGTGTCGGAGCCTCGGCCAACAAGATTCGTACGACAGCGGACGGCGGTGCTCATCTGCAATTCGGGGCGGCTCAAGTCAGCGTCTCTGCCATATCACCACCCCAAAAAACGGATCCAGAGCTTTCGATCAAGCCGCTGTTTATGGCTGTCGACGCTGATGCGAACGGCTATCTGGAAAAATCGGAAGCTCCGGATAACGCTCTGTTCGGTGCGACCTTTGCAGATCTGGATGCTGATAAGAACGGCAAGCTCTATCTGGAAGAAATCGTCGGTTACCTGCAACCCCGCATAGAGATCGCGCGCAACCGCGTGGAGCTTTCTATCGTTGAACAGGGGCGTACGCTGTTCGATATTCTGGATTCAGATCGCGATGGACGCCTGGCACATCGCGAAGTGCGCAGCGTGGCCGACAAGCTTGCCTTATGGGATGCGGATGGCGATGGAATGCTTTCGGAAGCAGAGATCCCATTGCAATTCCAAATGATCGCCGCCATGGGATCGCTACCCAACCTCAGTTTTCAGCCGCAAGTCGCGATGAATATGCAAGGTGGTCTGGCCACTCGCACTGCCGGACCGATCTGGTTCCGCAAGATGGATCGCAACAGCGACGGCGAGATTTCACGTCGCGAATTCCTGGGCGATCTGGACCTATTTGAGAAGCTCGATCTGAATCATGATGGTGCGATCGAGTTGAACGAAGCAGCACTCATCAAAGCTGAGCGATGACTACAGTTTGCTTCTCACAACAAATGAATGGCTTTGGAGATGCGACGACCTCAGTAATTCGGTGGCCAACTTTGATGTGGCAACTTCGCAAGATTTTCGCCGCGTGCACCAGCAAGTGATCTAGAGTAGAATCGTTTCGCACGGTATGAACTGCCCGCGGTTCAAGTGTTCGACTCAAATGCGTCGATAACCTGCAACATCCCGTTCGACCTGATCTGAGACAAGATTGGTCGACAAACGGATGAAAGTTCTAACTGAACTTTACCTTAAAGGTTTCTGTGCTTTTCCTGAAATCGCAGGAAGCACGACGGCAATCAGCAAACAATGGCGACGGTCTTTGTGAGTTGTTAGCGACCTTCTAAGTACTAGCTCACAAACTCAAGCCAAGAAAGCTTGCCATGGCTACTGTTATTCGATTGATGATCGCCGCCTGCAGTGTTGGTATCATTGGATTGATCTCCAAGGATCTTGGTGGCGTCGCCATCTCGGGCTTTGCGTTGTGGATTCTGTACTCGGCTGGAGCGGACAGCCGACGAACGACGTCTTCGCGCGGTCGATTGACCCTGTCGGGTCGGCATGTTTAATCGCATCGAATCACTGTTGAGTGTTTGCGTTTTCAATAACGCCATTTCGCTCTGAGTCCATGGCCTTGTTCACTACGATGTGCGCAATGACCGGACGATGATCTGAACAGCTTGACCAGCCGCATCTGCATCGCTGGAAAGTAATGCCCCTGTTGCCCCAGATGTGATCCAGGGCAAGTACCGGCAGGGGCTGTGGCCAAGTGGACTGATAGCCGCTCCCCGCCGCATCCCAGGCTCGCGTCCAGTCCTGACGCCATTCGTCAAACCACACGGACGATGGAGGGGTATTCAGGTCTCCAATCATCACCGTGGGGACTGCTTGTGTCTTGATACGACTGTAAAGTGCGGTGATCGGCTTTCTTCGCACCAACAGCGTGCTGGCAGGGACATCCGCGAGAATGATGTCGAACTTTTGCCGCCCTGCCGTCACGGACAAATGTCGATAGTCGCACAGACCACCCGTCGAATCGGCAAGGCGTTCCACGGCCGATCCTTTTGTCAGCAGGACCAAGCCTTCTTGAAGAGGGTAAACGGAATAATCCGGTAGACGCGACTTCCAATAGTCACGAGTTTGGACTTCGTCGGAAGTCGCTTCCGTTAGCGCAATGACATCCGCGTCAAAATCGTGAACCTGTTTCGCGATTCGCTCCCAACTTGCGATGTGGCCGCGACCCACATTCCAAAACATAATCTTGATGGAGTCCGGGGTAACCTCGTTCGAGCCCCAGCGAAAATCGACCATCGCCCATTCGCCAAGGCAGACGATCGCGGCGAGCACCATGACGCGATTCGCAGTGTATGCGAATGAAACTTTCGGCCATCGAAGTCGAACACCAATCCAGGCTGTGAACAGTGCCCCCACGCCGATCAGAACGGCGGGCGTGGCATAGTAGAATACGGATAGGGCATCGCTACGATCCCGAACCGCCCAATGGACGGTGAGAGCAAACGAAGTCAGTCCAATCAGTGCAGCCCACAGACACCGGATCCACAATCTGCCTGGTCGACCTGCGTTCTGATTTCCATTGAGTGACGAGTCCGTGGATGTGACAGGCATTGCTACAACAAGGTTCCTCTCAGAACGACCATCGCCACCGAAAAGTAGATGACTAAGCCAGTCACATCCACCAGCGTCGCGACGAACGGGGCTGATGAGGTCGCAGGATCCAAACCGAATCGCTTCAGGACAAATGGCAGCATCGATCCCGAGACACAGCCCCACAAGACGATGCCCACTAGGGACAAGCTGACAGTGAGACCGACGAGCATCCAGTGGGGGCCGTAGATCGTCGAGAACGTGCTCCAGAGTGCGATCCGAAAGAAACCGATCGCGCCGAGCACGATCCCTAATATTGCGCCCGATGAGAGTTCGCGTACGAGGACACGACGCCAATCGCAAAGTTTGATTTCCTCGAGCGCAAGTGCTCGCACGATCAACGTGGCTGCCTGCGAACCGGAATTTCCGCCGCTGGAGATGATCAACGGAACGAACAGCGCCAGCACGACGGCTGTCGCGAGTTCATGTTCGAAATAGCCCATCGCGGTGGCCGTCAACATTTCACCCAGGAACAACACAACCAGCCAGACGGCTCGCTTGCGGACCAAGGTTAGAATCGGCGTATTGGCGTAGGAATCTTCCAGCGCTTCCAGGCCCCCTAAGCGATGCATATCTTCGGTGGCGGATCTTTCAGCGATATCAATCACGTCGTCAATCGTGACGATCCCCAGCAGATGGTTGTCGCCATCGACGACCGGCATGGCGGTGCGGTCGTAACGCCGGAACACTTCGACCGCAGAGCGCTTTTCGTCATCAGCACGCAAGGCGATGAAGTTGTCGTCCATCAGTTCCTTGATACGTTTTGAGGGATCTACAACCAAAAGTTGCCGAATTCGCAAATCATCGATCAAGCGATGATTGTCATCCACCACATAGACCACGTTCAACGTTTCGCTGTCGCGACCATGGAGTCGAATGTGATCCAGAACATGCTGCACAGTCCAGTGCGGACGCACGCAGACAAAGTGTGGCGTCATCAGACGACCGACTGAATCGGGCGGGTATTTCAATAGCGATTCCGCCAGAGCGCGCTGTTCGACGCTCAGGCGATCCAGCCAGCGGGTACGCTCTTCTTCGGAAAGTGATCCTAAAAGAGATGTTCGGTCATCGTCCGCCATGTCGGTGAGTAGCGACCCGGCTTCGTCTTCGGGAAGCGACACCAATAGGCGTTGCTGCGCACTTCGGTCCAGATACTCGAAGATGCGGACTCGCTGGGGACCTCGCAGCAGTTTGAAGACCGCGACATCTTCTTCATCAGACAGCCTGGTCATCAAAGTGGCAATGTCGGCGGGCAGCCAGTGATCCAGGACTTCGTGCAAAGTGACACTGTCGCCCGTCGAAATCAGTTCGCGTATTTCGGGCAGCACCAAGGCCTGCAGCATCATAGAAACGCTTTCAGTGATAAGTAGGAGGATTCGTCGCACATCCTGTCACTAGAGCGAGTTAGCAACAAGTGTGCCGATTCTCTTCGAGTGGTTGATTTCGTTGCACGTGTGCGAACATGATGGTGGCGACCGAATCACTTCCCAGTCGCATTTCAGGTGGCTTATGAATCCTTCACCCCAAGTGGGCGATGTCTATCCCAGTCTGTTCTACGAGAATGCTGGCGAGATGATCGAGTGGCTTTGCCGCGCGTTCGGATTCGCTCAGCGATTTGTGATGCGTGGCCCTGACGGTCGAATCGAGCATTCCGAACTGACCTGTGGGGCGGCCGTGATCATGGTGGCGTCGCCCAATCTGGAACTCGGGTTCGATTGCCCGCACAATCCACCGTACGTCAATCAGGTGTTGTCGATCCGCATCGATGATCCAGATGCCCACTACGCTCAGGCGAAAGCGGAAGGAGCAATCATCGTGCGCGAGTTGAAAGACGAAGACTATGGCTCTCGCGGGTATATGGCGAAAGATCCAGAAGGCTTTGTCTGGTGCTTCGCGACTTATCGACCTGGGCAGTATTGGGAAATCTAGTGCGTGTCGCGCTTCCGTGTCGCGTTGAAACCTCGGTTAGAAGCAGTCGGTTTCGGCTCGCGGGACGACACCGTCAGGCGGGGTGCATTCTAAGATTCCGACCGATCAGTTCTGACCTGTGAAATTGTAGATCTCCAACTTCTTCGACGAATTCAAACCGAAGCCGGTGCCGTAGATCCGGGATGGGGTTTGATCGAAAAGATAGGGGATCCCGATGGCCCTCAGGTCGATGATAATCGCGTAGAACGTCCCCGGAAAGAGGGGCGTCGAATTCGGGCTGTGTCCAATCACCGTCGAGATCAGGGCGGTCGACGGAACCTGCCGGTAGGTTCCGTGACCCGTTCCGCGCGGGCCGGTGACGACGAAATCGTGCAGATCGGGATCATTGAAGTCGAGCGTTCCCTGATAGTTTCCTGCGACTCGATCGATGACTTTGATCGTAAACGTCTGGCCGACATCGGAGAAGAGTCCTGTGATGCCACCAGCGTGCGGAACTCCCAAACCGGTACACGGATCGGCCCCAACAGCAGCACTGTAGGCTCCGTTCGAACCCTGCGTGATGTCGGTGAATGCCAACGGATGACTCCAGAGTGTGGGAGAAATGAACCCCAAACGTCGCCCGCTCGCGGCGAGTAAGCCCGCATAAAAAGGGGCGACCGCGCTGGTGCCGCCGACCTGCAGTTCCAAGCCGCCATACACCATCAGATAGCCCGTCGCTGGATCGGCATTGGCGGAGATGTCCGGGACCATTCGCCCGGTTCCTTTGGGAGCACCTATTTGAAAGGCTTGCTTCGGAAAGATGACCGAGAACCCACCGCCTGTTCCGTAGTCGGTCGCGACCCCGTCACCCCAGACAGTCTCGGTAGCTGCTGTCTTGGTCGTTCCCCCGCAGCCTAAGATATGAGGACATGACGAAGGGACATCGACGTTGTTCCCGATATTGTCATCAGATGAACTGCTGTCGCCCGACGCGGCGAGGATCACCATCCCGCTGGCTGCAGCGGCTTTCGCGGCTGCCTCCAGGCTTTCGGCCGCACCCGGAGCGTCTTGCTGCCATGACGCTTCGTCGGCACCCCAGCTAATCGATAACACATCGCACTTGGCGGCGACAGCGGCATTGATCACCGCCTCCATCGCTTCGTACGTGTTCTCGGCGAAGAAGACTTTGATTTCGGGCATTTTCCCGGTCGCGTAGTAGTAAGTCGCCGCTGCGATCTCGATATCCAAAGCGACTTCGACATCGGCACTGTTCAGGTCAGGCGGGTCACTGGGTGAGTTCTGCGTTCCGTCGACAGAAATATTCGTCACCACGATCGGCGGCAGGTTGTTCAGCGCGCAGAACTGATCAAGATCTGCTTGAACCCAGCCACCACCCAGTTCCAGAATGCCGATGACGCCGGTGCCGCTCAGATTTTGTGGGAGGCCGTAGGCATTGCAAAGATCCGCGATCAACCACGGAGCATCCGCCGAGGACGACGTTTTGCCTGTGATCGCGTGCTTGAGTTTCGGCGTGGCCTTTTTAGAAACCTTATTCGCGATTTTGAAATAGGGATGACATTTCTTGTCGCCCGCACGGACATCGCAATCGCCCAACGACAACACAACGGTTGCCAATACAAGGACCGACATCGCCTTCAACATGTGCGTTTCACTTTACGAGCGGAGGACTTCTTGATGAACTGGCCAAACCTTTAACACAACCACGTTAAGAAGAGACCGGAAGATGACGTGAATTTAATCTGGCTGTCCGATTTTCTGGATTCGAATGCCGTTCATACCAAGGACAACTCAAAGTACCGGGCCTTCTTGCGACGGCTCAGCCGGATCGACCGCTGTGGACGGCGACCAGTATCAAAACGAACACAGCCCGCAGAGTTTGCACTCTGGGGCTGTCGCTCGCTCAACTGGTTCCGGCCAGGTGGAACTCTTGCTATGCGCTAAGACATCAATTGCTGTTCAAAGCTGATGCCGTATTTCTTCATCTTCTTGTAGAGCGTCGTGCGATTGATCCCGAGCGTGTCGGCTGTTCCCTGACGGTTCCAACCGTTCGATTCCAATGCGTCCAGAATCAATTGTCGCTCAGGTGTGGCCAACGCCGACTTCAGATTGTTGCCTCCGACGTTCGACAGCCGACCACCAAAGTCAGACAGCGGGTCATCACGACGAAGAGCTTCAGGCAAATCGTTCGGGCCAATGACAGGTGACTTTGATAGTACGACTGCTCGTTCAACGACGTTGACCAGTTCGCGAACATTGCCCGGCCAGCGATAACGCTGCATCAATTCAATCGCTTGATGACTGAATCCTGTGACGTGTTTACCCGTCTGTTCGATAAAATCCTTCAGGTAATGATCGGCGAGCAACGGGATGTCGCTCATCCGTTCACGCAGTGGCGGTTGCGTCAACGTCACGACGTTGATGCGGTAGTATAGGTCCTGGCGGAACTCGCCCTTGCGGACGGCTTCTTCCAGATCCAGATTCGTCGCCAGGATCATGCGAACGTCGACCTTGTGAGTCTTGTTGCCACCCACCGGTTCAAACTCGCGGTCCTGAAGGACTCGCAGCAATTTCACTTGCAGATTGGCCGAGGAAGTGCCGATTTCGTCGAGGAAGATCGTGCCGCCACTGGCTTGCAGGAACTTGCCCATCTTGTCGTGGGTGGCTCCTGTGAATGAACCAGCGACGTGGCCGAACAGTTCGCTTTCCAGTAGCGAATCGGGTAGAGCCCCGCAGGCGACTTCCACAAACGGCTTGTCGCGGCGGTTGCTCATCTGATGGATGGCTCGAGCCGTCATCGTCTTGCCGGTCCCGGATTCACCGAGCACCAACACAGTTGTTCGAGTGTCCGCAACGCTTTCGATCAGATCGAACATCTTCAGCATGCGGTAGTCGTGACCGACGATGTTGCCGAGGCCGAACCGCTGATGCAGTTGTTCGCGAAGGTTCTTATTTTCAGAGACGATCTGCCGTTGGCCCAAGGCGCGGCGGATCGAGAAGTTCAGTTCATCGTCGATGATTGGCTTGGTCAGGTAGTCGAAAGCTCCCAGGCGGATCGCTTCGACGGCATTGTCGATGGTGCCAAACCCCGTCAGCAGGATGACCTGTGTATCAGGGACGGCTTGCGTGGCCCATTCGAGCAGCTCGAATCCGTCCTTGTCCGGCAGATTGACGTCGCAGATGACGGCGTCAAACGGATACTCTTTCATTCGGGCGATCGCTTCGTCGCAAGTCGACGCCGTCTCCGTCCGATGGCCCAGGCTACGCAAGTAGTCGGCCATGGCCTCCAGGAGTGGGCGATCATCATCAACGACGAGCAGAGAGCCTTGATTTGAGGCTTGAGGCATGGCATGTGGCTTTGTGTTAGAACAGTCTTCTGACCAGCTTGTGGACGAAACCTGAGCGGAGTCGCCGAACGGACTTCCGTTCGTCAACGTAAACAAATCAGTGGAACCGGATTCTTGGGGAAATCGGCTCAGCGTCTTGCTGGGAGACTTCAATCATCGAGGGTCTGTGAAACATAGGTCATGGTGGCGAGTCGTCAACATGAGGCGAAAAAGATTGTTGCCAACAGTCAACAATTTTGGCTTTTGGCGGGTCGAGCGAGGTGACAGAGCATCATGACGATGTTCGAACACGACAATCCGGCGCATACGGCAAGCTGGCCGCAAGTACTGGCCAGATATGCACCAAGGATCAGGCCGACGGATGTAGAGTCGCTGGGGAATCGCGGCGGATTCAGCGGGGCCGCGATCTGGCGCGTGAAGACAGAGCAAGGAGATTTTGCCCTGCGGTGCTGGCCGGTTGCGAGCTTGCCGCGCGAGCGTATCCTGGGTCTGCACCGATTCTTGGAGCACCTTCATCGGGATAAACTCGATTTCGTCGCCGCTCCGATCGGCGCGGGCGACGGCAACACGTTGATCACCGAGGGGGGCTACGACTGGCAGTTGGAACCGTGGAAGCCGGGCATCGCGGACTTCCGCAATGATCCCAGCGCACTTCGTCTGACTGCAGCCATGCAAGCTTTGGCACGCTGGCATTTAAGTGCCGAACGCCACGTCCCCGCGGCCAGTGCCGCACCATGGTTTCAACGATCAACCGCTGAAACATCCCCGGCCGTGATTGAACGAGTTGCGATCATCCAACAAATCCAAGAACCGATCCTCCAGAGGATGGCAACCGCCATTACGAACGCCACGCCGACAACGGTCAGGGATCAGAGCTTGCGAATCCTGAAACTGGTCCGACAAGGTCTGACTCCGATTCAGGGCGAACTACTGGCCGAACGGGACATCAAGGTGCGGCTGCAACCCTGCTTGCGCGATGTGTGGCATGATCATCTGCTCTTCACCGGCGACGTGGTGACCGGACTGATCGATCCCTCGGCATGTCGCAAAGAAAATGTCGCCTGCGATCTATCACGGCTGATCGGCAGCTTAGTGGGAGATGATCGAAACCGATGGAGTCAGGCACTGGCCGATTACCAGCGCCATCGTGATCTCTCGGTTAGTGAATTGAAACTCATCGAGGTGTTAGATCACAGCGGAGTTCTGCTGAGTGGCTGGACCTGGCTGCAGTGGATCTATGTGGAGCAGCGTTCGTTTCCAGATCTGACTGCGGTAGGACAGCGATTGAGCAGTATCTTGCGAAGAACGGAGTGTCTGATCGAAGGCGGTCACGAGTCATCGATACTCATCGTGCCTTAGAGAGACCAGCGTCTCACCGAGGGCGCTCAGAAATTCGACATCATCTTCGGTAATGAGCGAGTTTTTTGCACTTACCTCGGAAACCAGGGAAAGAACGAACTGGTACGTTCCTTGTACGCCGCATAGTCCGGGCGGCGGTCTGTGATTGTGCTTTCGAGCAACGTCACTCCAGAGACCTTCATTAACAACAGTGACATGATGATGGGGCTGCCGATTGTCCAGGCGGCGCCGGCTGGTGCGGCCAGCAGGTAGAGTCCCCACCAAACGCAGAAGTCGCCAAAATAGTTGGGATGGCGTGTGTATCTCCACAACCCGCGATCCATAACTCGGCCGGCGTTCTCGGTGTTGGCTTGAAAGCGAGCCATTTGCCAGTCGCCGATCGATTCAAATAGGAACCCTAACGACCAGATGGCGACACCAATGGCATCGATCGCTGTCAGCGGGGCCGCCTTTTGAGAAGCCAATGCTGCTTGCAGAGGAAACGCAACGAACCACAAGATGACGGCTTGCAGAAGGAAGACCGTGAACAGGCTGACCCAGGCGAAGTTGGCTCCATGATGAGCCCGCATCGCGGCATAACGACGATCTTCACCGTGATTTGCGTTTCGCCAGAGCAGATACAGCGACAGCCGCAATCCCCACACCGTCGTCAGCTCGGCAAGCAATAGCGATCGGGGATCCGTCGCGTGATTCCACCCACACGACAACCACGCGATGATGACGAAACCAGTCCCCCAGAACGGGTCAATGATACTGGCGTCATGACGGGCCAGACTTAACAGCCACAGGATCACCATGATCCCGGTGAGACATCCGAAGCTAATGAGCAAAGTCTGAGCGAGAGGAGACATCAAAAGGGTCTACTTGGAAGAACTTGCCGGTGCGCCTGTTGGCTCCAGCAGATAGTGCGAGACATACCATTCCTGACCTTCCGCATAGCCGAATAGCTCGGCAACTGCCAGGAAGAACATTCGCCATCGATGAAACCAGCGTCGTGCTTCCGCAGGTCCATAAGTCGCCTTCAGGATCGGCAGGATGATGGCGCGACGCTTGTCCAGAAGTGCCAGCCAGGCTTCGGAGGTTTTCTGATAGTGACGGCCGTCCCACTGAGATTGCGAAACGACTTTCAGATCGCGATCGAAGTGGCTGAAGAAATCGGCACTCGGCATGATTCCGCCGGTGAAAAAGTACTGCCCCATCCAATTTGACGCTCCCGCCGTTTCGAACGGATACGCCAGCAGGCGATGGCAGAAGATATGCACAAATAGTTTGCCATTAGGTTTCAGCCAGGACGCGATCCTCGACAGTAGCAATTCGTAGTTGCGCATATGTTCGAACATTTCGACCGAGACGACGCGGTCGAACTTGTCTTCGGCCGAATCGAGTCCTGGCGGATGAAACTCGTTCATATCCGCGGTGATCACTTGGAGATTTGTGATTCCGGAAGCCGCCGCCTGAGCCTCAATGTAACTTCGTTGCGGGGTGGAATTGGAGACGGCCGTGATCATGCTGTGGGGGTAACGCCGCGCCATCCACAACGACAGCGATCCCCAACCGCAGCCGAGTTCCAGAATGTTCTGTCCGTCTTGAAGCTGGGCATGCTCGCACGTTTGCGCGAGTGCAGCCTCCTCCGCTTCGTCCAATGTTGCAACACCTTCAGACCACAGGCAGCAACTGTATTTTCGATGTGTCCCCAACACATTCGCGAAGAACTCAGGAGGTAATTCGTAATGCTGTTGATTTGCCTTTTCAGGCATTGGCGCCACCGCGGCAGTACGAGTTGATTCGATAAAAGCCTGGTGAGCGGCCCGAGTCGCTTGAAGTCGATCGCGGGTTAGATCCTCCAGCCGTTGGCTGCAGAGTCGACGCATCGCCGCACGTGTGATGGAATCGGGGACCAATCCCTGCTCGACTGCCGATATACCCAGCTGCAGAATGCTCATGTCGATAGTTGCTCTCGGCAGGTGTCCATCTTTCCGCTGGCCGTACGTACGGCAGCGCGGCGTCTATTCGCAGCATGGTCGCTAATTTGGATGGGATCGCGGCGACAAAGGGGCTTGTCGAACTGGACTTGGACTACCCCAACGTGCCGTTCTTCGAACACCGCTTCGCAATAGCAGAGGTAATAGTTCCACAGCCGAATGAACCGTTCCGAGTAACCCTGTTCTCGAACGGACTCGATCTGCGTCCAGAAGGCATACCGCCATCTGCGAAGCGTTTCGGCGTAGTGTGGCGCGAAGTCTTCCGCGTGAACAAACCGCAAATCCGTCGTTCGGCCCGCGGATTCCAGCATGGTTGCAGTCGATGGCAAACAACCTCCCGGGAAAATGTATCGCTGAATGAAGTCGACGCCCCCCAGGTATTCCTGGTAGCGACGCTCCGGCATCACGATTGCCTGCAGGACGGCGGTTCCCTCGGGGCGAAGCAATTGGCCGATCTTACGGAAGTATGTGTCGAAGTACTTGAAACCGACGGCTTCGATCATCTCGATCGAGACCAGCTTGTCGAACTGGCCTGTCAGGTCGCGATAATCAGAAGTCAGCAGCGTGACTCGGTCAGACAACCCCGCTTGCTGAATTCGCTCGCGCGCCACAGTGGCTTGTTCTTGCGAGATCGTCGTTGTCGTGACGCGGCAGCCGTAGTGGCTGGCCGCATGAATCGCCAGGGCACCCCAACCCGTTCCGATCTCCAGCAGATGATCGTGGGGGCGAAGTGCCAACTTGCGGCAGACGCGGTCAATCTTCTCTTCCGAGGCTTCTTGCAGCGAACCTTCCGGATGCAGAAAGATCCCGCTGGAATAGGCCATCGTCTCGTCGAGCCACAACTTGAAGAAACCGTTTCCCAAGTCGTAGTGAGCTCCGATGTTCTTCCGGCTTCCCGTTCGACTATTGGAACGCCACCAGTGAAACAGCCGCTGACCGAAGCCGACGACTCCTGCGAGTCCGCCATCGAATTGGTCGGCCTGATTCAGGTTGCGAACAAAGATCCGGAACAGCGTCGTCAAATCTTCGCAGTCCCAATCCCCTTGAAAATAGGACTCTGCAAACGACAACGCACCGCCCATGACCGTTTCGCGATAGAACCGCGGGTTGTGAACTTGGAGGTCAACCTCCAAGTCGTCGCCTTGTCCCAGATGAACGACTCCGGCTCCATCGATCAGCCGAATTTGACCGCGCTGCAGGCCCTGCAGACGGCTCGTCACGACCGAACGCATGAGGCTCGCAAACCTTCCCGGTCGCGGGATGTCACCAGACGCAATGGTCATACGGAAACTTCCTTATAGTCTGAAAGATCGATCGAGCTGGCGACTTTCCCTGGATGCGGCACATACGGAACTCGCTTCCGCCACAGCCGCCAGGCTTGCCAATAAATGCCGAAATAGACTTGAGCGGTCATCAGCGGGTAACGGAGTAGCATCCGCGTTAGATTGAAGGTCGTGATCGGTTGCCGCTGCAGTTCGATCCGGGCCGAGAACGGTCTGTCGCCGTGCTGCTCATTCTCAATTTGCAGGTTCAGTTCGCTGCCGGGATTGTTCAATCGCCAGTGGTATTCGAAATCCATTCCCAAGAAGGGCGAGACATGAAACTGCTTGACTGATGCCGCCTGCAAAACGTCGTCGGATTGATTGCGAAGATCGAGCACATAGGAGTGCCGCTCGTTCCATGGAGTGTTGCTGACATCGGCCAGGATTGCTTCCAGTCGATCACCTTGCGCATCGAAGCAATAATAAAAGCTGACTGGATTCATCAGAAACCCAAAGTAGCGCAGATGAGTCAGCAGTCGGATTGGACCGGCCGGTCTCCAGCCGAGTTGCGACTCAACAATGTCGCGAACTGACTCGGCCAGCGACTGTTCGGGCGGGCCGAGATGATCGCGGCGGCGGAACCAGGCCACACTGGGATGATTCACCGACCACAGCCAACGTCTTTTGAAGACGGTTGGCAACTCATCAAGATCGAGGTAAAGCAAAAACAACCGATAGCGGAATTCGTGCAGAACCGGGACTAAACGACGATGGAAGACTTCGCCTTCGTAGAGACAACTCTGCATGGTCATGGCACGGATTCCTCTAAGCAGGTCATCCGAACTGGTGATGCAGACGAGGCGTCGTGCGCAGGGGAACCGTGACGACCTGTAAAGTCGAATCGGCTGCTTTTCCCTTCGATTGTGTTATCTTTCCAGGCCCGCATCAGTCCACCTCTCGTTGATTTTAGCCGAAGCGACGAGTCCGTTATGTGAACTGGCTCACAGATGACCGACGGGCTGCTAAAACCCGCACCTCGTTTGTCGAGGCAACAGGGAGTGCCTGCGGGTCCAGCGACTTCACGACGGCAAGGGCGCTGACAACGCCGTCCTCGTGAAACCCATTTCCCCAATAAGCACCGCAATACGAAGTTCGATTGACGTTGATCAGGTCCGCGTGCCGTGCTTGAGCGGTGGCTCGCTTTGCTGTGAACACGGGATGGTGGTATTCAAATCGCTGCAGAATCGTCTTTGGATCAATGGCGGGTTCGTCGTTCAGGGTCACACAAAACGTTTTCTGCGACCGCAGCCCCTGCAGGATGTTCATGTTGTACGTGACTGTCGCAGCGGTCGGCTGTTCGCGATGGACGCGGTAATTCCAACTCGCCCAACATCGTTTTCGCTCTGGGAGCACCGATGCGTCAGTGTGCAGGACGGCCATGTTCCGCTCATAGGGAAACGCGAGCAGTACCTCGCGCTCGATTGGCGAAGCGTCAGTGCCGAGAATCTTGAGTGCCTGATCGCTATGGCAGGCAAAGATGACGTGGTCGAATTTTTCGGGGGCTCCATGCAAAGGCTGCACTTCGACTCGATCAGCGAACCGAGTGACACGACTGACAGGGGTGTTCAATCGAATCTGATTCCGAAAGCCGCGGGTCAGGGGCCTGACATAGTTGCGTGAACCACCAACGATGACTCGCCAGGTTGGGCGATCGGTGATGCTCAGCAATCCGTGGTTGCGATAGAATTCGACCACAAATCGAATTGGAAACTGCGAGAACGTACCGGTCGGACAGGACCAGATCGCGGCACCCATCGGCAGCAGATAACGATCGGCGAATTCCTGCGAATAGCGATGACGTGCCAGAAATTCACCGACAGTCGCTTCAGCATCCTCACCAGTGACCAATCGGACCGCATGCTTATTGAACCGGAGAATGTCAGCGACCATTCGATAAAAGCGGGGTCGCAGCAGATTGCGGCGTTGAGCGAACAGAGAATTCAGCGATTCACCGTTGTATTCGAGGTTCACTCGATCATCACGAACACTGAAGCTCATCGAAGTCGGTTTTGAGGCAACTCCGAGTTCGGTCAGCATTTGAATAAAGTTCGGGTAGGTCCAGTCGTTGAAGACGATGAACCCGGTATCGATCGAATGTTGCTCGCCATCTAAGTTCACATCGACGGTATTCGTGTGCCCCCCCCCATAGCTGGCCGCTTCAAAAACGACGACCTCATGACGCTGGTGCAAGCGGTAGGCGGCGGTCAGGCCGGAAATCCCGGAACCGATGATTGCCGCTTTCATCACGATTACCTCTTTTAAAAAACGTTCAAATCGTTCATGATGGTAGTCACCACCAGCGATCGATTCAAGAGCCGGTATCAGAAGGCTGGTCAAAAACTTAGCGAATTGACCGAGACTGCGTCGATAACTACAGTTCTGCAACCAATTTGGCAGCATCGCAGGGCAAGGGGCATATGGAGCATTCATCCGATCTCGTCTCACCGAAGCAGGTGGCTCGCGCGATCGGTGTCAGCGAATCCTCGCTAAAGCGGTGGTGTGACCAGGGGCTGATCGCAACAGTGCGGACGGCTGGTGGTCACCGCAAAATGCGGATCAGCGATGTCCTGCGATTTGTGCGCGAAACGAACCAAAACCTGGTCTCCCCGGAACTCCTGAACCTTCCCGCTACCACGTCAGGGGCTCCGCTTGGTCTAGCCCGTGGTCGGCCTCTCCTGGTCGACGCCCTGTTGGGCGGAAATGAAGAACTCGCCCGACAAATAATTATCGATCTTTATCTCGCGAAGCATCCGCTGAGCATAATCTGCGATGAAGTCATTGCCGGCGCGTTCAGCGATATTGGTGATCGCTGGGCTTGCCATGAGGCGGATACCTACCAGGAGCGTCGCGGGTGCGAGATCGCGGTGCGCATCATGTTTGACCTGCGACAAAAGCAGCGAGTTCTCCCGAAAGCGAAACTGGCGATCGGGGGGACTATTGAAGGTGACGTGTATGCACTGCCGTCGACGATGGCCGAACTGGTGCTGCGGGAATCGGGCTGGAATGCGACATCGCTCGGAACCTCGCTCCCATTTGCGTCACTCTGTCGCGCGGTTCGAGAGACGAAGCCTAAATTATTCTGGCTAAGCGTCTCTCACATTCTGCCGTCGATCGACTTCGTCCGAGAATTTGCCGAGCTATCTGACGCCTGCCAGGACGCCGGTGCATCGCTCTTCATCGGAGGGCGGGTTCTCACCGAGGCGATGCGATCGAAAATGACCTGCACTGCCTACTGCGACTCCATGCAAAGCCTGGATTCGTTCGCGACAGAGCTGGCCAAGTCGTTGTCGAACCGCAAAAAATCTCCGAAGCGAAGCAAGTAATCTCAAGCTCTTTAGGCTGGCAACTTGTCCAGCGGCCCGACACCGACAGTTGTCGTCTGCATCAGCGGAAATTCTTTCAGCAACTGCCGAATGTCTTCCAGCGTGACACCGCGAACCGTAGCCAGATCGTCTTCCACGCTGCGATATTCTCGACGCACCAGCCAGTTGCCGCCGAGTGAACTCAGGCGCCCCATGGGGCGTTCGCTGCGCAGAACAATTCGCGTTGCGATCTTGTTTTTAGCCTGTTCCAGTTCGTCAGCAGTGATCCCTTCGGCATTCACAGCTTCATACAGGCGATTGATCGTTTCGAGATTCTCTCGAGTTGTTTCCGGATCCCCATTCAAGAACGTCAGGTACGTGCCCGCTCCTTCAAATTCGTAGTAGCCGCATTCGGCAGATTCGACCAGGCCCGGGTCGACCAGTTCCCAATAGAGCCGGCTGTTGCTGTCGTCACCGACAATGACGGTCAGCAATTCGGCCGCGAACCGCCGTGGGTCAGTACAAGACGGAGCCGATGCCAACTGAATGATCTGCTCTTGCTGGCACTGGTCTTTCACCACGAACTCTGTCTGAGCGGCATGCGTTGCTGCAGCAGTACTTCGAGGGCTGACTCCAGCAGGCCAGTGGCCGCAATGTTTCTCTGCGAGTTCGAGAACAGTCTTCCAATCCGTATTGCCGGCCACCGCTAGCACAATATTGCCCGCGCGATAGTGATCCTGGTGATAGCTTCGCATCTGTTCTGAAGTCAGGCCCGAAACACTGGCCACCGTTCCCAGGATCGATTGGCCAAGATCATGACCGCTGAAGTGCAACTGCATCGCTTTGTCGTACGCGACTGAAGAAGGCTGATCCTCGTACATGCCGATTTCTTCGAGGATGACCTTCTTCTCCATATCGAAGTCATCTTGCCGCAGCGTCGGAAACAGGATGCTCGCTTGCAATTCGAATGTTTGCGGCAAGTACTCAGGTAGGACGGATGAGTAGAAGACGGTGCTCTCTTCTCCGGTCATCGCGTTGTAGTCAGCCCCGTATTCATCGAAGATCCGATTAACGTCTTCGGCCGAGAACCGCTCGGTCCCTTTGAACGCCATATGTTCCAGAAAATGGCTGACTCCGGACACGTCGCCGCTTTCGTCGCGGGCACCGGCTTTGACGTAGAAACCGAACGCAACGCTGTAGGCATCGTTATTCAGTTCAGCAACGACCTCAAGACCGTTCGGAAGCGTAGTGTGATGGAACTGCATGGAACTCTTTGTCGATGAGGGAACTTCTGTTCGTGCCCTGAAAGGGGGCTCGAAGCAGGGGATCTATTTCAACGCTGCGGGTCCGATTGTCAGAATCGAAAAATCTTGCGCGGGATGCTTGTGCACGTAATCCAAAACCTTCTGGACGGTTAACGCTTCGATTTCCGAACGAACTTCGTTGAGCGTGACCACTCGACCAAGGTGATACCAGTTGCGAGCCAACGATGAGGCCCGCGACCCGCTCGACTCCTGAGCCATAATCAGCGAGCTCTTTGCGCGAGCCTTGCAGCGATCGAGCTCATCCTGGCCGATCCCTTCGCCCAGTCGCACCAATTCCGCTCGCAACACGTCCAGCGTTTCCTGAGCTCGCTCCGATGTGGTCCCGGCATAACACAGAACCTGTCCGCGGTCTTTCAGGGTGTTCAGCGTCGCATAGACTGAATAGCACAGACCACGCTTTTCGCGGATCTCAGTAAACAGACGCGAACTCATCCCGCCGCTCAGCACATTCACAGCGGCCCAGGCGGCGTAGTATTCGGGATCAGCATAAGCGACGCCGGGATAGGCGACGCCGATTTGTGTTTGAGTCGACTCGTGATCCAAGTGCTCGCGCACCGGAGAGACGGTGCCCGTCGGGACGGTTTGATCATTCGATCCCGTCCAATCACCAAAGACACTCTCGACAACCGGCAAGACCGTTTCGAGCGTGACGTTGCCCGCGACACCCAGAATCGCCTTGTCTGGTTTCACACAGCGTTCGAAATGGTTCCGCACGGATTCGGGTGTGATATTCGGCAGATCTTCCAGTGTTCCTTCCGAGGGCTGACCCCAGGGATGCGGGTAACACCGACGCAGCAGTTCGACCATGACTTTTTGTCGAGGTTCGTCCTCAATCGCCAGAAGGCCGTGCTCGACACCCGATAGGACCGCTTCGAATTCCTCTTCGGGAAGATGAGGCTTTCTCACGATATCGCCGTATAGTCGCAGGGCTGCTGGCAGATTCGCGGCCAGGCAGGACGCGCGAAAGACCATGTGCTGCGTTCCCGCAGACTCATTCCCTTGGATCCCCAGGCGATCCAGTTCAGCGAGCAACTGGCGGCTGTTCAGGTTTCCAGCACCGCGAGCTGTCCAGTCGGCCAGCGCGGTCGTGGTCCCGTTTTGATGTGGTGGATCGTAGACGCTGCCGGCATTCACCAGCAGAGAAAATGCCGCCGATTGTACGGCGGGCATCGTTTCGACGAGGACGGTCAGTCCATTAGACAAGGTCGCATGCTTGACGACGTGTTGAGACATGAAGCGGGCCGAATTCCTTCAGTCGTAAATGGGCGCGGGGATCGATCGAGACGAATCGCCAGTATCGCAGAACCTTGTTCCAGTCGCAAATGCCATGGCAGAAACAAGTTCGCGGCGTATCGCCAGTTGGAGTCAGGGGCTACATCGCCGACCGCACTATTTTGATGTCGCCAGGAAGGCAGTGATCGCGTCGAGATTGGCCGCCACATCATGCACTCGGATTAGATCAACACCCTGATGTGCGACCGCAACGGACACGCCAATCGTCCCGAATAATCGTTCATCAAGTTCTCTGCCCGTCACCTTCTTCAGGAACCCTTTGCGCGAATGGCCGATCAAAATCGGTCGGCCAACAGCTTGGAACTGACGGATTGATGCCAGAATCTGAACGTTGTGCTGAGCGGTCTTACCAAAACCGACTCCGGGATCGAAGGCGATTCGTTCAGCCGCGATGCCGGCTGCCGTCAACGTTTGCAGACGCTCTTTGAAAAAGGTGCAGATCTCCTCAACGACATCCTCATAGTGCGGCGCGGCCTGCATGGTTTGCGGCGTCCCCTGCATGTGCATACAGATGACTCCGCACTGCGAATCGCGGCAGACATCAATCATCTGCGGGTCAAATCGCAGGCCCGAGATGTCATTGACGATCACGGCCCCGGCCTGCAGGGCCTCGCGAGCGACAGCGGCTTTCGAGGTGTCGACCGAGATCGGGATCTTGGTCCGTTCGGCCAACTGCCGGATGACAGGGACGACTCGCTGCAGTTCTTCTTCTACGGAGATTCCGCCCGAGCCCGGTCGCGTCGACTCGCCCCCCACGTCGAGAATATCCGCCCCTTCTTCGGCAAGTCGCAACCCATGCTCAACTGCGGCCGAAGATTGCAGAAATCGACCCCCGTCGGAAAAACTATCGGGGGTCACATTGACGATACCCATCAGCAGGGGCCGTTCCCTTGGAGCATAGCGAAAGTCACCAAACTCCCAGACTCTCTGATCATCGCAACTAGCCATCTCGACTTTTCCAGTTTGGAAGTGGGTAATACAGGAATCAAATTTGGAGGCTTCGCAAGGCATCACGTCAAGCGAATGCATACAAAAATTGCCCTCCGAGAGCTTTTTCACTAGTCCCCAAGGTCAGGAAAAGTTCCCCGAGTCGTTTGACAAGTAGATTTACCCCGATATTCTGCAACCTCGTTAAAGGGAAACTTGGAGTAGTTCTCCCAGTCTTCTCAAAGTATTCCTCCGCAACACGAGTATGGATAGGGCTGCTGCGGGGGGTAGGCGCGCCGAGCGTCGGCAGCCACGGTTTGGTTCTCTGTCCACGTTGAGGGAGGTTCAGAATGGTTCGTAAGATCGGTTTTGCGGCTGCTGCTGCAGTTGCGGTGTTGTTCACGATGGGCGATGTGGTTGAAGCACGTAGCTGCTGCCGTCAAGCTCGTACCCGATGCTGCAAGCCAGCTCGCACCCGTTGCTGCAGCACTGGCTGTTCAACCTGTGCAGCTCCAGCTGCTTGCACCACCGGCTGTGCAACCGGCGGTTGCGCAACTGGCGGATGCGGCGCAGTTATGGCTGCTCCAGCCACTGCTCCAGCTACCGCTCCTCAGCCTCCAGTCGAAAGCGCTCCGAAGCCAGCCACGTGATTCGTCACGTTTGCTGGTGTTGTCTTGTTTCGGCCGGACAACATCGAGTGATTGCTTGCTGAAACAGGCTTGTTTCGATTTTCGAAACAAGCCTGTTTCTTTTCGAGTCGCCTGATTTGTAATGACTGTGAATCGACAATCCCGACCTATTCAATCCGCTTAATCTCTTTGCGATCCGGGCAGGTGACATAGAGGCTTCGATCCGGAAAGTCTCTGCGAATCTGTTTCACGTCGGTCTTGCCGGGGCGATAGCGCCCCAGCAATAAGTCGGCACTCAGCCCCGGCTCATTCACGACCAGATCCAGGTGTGGATCATTCTGCTCGATCAAGACGAGCGCCGGCCGTTGATCAACACGTGCTTCAATCCAGTGACGCAGGTCTGCATGCCGCTGACGTGGGTATCGCAAAGCCCCGATCCCATCGTGGATGCGATACTGAAAGTTAACGGTGACACTCAGCATCAGCAGTCCACACCACCACATTGATAACCCTCGGATGCCGCGCCGCTGCCAATCGGCCGTCAGCAGGGCAGTCGCACCACCTACAATTAGACACCAGAGCAGGACACTCTCGAAGACGTAGTGCCATCCCATGATTCCGACGTACCAGTACGGCGCATGCAGCGCGTGCAAGCTGACAATCGCGGCAACAATCAGCATCCAGCGTCGATCCAGCCGCCACAGCATTCCTGCAATAACAATGGTACAGATCAGTATCGGCACAACATCAAGCGTCCACTGCCAGCTCGCGATCCAGCGAACAAACACGTTTCGAGCCGCGACCTCCGGAGTCAGGTTTTCCGCCCACGAGTCATAATCTTCGATCACCTTCGGCCCGAGATGTTGCTCACCCCGCACGCGGTTATTGAAGCCATAGACGTGTCGCGGCGTGTAGATGTCGGTGTAGACCTGATACGGCGATCGCGTCCATTCGCCCGTCACAGCTTCGTTGTAGACAGCCATGACACTCCAGCCGACGACCAACGGAATCCCAAAGCCGATCAGCGTCCCGAATCGCGATGACGCAGCGACCGCTGTGGAGGGACGAGGGCGAATTAGCCAGATCGCGGCGTCGATTCCGAATGGCAGCCCCATCGCCGCAGCAGTCATAGGACGGCACAACATGGCGAAGCTGAGTCCGCAACCGGCCATCCAAGCATCAGACGCACTGCGCGTACGTCGCCAACGGATCACGCCCAGCAAGAACAGCGTTAAAGACACCAGTGTCGGCTGATGGGCCAGGTACGTCGTGCCAAACAACGCGACCCCAGGCGACAGCGCCAAAGTCAGGCCCGTAAAGAGTCCGGCACCCCTGCCACCCAATTCGCGTCCGGCCCAATAGATCAGCATCGTGGCGATCGCACTGGCGACCCAAGCCGCAAGATAGGGATAGCCAATTGCGACAAACGGTGCGAGCCACAAGCCCGTGCCTGGATAGTACCGGCTCGCCATGCGGCCTTCGTTCATGACATGCATCTGATCGAAAAGCTCGGGATGCATCGCATGGCTGGGGTAAGACAGCCTACCGGCCAGCAGGGTTTTCGCTTCAAACAGGTAGCTGAACTCGTCATGGTAAGCAGGAGGCAGATCTGCGAGTTTGATTCCCACAACGTAGTTCACCGCGAACGCCATCACGCCCAGAGTCAAGCAGATCAGCCAGTCGACCTGAGTAACCCCAGTTGAGTTGGACGTTTCCCCCTTTGCGGTCGCTCGCCGTCGTTGGCGCGGCAGCATGAAAAGCAGCGGGGTGATTGCCAGAGTGACAAACTGCGTTGTCGCGACCTCCGGTTTCCAATTCCCAACCAGATCCAGCATCCCCGGGATGCAGGCAGCCATGCCAGCCAGCCAAGCAGTGATCTGCAACGCGAAAGGGACAACAGCGTGGCGTTGATCGATTTGACTGGCGGTAAAATCGGACATCCATCGGCTCAATTGGGAATGACGGCGATCGGAACATAGTATTCCTTTCTAGTCGCATTTTCTCACGGTACACTATGCCTGTTTCGAAACCTTTGTTTGAACTGTAGCTGTCCCATGAATGCCGATTTGCCCGTCGATGATTCCGACGAACTCGACGAGTCCGATTTGGATGCTCCCGCACCGGAACAACCGAAAGTCCGCGCCACGTCGCGGAATTCGCCGCGTCGCCGTAAGCCCCCCACGATCACGGATGAAGACTTGGTCGAAGATGATTCGACACAAGAGCGTCTTCAGAAAGTGCTTGCTGGTGCAGGGCTTGCGTCGCGTCGACACTGCGAAGAGTACATTCTTGATGGTCGAGTCACGGTCGACGGCAAGGTCGTCACTGCACTGGGAATCAAGGTCGATCTCGACAAGCAACGCGTCTGCGTCGACGGCGAACGCGTCAAGCTGGAGAAACGCCAGTACTTCCTGGTGAACAAGCCGCCTGGCGTGGTCAGCACGAATGCCGATCCGAATGGTCGGCCCCGCGTTATCGACCTGTTGCCTCCCTGGAAAGGCCGATTATTTTCCGTCGGCCGTCTGGACGAAGGCTCCGAAGGGCTGTTGCTCGTCACAAATGATGGCGATCTGGCCCATCGCTTGGCTCATCCCAAGTTCCAGGTCGAACGCGTTTACCGCGCCTTAGTTGCTGGCACGCCCACCGACGAAGAGTTGCGGCAAATCCGTCAGGGGATGTACTTCACTGAGGGCAAGTTCAAAGTTCGCGATGTCCGGCGCATCAAAAGCAGCCTGAAATCGACGATCCTGGAACTCGTCCTGACGGAAGGTCAGAACCGCGAAATCCGACGTTTGCTGGCACGCATCGGCCACAAGGTCATGAAGCTGAAGCGAGTTTCCTTCGGTCCGTTGCGACTGGGTGAACTCGTCACGGGCGGTTATCGTCCCTTGACCCCGGCCGAACTGAAGTTGCTGCAACAGTTCGCAGCCACCGATCCGACTCGTCGTCCCGCCACGAGGCGTCCTGCACCGACTCGCAGCCCCAAGCGTACGCCGCGCAAGCCGACTCGGCCTAAAGGGACCTTCAAGGACAATAAGAAGCCGCGACGAGGAGGACGAGATTAGTTGACGACGCTGTCGTTTAACCGCGTGGGCAACGCCCCGCGCGGGGTACTACCAATAACTCGTTGCGGTCACGTCCATCAATTATGACCGCGCCTCACTACGACACCGAGAGATCTTGATGGCTGCCACCGTACCGGAACTGTGCCTGCCGGGCATCGTCCGCACTGCGATTCAATGTCGAGCCGAAGTCGTCGAACATGAATTGATGGCTCGCAACACGTGGCGGATGCGATTGTATTGCCCCGAGGTGGCGCGACAGATTCTGCCCGGACAGTTCTTCATGATCCGGATGCCCGATCGCAGTGATCCACTGCTTGGTCGGCCATTCGCGCTCTATGACGTGTACTGCGATGCTGCCGGTGAGCCGCAGGGGATCGACTTTGGCTATGTCGTCGTTGGCAAGATGACATCGCTGTTCGAGCAACTGAAGTCCGGCAACACCGTTGAGGTCTGGGGCCCGCTGGGGAATGGGTTTCCGCTTCCTCCAAGTGGTCACCTGGTCATTGCTGCTGGCGGTATCGGTCAGACCCCATTCCTGGCAGTGATCCGCGAAGCATTGCGTCGTCGATCGTACGGCGTGCCACCTCGAAGCCTGGCACAGGCTCCTTCGCGAATCACGTTGTGCTACGGCGTTCGCTCGAAAGAGTATCTCGCTGGTGTCAAAGAATTTGAGAGCGAAGGGATCGACGTTCGAATTGCGACCGACGATGGCTCTGTGGGACATCACGGCTTCGTGACTGACCTATTGAAGCAACTGTTGGCGGAATCGACGCCTCCGGCAGCCGTCTATTGCTGCGGTCCCGAACCGATGATGCATGCCGTCAGCAAGCTCACCGCAGCAGCGAAGACACCCTGCTGGCTATCGTTGGAAACACCGATGGCTTGTGGGTTCGGCGCGTGTTTCAGTTGCGTGACCAAGGTGCGTCAGGAGGATGGCACATGGGACTACAAGCGAGTCTGCGTCGAAGGCCCCGTCTTTCCCGCTGAGCAATTAGTCTTGGACTGACGATCGCAGACTGCTGACACCCAGTTACGAAATTTCGCAATTAGCAGAAATTGATGTCAGCACGGAACCTATTTGTCAGGCAGAGTTTCTGATCAATCGCGACTCGAAAATTTGCGGAATCTTTGTGGCCACCCTCGGCATCTCTCGCCGCGGTCTTGACCCATTTTTCAGATTCTTCTAAAAACCCGCCGCGTTCGACGGATGGCCAAACAGCCTTCGGTCGAACGTGCCGTTCACCTCTCCCGTACACATCTCGTTTTGACGGCTCTCTGCCACTTCTCCCAGGTAGGAAGATGCCCATGGTTCGTTCGTTGTTTTGCTCCAAGTCTGTCTGGGGCACGTTGGCTGTGCTGGCATTGACCGGTACCGCATCCGCTCAATGGTTCCCATTTGGCGGAGGCAGCTCCTGCAATTGTGGCGCTCGACCCAGCATGATGAGCTCTGCTCCCATCATGCAGTCGGCTTCGTATAGTGCAGCCTACAATCCGATGCCCGTTTATCAGACCGCGTACTCGTCGCAGGAAGTCTCCTGCGGCCAGCCCGTCAACTGCACGATCTCGCAGCCTGTTCAAGTTCAGGCCATGGCGATTGCCCCGGTGCAAACCGTCAGGGTGCAGGCCATGCAGCAGGTCGTGCAACCGGTCTACGACACTGTCCATGTCACCGAATATCAAGCGGTGAAGCAGAAGGTGTCGCGGCCTGTCATTGAGACCAAGTGGGTCGACCAGGCTGTCACCGAAATGCGTCCGGTCACGACTCAACGCACAGCCAATGTGCCGACAGTTGAGTACCAGACTGTTACGGAAAACAAGCAAGTTCAGAAGCAGGTTGGCTACTGGGCCACCAAGACCGAAGCCGTCAATAAGGTTTCCGGTTGTGCCTATGATAACCGCCCCGGTGTCGTCGGCTGGATGAATCGCACCAGCCGCGATGTCCGCAACGCCGTCACGCCGAACCAGAAGGTCTCACGCACCTTTGTTCCACAAACGATGACCTGCACGGTTCCGTGCTCGAAGAAGGTCGCTGTTCAGGGAATGAAGCAAGTCACTTACAACGTCACCTCGATGGTCGCCCAACAGACCACTCGCAAGGTCGCTGTGAATACAACACGCTACGTCGAAGAAGAAGTGACCGCGATGAAGCCGGTCACGGTTGCTCGCACCATGCAAGTGGGGACGCGAGTCAGCTACGCCCCTGCCGGAACGACCCCAGTCGGTGGTGGAGTCACTGCCAGCGGTCCAACTGACAACAGCGGCCCAACGGCTTTAACTCCAACGCCAGTTCAGAATGCTCGTCGTCCAGACGCAGATCGCACGGCTGCCGATCCGGGCGATACGATCAACTCGGATGGTTTCAATCGCAATCCAAAGAAGATTTCGTACCCATCACACGATCATAGCAACGATCGTGGCGAAGTGACCGAAACGGTGATCCCCAGCCGCTCATCACAGGGTAGCAGCCCAACGATGGCTGGCACTTCGACCAGCACCCCATCGGTTGTCCGAGTCAGCCAATGGGTGGCCCGGACCCCACGACCAGCTTCACCATCGTCAATGGCCCTCGCTGGCAACGCTCCTTAACGATCTGCCCTCACTGCTGATGATCGGATCATCCGATCGCTCAGTAGTCATATCCGCCTGAATGAACGATCCCCGCGACGCCGGCTTCACGCCGGCGTCCTTTTTTCTTTGTATCGCTCTTTTGCACCGCGAGGTCAGCTCACCCGGATGATTCTGGATGAAAGATTCGTCAAGCGAAATCAACCCTTTCTCTTGGTAGAGCGGACTTTGCGCTGATTCTGGACAAGCTGACTTACCTAAAGAAGGCGAACCTTTCGGGAACTCAGGCAGTCTGTAAAGGTGGCAACAGTCCCGAGAATTGTGGGGACTTCAATCTCACCGATTGAGGTGGAAATCCGGGAGCGGCAGAAACTGCCACTCGCCTTGAGCCCATTTGGGCGATAAACTGTTACCCAGTTGCCGTACCCCGTGGTGCGGCATTGTTTGTCGGTACGGATTAGCGAATACTGTTTCGAGGATAAGATTGTGGCGACTGCGACAGAAGCAAAACCATCGGCTCCCCCCGCATCAACAGCAAATGGCCGGTTGAACGGTGCCGATGTATTCGTCGAGTGCCTGATTCGCCAGGGAACGGACCTGATTTTCGCCTATCCCGGTGGCTGCAGCATGCCGCTCCATCAGGCGCTGACATTCCGCAGCGACGACATCCGCACGATTCTGCCTCGTCATGAGCAGGGGGGGGCCTTCGCCGCTCAAGGCGTTTCGCGCACGACCGACAAGGTCGGCGTCTGCATGGGAACCAGTGGACCCGGCGCGACGAACCTGGTGACCGCCATCGCCGACGCCAAGATGGACAGCATCCCGCTGATCGCCATCTCCGCGCAAGTTCATACACACCTCATCGGCAGCGACGCGTTTCAAGAAACGCCGATGGTCGAGATCTGTCGCGCCATCACCAAGCATCATTACCTGATCACGAAGACGTCGGATATTCCCCGCGTGATCAAGGAAGCGTTCCATATCGCACAGACCGGACGACCCGGTCCAGTCTTGATTGATATTCCCAAAGACGTGCAGTTGAACTTCGTCGACGAAGTGAAAGTGGACGGCAAGCCGTGGGTGGTCGATTTCGATCCCCCGATGAACCTGCCCGGCTATCATCCCGAAGTTCGACGGGCTCATCCGAATCAGATCCGCGCAATCCTGAAGATGATCCGCGAAGCGAAGAAGCCGATTTTCTATGCGGGTGGCGGGATCATTCAGGCTGGGGCGACCGAAGAGTTCACCAAGTTCGCTCGCAAGACCGGTATTCCCGTGGCGACGACCGTGATGGGGATCGGCTGCTTCCCAGCCGACGACGATCAGTCGCTGCACATGCTTGGGATGCACGGCACGGTCTATTCGAACTATGCGATCAACGAAGCCGATCTACTGCTGGCTTTCGGAGTGCGGTTTGACGATCGCGTGACTGGCAAGCTCAGCGAGTTCGCCAAGCATGGTAAAGTCGTGCATGTGGACATCGATCCCTCCGAAATCCATAAGAACAAGATCGCTGACATTGCTGTGGTCGCCAACATCAAAGAGGTGCTGCAGGGCTTGAACGCGATGATCGCGGACGAAGACGTTCCGCAGATCGCCCCCTGGTGGGAAAAAATCGATGCCTGGAAGAAGCAGTACCCGCTGAAGGTGAAGGATTCGGGCGACTTCATCATTCCACAGTATGCGATCTCGGAACTGTGGAGACAGACGATCGATCAGGATCCTTTCGTCGCCGTGGGCGTGGGCCAGCACCAGATGTGGGCGGCTCAGTTCTTTCAGTTCCGCAATCCACGACGCTGGCTCAGCAGTTCCGGACTGGGAACGATGGGCTTCGGTCTGCCTGCGGCGATGGGCGTGCAGGCGGCGCATCCCGATCGCCTGGTGATCGACATCGACGGCGACGGCTGCATGCTGATGAACGTTCAGGAACTGGCGACGCTGTATTGTGAAAAGTTGCCGGTGAAAACCTTGCTGCTGAACAATCAGCACTTGGGGATGGTGGTGCAGTGGGAAGACCGCTTCCACGGCAAGAACCGAGCTCACACCTATCTGGGTCCGGTCGATCATCCGGAAGCCAAGGGTGTCGGCGCTGGACCGCACTATGAAGAAACCTATCCGAACTTCGTGCAAGTGGCCCGAGGCTTCGGGGTCGGTGCGGCTCAGGTTCGCAGTAAGAAGGAATTCCCTGCGGCCGTGAAGGCGATGCTCGAATACGATGGCCCATACCTGCTGGACGTGATCTGTCCTTACCAGGAACACGTGCTGCCGATGATTCCAGGCGGGAAGACCGTCAAAGACATCATTACAGAGTAGTTGTATTGAGTGCATGATGCAGAACGGATGTTGTGTCCGTTCTGCAAAGGATAAAAAGAGGCCGGACATCATCACGATGTCCGGCCTCTTTTGTATTTCAACACCCGATTTCGATACTCAGACTGTTTCTGTCTTCCATGCGTCTGCTTCTTCTTCCGGAGTCACTTCGGCTGACTTCTTCGGGGGATGGAAGAACAAGGCCAGGATGATCGTGGCCACCAGAGCCGCTCCGCAGGGGACTAGGAACAGGCCACGGAAATCAACGGCCTTGGTTACAGGATTCGTGTAGACCTCTTCCAGCAACCAGGGGCAAACAAAGTTTGCGACCAGGGCACCCAATCCCAGGATCATCAGGTTAAACAGCCCCTGAGCACTGGTGCGAACGTCCTTCGGGAAGAATTCGTCCACGAAGATATAGACCGTCGCAAAGAAGAACGCATAGCAGATACCGTGCAGGATGTTGATAGTGACGATCAACCACGCAAAGTCAGGAGTCCCGCAGAACGCGAAGATCGCGAACCGAGCGGCATGGCCCAGGATGCCGATGATCATCGTCACTCGCCAGCCCAGCTTTTTCAGGCAGGCCCCGAGGATGGCCATCGTCAAGATTTCGGCAATCTGACCGATGCTCATGACAGGCGTCACCCAGTTACCTGGAATGCCGACGGTCGGCAGGAAGCGCCCCGTCCAGTTGAAGAAGCAATTATGCACAAACGAATCGACAAAAGTGACAACCCACAATACCAGCACGAAGGGATGAGCCAGCAGTTTGAATGACTTCAGCCAGGCCGAGGCGTCTTCGCCCTTCGCGGCCGGTTTAGGAGGCGTGTGTGGCAGGCTCAAGCTGAGGACCGCCAGCAGAAGTGAAGCAATACCGGCCACGACGTAAGTCCAAGCGGTCGCGTCCTGCATCGCCTTGCCAGCGAGCGGTGACGCGAACACGGCATCGAGCCATCCAGTTAAGCCACTAGCTCCCTTAGCCGAGACTGCTTTCCAATCGACCAGAAGAAAGACCGGCGGCCACGCGGCGGCGATCCAGCCAATGGTGCCGCCCATGCGAACGATCCCGAATTCCTTCTGAGCATCTTTCATACTCGCGAAGGCGATCGAATTTGTGATCGAAATCGTTGGCACGTAGAAGATGCAATGAATCAGCATCAAGGCGAAGAACGCCCAGAAGTTAGTGACCCAGAACAGCGCCAGAATCGAGATCCCGCCGATCAGATGACTGATTGCGAGAAACTTCTCGGCAGCGAAATATCTGTCAGCAAACTGATTGCTGAAGAACATCGCCAGGATGGCCGCGGCGGGGAATGCATTCAAGATCAGCGACTGCTGAAAGGCATTGAACTGCAATGCCGGCAGATAGCCGAAGATCAACGGCAACCAAGCTCCCCAGATGAAAAACTCGAGAAACATCATCGCGAACAGTTTGTAGAACACAGACCGCTGCATCTGGGCCAGCCCTTCAGGTTCGGACTCGGAACTTGTTTTCAGTCGCGCAGATGATGCCTTGGGATCCCGTTTCCATCAAGCAACTCAATTAGGCGGTTTTCCGTGCATAGGGGAAATCGCGTGCTTCGTGTCGTCACAAGCATCGCGAGATCGCTCCTGAAGGTCTGCTCCTCACGACTCGAACCCAATCTTCGCAAAACTCCGAAATATTCCATAATTCCTATATTCACTACAATCGATACAGTCGCTACAATCGTTACCGTGCAGCGTTGCCGCGGATCCAATGAGGCGCCGAATGGTGGCTCCTCAACGTTAATCCCGAATCGAGGTGCAACATGCAGGTAATTCAGAAGTTGTGGCAAGATGAGTCTGGAGTCGTGCTGTCCGCCGAGGCCGTTCTCTTGGGTACGGTCGGCGTTCTGGGGGCTGTCGTGGGCCTGAATACTGTCAGCACGGCAGTGGATCAGGAAATGAAAGAGTACGCAGGTGCAATTCGCAGCCTCGACCAGAGTTACGGCTACGTAGGACATCAGTCCTGCCGTGCCTTCACTGCGGGCTCGTACTATCGACAACAGGACGTCTCACAATCGCTTTCTGACCTCTGTGCGACCGGTGATACCGACGTGCGAGCGATTCAGAAGCACGTCGACATGTATCGGGAGAGCCATCTTCCCACTGTCCCGCCAAAGCCAGCCGCGGCACCGCAGGTCCAAGAGCCAACTCCGGTGATCCCAAACCAAATCCCGGTGCCACAGTTGAAGAAGGACCCCGAGCCGAAGGTGTCGCCCGCTCAGGAGAGCGGACCGAAAAAACCTCGTCGGTCGGATCGACGAGACGACCGTCGGGAAGATCGCGACGACTGAGTTCCGTCACCTGACGAGTGCAAACAAAAAAGCCCAGACCATCATCAACCTAGGGATGACGGTCTGGGCTTCTGTTATTTGTGTCGTCGTTCCAGCAGTTGGACGAGTCGTTACTGTCGGCTATTCCACACCGTGGCGGCGGATGGAGCGGGCGTAAATCGCGATGCCATGCGCGGTGCCATCGTCCGAGCTTCATCCATGGGAACCGGGACCGTTCGGCTCATCGGAGGTTCGTACTGGCTGGTGCTGGGCGATGGACGCGAAGGAATGGTCTGCCACTGCTCGGTCGAGTTCGCAGGAGCAGGGAGCGGCCCTCGAGCTGTTTGCGGCACTGGAACTGGAATCGCTGGCAGGGTCTGAATTGTGGCCGTTTGCGGCGCAGCGTACTGGATTGTCGGTGCCAGTGCCGTGTTGTACTGAGGTGGTGCGGCGTACACAGGAGCGGCGAAGGCTGTGGCCCCGAACTGCGAGTGATTGTGATTACAGACGTTGCACGAACTGGCGGCGGCCTGGAACCGAACCGGAGCGAACGTCGCCATGGGTACGGCTGCGGTCACGTGCTGCACGGTCTGAACCGGAACAAGCTGTGTCGAGATTTGGGGCACTTGGCGCGTCACCTGATAGGGAACGGCGCGTGTGGCTGTTTGTTGTTGAATAACGGTTTGAGCCACTTGCTTGGTTACAGGTTTGGGAACCCAGACCATCTGGTAGCCCCCTTCATCCACGGTGACTTGCTTAAAGGTGGTGACAGGTACGTTCTGAACGATCGTTTCGTTGCGAACATGAGTTTCAGTGACATTCTGGAAGGTCGTCACTTGTTGAGCCTGCATGTGAGTCTGCACGACTGCCTGTGTTTGCACGGGAACCGCGGCTTGCGAGCAAGTGCAGTTCGCGTGGGCGTGCTGGCACGTTTCACAACAACCACTGAACGGACGGCGAAATCGTTGAGCCTCGGCTGAGCATGGCAGGAAGGCCAAAGCTCCTCCCAACAACATCCAAGTCCACAGGAAATGCCTCATCAGAAAGCTCCTCTGTCTCGCGCGTCTCATGACGAAAATCGAGTCTGTTCAAGCCCGCATCGTCTGTAGCATCGACGAGGGGACCGGAGGTGCTTCAGCCAATCCCAGTGAGCACGTCAAAAACGTCACCGATAGGCGCATCTTACAATCGGGCTTGCGCAAACTTTGCCGATCAGATTGTCGATGATGGCAAGATTTGCCACACGCAGCGCAACGTCTGACCAACTTGTCGCGCCGATCCAGCGGTTACTGCTGCTGCGTGCTGCGATGGCGACTTGGAATCGTGGCATCGACCGCCGGCAGAAAGTACATCGGCGCTGCATTCACCATGATCAGCAGCACGATGAAAGGAGCAAGGGCAATGAGTTCGCGAGAACTGCCATCGAGCGGACTCGGTAGCACTGGCTGCGATGATGCCACGCTCGAGACAGGCGACCAGTTCCAGACGTGCGAGAACGCTCGCAATCCGGCTGCTGCCAGAGCAACCAGTCCGATGGATTCGCCCAGGATCAGCCACAGGCCGATATTTGAGGCTCCCGCCAGTTGCTGATAAACCGCGGTAAAGCCAGCCAAAACCGGAACGCCGGTCCAGCCCAGCAACAACAGTTCAAGCAGGATTGTCAGGCGAGGAGATGTCGACACGAGACTGCTCAATCGAGTCAACTCGCGCGTACCGAGACGAGCTTCCATCGACTGAACCAACAGCAAACCGCAGGGAATCGATAACCCATGCGAGAGCATCATGAGCCATGCGGCTCGAACGCCATCGACGTTGCGAAAGCTCAGGCCGATTCCAGCAACACAAATCATCGCGCAAGAGATCAGAACGAGCAGTTGCTTGAGATCGGTCTGCGACTGTGCGGCGATGCTGGCGTAAAGCAGTCCCACTAACGCGGCAACGGCCAGCGCGCTGTTCATCGTCCCGGAATGGAACCCGAACAGCGGCATCCCGAGCCGCAGCCAACCTCCGAAGGCCGCCAACGGATAGGCGGCGGCAATCAAAGCGGCGATGCCCGTAGGAGCGCTCATCAGAGTCGATTGGTACCAACCTTGAACAGGGAACGTAGGCAGTCGAATGAGTAGCCCTGACAACATCAATACCGAAGCCCATGGCCGCACGTTATTCCAGATGTGTAGCGCCGACTCACTTCGATTCAGCATTTGCTGGATTGCCTGAGTCAACAGGTGCGTGTCGAAGCCCAGTCCTTGTCGCACAGTGACGAACTCGGCCTGCATCCACGGTTGCGAGACAACGAGCAGAGTTGCTCCCAACAATGAACAGGTGCATCCGCTCAGTTGCCACATCCACCATCCGCCAGCGACCTGCCTTCGATTGCTGTCGCCGTGTCGTCCGATAATCAAATAGATTGGGACCACGGACATTTCGAGAAACACAATCGCCGCAATGCAATCCGAAGAGAACGTCGAGGCGAACAGGAGCGCCTGGCAACAAAGCAATTTCCCGCAGTTCGCGGCAAAAGATTCGCCTGCCAACTCGTTAGGACAACAGAGGACCGCCCAAACGGTTAGTCCCACGATCGCAGCGGTCCAAGTCGAGAGTCCGTTCAGCCACCAACTCACGCGAACCCTGATTCCGCTGAGCGCGGGGCCCGGTTCGTTGGCCACGGTATCTGCCAGCCATTCAATCCCAGGCGAATTCTTCGAACCTTCGCGAAGTCCGTCGCTATCCGCGGCAGGCTGCAGCCAGATCGCCATCGCGACCAGGAAGAGCGTGAACGTGGCGTTCGATACGGCCATCGGACGGACGAGCGCCTTGTTCCAACGCGACATTGCAATTGTCGTCGCCACCCCGATCAGCGGAGAGACCATGATCAGCAGCGGCAACATCTGGGCGGGCAATTGAGGCCACGGCATGAAGCGATTTTCCTGGCCGTAGCGCCGAAATGACGCGGCCGTCTGAAAGGATGCGAACGACAGAGAGTGAATTCGATTCTACTCGGAATCGTTTACGTCGTCGTCGTTCGCAGAGTTCGTGCGCTCGCTGGGAATCACGGGAAGATTGGACAGCGGTGCGCCGGGAACTCGAGTTGTGGGATTCGCGACCACATCCAGCTCAACGGTTGAATAGTCCACGTTCGGCCAGGCGACGATAATCGGGCCACTGTTGTCGGCGGCTCTCGTACGCCATTTGACAGGCGTGTTAATCGATCCGCTTCCCTCGCCTGATCCCCAATAGTTTCGCCAGTCCTCAAAATTAAGCTGGCGTGAAGTGGCCAATCCCAGCCGACCACCCAACTGCCAGAAAGTCGCCAGCCCGTCGTAGTGATTGCGATCACCTGTCCAGACAAACCGGCGCTGCATTTCCATCAGATCTGAAGTATCGATCATCGAGATCAATCGCCGGTTCGGTCCGCAGCAGAAGATATTATCGCGAGCGGTGACCGTCAAATGCGGGGTATAGTCGTTAACGGGATTCACTCCCTCGGTCACCACCAGTCCATCGTACGTCAGGCACGTGACAGACTCCAAATCGATCCAGTAGCGATCGTTTTCGGAATTGTTCATTTCAGACTGGCAAACGGCATGCAAGAGAGCTCCTTGCACTGCGACCACGGCTCGTTCCATTTGAAAGCGAGCGGAGATTGCATCACACAGATAGAGCAAGTCGCATTGCCCACGGATCAACGATTTGGTCACGCTGATCAGTGGTGGCTCGGCCGGAGAACCATTCTTCATGATCCCCATATTGCCGACACCCTGGCCGGGTGCCGCCTTCTGCTCGATCACGCAGGCCGGTCGATTCAACGGGTTCACAATCGTGACTGTGACATCCTCCAGTTGCAGCTTGCGCGGCCGCTCGAGTGAAAACAACGCCCACCGATCTGCCGGTACCCGTTCCGGGATCGTCATCAGCAGGTCGACATTGATCAGTTGAATCGAGCCGCCGGTGACGGTCACCATCCGCGATTCCGCACCGGATGAAGTCACGTCCGGTGCAAACTCGATGGTGGGGCGGAAGCCGATCCCACTGCGAATGATGACGTTCTCTTTGTTCGTCAGGTGGATTGGGGTTTCCGATTGTCCGCGTCGTCCGTTGTAACGCAACTCGATGATCGTACCGTCTTTTGCTTCGGAGCAAGCCGCTTCGAGTGAGGTGTACGACTTGCCACCGATGATCGAGATCGCAGGCCGCGTCTCGACATTGGTAGAAATATTCGGCGTGACGTTCGTCGTCGTGTTTGGTTTTGAAATCGTCTCGCGCGGCAGGTCGGCCACTTTTGACTCGACCGGCTGCGCCTTTGGCTTCTCCGACGATGGCCGGGTCACAAAATCGGTATCACCGGGAACCTGGCTGAGGATCTCCAGATCGTCAAAAATCTTCTTCGCTGTTCCCTGGTCCCGCTTGGGCAACAACGGAGTGGGGGCTCCGATGGTTCCCGGCTGGACAGGTTGGGAGAACTGCGGCAGCGCTGTCGATGTCCGATCAGAAGTTCCTTTGCCGACTACCGATGATGGGTTCGGCGGCAATGGGACTTGGTCCGCAGGCGACTGTAATTTGGTGCCGGTGGTCGTCGACAAACCGCGAGGATCTAACCGACGAGAAAGTCCGGGGAATTTCTCCATCGCAATCACCAGCAACAGCAATGCGGCTGCGGTGGCAATCCAACCGATGTTTCCATGCCAGGCGGGTTGGTCCGCTCGCGTGGCCGTCAACCAGACCTGACCATCGATCGGGACCGCTCCTGTGCCGAGCTGTCGAGCAACTTTCAGCAGTTCACCCAGCAACTTGGCGGGACTCGAAAATCGCTTCCGAGGATCGCTCGCCATCATCTTGCGGACAATTGCCGAAAGTGCGGGAGGAACGCGACGATTCTTTCGCGACGGATCTGGCGGTTCTTTCCCCTGATGGTCCAGTAGCTTCTGCAGGACTGTTCCGTCAGGGTAGGGCGGTTCGCCAGTCAGCATGTGATAGAGCGTGCATCCCAGCGAGTAGATATCGCTGCGGACATCAACGCTACGTGGATCTTTGGCTTGCTCGGGCGAGATGTAATCGAATGTGCCGAGCGTCGTGCCGGCCACGGTCAGTTCTGCGGAGGCATCAGCCGATTCTTTGCGAGCCAGCCCCAAGTCGACGAGCTTGGCGCGACCTTGAGGCGTAATCAAGACGTTCGACGGCTTGATGTCGCGATGAATGACGCCAGCTGCCGACGTATGGCTGAGTGCCGCGGCCAGTTGCATCGTGTAGTTGACCGCTTCCGCAGGAGCGAGACGATCCTTGGCGCGAATGACATCCCGCAGATTCGATCCGGGAATGTATTCGTAGGCGATGTAGTGCAGCCCCGCATCTTCACCGTAGAAAAAGATGCGCGCGATGTTGTCGTGATCCAGTCGTGCCGCCGCGCGGGCTTCGTTCTGAAATCGCAAGACAGCCGAGGGGTCTGTTCCCAGCGAGGGCGAGAGAACTTTCAGGGCGACACTGCGCCGCAATTGCTCGTCCGTGGCGAGAAAGACGGACCCCATGCCGCCGACGCCAATCCGCCGCTGAATCGTGAAGTGCCCCAGCCGGATGCCCCACGAATCGTCCGCTTCCATGTTGGCAGGAAACAAACGCCGCACATGTTCGGGAGTTTGCTCGCGGTCACCAATTTCTGGGATCGCGAGGTGCGGATCCGAACGAAGCGTTGTGACGACGGTTTCGGTCCCGGGGACGGAGGGCCGGTTCCAAACAAATGGGAATGCCGCAGGACCAGATCCTGGAGACACGTCCGATTTGAATTGGCTGCTAGCCATGATCCCTCAATCCAATCAACGATGCCGTCTGCATCGGGTCAATCCTTCGACCGTTTTTGCGCGATCGCACGATACCGTGTAAAACCACGTCCGTCACCCAAAATCCCAAGATTCGACAATCATGTACGAACAGGGCGCATGAACAGATCAGTGATTTAAGTTATTTGTCAGATTTTATTTATGAAGAAATCAAGCTTCAGAATTGAATCTTGAACGCTGACGACTTGTGAACTAATTCTACGACCAATTCCGGAAACTTCTTGGATGTTTTCCGGTTTTCTCAAATCTAGTGAAATGCTTTCTTGTCCAGTGCTTGTTCGACGTCTTCCACGATCGCTGCAAACAAGGCGGAAACCTCTTCATCCATGCCCACGGTGTACTTTTCGCTTTCCAGCACACTTGCCGCCTGGTGGCGGATCGAAGTGTCTTGTGCGGGAATAGAGTCAGGCTCAGGCGGTCGACTCAGCTTTCGCAGGGCGTGAACTTTAGGTACAAATGCCTGCTCAAGGTGCTCGTTCAAATCGTGCGAACGGCGCGCCGCTTCTCGGATTTTATCGCGGAGCGTTAACTGACTGAGGTTCAGAGACCGCGTCATAAAAATCTCCCGTCGGAATTCCGATTGAACACTCGATTAAATCGTGATCGTCATCCGCCCGTCAAGATGCTTTTTGATTTGGCACCACCGCTGGTTCTCGATACCTTCAGGTTTGTGACCTTTTAGACCGCTCCATTTAAGCCGAAACGCATGCGAATTCTGCTACTTGCTGACATTCATGCGAATTGGTCTGCACTCTCTGCGATCCGCGAGCCCTTTGATGCGTGCTTAATCCTTGGTGACATCGTGGAATACGGCGTGGAACCCGCTCCCTGCATCGAGTGGGCTCGACAGTACGGAACCGTCGTCATTCGTGGAAATCATGATCATTCTGCGTCGCAGCGCGTCCCCCCTCCGACCGGACACGGGCTACGCGCTCTCGCCGGGGCGACTCGGCAGCAGCATTGGAATGTGCTGTCCCCCACCCATCTCAAATATCTGTCGCGATTACCCGTCTCTCAAACATTGGAACTCGACAGCAAAAAGTTTCATCTGGTTCACGCAACTCCGCGAGATCCCATGGACGAATACCTGGCGGCCGACCCGGAGACCTGGAAAGCCCGGTTGGCGGGCATCGACGCTGATTTTGTCTGCGTCGGTCACACCCATCTGCAATTTCACCTGAACTTGGGGAAGATCCAACTTGTCAATCCGGGCAGCGTCGGCCAACCGCGCGACGGTGATCCCCGGGCGGCTTACGCCATCATTGAAAATGGCCAGGTGCAACTGAAAAGGGTGGAATATGACATCGATGCGGCGGTTTCCGCTTTGAAAGACGCCAACCTGCCGCCAGAGGTGACGGAACTGGCCGAGTCGATGTTGCGCACCGGCGGCCGTCCCTGACGAGTGTTGCTTCGCACCGTCTTTTGCGCTGCTCCGGACGTAGATTTCGGAAATAACGGCGACTCCGTGCACCAGCCTCACAAGTAAGTCGCCTTCGATTGGTAGTGGCCGGATCGGTCGGTAGGATTGTGGCCCCAGCGTTCTCGGAAAATTTGACCAAGGATTTTTTGCCATGCAGTTTGAAACTCGGTGCGTTCACGTTGGTGTCGACAAGGACTCCACCTATCTGAGCGCTACGACTCCCATTTACCCGACATCCACCTTCCGGTGGGACGACCTCAAGAGTCATCGCGGCTTCGATTACACCCGCAGCGGTAACCCGACTCGCAAAGCGCTCGAAGAAAACCTGGCGGCCCTCGAAGGGGGCATCGATTGCCGAGCCACCTGTACCGGCATGTCCGCGATCGCCGCAACAATGCATATGTTTCAGCCCGGCGATCACATCATCGCTGGCCACGACATCTACGGCGGGACTTACCGTCTGTTCGACGCCGTCTTCCGCAAGATGGGGATTGAATTCTCGTTCGTCAGGATGGGTGATCCCGAAAACGTCCGCAAGGCGATGAAGTCCAACACGAAGTGTGTCTGGCTCGAAACACCCAGCAATCCGTTGCTGAACATCGTCGACATTGCCGCGATCTGCGAAGTCGCTCGCAAGGGCGGCGCGATTAGCATCGCAGACAACACGTTCCTGTCACCGTATCTGCAACGACCATTCGAACACGGATGTGACATCGTCGTCCATTCGACGACGAAGTATCTGAACGGTCACTCCGACGTGGTCGGCGGCTGCGTGATCACGCGTCACAAGGAACACGCCGAACGAGTCAGCTACATCGTGAACGCGCTCGGTCTCGGCTGCTCGCCATTCGACGCCTGGCTGGTGCTGCGAGGAGTCAAAACGTTGGGCCCTCGCATGGAAGCTCATCAGCGCGGCGCGATGGCCGTCGCCGAGTTCCTGGATTCGCATGCCCGTGTCGAACACGTTTACTACCCCGGCCTGAAAGATCATCCCCAGCACGACCTGGCCAAGCGTCAGCAATCCGGCTTCGGTGCGATGCTCAGCTTCGACCTGAAGGGAGGATTGCCTGCCGTCGAGAAGGCGTTGTCCAAGATGAAGATGTTCCAACTCGCCGAATCGCTGGGCGGTGTTGAATCGCTGATCGAATACCCCGACTCCATGAGCCACGCTTCCATGAGCGAGCCAGCACGACGCGAGGCAGGGATCTCGGAAAAGACTCTGCGAGTCTCCGTTGGCATCGAACACCCAGACGACCTGATCGCCGATTTGAAGCAGGCTTTGGCCGAGTAGATCGGCCGTGGAGCAGATCAGGGTCTCCAAAGCCCCGATGCTATGAAGCGAAATTGATAGCACCTCAGACGCCTCCGATATCCTCGGGGGCGTCTGTGTTGGTAGACCAAGGACAAAGCGAGATCAATCCAGACGAGCGTTGTCTGCTGGCCGGTCCCCGACCACTTGCGGTCAGGGTACCTAGACGAGCTCTTGGAGTCGGATCGCGCCGAGAATGGCTGCGAATCTACGACTTATTCGGGTCTCTTACGGCCCGTACCAGGGATCGTAATCCATCATCATCGCCGGTTGAGACTGGCAGCAGCAGTTGCCGGCTGGCTTGGCCGGACTTGGTGCTGGTCCTGGGCGCTTTGGGATCGTGATCGGAATTGGTGGCGTTTTGCGAGGTTCAGTCCTGGCGATCGGCGCTGACGCTGGTTTCGCGACGACATCGACCACCGTTTTTTGCTTGGCCTCGGTCGGTTCCGCGGCGGTGACTTCAATTCGACAAACGGCCTTGCCGGCGGAATCGGCGACGACTCGCAGGACAGCCTTCTGGGTGCCGTTCACGGCGAGGCTTCGAATGGTGTATTCGACCTCTGTCCCCTGGCGGTGCTTCAATTGTTCGGGCAGATGAGCTCGCACGCAGACGTCGTGCAACGGCACATCCCCCGTGTTGCGAACGGTGATGCCGATCTCAACCAGGTCATCGACGATCGCCTTCGGTTCGTTGTGAACATCCAACGAAACTTCGGGGCGAGTCTCTGGGATCGGGACCGGCTCAGGCTCTGCGACGGGTTCGGGTTCGGGCTCGAACGTCGGCTCGGGTTCGCGAACGGGAAGCTCTTCCGGCATCACGCTTGGCATCGGATCCACGATTTCAGGAGCAACGATTTCGGTCGTTGCCCCGACGAGTGTATGCACGGTGACAAAGGCGGAATGCCGTCGCACGCCTTCGGAATCGGGTCGCCAGACCAGTTCCAATCGCTGATGCTGACCCGCTTCCAGATGTTCGATGCTTCGTTCCAGCGAGTTGTCCAGTTGATGGACTCGAGCCGTTGGGATGGCATCAGTCACGGTGCTCAAGTGAGCCAGCGGCTCATGCACGATGACGATTGGGATTTCTCGCAATCCGTCATTATGCACGATCACGGACGACTGAGTGACTCGACCGGTCACTGTCGATTCCGGAGCCTGCAGCTCCAGTCGCAAAGCCACTTCCGCAAAAGACGGTGCTGTGTTCGCATGCAGGGCCCGTTCGAGATCGATATTCGGCGGCTGGCTATCAAGTTCGTTGGCGATCCGATCGGCATAGGCTTCCGAAGGTCGATGCGGCTCGCTGTGGTTTGTCGCGCGGGTCCATGGGGACGATTCGGCGTCGAATGGGGACCGATGCTTGTGCTGAAATGTCGGGAATTCGCTATGAGCCGTCACCGAAGCCAGTCGCGATCGCGCGGGGAATTCTCCCGTCACCGGCAGGAATTCACGCAGCATCGACATCTGAAACGACAGATCCGGATGCTCAGTCACCGCGGGAAGTTCGTCCCAATCTGGCTCAGGCACGGGAATGATTCGTCGAGTTGGTCGCGGCATTGGCAGGTTGTCGCATTCGGCAGCGAAGGACCATTCGGCCTGGACCAGCAACCTTGATTCGCGTGATCGATAGTTTGCGATGGGTCGAACCGGATTATCAGCCCCGACTTCGCGAACATATTGGCCGTAAACCAACCGCTTCGGCTCTTCGGCAACTTTGGGCCGCCCCAAATCCAGTTGGACTTCGGTTTCGGGGAGGACGACCTGAGCGAGCGATTCTTGCGGTTCATAACGCGGTACTGGTCTTCGCGAGTTCGGACGCCTTGGAGCGGCCGAAGGGGCGAAGTCATCCAGCATGCTGCTATCAATCTGGGGATTGGTATGGCGGCGCGGGGGGCGATGCTCGACGAAGAAGTGAGCCAAACGCCATTTATCCTGCGCAGCCCAATCACCTGCTTCTTCGAGCGTTTCTCGCGTCGCGGGAGCCAGCTTCTGAGTGCGATTCACCAGTTGTTTAAGCGTGGGATCATGTGTGGCGACGAATGTCGAAAACAGCAACCCCGTCAGCACGAAGGCCGCTGTGCCCATCAGGGTCACGACATACCATGCGGGAGAACGGACAAAGCCGAGCCAAATTCGAGCGGCCGTGGCATCGATCCACGTCAATGTTCGAACGATCTCCGTCCCCAGTTCCCGGAAGGGAAATGGAAGCTCGCGCAATATCAGTGCCCAGAGCCGTGACCGCACGGTGCCGCCTTCCCATGGCTGGCTGACAGCGGTGTGCCGTCAGCGTCGATTCCATCCAATAACCGCTGTGCCTTGGCAGGAAGAATCCATGCCAAGCAGGGCCATTTCTCATTCACTTGTAATAGTAACAAAAATCCAGGATTGAGGGAAAGACCGTTTCTCCAGCAAACTGGTTTCACCTATTGGCGATTTTCGATGGGGCCGTCGTACCAGCGACTGAGAATCGTCGAACTGGCCAGATTGATGAGTGCGAAACTGGTCACTCCGAATAGCGTCGACGTGAAGACGGCGGCAAACAGCCGGTCGAGTTGCGCGTTCGAATTGGTTGCTTCGATCAAGTATCCCAGCCCATAGTGAGTGGTGCTCTGACCGACGAAGAACTCGCCGACTATTGATCCAACCACCGCCAGTCCGCTCGATGTTCTCGCCCCCGCACAGATCGCCGGGACTGCACTGGGGAAGCGCAGTTTGAACAGGATCTGCCACCGCGACGCGTTATTCAGCCGAAACAGGTCGAACAGATCGGGGTCGATATCCAGCAGCCCTTGAGTCGCATTCGTCAGAATGGGGAACAGCCCCAGGATCCCCGCCACGAGCACGACGCTTTGGAATCCGTTGCCGTACCAGCGCACGATCAGCGGAGCGATGGCGACGATCGGGACCGTTTGGAGGAAGACGAAGTAGGGATAGCCCGCGCTGCGCAACATCTTGGATTGCGAAAACAAAAACGCGATGACCGTTCCCAGGATCAAACTGCCCACGAACCCGCACAGTGCAGCCGAACCGGTGTAGAGCACGGCTCGCTGCAGCAAGGCCGCGTCGGTCCAGAACGCGGTACCGACCTGCCAGGGCGACGGCAGGATATACCGCTTGATTCCATAGAACTGCACGCAGAAATGCCACACCGCGACAATGATCGCGAACAGGACGAGCGGCGGGACTGTGGCTTGGAGCACCGATCGAACCGAAGGAAGCCTCATCGCGACACCTCCCGCAGTTGCCGGCTCAACTCGCCGCAGAGTCGTGCGAATTCGGGTTCGGCTCGCAGGCGCGGTTCGCGCGGATAATCGAACGGGACGCGAATGTCAGCGACGATTCGTCCAGGACGAGCCCCCATCACCAGCACCCGTTGGGCCAGAAACACCGCCTCGGCGACGTTGTGCGTCACGAAGAGCCCCGTCCAGCCGCGATCGCGCCAGATTCGCACGAGTTCTTCGTTCAATTGCTGACGCAGCACATCATCAAGAGCCGCGAACGGTTCGTCGAGCAGCAGCAGATCGGGATGAGTCACCAATGCCCGTGCGAGAGACACGCGCATCCGCATGCCTCCCGACAGATTTCGCGGCCGTTTGCGGGCATCGTCCGCGGTCAGTCCCACCAACGACAGGATCTCATTCGCCGCACGGGTCTGCTCGACCTTCGGTATACCGCGAAGTTCAAGCGGTAACGCGATGTTCGCTGACACCGTTCGCCATGGCAGCAAATTCGGTTCTTGGAAAACAAACGCGACTCGTTGCGACGAACGCCGCGCGGTGACGGGGTCTTGACCGGCCACCGTCAGCGATCCCGACGTCTGCGTAATCAGCCCGGCAACCAGCCTCAGCAGCGTTGATTTGCCACAACCCGACGGCCCCAGCAGAGCGACAAATTCACCTCGCCCGACATCGCAGTTGATGTCGCTCAGCACAAGTCGCGAAGGTCCGTAAGACATCGACAAATTCTGAACGGCAATCAGTGGTGGCTCGGTCGTCGAGTCGGTGGCCATTCAGGAACTCTACGGAGTGATCAAAGTGTTTGGAAATCGCGGCCGATTTTCGTCGGCTAAGAATGCAACAAATGCGAGATTAATGCGATCTAGCGACCTATATCGAATCGGTCGCCACTTCATCAAGAGTTTCAGTGCCTCGCAGCAGGTCCTCGAACTGAGTTCGCAGGACAAAAGAATAACGTCGCCAAACCGTAACTTCGTCTCTTTTTTCGAGAGCAGACAAACTAAGTTGAGGGCATCGCATTTTGATCAAGTGGTCGAGGTTGACCGATCTGCCTATTGGCTGTGTTGTGGATCGAATGAGGATCCAGGGCGCACTATCTTGGATCGGCATCATGAGTAGCAGCACTTCAATTGTTGCCCGATGTTTCGAGAACGTTACCGCGGTCTCTGTCGATGTGTGCTTTGGAATCTCGATCGTGAAACCAAATTCGTCGCGAAGGAAACCGAAGTGTTGCTCGACGGATTTCGAAACGAATTCAAGCCACTTGTTCATCAGTTCTTTTGCTCACTCGATTGGCACGATCTGGTTGTGATCACGAACCGACTGCAGAATTCAACATGCAGAAAGGACCGGTTCGCGATCGGGTAGCTTATCTGAATAGTCCGTGAGCAGGTCTTTGTTCACAATGCTTCCGGCGGCAGGTCTAGCAGATAGATCTTGCCATCATTGGCGAGCACCGCGATCTGTTTGCCGCTGGGTGAATAGGTCGCCGAATAGACGACACTCGGCAGTTTCTGGCTGAACAGCGGCTTCTCCTGGTTTGGATCCCAGACGTGGATGTTGCCCGCATAGCCAATGGAGAGCAGTCGATTTCCGGCGGGATTGAACTCCACCTTATAGATGTCGTCCTTGTGACCGGATAAGGCTTTGGTTGGATTCGGATTGTCGAAGCTGTACAGGAAAATCTTGCGGTCGAGTCCCGCCGCTGCCAGTTGCTGACCATTGGGACTGAGGGCGGTGGAATAAATCGCGTCGGTCGGACCGTTGTACTGGCGAATCTGACTCCCATCGTCCTGCTTGTAGACTCGCACGGTCTTATCGCCACCGGAGGTGATGATGAAGTTACCGTCGGGAGTAAATGTCAACGCGTAGATCGCGCCCCCTTGAGCCGCAAACGTTCGCAGGTTCTGGTTCTTTTCGTAATCCCAGATCTTGACGGTCTTGTCATTGGACGCGGAGGCCAGCAGCGGCAATGTGGGATGAAACGCCACGCCGTAGACTTGCGACTGGTGCCCACTTAGTACCAGCGTTGCTGCTGCCGAGGCGATCGCCCAAGTGCGGACGGATCCATCGGCGGCCGCGCTGACGGCCGTTCGATTATCGGGTGCGAATGCCAAACTGGTAATGCTGGCGGGGTGACCATCAGTCACTTGTGCGGCGTCTTGTGAAGGCGGGTTCGGTGGCTGAGGATTTGGTGGAGTTGGATCGTAGCCGCGAATCAGATGATCGCTGCCTGCGACAACCAGCTTCTTCTGATCTGGGCTGTAGGCAATCTGCACCACCTCTGCAGGTGTCGTGATATCGTATTGTGGCTTTGACGGATCATTGATGTTCCATAGCTTCAGTTTCTTATCGCTACCACCCGACGCCAACTGCTGTTGATTAGGGTTGATCGCGACTGAACGAGTCGGCCCCTGGTGCCCTTTGAATTCGCGAATCAGGTTGCCGTTGTTCACGTCCCAATACTTGATAACCCCGTCTTCACCGGCAGTGAAGTGTTGCGACGCATTCGGATGCACGACCAACGCGTTGACTCGTTTCTCATCGGCGACATGCATCATCTGAATGTTCAGCACGTCCCACGTGGCCAACTTGTCCGCGCCGCCAAACACAAAGTTCTGATTATCATTCCAGAACCCGACACCATTGATCGCGCCCCCGTCTTTGCTGACGTAGTGCTGAGATTGGCGACCAGACGTCAGGTTCCAGCTTCGAACCGTTCCGTCATGGCTTGACGACAGCAACTTCTGGTTGTCGCGGCTGTAGTCCAAAGCCGAGATCTTGTCAGTGTGCCCGGTGTAAGTTGCAAACAGATTGCCATCACCCAGGTTCCAGACGCGGATGTTCTTGTCGTCGCATCCAGCGGCGACTCGTTGATTGTCCCACGAGACCGCGACTGATCGAACTACCTCCACCGCGTCATGTTCACGAATCTGATTGCCGTCGCCTGCGTTCCAGATGCGGACTCGCTTGTCAGCTCCGCCCGAAACCAGCTGCTGTTGATTTGAAGCATACGCCAAGGCAAAGGTGCCGCCGGCATGACCCGGCAGCGTGCGAACTTCGGTCCCTTCGTTCGCCTTCCAGATCTTGATCGCGCCGCTGGCATCGGCGACGGCAACTTCCTGATTGTTTGGATGAATCGCGACCGCGGTGATCGCCGCCGCTTGCTCGGGGTACGCCTTGATCAGCATCCCATTATTCGCATCAAACAACCGAGCAATCTTGTCTTCGCATCCGGTCAGGACGCGACCGCCATCGAATTGAAAACTGATCGCTGTGACAGCGCCGCCGTGGCCGTCCAGGTTGCGGATTGGCTGTTGATTGCCGTTGTTCCACAGACGACAGGTCTTGTCGGCGGACCCCGTTGCGACCATCGAATTATTCGGACTAACCCGCAGAGCAAGGATCGGTTGTTCGTGTCCGGCTGCAGTCTTGGGGGCCGCAGCTTGATTCGGCCATCGTTTCACCAGACCGTCCGCTGATGAGGTCAATACCCAAGCATTGTTCGGCGCATAAGCCAGACCGGTGATCTCCGTCGCGTGAGCCCCAAAAACTCCCTGAGGTGCTCCATCGGTGGGATTAAACAATCTTACGAATCCCGCGGCATCGGCAGCGGCGATCTGAACTTTATCCTGCCGAAAGGCGACTCGGACGATGGGGTGCGGCAGCGGGCCGATCTCTTTCACCAGTTGGCGATCGGCCGCATTCCAGATTCGCAGGATCTTGTCCGCGCCACCGGTCAGCCATTGAGTGCCATCGGCATTCATCGCCAGGTGCGTGCTGCCCTGATTAGCCTGATGCACGACAGACGGCTTCGCAACGGGGACATCCCACAGCCGAATGGTGTTATCGAGCGAGCCACTCGCCAGCCGACTACCGTCTTTCGTGATCGCGACGCAAAGCACCAGGCCCGTATGACCGGCCATTGAACGCAGCGTGGTCGAAGAATTGAGATCCCACAGCCGCAGGGTCTTGTCGAAGCTTCCCGTCACCAGCTTCGAACCGTCCGGCGTATACACGGCGGAATAAGCGGGGTCGGCGTGGCCAGTTAGGATCTTGGGTTCGACGGCAGCAAGATGAGTGGTGATGCCAAGCACAACGAGCAGCGGCAGGCTGGAACGAATCAGCATTGGTGGCCTCACGTTGGTATCCACGGAAAATCCCAGGCAGCGTTCGGCGGGTCGAATTCGTGGCGTTCGAATGAGCACGATTTTACTGCTTGTGGGTCGGTGTGTTTGAACGATAAGTTGCAACTTATCGGAAGTAAGTGTGGCAGAATCGGCGAGTGATCTCAACCTGCAAATGGCAACCGGCCGCGATCGGTTGCAGCCCCGCAGCTCAAGCGACAACGACACTTACGTAATGTATTGGCCACTGCCTTAGCGCCTGCGGAAAGAGTTTTGGAAAATGTGACGATCATCCGTCGATTTCGCGTTCTCGCATTCGACAACTTTGCATGTCCGGTTTCTCAACAACCTTTTCAGTATCTCGGAGTGATGATCATGGTGCGTAGATTAATGGCTTGTGGATTGCTGCTAATTGGATTTTCAGTGATGGTCAGCGGAGATGACAAGCACGACCATGCCACGGCGGCACCCAAGAGTGCGAATTTTGACAAGATGAAATCGCTGGTCGGGACCTGGGTCACCGTCGACAAGGACGGCAAGCCGACCGATGTGGTTGCTTCCGTGATCAAGCTGACGGCGGGTGGAAGTGCAATCCAGGAAACACTGTTTCCGGGTCAAGAGCACGAAATGGTTTCGATCTACACTGCCGAAGGTTCCGACCTGGTGATGACTCATTACTGCATGCTTGGCAACCAGCCACGTATGAAGGCCAGTTCCAAATCACCCGCGAATAAGATCAACTTTGAATTCGCTGGCGGCTCGAACCTCGACGTCAAGAAAGACAAGCATATGCATGCCGCGACGCTGACCATTGTCGATGCCGATCACATCGAGATCGACGGCGTCGGCTGGGAAAATGGCGAACCCGCTAAAGAAATGTGCGGCGGCATGAAGCTCGCCCGCAAGAAATAGTCGTTGTCGACGATTTCGCTTGTCGCAGGATGGCCGTTGAGATCACTCTACGGCCATTCTGCTGTCAGGCGACAAATGTCACTTCTGCGATCTATCGGCAGCGACGCGGCCGCAGGTGTCGTGCATGGCCGACGGGTGCGCAATAGTTGGAAGTTGTTCCACCACAATCAGCGATCGTCGTCGTACACAGCGACGTGGATGGCTGCGAACCGTGATCGACTAGCCAGATGTTTCGGAAATGAACCGCATTGCCGTGATTCTGAAGCAGGATCGGCAAGGGATTGGGGCCTTCCGGCGTCCCGCCACCAGTCTTGTTTTCCAGTTCGACATTGTTTTGCACGACTACGCCGTTGTGTCGAACGGTGATGCGGCCCTTTACGATTCGCTTTCCGTCGGCGTCAAACTTGGGGGCCGTGAAGTCGATGTCGTACGTTTGCCATCGCAGCGGCGGGAAGCTCATGTTCAGATCCGGAGCCTTGAACCGGTAGAGCGAGGCGCAGTCGTTGAACTGCAGTTCCAATCCGAACGAATCCAGCACCTGAACTTCGTACCGTTTCTGCAGATAAAAGCCGCTGTTGCCACGGCCTTGTCCTCGGGCATACGGCATGTACGGGACGCGAAATTCGGCGTGGAGCGTAAAGTTCTGGTACGCGTTCTTCGTTTCGGCTCCGATTTCGAGCAATCCATCCGGCGTCACCTTGGCGTTTTTCAGGTGGTCGATATTCTTGCCATCGAATAGCACGATCGCATTCGCTGGGGCACGAGCCCCTTCCATCAGGCTGTACCGTTGTTGTGGCTGCAGCGAGCCTAGCAGACCACCCGCTGAGTTTTTCACCAGCGCGGCGGCGTCGGCATAAAGTTCAACAGCCAATCCCTCGGAAGCCAGTGTCGTCCCGGATTCGATCTTCGTGCCGCTGAACTTTCGGCGTGTTGATCCGTCGTACCCGTTACCTGGTAGCCCACCTTGATACCAAAGTGCGTCGAACTTGCCGTCGCCCAAGGCGACCACTTGCAGTCCCACATTGCGGCGGTACCCGTCCGAGAATACGACGCAACCCGCGTACTCGCCCTGCAGATGATAATCGGCATCGACATGAGCCAGTTCGGTCACTCCCTTTTTCAGGTCTTGAGCCACCGCTCTCGCCGAAGAGATCCCTGCAAATAAACCGGCTAAGGCACACGCGACGATGAAGCGCATCGGGGACAAGTTCCCTTCTGAGTTGCCGACCAAAAGTTGCATGACAATGGATTGATGAGAGAATTGCAGATCGGCAAGGTTGTCGCAAGTTGGGCAGGCTTACGCCCCGGTTAGCTCGCGAACGCTGGCCAATGCCTGTTCGATGTCGTTAATCGAAGTGAAGGCTCCGACGCTGAAGCGGATTGTTCCTCCGTTGTCGAACGTCCCCAGGAAGCGATGAGCACCCGGCGCACAATGCAGGCCCGCTCGCGCCTGAATTCCAAACGAGTCGTCGAGGATCGATGCGGCCTCGTGCGGAGCAAAGCCTGCAATGTTAAACGACACGACTCCCACGGACGGGACAGCAAGTTGATGGCCATAGACGGTGACGCCGGCGATCTCTCGAAGCCCTTGCACCAAACGTTCGGTGAGTTCCGCTTCCGCCTGTTGCAGCGCTGTGACAGTGCGTTCCTCCAAGTAGGCGAGTCCCGCCGCCAAGCCAGCTAACCCCGGTGCGTTGTGATTGCCTGCTTCAAACCGATCAGGCATCGCATCGGGTTGCCGATCATCCTCACTCTGTGTTCCGGTGCCGCCGAGACGATAGTTCGTCATTCCCTGTTCAACGCCCGGTCTTATGTAGAGCAATCCCGTTCCGAGCGGCCCCAACAACCCTTTGTGACCCGGGCACGCCAGCAGATCGATCGGCAACTGGCCAAGGTCGATCGGAAGGTGCCCAGCCGATTGGGCGGCGTCGACCAGCGTCAGCACATTCGCCTGACGCGCGACGGCACAAATCTCATCGATTGGCTGAACGACTCCCGTGACGTTCGAGGCATGTTGCACCGCAATCAGGCGTGTCGTCGGCCGTATCTGCGAACGAACTTGGTTCGGATCGATCTGGCCGTTTGTCTCAGGGCGCAGGAATGTGATGTCGATATCACGATAATCCTTGAGCCACCTTAGCGGGCGCAGCACGGAGTTATGTTCGAGTTCCGTAGTGATCACATGATCACGGTGGCGGCAGACACCCATCAGCGCCATGTTCAAGCTGTCAGTGCCGTTCAGCGTGAAGACGATTCGATCGGGGCTTTCGGCGTGTAGCAGTCGTGCTGCGGACTGGCGACATTGATCGAGCATGCGCTGAGCGGTCGTGGCTTCGCGGTAGGCTCCGCGACCGACGGCCACTCCGATGTGGCGCTGATAATCATCAACCGCCGTGTAGACGGATTCGGGCTTGGGATAACTGGTTGCGGCGTTGTCGAGATAAATGCGAGTCACGTGAATCAGGCTGACGCAAGAAGATCGATCGTCCAAACAAAAATGGGGCACGCTCGAAAGCGTACCCCACTTGTTTATCCTGTCGCAACCCGATCCGATCGGGTCACGTTTTTTGACACCAAATTAAATCCCAGGAACATCCAGATGTTCAGTTTCGGCGATTTGACGCAGCTTGGCCAGGGCCCGTGCTTCCAACTGCCGAATTCGTTCCTTGGTCACTCCCAGTTTGGAACCAACTTGTTCCAATGTCTGCGGAGCAGCCCCTTCACTCAGACCATAACGCGAGATGATAATGTCTCGTTCTCGCAGTGACAGCTGAGCCAAAATTCCCATCAACGCCTCATGCTGGCGATGATTCACCAATTCGTCTGACAGGCCCACGCTACGTGGATCTGACGACTGCATGAAGATCTCTTCGTTGCCCGTTCGGAAGCGATCCATCTGAGTATGTTCGGCCGGAATCGACCGGGCATAGTTCTTCATGATCGCCCAACTGGCGTACGTCGAGAACTTAAAACCACGTGTGAAGTCGAACTTCTCAATCGCACGAATCAACGACATGTTGCCGTCGCTTACCATTTCGAAGAAGCTGACATTCGGCTTCATATGTTTCTTGGCAATCGACACCACCAGTCGCAAGTTGCTGCGAATCAGGAAGTTCTTTACTTCGTCCGCTTGCAGCTTCAAGCTTTCGACTTCGTCCATGTCGCGCGTCTTGGGACGAGCGGGGTCGAGAGTCTTTCGCAGTTCGGCTGCTTTGAACTTCAGGTAGTTCATCTTACGGAAGTAGTAAACTTCCTCGTCCTTGGTCAGCAATGGAATCGCATACAAGCTGTCCAGATAAGGAGGCAAACCTGGAGGTGGCTTGACGGCCGACGTCCGGCGATCGGACGCTGGCAGCGGCGCCATGATCAGCTTCTCCGCTCCTGCTTCATGGAAGACAGGTGCGTCCATGAAATCGATCGGCTGATTCAGAATCTGTTCGGCTCGAACTTCTGCAACCAACCGGTAGATACTCGTTCGCGTGCGGCTGAAATCTCGAGCCAGCGTTTCCACAGCCACACCCTGCACGAACCGGCGATGGATTTCTCGCTTTTGGTCGTTCGTCAGAGAGTTGGTGGCATTTGGAAACACGGCAGACTCGGGATGTTCGCGGTCAAAGTTCTTCAAGGTATAACGGACAGTCTCAGGTGATCGGCCAAAGTGGCGGGCCAGGCGATGGCTGATGTCGGTCGGACATCCACCCGCTTGGGCCAGCCGTCGGGCTCGTTCGATTAAGCGCTCGCGCTCATCAAGTGACACTTGAGTAAAGCGTGAGCCACGGTCAACTTCGTCGGAATGCTTGTTGACGAATCGCTCGACCGATGACTTCAGGAAGCCAACGCGTTTACGTCCGCCGAAGCGGAATCGACGGCTGACCAGACCCTTGTCTCGCCATCGCGAAACGGTCTTGGTCGAGACGTTGTAACGACGGCTGACGTCTTCCACAGTCCAGACTTCTTCGCCAGCATTCTCGGCAGCGATTTCGGCGCTATCCGACAAATCTTCTACGAAGCAGCGCAGATCGTGAACGGCTTCTTCACCGGTTAGAACCAGATCGGGGTACATCTCGCCACGGTAGCTCGTGATCTTCTCACAGAGCTCGGGGTACTTGTACGACTCTTCCGGATTCAATTCATTCAGCAGCCACTCGGCACGCTCAATTTGCTTCAATCGAGCGTCGCGTGGGGCGAACTTGATCTGCTGATCTCGTAACTGTCGAAGTGCAGGATTGCGATAAAGGGACATGGTGTATACCTCCTGCTGGTCGTTAACCAGCCTCACACCGTCACCGAATTTCCATTGGCTTTGTCAAACTGACGCAGCGTGAACCCAACAACTCAGGATGCAAAACTGATGCCCGTGCAGTTCATTTCCATTACGTTGCTTAACCGTAAATCGCTTGAACTTATCAACCTGACATTTACGTTGTTTTCGAGTCCAAACCTGGTTCATTCCATGGAAACGTCGAAATAAGACACGCAGATCATCTAAAAAGTTCACATTTTCGATTTTTAAGATGATGTTGCAGAGCAGAATTTCGTCAGGAATTTTCCTGCTTGATTCGTCTCCAAAGGAAGTTACAGACGGGCTGTGAACTTCTTACACAGAAAAGAACGGAATTTCGCGCAAAAGCGTCAAAATCCAGCGGCCCGCACGCACGGGCACTGCCGCCACTTGGATTTTTGTGGTCAGATCGGCAGTTTGTTTGAGACTGGTCGACCGATGAGCGGTCACATGAGGCAATTATCGACCGATGTTACGACTGCTGCGTTCGTTGCGTTCGACGCGGCGACTGGGTTCGGGCGAACTTTCAGAAACCCTGAAATGCCAATGATTAAGATCGCCAAAGCGATCATAATCCCCTGCCACAGCTTCGCTTTGGCTCGCATCGCGGCAAAGGCCTTGGAGCGTCCCACCAAACCAGATGCGATCAGAAAGACGGCCAGCGCTAGCAGGATTTTGATTCCCATCAAGGCGTGATACAGCTTATCGCCCTTGTGTTGGGGGCCTTGAACAGCAAGGTAGTTGTAGAAGCCACTGATTAGGAAAAAAGCGATTCCGCCATGTACAAACTTTTTCCACGTTCCCAGGACCAGTTCCTTGAGCTTCGCATGCGAATCGTCCGGCAACTGCACCGCGGCGGGGCCCAGCACAAACCGCAGGAAGATCGAGCCGCCGACCAGAACAACCGCCGTGATGATGTGAATCCAACGGGAAACAATAGCGACCCACAACATCGTTCGAAAAACCTTGAATCGCTGATGCGGCCAGCATCAGGCATCGGTGAGACAATACTAATAGGGTCACCGTCGACGTTGGCTGCGTCGATCGGGTGGACCAGAGTATAGTCGGCAGAAGCGCCGATGACACCTGATCGACGATCTCGTATCGCATTCGCGAAGGTGGGATTCTCAGTTAGCTGAATAGTGGTGTAACAATCTTTCCCGCCGAGACCGGCAGCGGACGGTTCAGCTTGTCGCGCACTTCGGTGTGCGGGTCGATACCGAGCAACGCGAAGACCGTTGCTGCCAGATCGTCCAACAGGACTGGATCCTTGTCCGGGTAGGCTGCCTGTTTATCCGAGGTTCCGTAGACGAATCCCTTCTTCGCTCCTCCGCCAGCCAGCAACACGGTGTAACACTGCGGCCAGTGATCGCGGCTGATGTTGTCGTTGATCTTGGGTGTTCTTCCAAATTCACCCATCCAGACGATCAGTGTTTCATCGAGTAATCCGCGTTCTTTCAGATCCAGGATCAAAGTCGGCAACGTCTGGTCGGTGATTGGCAACTGGTAGTCACGCAGGATCGGATACATCCGCGTATTGTCGAAGCCATGCGTGTCCCAACCACCGTTTGTCGTTCTGCCGCCAATATTATTGGCGAAGTAAACATTGACGAACTTCACGCCGGACTCGACCAAGCGGCGAGCCAACAGGCAGCTTTGTCCGTAGGTCGTTCGTCCGTAGCGATCGCGAACCGATTGCGGTTCGGCCGACAAATTGAACGCTTCGCGAACGCGAGACGAATTCAGCATCGTCAGCGACTTCTCGTAGTAGGCGTCCAGGCCACGAGCGGCCACCGAATGATCCAGCATGCGAGTCTGGCTGTTGACCAGTTGCTGGATTGATCGTCGATCCTGCAACCGCTGCGTCGTCAGCCCGCTCGGAAGGCTAAGTTCGGGAAGCGAAAAACTAGCATCATTGGGATCAGCCGTGATCAGCAATGGATCGTGAGCTTTCCCCAGGAAGCTGGCATGCTGGCCGGGCGTCACCTCGCCGTCGCGAATAATATGTGGAAACGCGACGAACGAAGGCATCCCATCGGACACCGGCGCCAGTGTGTCGACCACCGAACCGTAGGCGGGAAACAGCTCGAGCGTGTCGCGCAGGCGAATATCGTCCAACGGCGGCGCGTGGCCGGTCAGCGCATAGTACGAGGCCGAATTGTGATTCTTCATCGTGTGATAAACAGTCCGCACCAGCGAGACGTCGTTCATCACGGCGGCCATCTTGGGGAGCTGATCGCAGATCCGAATCCCTGGGGCGGCGGTATCGATCACACCAAAATGACTGCGAACCCCGGCGGCCGCATCGGGCTTCGGATCGAACGTGTCGAGATGACTCGGCCCACCGAATTGATACAGAAAGATCACCGACTTGGCGTGCGCGGGCCGAGTGCCAAGCACGTCGCCCGCTTGCAGCAGCTTCGGCATCGTGACGCCTAGCATGCCCAGTCCGCCAACGGAGAGTGCTCGACGTCGAGAAATCGGATTGGCGTTCATTCAGTCTCTCCAGTCGGCCAGCTTAGCGTCGCAGCAGGAATTCGTGCGAATTCAATAGTCCCCAGACGACATCCTCAACGGCAATTCGTCGTGATTTGGTCGCTTCAATGTATTGGCAAGTCTGTGTCAACTCGTCATTCGTCGGAGCTCGTGTGAGGGCCGTCCAGAATAACTCCGTGACCAAGGCAGGCGTTTCAGAATGCACTCGCATCAACGCCTCGATTCGGTTGTCCTTGTCAGCCAGCATCTGATTCACCAACGATCCGCTGACGAGTTGAAATGTTTGCGTCAGCGTCGTTTCATCAGACCGTTCGCAGTCGCACGATTGCAGACGCGGCGGCTTGCCAAACACCGCCAGGAATTGATCAGCAGTAGTGCTCGGACTTTCGCGGCGACGCACCAACCGTGTCGCCGGCAACTGAGTCGCTCTTGGGCCGATCGGATACCCCGAAAACTTCAGCGGCACATCAAGAACCAGGCTGGTCGCGTCGAGTAATTGCTCGGCGGTATGCCGTCGAACCAGAGCATGACTGAAATTCGCTTCGTCTTCGCGGTTCGTCGCATTCGGGGCGGACGCGGCCTGGTAGGTATTCGAATTCAGAATCAAGCGAAGGAGATGCCGCAGATCGAACGCCGCGTGTGATTCTGTCGAATTGCCTGGGCTGCGAAGCTCCTGACAGAGCAGTTCCAAGAGTTCCGGGTTCGCCGGCGGATTAGTCGCTCGGAAGTCATCGACGGGATCAACGATGCCGCGTCCCATCACCTGCTGCCAGGTTCTGTTGGCCAACAGCTTCACGAAGCGATCATTCTGCGGCGAAGTCAGCCACTTAGCGAGTTCGTCTAATGGATCGACTTTGGTACCAATTTGATCTTTGGCACCAAGAAATTGCGCTGGCCGAGAAGCATCGGTACGCGGATCCTTCGCATCGCCCTTCGCACCTAAAAAGACGATTTGCTCGCCATCGAATTCGTGTTTGTCATTCGTATCGCGGCGGTTGTTCTCAAGGATCTTGTAGTCGACCCGAGCGAACACGCTGCCCCAACTGTAGTAGTCGTCCTGCGTCCAGCGATCGAACGGATGATTGTGGCACTTGGCGCACTGCAGGCGAGCCCCCAGAAACAATTGTCCCGCTGCTTCTGAGCGTTCAAAGGGATCGCGGAGTGCCCGGTAGAAGTTGGCGGGTGGGACTTCATAGGTGCTCCCTCGAGCGGAAATGATCTCACGCACGATTTGATCGAGCGGCTTGTTCGTCGCGAAAGCGTCCCGCAGCCAGCCGTGAAAGTTTTCGACCCCCTTGCGATCCAATGTCTTCTCTTCGACTCGCAGCAGGTCTGCCCATTTTAGAGCCCACCAGTCGGCGAATTCAGGGCGCTCCAGAAGTTCATCAACGAGCTTGGCACGCTTGGTTGGCGATGAATCGACGACAAACTTTCGAGCCGCTTCAGCTATCGGTGGGATGCCGAGCAAGTCTTGATACAGCCGTCTGATGAATGTGGCATCGTCGCTTGATGGTGACGGATTGATTTGCAGTCGCTGCAGTTTCGCATAGACGTGGGCGTCGATGGCATTTGCCGGGGCGGGAGCGTTCCAGGCGAAGTGTTGGCCACCTCGCAGGAACGCCAGGCGCACGGGAACTTGCTGGTGCAGGTAGCGAACCAAAACGGTCGTCTCGCCGACTTGCAGTCCGCGGACGGACCCTCCAGGCGAAATCTCTGCAATCGGATTTGAGATCTCGTAGACAGCTCGCGGAGTCACGTCTCGCTTCGATCCATCCGAGTAGACGGCGGTCGCGGAGAGCTGAACCTGCCAACCTTTGGACTGACCTTCGCCGGACTCGCTCAAAAACTCTTCGCGAGGCGAGACGATCAGGTCGACCATTTTCTTCGCGTCGGCAGGATCGTCCGGCGTGCCGCTGGCAATCCAGTCTCGCAGAATCTGGTACTCGGCCGACCCGACCTCGAATCGCCGTCCCCCTTCGTGAGCCACCTGCATGGTTGGCTTCAGCAGCAACAGGCTTTGATCGGGTTGGCTGGGGTTCGTTCGCCGCGTCAACCAATCGCGAGTTAACACAATGTAATCGCGAGCAGGATCCTGCCCACGTAGCGAGATCTGGAAGCCCCCTTTGCCGCGAGCGTTTCCATGGCAGGTTCCCAGATTGCAACCTGCCTTGGACAGCGCGGCCATGACATCGTTGCGAAACGAGACTTTTTCTTCGGCGTGACTGGTGCGGCACATCAACACGACCGCTACCAAGAAAACGACACTGAATTGGCAAGCTCTTCGCGCAGTGAACCCCTTCTGTGAAGGTGGCGAATGCGACTGTGAGGTGGAACGCATGGCGAAGTCACCGGTGGGAGATCATCACGGCGGGGATTCTAACAATCGGCAGGACTGAGTCCGAACCCGGTCAAGTGTACGATTTGAGCGAACCAATCGGAAGTCTTTGTTGGATACGCGTGCATGGCTCGAGTCGTTTCGTGGTGGTCCATTGAGGGCGGAAGAGCAGGTGTGCAGGGATCATTGGGAGTAGTTTCCTTACGATTTGGCAGAATTTGTCAGTCCATGTCAGTGTTTTGGGGGTGTTGGAAGATTTGCCGCTTGAAAACAAGGGAAATCGCGAAAGCGACTGACAAATGCGAGTCCCCAGTTCGGCGCGGTCTCCTGACTCCGCTGAAACGTGCGACCGGAGGTCTCCTTTTCCCTGGCGTGGAACTAGCGTTTGAAAGTGCGCAGGAAGTCTGGAGACCTTCGGTCGGCGGTTTCGGCGGGGTCGGGAGACACGCGCCGAACAAGAAGGGGTGCCGAACGAGGGCGATTGAGTTGTCATGTGAACCCATACGGTAAGCGGGGTTGTATGTTGTTGGGCCCGGGGGCTTACGCCCCCCGCTCAGAAAGAGGTGGGGGCCGAGTGGTCTATGTTGTTATCAACTGAGGAACCGGAACCTCTGATCTTCCGCTGAGAGAGCGGCCCAGAGGCGTGCCCGTTGGTTACGGTGCACCTACGACGATCGTCGTCACCCTGATTGTCCGGTTTGTTGTGCGCTGATCAAGACGGTGTTTGGAAAACTTGGGATCTTTCTTTGAAGATTTCACTGACAGATTTTGACGGCCCAGGACGGTTTTTGACATTGGGGGACAAAACAGCCCTGTTTTTGGCTGTTTTCCTCAAAAAAGTGCATGTTTTTGACAGTTGATTTAGCGACTGAAAGGTCGGTCTGAAAAGTGCTGATGAGCAGCGATCTCAAATCTCAGAATTTGAAATTTCAAATTTGAAGACGCCAAAGAACGCGTGGACTTGAGCATTCCGCAATCGCGATCTTTGGAACCCCGCTCATAAATGACTGCCCGCTGTTGCCCCCGTGCGGACGTGCGGATCTGGTCAACATGGAATAGGATCAAGGTTCCTCTCCGAACCGCGATTCCTACTGCTTTGCCAGGCAACAATGATGTCATTTTCTTCTGTCGGCTGTCGGATCGTTTGCGTTCTTGCTTTTGTTCTTGCCACTGCGGAAACGAGTTCGGCGCGGGTTTATTCCCCTCGAATCATTTCAAACCGCACCGCCGACGCTTACAGCGCCAGGACATTCGCGAACCATCCGGCCTGGAAAGACCTGGCTCCCGCCGAGCGGGCGCGCGCGATGTTCGAATATCTGACGGACAATGACACTGGCCTGTATCCGCTGGGGGCCGGTGCTGTCGAAGGCCCTGACAAGACTTACGAATATGGCTTGGTTCGCGATCCGATCAAGATCGTCAATGTCTATGGATACGGATGCTGCGACGTGTTTGGCCCGGTGATGGCCGGACTTTGGGAGCAGGGGGGATGCGGCCCGGCACGAACGATCGATCTGCCCGGCCTGAAACATGTCGCCTGTGAGGTTCAGGCAGGTGATCAATGGCGCTATCTCGACATCGATTTGCGAGGAATGTTTCAGTCGCCCGACGGAACGTTGCGATCGCTTGAGGAGGCCCGCCGTGATAACACCCTTTGGCAACGAGAACGTCGTCGCTCACGATTATTTCCCATGGATGACCTAGTTAAGCTGCACAAGCAATTCGTGGACTCCAAGGTCGAGCACCGCTATTCGGTCGCTCCAAGTGGTCACACGATGGACCTCGTGTTGAGACGCGGTGAAAAGTTCACTCGCTGGTGGCAGCCGCAAGGAGGACGCTGGCTATTGAGCCCCGACGATGCCAAGGACAAAGCTCGCAAGGAATTGCTGGAGCGTGAACCACGCGGCCCCAAGTCCCAGTACGCCGAATTCTCGCGTCACACGTATGGAAACGGCCAATTCATTTACGAGCCGAATCTGACAGGAAACGCCGCCGACTTTGAAGACGGCGTATTTGACTCCCACAACGTCTCGGTTACCGATAAAGGGATCACTTTGATCAAGCCGGGTGACGGCTGGGCGATCTTCGAAGTGCGGTCGCCGTATGTCATCGTCCCGCTGGTCGGAAAGCTGGAAGACCCCAAGGATGACAGTCAGGCATCGATCATCGAGATTGATGCCACCGAAGCGACATTGGCGTGGTCACCCGATTTCGGCGATACGTGGATCACGCTAGAGTCCAAGCAGTGGCCCGCCACAGTGGATCTGACAGCTCAGGTTGCCGGCAGCTACGGTTACCTGTTGAAGGTCGGTCTGAAAGGGAAGCCGGCAACTGCAGCGGTTCGATCACTGAAGATTACCACCTGGGTCCAATTGGCTCCTGCTACATTGCCAGGTCTTCAAGAAGGAGAGAACGTCTTCGAGCTCAAGACCGGCGATCACTATGGGCTGCCGACGCGGACGTTGTCGATTCAGCCGAACGCCACGGACGAAAACGCGTTCCTGCACTACCTGTTGCGAGCACCTAAGGAATACGATCCTTCCAACCGCTCCGCGCGAGCCAAAGGCTCGATGATCGCTCGTCTGCCGTCTCTGCCAAAATCCAAAATCGCCTGGCTGAGTGCCGGTGCGAGCTTTGCGATGGACACTGGTCCCGACGCACCACCTCCTGGGAATTCCATCGAATACGCCGCGAATGTGCCCCGCAACTTCCAGCCACTTTTTGTCGATGGTCCGAATGGCGTCACCTCGATTGATCGTCCGACGGCTCAATCGCACTGGTACTACAACGTCGACCGCGAGATCAAACTCGATCCGCCGGCAGAGGCAGTCTACGTTCGTTACGATGGTCGCCCGGCTCTGAACAGCTATCGTTTGTTCGCTCATTGCGTCGACGATGCTCCAGCACCAAGCACGCCGCTGCAAGTGACGCATTGCTGGACAGAGGGCGGACGACCAGGCAAGGTCTCGCAAATCTTGGAAGGCGGAGCAGGCTCCTATCAGATCCAAGCCGGTGCACAGCCGATCAACTACTCGATCGAATTAGCTGTCCCCTCCGTACGATGATCAGCTCTTGGGCCTATGCGGCGGTGCGAACTTGATCTTTTCGACATACCGGGCCCCTTGCTGAGTTTGTGGATCCAACTTGCCTGTGCAGAGTGAGACCGCCTTCGCGACATACTGGTATTGGCACTCGTAGTCGGCATCGATTTCGACTTCGATATCCTTGGTCTGCGGGTGTCCCGGGCGTCCGATGAGCAAGAGGAGTTCCTTGTTCAGTCGGTCGAAAGCGGCTTCGTCGTTGCCAAGGTTGGTACCCCCCAGCGTCAGTTGAGTCAGGTTGCCATCCCGGTCCGACTCCAGGCCCACCTTGATATCATGGGGGCTGGCATGAGGCCGCGCGTGCGAAGGAGCGGAGACTGGCAGGTTGATATTGAAGTTTGCTTCCGGCGAAACGATCTTCATGCTGAGCATCGAGAAGATCAGCAACAGGAAGATGACATTAATCATCGGGGCCATTGGAATGACGATCTTCGTCGGCTCCGTGCTGTTCGCGAACTTCATTCTAGACCCTTTCGGCCGCGGTCGACGACTGTCACCTTCGTGAAGCCGCTGTCCTGACATTTCTTGATGAGCTGCTGCACGAGCCCATTAGCGACTTCGGAGTCCGTACGAATCTTAACGGTCACCTTCTCGATGACATCCCTTCCTTGAGTTTCTTCCAGCGCGCGTTTCTCGGCGTCGAGAACACGCGTCAGTTCTCCCACTTCGAAATCGCGATCGTTATAGAACACGGTTGGAACGGAATTGATCTTGTGTCCGTGCTTGTCGCGTTGAAATCCGAAGTTCAAAACCAGCTCATGCTCGGGCTTCACTTCGCGCGGTATGGCGAGCACGTCCAGTGGAAGCTTGACACGTTCATCGGCCTTCGAGTTTTCAAACGTGATGGCGATCATGAAGAACATCACGAGCTGAAATACGATATCGATCATCGGTATCATATTGGGGCCAGTAAACCCCAGTTCGATCTTGCCGAGCTTCATGAAACATCCTTCACCGCGAAACAATGCCGACGGCCCCGATCAGTGCTAATTCCCGGCAAGACCGATGTTATGCTGAAGCATAACCGACGCGATCCGGGCAGGCATTCCGTTCACGATCGCGAGCGGCTATTCCTGGCGTGCCGCGTGAACACCAATTGGACCGGCCCCACCAGCCTTCGCGGCCGATTGGCTCACGCTTTGGAAGTCTTTCATCAAGTTGTCCGCGACGAAACCGCATTCCATCAGGAAGCGGGCCAGTCGGTTCTTGAAGAGGGCATAGAAGATGATCGCCGGAATGGCGACGACTAGACCTTCTAAAGTCGTGAACAACGCCGTCGCGATACCGTCAGCAAGATCGGCTGGCTTTGGCGAGGTGTTTGAGTTCGCGATGACCTGAAAGCTGTACACCATCCCTTGGACGGTACCGAGCAGTCCCAGCATCGGGGCGATCGAGCCGATCAGGGCCAGGTAGCCGATCTTGTGTTCCATGGCCATCGTTTCGTCTTCGCCGACTTGCTGCATTCGCGATTCAGCTTCTTCATAGCGAGGCAAACGCGACATGCCGGCAGCCAGGATGCGGCCGATAAAAGAATCACTGTCCTTCGCCGCGTCGTAGGCCCCCTGATAGTCTCTCGCCTGTACCCGCTGCTCGAATTGTTCAATGAGAGAGGGGGGCAGATAGTTGTCGCGACGCAGTTGCAGGCCAAGGATCATGATGATGGAGATCATCACGACCGACACCAGCATGATCAAAAACCCAAAGATCCCCGATGCGTGGATCATTGAGGCCAGGAATGAGTCCCGGTGATGGGAATCAGGCATCCTGTCAAAAGTTGGCGCGGGCGTGGCGGTGTCGTCTTCTTGAGCGAAGCTAATCGACTCTGTGCCGCCAACCAGGAAGAGACAAAAGAACGCGGCCAATACCGCACCCCAGACGCTGCCGAATCCGTTCGAGCGATTCAATTCAATCCCTTTCAAGTTACCGTCCTTGAGTTATCGATCCGGTTCGAACCGATAGTCGTGATCCTGAGTTGAGTTGAACCGCCGTGAGTCTAGGTAGCTTTGGCGGTTTGTAACGCAGCGCAGATTCTAAGGACCGGTGCTCGCTGTTTCCAGAGGTTATTGGGCCAGTTTCTTTCTCCAGGCACTATTCGGGTAGAGTTGAACCAGTTTTCCCCCTGCGGCGGAGCTGCGATCTTCCTGCTGGACCAGCTTCCAAGTCTTGCTCAGGTTGTAGAGTGCCTCGGCATGCATCGCGCTTTCGCGGGGAAACAGAATATCGACGTGCAGATAGGCCAGAGCGGCTTCTTTCGCCCGACCCAGTGCCTGCAGGGCATTTCCTTGCAGGACGAAGGCTTCGGCCTGCAAAGCGGATTCGTCCGCGGGCCCTTTTTCAGTGACTGTTTCGAGGGTCGTCAAGGCCTCTTCGAACTTGCTTTGAGTGATCAAAGCCCGAGCCTGTCCCAACATGGCTTCGTACTTTCGGGCCTGATCGGCAGGCGAATCTGTGGCGGCGGCGGCGGCTTCGGCAAATTCCTGAGCGGCCTTGTCGAGGTTTCCTTCCCTGACGGAAACTCGCCCCGAGGCAATCTTGGCCAACAATTTGTAGTCGGGCCACGGGGCCTTGGTGAGTTGTTCGAAGGTGGCTCGTGCGGCAGCGAAGTCACCCATTTCCAGTTGAACCTTGCCCAGCAGGTTGATCGAATCGTAGTACCGAAAATGTTCCGGACGCGCTTTCTGGGCCTTTTCGAGCATGGCGACTGCCGCCTTCTGCTTTTCCGGATCGGCCAGAGCCATCTGAGCGGTGGCTCGAGCGATTACGTACTCAAATTCCGCTTTCAGATAGTCGCTGGGATTCTTGGCGTCATCGCGGGCCTTCGTGTAGCGCTTGATCGCGCTTTCAAACTTACCGTTGTTTTCGTCCGAATAACCAAGTGGAAGTTCCGGTCCACCTCCGTCCCACTGAAATGCGGCCACATCGTTGGCCTGGACGACATCGGGTTCGCCGACGGCCTTCTTCAGAGTGATTTCGTTGCGGGTCATTTCCGAGATCTGACCGCTCACCTTTTTGCCGTCACTTTTTCGAGTGATGATATCGATGGCAAAGGCCTGAGAGCAGACGAGCGTGGCCATTGCGGCGACGATCCAAGCTTGACGTGTCATGGACAAGACTCCTGACCGATTTCCGGTTGATTGCACTTCGTTGAATTTGTGTTGAATCGATGTTTGAACAGCCAATTGCCGGTGTCGTGATTTTCAACCGGCGGGTGGGGCTGGTGGTTTCGGTCTTGGTTTTGGGGGTGCCGTTCCAGGAGCGGCGGCTTTCGTGCCTGGTTTAGCTGTCGGCTTGGCTGCTGGCTTTGTTGCGGTCCCAGCAGGTCCGGCGACCGCGGCCGGACGCGGTTTTGGTTTTGGTGCGGCGAAGGTGACTGGTACCTGAGCTTCGCCAACGTCGATCCCGCCGAATGTTGCCGGGGCAGCCGTCGCTTTCGCTCCGTAACCTTTTTTCTTGGCCGCCGGCTTCTTGATGAACGTCCAGGCGATATAACCCGCCCCGCCCAGGAGACAGCCGAAGAACAGAACCCAGGTCGTGGTGCTTAGTCCACCCGGCTCTGGCGGCTTCACAACAACGGGAGCTTCGCCAGTCTTCGGTTCTTCGCCCTTGCCGGAACTTTCCGGTGCCTCTTCGGTTTTTGGGGCGGCCGCCACAGGTGCATCCGCCGCGCTGCGGGGTAGATCGGCCACGTGCTGACCCAGATCCTTAAGCACATCGCCATACAGAGCGTTGTATTTCGCGTACCACTCGTCGGGCATGTTCTTCGTCACAATCGAGGTGCCGATCAGCCCGGTCCGGCATTCTTCGAGAATCTTCTGCTTCTCTTTCGTGGTCTGTTCGCGGCCGAATTTGTAGCGACAGAGCGAGCTGTTGTAGCGCGCGTTCAAGACCCCCTCGACATAGACGGGATTGGAGGGGTACTCGGTTGATTTCTGCAATTTGCCCGCGATCTGACTCCAGCCCCAAGCCAAGCCGTCCTTGATCTTGGTCGTTCCCTGGATCGCGTTGACCAGCTTCTGAATACTGCCGGCCTGACCGCTCGTCCCCCAGTCCTGATAAAGTTCGGCCGCTGCCGTCTGGACTTTCAGGTTGTTGGGGTTCTCTTTCAGCACATCGTTGATCAGGCCTTCGGCGGGTTCGAATTCTTTTTTCAGCCGCAGGACATAGACCTGTCGCAGCTTGACCCCGTAGAGCTGTGCCGGAGATGCAAAATTCTGATCCGCTTTTGTGCGGTTCAGAATTTCGGTGAATGCGGTGCCGGCCTTTTCATAGAACGAATTTGACTTCGCGGTGTCCCCGGTGACGGTTTCACCGAGTGCGAAATACGTTTCGCCGATCCAACTGAGGGTTCCGAATGTCTGCCCATCCTTACGGCCAGCCATGTCATTCAGGAACGTCTCGAACGACGTCATCAGTTTCTCGGATCGTTCGGCCTCGCCGTTATTTCGCAGGCGTTCGAGTTCGTCTTTCAGCAGCTTGCCCAGGCCGACGTACAACTCGGTGACTTCGGCCCCCCCTTCGACACCGCCAGCAGCGGCGATTTTTTCCAAGGTCTGCATGGTGTCGCGGGCTTTATCGAGATTGCCCATGCCGATGTAGGATCGCAGGATCAGTTTGTAAGATTCCATCGCGAACTTACGGCTGGTCACCCCATTCTCTGGCCGATTGGCTTCGTCGGCGATCTGCACCGCCTTAACGACCGAGTGTGGATCTTCGAGCATCAGCTTCAGCGCGTCTGCATCTTTACCCTGACTGATCAGGATTTGAGCCAGCGACATCTTGGCGGCAATCAACTCGGCGGGCGGAACCCCTTCTTTGGGGGTCGTCTCCGACATCTTCTTGATACCATTCGCCAGATGTTCCTGAGCTGATTTGAGCCAGTCAGCGAGCTGTTCGGGACTGGGCTTATCCGCACCGCTCCTGCGGCTTTCGCTGAGATAAGCGGTCCAATAAGCCTGACCAGCAGCTAATTGCGCTTCCGGGTATTTAGGGTCAGACGCAGGGACTTTGTCGAAGTGGCCTGCCGCTTCAGCAGGTTTTTTCTGGACGCTGAGCATGCGTCCCAGGATCATGCGCGATTCGCTGGCCTTGTCGCTGGAGGGCCAACGATCGACGATCAGGTTGCTGGCTTTGACGATCAGCTTCAGATCGTCTGTCTTTTGATCGATCGGGGCTTTGTTCTCGTTATAGGCCTGCACGAAGGCAGCCATCGCGATGTAGGCCGCATCCAAGCCAAGTGTGCTGTCCTCTTTGTCCGCCGTTCGCGCGACGAATTGAGCCAACACGGCCGCTTCGTAGTTTCTGTGCAGCCAGTAATTTGTGTAGGCGTAAAACAGACGAGCCTGCAGCAAGTCTTTCTTGGCATCGCTTGGCTTGGCGAGTGCAAACGCCAATTCGAAGTTGTGCAAGGCGTCATTCAGTTCGTTCGTCCAGTCTGTCTTCAGCTTTGCGATATCCTCGGCAGGTGCCTTTCTCGCGACTTCGGCGTCGAGTTCCTTTTTGATGTCCTGCGCGGTGGAGAATGCCTGACGGGCCAACCCGACGGCTGTGTCGAAATCGGCGGGAGCCTTTTCCTTGCCGCCCAACTTCACCGTCATCCGCTGGTTCAGCGAATTCGCGAGATCCCGATACTCACTCTGCAGTTTCTGGATCTGGTTGGCCGCATTGCGCGCCTGTTTCCAGTAGCGTTCCTGATCGATCTTGACCAGGTCGCGGTTGTCACCGAGGGCCTCGTAGGCTCGCGCCTGTTCCCACTGAATACCCAATCCATATTGCGAGTTGGCTTCACCGGGATGCTTCTTCAACCACTCTTCGGCCAGATTGGAGGCTAACTCGTAGTCGTGCCGTTCCTTGCTGTTGAGGCAGATCAACATGAAGTAGAGCGTTTGCGTTTTCAGGGCGGACAAAGCGGGATCGTTACCGGGATGGTCCAGCAGTTCCTTGTAGATCCCCATCGCCTTCTGCAAATCGCGCTGCTCTTCGTAGCACTTACCTTGGTAGGCTCGTGCATACAGGCCGCCGACCTGGCTGCGATATTTCTGATGCATCTTTTCGAACTCTTCAGCCGCTTTGCTGAGCAGTTGCTTGAAGTCGTTCGAATCTGGCTCGTAGGTTTGAGCTTCCTCGTAGGTGCAGCGTCCCAGCATCAGCGAGGCGGTGATCAGATTCTGCTCGGTCTTGGCTCGCGCGCTGTACTGTTGCGGATCCATCTTCTGATCGATGAAGGCGGGAAACTTCTTGAAGTTGGCTTCGTGCTGGTCGTAGGCGGTCTGGAAGACCGTGCGGGCTTTGGCGATCGTTTCGCGAGCTTTATTCTGGAAGTCTCGCTTTGTTCCCTGATTGGAAGGAGCCTTGGACTGCAAGACTTCCGCTCGGCCTTTGTCCAGCAGAATGGTGGCTCGGTCCGAGTTGGCGTCGGCGGCGCTCGGATGATTTGGATTCGCCTTCACGAACTCTTCGAGATAGGCTTCGGCCTGATTCAACTGCTCCAGTTGCCGATCGGCCGAGCGGTTCGTGCGGGCACTTTCCTGAAGGACGATGGCCTTCTGGTAAGGGACAACCTGCTTGATTTCGGCAGGCGTGCTGTCCTTGGCGGAAATCTGGTCCAGGTAGATCAATGCGTAATCGTAATATTGTCGATCACGCAGTCCCTGCACGAAGTCCAGAAAAGGTTCTGCGGCGAAAGAGATATTCGCACTGGCGAGCCACACCAGGGTGGTGGCTACTGCAAGCAACCGTGATTTCATCGGCTGGCTTTCCATCAGTCAAAGATGTTTGGAGTCTTCTGAGGGATGACGCTTCCGCCTCAGTGGACTCGTTAAAGACTTGCTACTACAGAATAAACCGCGCCCGCGTCGACTTCGCAAGCTTCTTTCGTCGAATTGAACGTCTCGACAGGATTCCCGGACCGGCCGGTGCAGTAGATAGTCGTGGACGGATCGTGGATAGTGGGCACACAGCACCGGATCGGCGGCGATTCGGTCGTCCCGGCGAAGCCTTAAACTCAACGGATTGATCATGGCCAGCACGATGCTTCCCGCCGATCAGGACAATTCCCATCCGCCTCTGCTGCAGGACCGGTCGTTCTGGGGATTGAATCTGACTCAGTTTCTGGGAGCCTTCAACGATAATCTGTTTAAGCAACTGGTGTTGCTGCTGTGTATCGATCGGGCTCGTGAAGGCGGAAGTGACGCTCAGGGCTTGGCGATGATCCTGTTTGCCTGGCCGTTTATCGCCTTTTCCGGTTTTGCGGGGTTTCTGTCGGACAGATACAGCAAACGAACGATCATTGTGCTGTGCAAAGCGGCCGAATTTGTGATCGTGCTGCTGGGAATGGCGGGCTTCGTGTCGGGAAATCTGTCGGTTTTGATGGGCGTGCTGTGCCTGATGGGGGTGCATAGCGCGTTCTTCGGTCCTTCCAAATATGGCATTCTGCCGGAATTGCTGCGGACCAGCGATTTGCCGCGGGCCAATGGTTCGATGTTGATGGCAACGTTTCTGGCAATCATTTTCGGACTGTCCGCCGCCGGGGCCGCAAAACATGCCTTTAACGATCGCTTGTGGATCGCGAGCCTGCCCTGCCTGGTCATCGCGGTGACGGGCTTGGCAACTTCACTGCTGATTCGGCCGACGCCGATCGCGCAGCCGGGGCTTCGGTTCGACTGGACTTCGGTCGCCATTCCAACGGAGACGCGAAAACTATTGATGAAGGACCGGACGCTACTCGGCGTGCTGCTGATGTCGTCGGTGTTCTGGTTTGTCGGCGGAACGGTCTATCCGCCCGCCATTAACGCGTTTGGGAAAAAGCAACTGGGGCTGAACGATCTGACGACGGGGATCATGGCCGCCACGACAGGGCTCGGAATCGCAGTTGGCTGCGTTTTGGCGGGAATGCTGTCGAAAAACCGAGTCCGCGGCTGGATGATTCGCATGGGTGCGTGGGGGCTGACCGCAAGTCTGGCGGCGCTGTGTTTGCCGGGACCGGGATTCGATGCGGTTCGCGACGAGATTCGGCAAGCGAAACAAGTTGCGCCGCAGAAAGCGCAAGCCGCCGATCACGCTGAAACGAAGTCCGAGCCTGCGGTCGTCGCCAAGGTCGATCCTTCTCAAAGAGGGTCTCTGCTGGGACTCTATGGCAGCGTGGTGGCCCTGATTTCGGTTGGTTTGTTCGCGGGATTCTTCAGCGTGCCGCTGCAGGTTTATTTGCAAGCGGCCGCCCCCAGCGATCAGAAGGGCCGCATTATCGGAGCGATGAATCTGCTGAACTGGATTGGGATCGCGGGCTCGGGGGGAGTTTATTTCGTCGGTCAGCTCATTCTCATCAACTGGCTGGAGCTGCCGCCCGCATCGCTGTTTGGATTCGCGGCGCTGCTGATGCTGCCCGTGGCTCTATTTTACCGACCTCCGGAACGGGAAATCTGAGGAAGAGGTTTTCACGCACAGGCCGAAGGCCGGTATACTAAATGGCCCGGGATCTGCCACGTTGACTCTTCAGGAATCTGACTCATGTCTGCTGCCTCGCCGACGCAGTTTAAAGCTGTTCTCGATCACAATGAGCTGGCGAAGTTGCCTCGTGATCTCAGCTTTCATCAGGTTGTGAATCCGGCACCGAAGATTTTGACTGCGGCACAGATCGAGCAGTTCAATCGCGAAGGCTATGTCAAAGGAATCCGCGTCTATTCGGAAACCGAGATCGCCGACATTCGCCAATATTTTGATCGCCTGCTGGCCCAAGTTGTGGCGGCTGGTGGCGACAGTTATTCGATCAGTTCCGCTCATCTGCGATATGGGCAAGTTTGGGACATCGTCACTCAGGCGAAAATCGTGGCCTGTGTGAAGGACCTGCTGGGTGAGAATGTGGTGGGCTGGGGCTCTCACTTTTTCTGCAAGATGCCGAAGGACGGCAAAAGCGTTGCCTGGCATCAGGATTCCAGCTATTGGCCGCTGACGCCGTCGAAGGCGGTGACTGTGTGGCTGGCGGTGGATGACGCCGATGTCGAAAACGCGTGCATGCGATTTGTTGCCGGCTCACATCATCACGGCGCGATGACGTTTCGGCCCAGTGATCCCGCGGAACACAATGTTCTCAATCAAACGATCGAGAATGTCGAACAGTACGGCCACTTCGTTGATGATTGCCTGAAGGCGGGCGAGATCAGCTTGCACTCGGACTTGCTGCTGCACGGCTCGGAGGCGAATGCGTCTGATCGTCGTCGCTGCGGCCTGACGCTGCGATATGCGCCGGTGGACGTGCATGCTTACATGGATTGGAATCTGAAAGGTGTCTGGGTCAGCGGCAGTGATCCGAAAGGTCATTGGGCCAATCGAGCTCGCCCGAGCGAAGAGTAACGAAGGTCTCACAATAACACGCGCGGCTCGGCAGGAGCCTCGCCCTCCCAAACACCAACGTACGGCCTTTTTGGTGAGTAGGATCGGGTAGCAGGTTTGCGACACATTCAAATCAGTATCGCGATCCTGGTGCTGGCTCTGCTGATGACGGTCCTGTTCTGGGGACCGCTGTGGCTAGGCTATGGATTCATCGGTGGCGACCTGTATCCGTACTTCTTTCCGCAGAAGACTTTTCTCGCTGATCGTCTGCATGCGGGCGAGTTTCCGCTGTGGAATAACCTGACGGGATTTGGCTATCCCGTGCTGGGTGAGAGCCAGACCGGCGCTGCCTATCCGCCGTATCTGGTGGCCTACTACCTGTTGCCGGTGAACACCGCGTACAACATTTTGCATCTGCTGCACTACGTGTTGTGCTTCGTGGGGACGTGGCTATTTGCGCGACGCATCGGCCTGGGCATCAGCAGTTCAATCCTGACGGCGATCGTCTTTACGTACGGGTGGTTCCCACCTCGGTCATGCCTGGAATGGGCGATTGTCACTGGGGCGTGGTTGCCGCTGGCTCTGTGGTGTGTCGAATCGTTTGTTCAGACTCGCTGGTGGCGGTATGCGATCGGGCTGAGCATCGTCCTTGGGTTGCAGTTGCTCGCCGGGCATTTCCATCTGGCCTTTATCACGCAACTGCTGATTGTGGCATACGGCTCGTGGCGGGTTTACTCGGTGGGGCCGATGGCTGATCAAGGGGCGCCTCAAATCGGGGTTGCGAAGATTCGCGCTTACGCTCTGGTCGTGCCGCTCACTCTTTCAATTGTCGCCGGTTTTATGATCGCGGCAGTGCAACTTGTGCCTGCGTGGGAGTTGAAGACCCGCAGTTCTCGAGCCACGGTGGGACGAGATCACGAGCCGTCGTACGGACACCTTCCGCCACTGTACGCCTCGCAGATGTTCGCACCGTGGCTGTGGTATAGCCCTCTGGAAATTGACGGTGACGACGCCATTCGAAACGTTGCCGAACTGGCTGCTCCCTGGCATTGGTTCGGGCCGCATCGGGCGTTGGACGAATCTCTGATGCAGTCGCGAGCAGGCGGCTTGACGGATGTGGCAACGAACAAGGTGGAAGCGCATCTGTACTGCGGGTTGATTCCGCTGGCTCTGGCCGTGTGGTGGTTTTGTTGGGGACATCGACAAACACTCGTGACACGGTCAATAGGTCACATCACAGAAAAGAAACAATCAACGGCGATCGCGTTGAGTGAGGTGAAGTCGGCAGTACCACTAAGTGGTGAAGCTTGGTTTTGGGTCATTGCCGGGGTGCTAGCACTGGTTTATGCGACTGGATGGTTGTTGTCGGTTGGTCGACATCTCCCCGGTTTCAATTTCTTCCGTGGACCAGGTCGCTACGGGATCGTGACGACGCTGGCGGTCGCGATCCTGGCGGGGCGCGGATTGCAGAGTCTGGCTCAATATCGCTCGATGGCTGCTCGAAGTGCGATCCTCTGTTGCGTCTTCTGGTCGACGGTCGGCGATCTGTGGCTGGTATCGCGCATGGTCACTTATGCCGTAATGGTGTCGCGACCTCCCATCGCTCTTCGCGACCAAAGCCCGGTGCGGAAATTGTTGCTCGATGAAGCGACATTGCCGCGACTCTACGCACCGGGGCAGAACTTGGGGAATCTGCTGGGAGTCTCCTGCTTGCCCGTCTACCTGGGGATCGCCCCGGCCGAGTACGCCGATCGGCTGTTTGCCGGTGACGGCATGCCGAAGGCTGACGAATCGCTAGGACCGGTGAAGGCTGATCCCAATTTCAACACGTGGTTGCGCGACAGCGGCGTGACTCACATCTTGAGCTTCTCGTCATTGGATGAGGCCTCGTGGAAAGCGATCCCGCTGTGGCAGGGGATTGATCCGCTACTCAATTCCGCCTGGGGACGCGGGCCTGAGCCGCTCTACCTTTACAAACTGAACGATGCACTGGGCCGTGCGTCATTGTTGACGGATACTGCTAACAGTCGCGCCGAAGCCCCGGCACAGCGCGAGGCCAATCGATTTATTGTGAAGTTTGACGCGCCTGAGAATTCGAGACTCTTGGCAAGAGAGTTGGAGTATCCGGGCTGGAGGGTCGCGATAGACGGCAAAGCGGCAATAGACACGTCGCGAGGAGCGTTTCGTGAGGTCCAGGTTCCTGAAGGATCGCACGAAGCAGTCTGGAGCTACCGACCGTGGAGCGTCCGGTTCGGTTTGATCGTCACGCTTTCGACGCTGTTCATCCTCGCTGCGATGGGGCACCTTCGATTCTGGCATCGGAATTGGCTGGATCGATTCCTTGGCCGATTTGGCTCTTAAAGCTCGAAGACATGTGTAGAATGGCAACAACAAATTCGTCAGGCGTGATCAACCGCCGTCGATTCCGACTGGCGAGCCTCGCCGATACAATCATGTCGGGTCCAAGTCACAGCTAGTTCTCGCGGGGCGTCCGCGTTAGTCGGAGTTTAGAGCATGAAGGCTGCGTTTATTCGCGAAATAGGCACACCATCGGTCATTGAATATGGTGAATTGCCGACTCCGGAACCTCGAGCTAACGAAGTCTTGGTCAAGGTCGGTGCAGTTTCAGTGAACCCGATCGACACCTATATCCGGGCCGGACAGGTGGCGATGGCGAGTAAGTTTCCGTACATCATCGGATGTGATCTGGCGGGAACAGTCGTCAAGGTCGGTAGCGAAGCCAAGCGATTCAGTGTCGGTGATCGGGTCTGGGGCAGCAATCAGGGGCTCTTCGGACGCCAGGGGACTTTCGCCGATTTCGCCTCGGTCGATGAACGCTGGCTGTATCGAACACCGCCGGGGATGACCGATCAGGAAGCGGCCGCGGGAGCCTTGGTCGGGCTGACGGCTCACCTGGGTTTGTTCCAGCACGCCGATTTGCGTCCCGGTGAAGTCGTCTTCGTCAACGGCGGAGCGGGCGGGGTTGGTTCTTGCGTGGTGCAACTGGCGAAGGCGACCGGTGCGTTTGTGGTCACGACGGGTGGCAACGACGAAAGCCTGGCGGTTTGCAAGAAGCTGGGAGCCGATTTGGCGTTGAACTATCACGCCCCCAATATCGACGATCAACTGCGTGCATTCAGTCTGCCGCACGGTGGGATTCAACTCTGGGTCGAAACGCAGCGCGAGCCGACGCTGGATCGGACCATCAGCCTGATGGCACCGCGGGGTCGAATCATGTTGATGGCTGGCCGCCAGGCACGTCCTGAGCTTCCAGTAGGGCCATTCTACGTCAAAGATTTGCGGTTAATCGGATTCTCCATGTTCAACGGAACACCAGAAGAACAGCGACATGCGGCCGAGGGATTGAACGCGCTATACGAACTGAACCGATGGCGACCGCACATCGGCAAGGTTATGCCGTTGAGTGAAGCCGCGGCGGCCCATCAGCTTCAGGAAGAGAACACGATCACGAAGCAGGGAACGCTACGGGGCAAGATTGTGCTGGAGCCATAGAACTCGGCCTGGCGACGAATGACGAACGATCGTTGCTCGGCGATCTAGAGTCAGCGTGGATAGCAGATGTGGAAGTTGCCAGGGATAGGGCGCAACATCCGGGCTCGATCTTAAACCCCGACGGGCGATTCGATCATGCCGGATAGCGAACCATCCCGCCGAAATTGGCGATGCCTGTGGCGTCGTGAATTCGGTTGCTGGTGCGTCTATCTGGCAATCGCGATCTATGCTTCGTGGCCGCTGTGCTTGGCACCGACTTCGACAATCTCGATCGGCTTTGAGAACGAGGCGACTGTTCCGCTGCTGAATGTCTGGACGCTGTGGTGGAACACGGATCGGACGGCTGTCGGATTTCGCGGCTATTGGGATGCGCCGATTTTCTACCCGACGACGGGAACATTCGCGTTTTCCGAGGCGCAGCCGACGATGGCGCTCATGTCACCCATCGTCTGGCTGACGGGTAGCCGAATTCTGGCTTACAACGTCTATCTACTGCTGATCTTGTCGTTGAATGGCTATAGCAGTCGCTGTCTGTTGCGTCGTATCGGGCATCAATCGTGGCTAGCCTTTGTCGGTGGCGTGATGTGTCAGATGCTACCGTTTATCTGGTGGCAGTCTGGTGTGGTGCAACTCACTTCGTTGTTCGGCGTTGTGTGGACAATTTACGCCTTGCTGGACATGTTTGATGTTCCGACGCTGAGGTACGACGCCGACGCTGATCCTGCCGCATCGATCCTTCAACTTGTTCTCCGAGGATTGAGGCTGGGAGGTGCATTCTGCCTGACGTACCTGATGTGCAACTACTGGGGCCTGTTCCTGACCCTGCTGCTGGTCCCGAGTTCCGTCTGGCTGTGGAACTTCAATCTGCTGCGACTGCGTTTTTGGATTCCGCTGGTTGTTGGTGGTCTACTGTCGGCTTTGTTGCTGTGGCCGCTGGTCACTGTGCAACGATCGTTGGCTGCGGAACATCAATGGAGTCGCGATCAAAGCTGGATTCGCGACCTATCGGCGCATGCTCGCGATTTCACGGACACGCCCGCCACGCCGCCGTCACATGAACGAACGATTCCGGCTGTTCACGTTGATGGCGAAACGCCCGCTGATCCGCCTGCTCCTGTGGTCTGGTCGCGAGTTCCACGGCTAGAGTTCCCCGAGGAAGCTCGTGAGAACGTCTGGCCGCTGGGGGGCGGAACTCTCAAACTGTTGCTGGTTCCCGTGGGTTTGATTGCGTCGCTATTCGTTCGAGGGAGGCGTCGCTGGGGCCTGTTTGCGGCAACGTTTGCCCTCGTTGCTTTCGGGATGTCTCTGGGACCAACCGTGATGGTTCATCCCTCGATTCCCAGAATTGGTGGTGAGATTCCTTACGAATGGCTGCAGCAATATGTCCCGGGATTCAAGCTGATCCGCAGTCCCTTTCGATTCGCGCTCTTCGTTCAACTGGCTGTGGTCTGGTTGAGCGTGGAAGCACTCGATCTGCTGAATCCGTGGCGCTGGTGGAAGCGACCTCTGAGGAAACCGCCCGAAGTTCCGCTCGAGGAGTTTGACCCCGCCGTTGAGGCTACCGAGGCTTATGTTCATCCCGCGTTACGGAATCCGCCCCCGTCGATATTTCCGCTGGTCCAGCAATGGGTCATGCTGGGATTAATGATTGCGTCCAGCTTGGTGCTGATCGGCGAAGTCTGGCCGCCACGACAGTCGATGTATCATCATCAATCGCTGGGGACGCCCTCTTGGATCATGTGGCTGCGTGAAAATTCACGGCCCGATGAAGTGGTCGTCTGTCTGCCATTTCCGACGGGTTACACGGTTGGCGACTATCAGGAAACATCGTTGTGGATGTACTGGGGGACGATGCATGGCCGACCCCTGGTGAACGGATACTCGGGGTTCTTCCCGCATCACTTTGTGGACCTGAAAGAAAAGCTGCAGCGAGCTGGTACGCAACTCAAGATGTTTCCGTGGGACAGCCAGGGACTGAAGGATCTGAATGTGTGTCAGGCTCGCTTCGTCGTCGTCAAACGAACATTCGCAACTCGCGATGACGTGTGGCAACACCCGCTGACGAAGTTCCGTTGGGCGTGGGTGACGGCCGATGAAGAGCATCAACTGGACGTCTATGAAATCGAGCCGGTTGACCCGGATTAGGAATAGGAGAATCTAGCCACGGATGAACACTGATTAAACACGGATAAAGAATTGGCAGGGTCGCTGCAGCATGGCTGTTTGAGCTTGTTCTGATCCGTGTTGATCCGTGTCAATCCGTGGCTGCCTCTTACTTTTCGTCACATCACGATGGGCTTACCGAGGGCTCGGCGCACTGGGACGAATTGGCCGACGTGCATCATCGGGTGGGTCGCGATCAGGGTGAAGAACGATCCGACTGTCGGGCAGAAGTTGCGCATTTCTTCCGGGCCGGGTTTGTCGAGATCGGCATCGGATAGTTTCGCGAGGGCGGCTTTGGTGGCGTCGCGGACTTTGTCGAGTAAATCGGTGTACTGCTGTTTGGTCGCGAACTTCGCAGCATCGTTACAGTCGGACTTGTCCTTCTTGTGCGCATCTGCAAACCCGGCTGGCAACTCAGGGCCCGACCCTGGGCAGACTTGGTTCAGCAGCCCAACTTCCGACGAAATTAAATGCCCCAACTGCCAAGCCAGATGATTGCAGCCGGGGGACGGGCGCATCATCAGTTCGGCGTCATCGAGGTCGGAAACATAAAGTTTCAGGACGTAGTAACCCATATCCATGCTGCCGTTGATGGCGTCCTTGGCGTTCATCTGCTGTTCCTTCTAGAGTCTGTCGGGTTAGGGATCTTCGGACTAGTGAGTTGTTGCGACTCCGCTGGATTCCCGCCTGTACGGGAATGACGGATGGTGGTGTTGCTATTCTTGAATCATGGAAGCCAGCCGCTTCGCTTTTTCGTTGTCGGCATCTTTCGATAAGACTTTGTCGATCAGCTTTCTGGCGTCGGATTTACGTTCGGTTGCGATCAACGTCTCGGCCAGGCCTAGCTGCAGTTCAACGTCTCCAGGCTTCAATTCGAGGCCTGTTTCGAATTCTGTGATTGCACGAGGATATTGTTTCAATCCAAGCAACGACGCGCCAAGGATCCGGTGAACTTCTGCATCCAGGACATCGATGTGGATCGTCATGCGGCCGTACTTGTAGGCGTCGTCGTAGTCGCCATCGGCCAGGGCCATTTCCGCAAGTGCTTTGCGCGGGGCGGGGTCATCCGCTTCGATCCGAGTCAGGGTGATTAAGGCCTCTCGTCGCTTTTGTGTTTCACCGGACTGCTTAGCAGCGGCGGCGATTCCCTTCCACCAGTCGCTGTGATAGGGGAAGTGTTTCTTGCCCAATTCGCACAGCTTGAATGCCTCATCGGTTTCTTTCAACTTCAAGCGGGCTCGCAACAGCAGTTCCAAGATTCGGCGATTGGGATGATCCGCATTCAAGGCTGGTTCCAAGACGCCGACAGCATCGCGGGGCTTCTCTTCCCGGAACAGCAGCGCCCCGACGACGAACGCGGCGATCGCGTTCTGCGGATGCTTTTTTAAGACCTCTTCGGCGATCTTCTTCGCTTCGTCTCGTTTCTTGATGAACAGTAATAGCTGGGCGTACTGGGCCGCCGCTTCGGGGTCTTTCTTGTTCTTTTCATAGTTCCGCTCGATCTGATTCGGTTTGATTTCTGGCTCGTCTTCGGTCTGGCGGATTTCGGCGACAACTTTGTCCAGATAGTCGCGATACCCTTTCTCGAAGTCGGCTTTCTCGACGCCGAAGACTTCCGGAATTGCCTGATCGGTGGTTCGATTGCGGCGGTAAGCATCCAGCAATTTCGCGAGCGAAGGCTCACCGAACCGGGCGACCATGTACTCGGCGTAGAGGACGCTCTGGCAGTAAGCGAAATTCCAGTTGGCCTGGTTGCCCGCGCGAATGAAACCCATGCTGAGGTTGTCGAGGTTCTTCAGTTCGCCCTTGGGTACGCGATCCAGGAGCAGCTTGTTCCATTCCACAGGTCTCGGATAACCCTCGGAACGGACGGCAAGGGCTTCGGTGTACCAGTGCGGAATGTTGAAGTTGGTTTGCTGCAGCGTCAGGATATGCACATATTCGTGCTTCATCACGCGAGCCCAATTCAACGGTTCCTCGAGGCTGGAGGGGCTGGTCATCGCGATGATCACCCCGGTTGATGCTCCAATCGTCTGAACCCAGGGGAGGCCCACCATGCGGGCACTAAACCATTGATGTGCTGACAGTCCCTTGGCGGAATTATACAGTTCGATCTGCGTGCGGTTTTCGGGTTCGAAGCCATACAGCGCTGTAAGCTCGGGATAGACTTCTTCAAGGTACTCTGCCATGTAACGAGCTAGCAGCTTATCGAGTTTGCTGTCGGCTCGAACAACGAAATGGTCGGTCGTGACGGCATCGTATTCGTCGAGAACTTTCAGCACCTTGCGCATATTGCTGACGCGGACATGATAGGGGTCCGCCTTGAATGCTTCGTCAAGCAGTCGGCGGGCGTCGTCCATGCGACCGGTCTGCATATAGAGCTGCCCCAACGCCGTCTTCGGTTCTGAGAGTTGTGGCATCAGCAGGATCGCTTGCCGGAACAGGGGTTCGGCGACCGAGTGCTGTCGGAAGCGATCGACTTGCTCGCCGAGGGTCGTCAGAAAGTAGCCTGGTTTGGGATTGCGTGTCGCCACGTCGATCACGATCTGCTCGAATCGCGTCGGCGATTCCAATTTCAAATCGACGATGTGATCCAGGTGGCTGACGATCTGTTTCAGGCGATCTAGATCAGGCCAGCCGTCTTGCATGAGACGTAATGTTGCCATCAGGGCGAGCGTCGCTTGATCGACCGGGTTTACTGACAGTGCGTCCGTCAGCAGCTTTTCTGCTTCGTCGAGTTCGCGGAAATAGAGTTTGGCTTCGGCGAGGACTCGGAGTGCGCCGGGGAGTTGGGGTGAGATTTCTAAAGCCGCATGGGCACGGGTTTCGGCTTCATCCCAGTCATATTCCTTGACGGCGGCCTGGCCGAGAGCCACCAGCGTTTCTGTCGCGCGGGGATTGATCGACAGGGCGGTCTTCAGTTCTGGTTGGCCCTGCGCCTTATTGTATTTTTCCAGCAGCAACTTCCCGGCGAGATAATGAGCCTGCCAGGATTCCTTGTCGACTTTGAGCGCGTCCACGCAGAGCGTGTTGACGCAAAAGTCGAAGATCTGCGTGACGCTATGCCAGCGGGCGTATTGCGAGGCCCCGCGGCAGACTAGCAGCAGCGACTCGGCATCGTGCGGCTGCCGTCGATTGTAATAGCGGACGAACCAGCGATAGCCGTCATCGGCAAGTTTAATTTCGCCCTGTTCGGCCCAGAGATGGGCTTGAATCAGTCGCGCCAGAAGTTGATCCGAGTCGATTCGCAGCGCCGCTTCGACGGATGTCGTGGCTTCTTTCCATCGACCTCGTTCGAAGTGCAATTGCGCTCGCAGAGCGTGCAGGGATGCGACCTTGGGATGTGTTTTTAAGGCGGCCGTCAGGAGTTCGTCGGCCGCCTCCAGTTGCCCCTGCTGGTGAAGAGCGGTGCATCGAGTCAGCGTCAGTTCGACGACATCAGGATCCTTGGCTTTGGTTAACGGTTCCAGGATTTCGAGGGCTTCGTCATACCGTCCGCGCTGAATGTGTTCGCGAGCCGTTTGCAACTGCTTGTCTGCGTTGTCTTCCGCAAACGCGTCAAGAACGAAGAGCCCCGCGTGGCACAGGACCAATCCGATAATCAAATACTGCTTCATGTGACGATCCGCCAGGCGACGCGGCCAGTGATTTTCGATCTTGCTACTGTAACCTCTGCGGCAGCGTAGTGTAATCGTTGACCGTGGGAACTCGCGGCTACGTCCGACACAACCTGGCGGGTGGGGGGAAGTTTAAGTTGAGTGGGATGATTGAGTACGCAGTACTGAGTGCGGTGTACTCAGTCAGTGGTAATCTTGTGTGATCGAATCGCATTGGGCTGCATGACACAACCCTCGCAATGTGTGGCGCGTCCCTGAGTCTTCGAAGGGCGTGGCAAGGAATACGAAGACCACGCCCTTCCCAAAGCGTCAGGGACGTGCCACACACTGGGGTGGTGACACAACCTCTGGTCGCTGACACAACCTCTCAATTGTACTGATGACGAGTGTTCGCAGATTTGCGGTCTGGTGTCAAAGGACTACTGGACTCGGCAAGTCATGACGTAAGGTTTCTGGCGATTGGAGCCAAGGCGGTATCGAGCCACCGCACTCCAAGGTCGCTGCTGATCGGCGTTCACTTGTGAAAGAACAATCCCGCCTGGCGGGCTTCAAACGCAGGCGATTCTGCGTTGGCCAAGCCTCAATCGATGAGGGCTGACTGGCACACTGGTTGTCGGCCTCTTGTGCCAAAAATCGGTGCGCGGAGCAATCCCCTAAATCAGGTCTTTGGGTCATTTTCGCAAAGGTTTTTTCACCACGAAAAAGAGACGGAAAAAGTGCTCGCACAAATCGAAATGCCACCCCGCCGCCTGACCATTGCGTTCTCAAAGAAGATTGAGAACCACAATCACGCGATCGAGTTGCACTTCATGCACGACGACATCTGCCGCATCCATCAGACGCTACGATCAACTCCAGCGATGAAGGCTGACGTCCGCGATCACGTTTGGACAATCGAAGAGATGGTTGGGCTGCTCAGGGTTTACAACCTTGCCTAGCGGCTTGGATTGGCATCGAAGCGAGCAAGCCCCGGCGATATGCTGGGTTTGTTCGTTTTGGAGCCACCAAAGGTTGCGGCAATGTCAAATGCGAGGATTGTGGGTCAACTGAGTGCGTTGGCTGATGAAGTGGAACTTGGGCAGATTAGCGTGAGCGATTTCGCCAACCAGCTTTGTGGGCATACCGAGGCTTTGGATCGGATGCAATACGTCCAGCTAAAAGAAGCACAGACGGTTCAGGCGCAACTGCGAATCGCAATCGAACAAGGCGAAGAGCAGGAGATAAATGTGCATCGCGTAGGTGATTGGCTCCGCGCGTGGATCGCCGAAGTGCCAATCGACTGACGACTGACATTGCTTCCAGCCACTCACAAATCCGAATCTTACTTCAAACTGACCCACTACCCGAAATTGAGATGAATCGGGCGGTGGTTGCCCGTTTTGGCGGTGGTCGTTATTCTTACGCTTTGGGATTTCGTGGTTAAGGGTTGGCTGATCATGGGTTAGGGCCTACTGGCACGACTCCCAATGAAGTGACTTCGGAACGAGCCGGGAAACCGCTCTTTATTTTGGTTGGTGGCTTTGGCGTGACATCCATTGATGTCGACTGCAGAAGGATTGGCAACATGGGTTTGATGGACGGCAAGCGTGGCCTGGTGCTGGGTGTGGTCAACGATTACTCAATCGCCTGGGGAATCAGCGAGCAACTCTTTAAAGAGGGAGCTCAGCTCGGGTTCACCCATCTGCCAGATAAAGATCCCGCCAACCCGAAGATGGCTCGTCGCGTTCGTAAGTGCGTGGAGCAATTCAATCCGAAGCTGTTTATGCCGTGCGACGTTCAAGTCGATGCGGATATTGACGCAGCATTCGCCGCGGCGAAGGAAACGTTCGGCGAGTTGGATTTCGTGGTCCACTCAATCGCCTACGCTCCGCTGGAAGACCTGAAGGGGCCGGTTCACTGCTGCAGTCGCGAAGGCTTCAAGACTTCGATGGACATCAGCGTCTACAGCCTGATGGCCATTTGTAAGCGAGCGAAGGATGTGATGCCCAACGGCGGCAGCATCCTGACGCTGACCTATCTGGGGGGCGAACGCGTCATTCCTGGTTACAACGTGATGGGTCTGTGCAAGGCCGCGCTGGAATCGTCGGTTGGCTATCTGGCTCACGAATTCGGTCAGAGCAAGATTCGCGTGAATGGGTTGAGTGCTGGACCGATCAAGACTTTATCGGGTTCGGCCGTGAAGGATTTCGACAAGATGCTGTCGATGTACGATGCGCTGTCTCCGTTGAGACGCAACGTCAGCCTCGAAGAAGTCGGCAAGAGTGCCGTCTACCTGCTGAGCGACATGTCCACCGGCGTCACGGGCGAGACACTACATGTCGACAGCGGCTATCACGTCATGGGAGCTCCTCCAGGGGACGCCAAGCTGGCTGGCGAGTGAACCGTTGCCAACTTCTGATGATCAATCGATGACCAGTTCCCCACCGAAGCGCATCGGCATTGCGGTCGTTGAGCATGACGGGTGCTATCTGGTGGGGACTCGCGGCCCCGACAGCCCGCTGCCCGGATACGCCGAGTTTCCGGGCGGCAAGTGCGAGCCAGGCGAAACCGCCGAAGCGTGCGCTATTCGCGAGACTCACGAAGAAGCGGGGCTGGCGGTTGAAGTTGGCCGACTGATGCTGAGGCGTGAGTACACGTATCCGCATGCGACGGTTGATCTTCATTTCTTTCTCTGCCATCCGCTCGATGTCGCGTCGATCCGCGAAAGCCATCAGGGCTTTCGCTGGATCCCGGCGCAGGAGCTTTCCAGTCTGAGGTTCCCTGAAGCAAACGAACCAGTCGTCCGGCTGCTGGGTTTGTGCTGATTCAATTCTGCAACCAATGTCGGACAGAGTTCGAAGTCGCGCGCGTCGACAACATCAGCTGGCATTCCCCAGGACTTGGCCGGCCCCCTGATCAAGTAGCATTTGAGCGACTTGCTGACCGAGCAACTCTGCGTCTGACGTGGGAGCCGTGGCGCTGGCCATCCAGCGATGTGACCCGTCCTGCGGCAGGATCACCGCTTCGAGTTGAATGGCCCCGTCACCTTGAGGTGTCGTGGCGACGCCCAAGGGGGCATGACAACCGGCTCGCAGTGTTCGCAGCAGGCTGCGTTCCGCGGTTGCGGCGGATAGCGTCGCGGGATCGGTGATTGCCGCGAGAACTTGTCGAACCGCTTGATCATCCGCGCGACATTCCACACCGACTGCGCCCTGGCTGACGGCGGGGAACATGTGTGGGGGGGCGAGTTCGCAGGAGATTCGATCGGCCAGCCCAAGTCTGGTCAGTCCGGCAACAGCCAGGACCAGAGCGTCGTACTGGCCTTCGTCGAGCTTCCGCAGCCTAGTTTCGACGTTGCCGCGGACTTCTTCGAGGATCAGGTCGCTGCGAAGATAGCGCAGTTGTGCTTGGCGACGTGGGCTGCCGGTTCCGACTCGAGCATTCGGGGGCAGGGCAGCGACAGTAGCGGCAGCGGTACTTCCTTTGGGCAGAACCAACGCATCCGCGGTGGCACCTCTGGCGGGGGTCGCTGCCAGGACCAAGCCTGGAACGGAATCGGTTGGCAAGTCTTTCAAACTGTGAACGGCGATGTCGGCTCGTCCGTCGAGAACGGCGTTCTGGACTTCGCGCGTGAAGACTCCGAAGCTGCCCAAATCGCGTAGCCGTTCGGTCTGATCGCGATCGCCTGTCGTGGAGATGTGGACCAGTTCGACAGTGGTCTCGGGCGAGGCCTTCCGGATCAGATCGGCGATGTGATTCGCTTGCCAGAGCGCCAAGTTGCTGGATCGAGTGGCAATTCGAATGGTCTTAGGTGCTGGCAATGGAATCTCTCTCGTGCTTTGAAGCACATCACTGATCAAGCTGTCTGGTCGTATCGTCTTGTGAGGACATCAAACTCGTGGAGGGCTGACGGCGACAACCGCCACGACAACGCGCTTCGCGCCGGCTCGTTTCAACGCCTTCGCAGCCGCATCGGCGGTCGCGCCGGTTGTCAGAATGTCGTCCACCAGCAGGATGGATTGCCCGTGCAGACTGGACTTCACCACGCGAAACGCATCCTGCTGCTGCTGTCGACGCTGCACGGGTGAACTTTTGGCCTGCTTCGGAGTCCAACGAGCTTTGGCGAGAATATCGGTCGCCAGCCGGACCTTCAACCGGGTCGCGATTTGCCGGGCCATTGTTTCGGCCGCATATTGCGATCGGACGAGTCTTTTCAACCAATGCTCGGGCACGGGAACGATCGCATCAAAAGTTTGCTGCGACAGCCTGATCTGCTGAGCGTCGATCAGACAATTTGCCAATGTTCTGCCGAGTAGCGCGCCGGATGGATTTTTCGCTCTTAGGCAGGCGACTCGCGTTTCTTCTCGATAAAGACCCAGACGAATGACTTCGTCGAAGGCAAAGCCTTCTCGTTTGCACAGGATGCAGTGATCAGTCGCAACGGTGAATGGACCGATGGGGGCACCGCAGCGGAGGCAGGCATCCACGGTCACCGTCGTCAACTTGTTGAGGCATCCAGTACAGAAGGCGGGATGCTGATGGGCCCCGTCAGAAATGTCGGCTTGGCAGAGCAGGCAAGTCGGCGGATAGATGAACTCCACTGCGGCTCGGCTCAAAGAGCGGAGTAGAGTCGGTAACGAAGATGTCTGAGTTTTCAGCATCAGTTTGCCATGGTTGAATCCGATTCAGCGATTTCGTCATCGACGATACTGCATTCGCGAAGGCTGTCGCAATTGGCGATGGAACTTTCCGGCCGACTTCGGTGGCGTCCACAATTTGGCTTTTAATCGCTATTCTCTCGACGAGTATTCAGTCTTCGGAAGGATCGCCGAAGGAGTCGGCGGGTTAAGTCGGGGCAGCATGCGGATCATTATTGTTGGCGGGGGCCTGGCAGGGCTGGCGGCGGCTGTGGCCTTGACGGAACGCGGTCTGAAATGCGTGGTCTTGGAATCGCGACCGCGTCTGGGTGGGCGGGCGAGTTCGTTTCTCGATCCGACTTCGGGTTCGTACATCGATAACTGCCAGCACGTTTCGCTTGGTTGTTGCACGAACTTTCGGCACTTTTGCGAAACGACGGGCTTGGCGGAATTCTTTCGTACGGAGAAGACGCTGTATTTTGTGGGGCCTTCAGGAAAGATTGATCCGTTCAGCGCGAGTTCGTTGCCGGCTCCGCTTCATCTGGCGGGGGCGTTTGCACGACTGAGTTACTTGAGCGTGAAAGAAAAGCTATCGCTGGGGATGGGGCTGCGGTCCCTCGCTAGGGGGATTCGAGCGGAAGAGCGGGGGTTGCCGTTTTCGGAGTGGTTGAAGCGGCACAATCAGTCGGCAAACACGATCAATCGCTTCTGGCATGTGGTGCTGGTGAGTGCGCTGAGCGAGACGCTGGATCGAATCGATGTCGAACACGCTCGCAAGGTATTTGTGGATACGTTTCTGGCTCATCGTGATGGCTGGTTGGTGGAGATTCCGTCGGTGCCGCTGGAAGACTTGTATGGCGGGCGGCTGACGGAGTGGCTGACATCGCGCGGGACCGAGATTCGCATGCAATCTACAGCGGAGTCTCTAAATCTGTCGGACGATGGGGTGAAATCGGTCCTGTTGAGTTCGGGCGAATCGGTCGAGGGTGACGAATTTGTTATGGCGGCACCGTTTTATCGGGTGCTGTCACTGCTTCCTCCGTCGTTGGCGAGCCATCCGAGTCTGGCGGGGGTTTCGCAGTTGAAGGCCGCGCCGATTTCGAGCGTCCACTTGTGGTTCGATCGGCCGATTACGGATCTGCCGCATGCGGTTCTGGTCGATCGGTTGTGTCAGTGGGTTTTCAATCGGACGGCATTGGCAAAACGATCGGGAACCGAAGCTGCGGCCGAATCTGGGTATTACTACCAGATTGTGATCAGCGCCAGTCGTGAGCTGGCAGGTCAATCGAAAGAAAGCATACTGGCGCAGGTGATTTCCGAACTGACTTCGGTCTGGCCAATCACCGCGGACGCGAAACTGTTGCATTCGCGACAAGTGACTGAGCATCGTGCCGTGTTCTCTCCGGTGCCCGGTGTGGATACACTGCGGCCCGCTCAGCAGTCGCCCGTGCCGAATCTGCAACTGGCGGGAGATTGGACCCAGACGGGTTGGCCAGCGACGATGGAAGGAGCTGTCAGAAGTGGTTATTTGGCGGCAGCGAATGTTCTGAAGAGACTGGGGCGACCAGAACCTGTCGTGCAACCGGACTTGCCGGTCGCGTCGCTGAGTCGTCTGCTGATGGGAATTCAACGCTAAGGAAGGTCCGATCGGGTCGGTCGATTTGCATGAGAAAACTGTTCGCCATCGCCGCGCTGTTACTCGGGTTTCTCACGCTCGGAGCCGTCTGCTTTCGGTTGACCGAGGGCTGGGACTGGCTGCAGTGTTTTTACGAAGCCGTCATCATCATGACGACGGTCGGATTGTCGGCGACATCTCAGGCAGAGCTGAACCCGTGGACGAAGCTGTTCATCATCTGCTACCTGATGGTCGGGGTCGGGATCTTTACGTACTGTGTCTCACAGTTGGGGCAATCGCTGGTCAATTTGCAGGTGCGCGGGTATTGGGAGAAACGAGCAATGAATCATGCGATCCGGAAGTTGAAAGATCACTATATCGTCTGCGGATTCGGACGCATGGGACGCACAGTCTGCCGGTACCTGCACTCACGCAATAAGCCATTCGTGGTGATCGATGTTGATGAACGGATCGCCACTTTGTGCCGGGAAAAGCATTGGCCCTACATCGTTGGAGATTCTACTCACGACGAAGTTTTGCTGACCGCGGGCATCCTGGAGGCGAAGGCGCTGACGACTGTTTTGCCGACTGATGCCGACAATGTTTATGTCGTCTTGTCGGCCCGACTTCTGAATGAAAAGCTGCAGATTGTGGCTCGTGCGGGTGATGAGAAGGCGGTCGATAAACTGGAGCGTGCGGGGGCGAATCGCGTGGTCAGTCCGTTCAGCAGCGGCGCGACGAAGATTGCTCGCCTGATGCTGAACCCCAGCGTTGAAGATTTTTTCGACGTGACCGACGATCACGGCAGCGAACTGGAATTGGCCGACGTTCAGATCACCGCGAAGAGTCACTGTGTTGGTAAACGGCTAATGGATACCGACCTGCGAGAACGCGGTGTGATGGTCATCGGGATTCGGCGCGCGAATGGCGAGAGGCTGATGCCGCCGCCTGGAACGGCCGTCATTGAGGTGGGCGATTGCTTGTTTGCATTCGGAAGCACGCAAGCCGTCAATGACATGATCAGTAAGAATTTTGAGGCCGAATAGCGCGCGATACGGCTAGTGGCTCAATAAAGCACACTTGTTGCGACGGATTGATTGCACCTGACCGTCGTCTGTCTCTCCCATTCCCCTGTGCCGCTCGGTAATCTGTTCACTTCTCCACCATCTTCGTCAATCTTCCATCGGGCTGTGCTTTGAATCCAATTGCTCCCCTGGTCACGTCGCACGCCGAGGGTTGGTCATCTGTCAGTTCATCGCTGCGACAGCCCGTTGAATCACGACTCGCCACTGGCGAATTTGTCATCGCTTGGATGATTTCGGACATCGACGAACAGCGGCAGTATCGAACGACGTTACTGGCGCTGACTGATCGGCGAATCTACAGCAGCGGCACTGCCGTTGGTGAATGGCCGCTGACCGATGTCGAGAAGCTGAAAACGAAGGATCGCGCGGGGCTCGGAACGCTGGAGATGCTCGGCTACAGCCGGCGGCTTAGCTACTGGCACTACACGATCGCTCAAGGCCCGGCGGCACTCGTTTTTGGCGACCGATTTGAAGATGTCAAAGGTGGACATGCGATCCGGAAGCACTTCGACGAAGAAGAGATTCCGGAAGGGGAAGAGCAGGTCACGCCACCGGACACGATGGCATTGTTCAGGCTGTGGCGCTTTGCGAAGCCCCATGCGTGGTGGATGTTCGTCGCGTTTGTTTTATCGCTGTCGGCCACCATCGCTGATGTCGAAACAGCGAAGATGACCCGGCCGCTGATCAATTTGTTGACTCAATACGAATCTGCAAAGATCAGTTCTCTGTCGCCAGCGATCTTTTATCTGGGGATCATGCTTGGTGCTGCCGTTGTGGCTTGGGTGCTGGGTTGGGCGCAAGGGGCAATTCTGGCCTGGGTCAGTGAACGGGTCACCGGAGACCTGCGCAGCAAGACGTATGCACACCTGCAAAAGTTGTCGCTGGAGTATTTCGGCGGAAAGCGAACGGGCGATTTGATGTCGCGGATCAGCAACGATTCGGATCGATTGTGCCAGTTCCTTTCCGACAGCATCGTCGATTTCATGGCGAACACGATTCTGTTGTTCGTCGTGGCGGTGTCGCTGTTTCAGATGAATTGGAAGCTGGGATTGGTCACATTGGTGCCGTTTCCATTCGTCGTCCTGATGATGTATTACGCGCGCGACAAGCTGCAGGTTGGCTTTCAAGCAGGGAGTCGCGCGTGGGCGCACATGACCAGCGTGCTCGCGGATACGATCCCCGGCATTCGCGTCGTCAAAGCGTTCGCTCAGGAAGATCGTGAGATTGAGCGATTTCAGACGGCGAATGAAGCCGTGGTCACGGCCAACAATCGCGTCAATTCGCTGTGGACGTTCTTCTGGCCGCTGATCACCTTTTTGAACTCACTCGGCGTGTTCGTCGTGTGGGCATTTGGCGTGTGGCTGATCATGAGGCATGAGCCCGATTTTGACGTGGGTACGCTCACCGCGTTCGTCTGGTTGAGTATGAAGTTTTACGGCAAGCTGGAAATGATGAGCCGCATGGTCAACGCGTCTCAACGAGCTGCGACGAGTGCTCAGCGAATCTTCGAGATTCTTGATCGCGTCAGCAACGTGCCTGACCCAGCTCGTCCGGTGATGGTCGACAAATTGCAGGGAGAATTGGAATTCCGCCATGTGGGGTTCCGCTATGGGAATCGGAAGGTCATCAAAGACTTCTCGTTGAAGATTCATGCGGGAGAAATGATTGGGCTGGTCGGACAAACGGGAGCGGGAAAAAGCACGTTGATCAACCTGGTCTGCCGATTCTTCGACGTTGCCGAAGGTGCCATCTTTGCAGACGGTGTCGATATTCGCAGCTACAAGGTTGAGCAGTATCGGCGAAATGTCGGGATCGTGTTGCAGGACCCGTTCCTGTTCTATGGGACGATCGCCGAAAACATTTCGTATGGTCGACCGGATGCGACTCGTGAGGAAGTGATCAACGCGGCCAAGGCGGCTCGTGCTCATGAATTCATCCTGCAACTGGCCGACGGTTATGATTCGCTGGTGGGTGAACGCGGCCAATCGTTGTCTGGCGGCGAACGCCAGCGCATCAGCATCGCTCGCGCATTGTTGATCGACCCGCGGATCCTGATCCTTGATGAAGCGACATCCGCATTGGATTCGACGACGGAGCGGCAGATTCAGGAGGCGTTGCAGAACCTGGTTCGCGGCCGAACGACGATCGCGATTGCTCACCGGCTGAGCACCCTGCGTCAGGCCAACCGGATCATGGTTATTGAACGGGGTCGGCTAGTAGAAATCGGAACGCATGACGAACTGATGGAAATCGACGGCGCGTATGCCGAACTGCATCGAGCTCAACAGGCGTTGACTAAGGACATCGGGTGGTGATGTGGATTGGAAGTCGATTTAGAGGGCTTACGTCTTGGAAGAGGCCAGGGGACTGACGTCCCCCGCTCAGGAAGAGAAATTGATATGACGGGGAGTGCCGTGGACGTTGATTTCGCACAATTGCAATTCAGCAAGAACGATTGGGGACAATTGGTCCTGACGCTGCCCGACGGGGCGGTGCATGCCGGTGTTGAACCAATTCGCTGCTTTCCCTTGAGCGATCCCGATCGAACGATTTCGATTGTCGACGCCGAAGGGCATGAGTTGGTCAATTTGCCCACGTTGGCAGTTCTGAATCCTGGTGCCCATGATCTGGTGCGTCGAGAGTTGACCGAGCGAGAGTTTATGCCGACGATTCAACGGATCGTCACGACCAGCGCCCCGAGTCCGCCGTGCCGGTGGGATGTCGAAACGGATCGCGGGATGACCAGCTTCCAACTGGAAAGCGAAGACGATATCCGCAAACTGGGACCGAGCGGGGCTGTTGTCGCCGACGCGAACGGCATCCGCTATCTGCTGCCAGACATCAACCAACTGGATGCGGCGAGCCAGCGGACGATCCGTCGCCTGATTTAGTGCGGGCGCACTTATGTGTCGCGTTGAAACATGGGCTAGACCAAGTCGTCTTCTGCTCGCGGGACGCCACAGTTATGTGGAATGCGCTCCAATCCGGCAAAATGCTCACTTCTTTCCAAAGTCCCGAAAAGGGGCTTCGGCATGGGATTGCATCCCGAGGCTGACGCTTTCAGAATAGGGGATCGCGGGGCCAATGCTGATCCTCAATTCTTTGGTATTCCTTTTGTACTCGGATCGTGCGCCATGACAAAACGGATGATCGGGCCCTTTGAAGTGGGGGACCGCATCGGCGTCGGCGGAATGGGGATCGTTTACCGAGCCACGTACATAAAGAACGGCGCCGAGGTCGCGCTCAAGATCCTGTCGCCCGACGTATCCGATTCCGAAGGATTGCAGAAGCGTTTCGAACGCGAAATCTCGATCCTGAAAAAGCTGCAGCATCCGAGTATCGTCCGCTATTACGGGGGAGGGAAGTTCGGCGCTCAACGTTTCTACGCAATGGAACTGATTGCGGGAGGGTCGCTGGAAGACTATCTGAAGCTGAAGGGGAAGTTGCCGTGGGAAGAGGCGCTCGACATGACGATGCAGATCGCCAAGGCGCTCGAGCATGCTCATGAGGCTGGGATCGTCCACCGGGATCTGAAGCCCGCGAATCTGCTGTTGACGAAAGCGATGCAGATCAAGCTGACCGATTTCGGGATTGCCCGCGACACGACCGCGACCGCGCTGACCGCCGCGGGAAAGACCGTCGGGACGTACGCCTATATGGCTCCCGAACAGATTCGCGGCAAACCGCCTGTCGACAAGAAGACCGATTTGTATGCGATGGGCTGCGTTTTGTTCGAAATGATCTCGGGGGAAACTCCGTTCCAAAGCGACAATCAGGGCGAGATGCTGATGATGCATCTGCAGGAGGAGCCCGTTCGAATTACATCCCTCGTTCCGCAATGTCCAATCTTCGTCGAAGATCTGATCTTTCATCTGCTAGAGAAAGATCCGCAAGAGCGGCCCTATGACGCCTTGGCGCTGCAGGTCGAGATCGATGAAGTTAGAAACAAGATTACCCAGCAACGCAGTATTGCCGCGGAAACAATGGCAGGTATGACAGGGGGCGGCGGTCCGACCAAGGGAGTGGAAGAGCTGAAGGCGGCTCTGGGTAAGAAGAAAAAGAAGAAGAAAAAAGATAACAGCCCGATCTACGAACGTGGCTGGTTTCTAGGATCGTGCCTGGCGGTCCTGGTAGGGTTCATCATCTGGACCTGTCTGCCGTGGGGTGAAGATCGATTGCTGGCCGAAGCGGATCGATTGATGAAGTTGAGTTCGACGGTCGATCACGTGCGGGCTCGCGACGACTTTCTGAAGCTCCTGCTGACTCGGTATCCCGAAGGTAAACACGCGGCTCATGCACAGGCGATGGTGATCGATGTCGACAAAGAAGAGACGATGACCAAGATGCGGGCAAGGAACCGGCTGAAGCAGCCGCCCGCCAACGAAGCTGAACAGCAGTTCTTGAATGCCGAGAAGTTCCGGGATTTTGGCGATCACGTCACGGCACTGCGCAAGTTCAATGCGATCGTGGAACTGTTCAAGTCGCATTCCGAGTATCGAAACTACGTCCTACTGGCGGAAGACGCGGCCACCGAGATCAAGGCCAAATTCGGTACGGACTCGCTGTCGGCATTCTTGAGCAAACGCTTGCGTGATGCCGAAACCGCACGGAAATCCAATAAAGTGAGCGAAGCCGAATCGATCTGGACCAGCATCAAGACTTTATACGAGGACAATGCTGAAGCCACGGTCCATGTGGCGTATGCTCGCAAGCGGCTGCGGGATGAGGATCCTGGTCCCGCGCCGTGGCTCGAAGAGAAGCCGCCGGAACAGCCGGGAGAATCGGGTGGTACTGGCACCGCAAATGATTAAACTATGGCAGTCAGTTGGTTTGCTGGCAGCAGGTACTTTGAATCGAGCGAATCACAGTTCAGAATTTAGGGAGTGTCGGATGCGTCTGAAACTTGCGTTGGCTTTGACCTTCATTTGTGGCATCGGCACGGCCGACGCGTTCGCCTTTTCAAAGCTGCCGACCTATTTGGCGGACGGCTACAAAGACGACAAGGCCTACAAGCCGTTCCTGGAAACAGTCGAGGGGCTGAAGTCAAAGTGCGACATCTGTCACAAGCCTGGCGCCGATAAGAAGGCCAAGGGACACGGGCTGAATGACTTCGGCAAGGTCTATCACGACCGCTTCAAGCACAAGGATTTCACCGCGGCCGACAAGGACAAGAAGACCGACGAAGCCATGACGATTTTCAAGGACGCCTGGGAAAAGTCGATCATCGAGAAGAATGCGGACGGCAAGGTCTATGGAGACCTGATTAAGGAAGGCAAGCTTCCTGGCAAGAATGACTGAAGTCGGCTGAGTTGATGACGGGACAATAAAAATGCCCCCTGCAGCAGCTGCAGGGGGCATTTTCGCTTTGTGTTCGCAAGCCACGCGCGGGGCGATGCCCACGCGGTTAAACGAGGCTGTCACCGATAGCGAATTACCGCGATGTGCGGAATGGGCCGGCGGGTAGACCTTCCGCGTTCATCAGATTTGGCTCTGCCAACTCGTTCCAGCCGAACCGGACGGCGGCAGGTTCGGTAATCTTGTCGCTGGAGACGACGACAGACTTTCCATCGATCACGGCGTTGGCTTCGACGAAGTCGCCGTCTTTGCCTGCAATCGTGAACCACGAGAGTGGGTTGCCGTCGCGAGACTTCAGTCCGCCACCGACATGCTCGAATTCGATGCGGACCTTGTTGCCTTCCACCTTCATCGATTTGTAGAGCGGACCGGAATAGACGACGTTGGTTTTGCCATACGTTTTCGCCAAGGCCCATAGTGCCAGTCGCTTACCGACATCTTGCTTATTGCGCGGATGGATATCATCCAGATTCGTAATGTCGGTGGTGACGGCCATCCCGGTGTTCTTCATCCCCAGGACTTTAGTTTGCGCTTCCCAAAGTTGTGGCAGCAGGTGGTTCTCGTCGGTCATCGGCGGTTTGACGTACTTGTATGGTGCGATCTGCACGTAGAGGAATGGGAAGTCGCCCTGATTCCAGACTGAACGCCAGCCATTGATCAACGCGTTCATCCGTTGTTCGTAGCCCACCCCTTGGCCTCGGTTGGATTCGCCTTGGTACCACAACGCTCCGCGAATTCCGAAAGGAACGATCGGGTACACCATCCCGTTATAGAGGTGAGTCGGTGCTCCTGGATTGGCAGTGTGTCCTTCTGGCTTGGCCTGCTGGTTTTTCACTCCTTCGGCGATCGGCTTCAGCGAATCGACCGATTCGAATCCGACGATCGGAGTCCAAGGTTCGATCGCGGTTCCGCCCCAGGAAGTGTTGATCAAGCCGACCGGGACATTGAGGTCTTTCTGAATTTCACGTCCGAAGAAATAGGCGACCGCAGAGAAGTTGCCAATGGTTTCGGGCGAACATTCGGACCATTCACGATCAAGGACCACTTCGGCGGCGGGAGTGATCGAGGGAACCTTGCGGACATGGAACAAACGAATGTTGGGATACTTGGCGGCAGCGATCTCCTGCTGAGGATTGTCTGACGCCGAGACTGGCCATTCCATGTTGGACTGACCCGATGCGACCCAGACTTCGCCGATCAGGACATCGGTCAGCTTGATCTCATTCTTGCCTTTGACGATGACCTCGTGAGGCCCACCCGCTGTCATTTCTTTCAGTTTGACCGACCATTTGCCATCGGCGCCGGCTTTGGTCGATGCGCTGTTGTCGCCGATCGAGACCTTCACGTCCTCTTCGGGATCGGCAGTCCCCCAGATTGTAATGGGCAGCTTCTGCTGCAGGACCATGTGACTGGCGATGACCTTTGGCAGCTTGACTTCGGCGTTCGCAATGCCGCAAGTCACGGCCAAGCCCGCCATGACGACATTCAACCGGAACCAGACTCGACTCATGATGTCTCCTCGGATGTTGAACCTCAGCCCGCCACCGACAACGGCGTGGGAACACCATTCCTAAGCCAGCGACAGGAATGCGTCAACCGACAGCGAAGTTGTTGAGTCTCAATTTCACTAAAAGTCCAGATTGTTCTCGTGGTTTGCTGCGGCGACTCCAGGCAGTACGATAGTTTGAACGTGTGTCTTGTCGGCATCTGCGACGTCTCGCTCATCATTTCCCCACGAGAGAACACCCATGACGAACGACTCTTTCACCACGTCAGACGATTCGGTCTCGCGCCGCCAGTTTCTAAGCACCGCCGCGGTCGGTGCCGCCGTGATTGCCGGAGCCCCGATGGTGGCGACCGCCTCTAAAACGGAGAAGCCCATGATTGTTGGTGAAGGGGAGCACAAGTTCGAACTGATTCACGAATGGCCGCAGTTACCCGACAAATACACGTGGCAGACGACTCACAATGTTGCGGTCGACAAGGCGGGCAACCTGTATGTCATTCACGAAGGGCGCGAGGATCTGAAGGATCATCCGTCGATCTTCGTGTTCGATTCCGAAGGCAAATTCATCCGTGCCTTCGGGCAGCAGTTCCAAGGAGGCGGGCACGGGATTGAGATTCGCCAGGAGGGAAGCGAGGAGTTCCTGTATGTCTGCGCCTATCAGCAGGTGAAGTCGTTCGCGAAGATGACTTTGACCGGGGAAACCGTCTGGCAGCAGTACGCTCCCATGCAATCTGGGGTCTATGCTGCGGACGAGGATACGAAGCCCAAAAAGGTCTGGGGGCGTGACCGGTTCATGCCGACCAACTTTGCGTTTTTGGATGACGGCGGATTTCTGCTGGTCGATGGATATGGCGCGTTCGTCGTGCATCGATACGACAAGGACGGGAAATGGCTGTCGCACTTCGGCGGTGCGGGTGGTGGCGAAGGGAAATTCAATACTCCGCACGGGATCTGGGTCGACAAGCGCGAAGGCCGCCAGCCTTCGATCGTTGTCTGTGATCGTGCCAATCACACGTTGCAGTACTTCACGATGGACGGGAAGTACCTGGAAACGCTGAAGGGATATGGATTACCCGCGAACGTCGAAACTTGGAAGAACCTGCTGGTCGTTCCAGAACTGCACGCCCGCGTCACTCTGTTGAACGAAAAGAACGAAGTCGTCGCCCGCCTGGGTGACGATGTGGCTCGGGTCACAGCCAAGGATGGGGGAGCCATCCGTGGCGACAGCTCGAAGTGGGTCGAGGGTAAGTTTGTGCATCCGCACGATGCCTGCTTCGGACACGACGGCAGCATTTTTGTTGCGGAGTGGGTTGGTACAGGTCGCGTCTCGAAGCTGAAGAAGATCAGTTAGCATTCCGACATCGGTGGAATGCGACAAATCGCGTGCTCAATGCCGATCGAGTTGGATGGGTGAGGATCAACTGGAATAGCGTGGATTCGATTCGAACTAAGAAACTTGGAATTCGCTACGCGCTGCAGATTCTTTGGAGTCTCGGTGCCCGAGTGGGTTTGCTTTCGCACGTTCTCATCATCGGTATCAACGGCGAGCCGTTTTCCGATGTGATCGAACTCCAAGGTTCTTCTGTTTGTTTTCCGCCAGCATGCGCAATCAGTGACCGCTGCGGTGATAAACAGCCCAGTGTATTTATCTCTGACCATGCACGTTACGCTTGGCGGCGATAGGGACACCACAGCCCAATGGCGATTGAATCGCGCGGGTGAAGTTTCAGCTACGAATTCACACTAGCTCTCGCTGTCCCGGGTTCTATTCCAGATCCACATCTGTCGTGCTGGCATGCGAATTGCCTTCACTGTGTCTGTCGTTCGAAAGTACGACGGGCATCGGATCATTCTCGTTTCGGAAGGAATTCGTCGTGGTGGATCAGCAGTTCAGTCGGCGTCTTCCGATGGGTGCCGAACTGCAAGCCGGGGGTGGGGTTCACTTTCGAGTTTGGGCACCCAAGGTCAAATCTGTCACTGTGATGATGGAGGCCGAGAAAACAACATTTGAACTTCAAGTCGAAGATGATTCGCCGGGGGTCTTTTCTGGCTTTTCCGATGTGGCCAATGCCACGACGCGGTATCGCTATCGATTGGGGAATGCGGAAAAACCGATTCCCGATCCGATGTCGCGCTATCAACCCGAGGGTCCACACGGTCCGTCGCAGGTCATGGATCCTTCAACGTTTCACTGGAGCGACGATGACTGGCGTGGCAATCGTCCCGAAGCTCAGATTATCTATGAGATGCATATTGGTACCTTTACGCCAGAAGGAACCTGGCACGCCGCTGTCGAGCAATTGCCGGCGCTCGCGGAATTAGGCGTGACCCTGTTGGAAGTGATGCCCGTTGCCGAATTCGCAGGCGAATTCGGTTGGGGGTATGACGGGGTGAACTTGTTCGCACCGACGCGACTGTATGGCACACCCGATGAAATGCGCACGTTTGTCGACAGCGCGCATGCTCTGGGCATTGGTGTCATCTTAGATGTGGTTTACAACCATTTTGGTCCAGATGGCAATTATCTCTCGTTCTTCGCGGACTCCTATTTCACTGACCGCTACAAGAACGATTGGGGAAAGGCTCTCAATTTTGATGGCCCCGAAGCCGAGCATGTGCGAGAGTTTTTCATCGCGAACGCTAGTTACTGGATCAGCGAATTTCATCTTGATGGTCTGCGTCTGGATGCGACGCAGGCGATCATCGATAAGTCGGCCACGCACATTATCGCTGAGATCGGGCAGGCTGTCCGCAAGTCGGCGTTTGGTCGAAACACTGTCATCGTTGCTGAGAACGAGCCGCAGGAAACTCACTTGGTTCGGCCACTCGACAGCCAAGGCTTCGCCATCGACATGCTATGGAACGACGACTTTCACCATAGTGCGATGACCGTGTTATCAGGACATAACGAAGCTTATTTCACGGACTACCGGGGAACTCCGCAAGAGTTTATCTCGGCTGCGAAGTGGGGCTACCTGTATCAGGGGCAGCGTTATAAGTGGCAGAAGAAACGTCGCGGAACGCCATCAACCGGGCTGACCCCCGAAGCGTTTATCAGCTTTCTGCAAAACCACGACCAAGTCGCGAACTCGGCCAAGGGATTGCGATGTCACGCGCTCTCCTCGCCGGGTCGCTTCAGGGCGATGACAGCGTTGATGATGCTGATGCCGGGGACTCCGATGCTGTTCCAAGGGCAAGAGTTCGCAGCGTCTACGCCGTTCCTGTACTTTGCTGATCACAATGAAGAGTTGCACCGGGCCGTGCGAGACGGTCGAATTGAGTTCCTGGCGCAGTTCCCGAGTCTCAATACTCCGAAGATTATTGCTCAACTGGCAGATCCGGGGGATCCGGCCACGTTCGAGCGATGCAAGCTGAAGTTCGAAGAGCGAGAACTGCATGCCGAAGCTTATGCACTTCACCGTGATCTGATTCATCTTCGACTGAACGACGCGGTTTTGCGGTCGCCTCGTCGGGGGACTTTCGACGGTGCCGTTCTGGGGCCCGAGGCGTTCGTCCTGCGATTTTTCGGCGGGTCACAAGCGGATCGGTTGCTAGTGATTAACCTCGGCTGCGATCTTTCCTTGGATATTGTTCCGGAACCATTGCTCGCACCGCCATTGCACATGTCCTGGCAGATGGCTTGGTCGAGTGAAGATCCCGACTATGGCGGGCTGGGGGCAGTCATGCCCGAGACCAAGGACGGATGGAAACTACCGGGCCAATCGGCAGTGCTGTTGATTGCACAGCCTACGGTACCAGATACAACGGAAGATGAAGAAAATGAGTGACACGATTCGCCTGGCAGACCTTGTCAGGAGCATGCCTTGTGCAACGAAACTGCGACACACCGAAGAGTTATTGACCAGCGAATGGCTGGTTGCCAACGGCTTGGGCGGCTATGCGTCGGGAACAGTGAGCGGAATTCCGACTCGTCGCTATCACGGACTGTTGGTGGCGGCACTTCCTGCACCGTATGGCCGCATGATGATGTTCAACCACCTCTCCGAGCAGGTGCGGATGCCTGACGGTCGCGTGATTCGATTTGGTGGCCAGGAATGGGTTGGCGGCAGGCTGGAACTTGAGACCGGATCGTTGATCGAGTTTCGGTTGGAAGGGGGGCTTCCGGTCTGGCTCTATGAGCTGGATGACATCGTCATTGAAAAACGGCTGCTGATGAATCATCGGCTGAACACGGTGTATGTCACTTATCGCCTGGCGCGAGGTGAAGGAACAATCCGGCTGAAGCTTCGTCCGGCGGTCCATTTTCGGCCGCACGAAGCTCCGGTGAGCACTCCGCTGGCGAACGAGTACACGCTGACTGCTGTGAACGACCGCTGCGAATTGTCCGCTGGTCCGCAATTGCCGATCCTGCGATTGCAGCTGCAGGGTCAGAACCGTGCGTTTACGATCGAAGGGACTCGTATGAGTGAGGTCCTGTATCGCATCGAAGAATCGCGCGGGTATGAATCGGCCGGCGAGCTATGGAGCCCCGGTTACTTTCGCGTCGATCTGTCGCAAGGAAGTTCGGCCACGCTGATCGCCTCGACCGAGTCTTGGGATTCGATCAATGCGATCCCCCCGGATTCGGCTGCTCGAGGCGAATCGGGCCGACGCGAGCGCTTACTGGAGATGGCGGGCCCTGCCGCTTACGACCAGATGTCTGCCGAACTGGTGCTGGCGGCCGATCAGTTTATCATTACACCTGCCAGTCGATCACGGGATACGGCCCTTGGATCGGTTTCGGGGGACGAGCTGCGCAGCATCATCGCGGGATATCACTGGTTCACGGACTGGGGTCGTGACACGATGATCAGCCTGGACGGTTTGACTCTGGTGACGGGTCGGCACTGGGAGGCGGGTTGCATCCTGCGCAGCTTTGCTCGTTACGTCCGCGACGGGTTGATTCCCAACTACTTCCCGGACGGTAAGACGGAAGGTGTTTACCATACGGCTGACGCGTCGCTGTGGTACTTCCACGCTTTGGATCGCTATGTCGAATGCACAGGGGATCGATCGACGCTGCGCGCGTTGTTGCCTGTGCTGCTCGACATTGTCGATCATCATCTGCGGGGGACAAAGTTCGGGATCGGGGTCGATCCGACAGACGGATTGCTCAAGCAAGGTCAGCAGGGCTACCAATTGACGTGGATGGACGCGAAGGTGGATGATTGGGTGGTGACTCCGCGACGTGGAAAGGCCGTCGAGATTAACAGCTTGTGGTACAACGCGCTCAGCTTGCTCGCGAAGTGGTTGGGAGAAGAGCGAGGCGACGCCGAATCGCGACCGTTTCTGGATCACGCCGAGCGAGCCCGAGTCAGTTTCAATGCGCGATTCTGGAATGAAGATCTCGGCTTCTTATTCGATGTGATTGATGGCGAAAGTGGCAATGATCCTGCTTGTCGTCCGAATCAGATCATGTCAATTTCGCCTCGCTTTCCGGTTCTGGATCGCGGCCACTGGGAAGCGGTCATCGATGTCGTTCAGAAGCAATTAGTGACACCCGTCGGACTGCGATCCCTGGCTCCAGGGCATCCGGATTACAAGTCTCGTTATTACGGCGATCTGCGAGCCCGCGATGCGGCCTATCACCAGGGAACTGTTTGGGGCTGGTTGATTGGTCCGTTCCTGGATGCCTGGCAAAAGGTCAATCAGAACGACCGGGCCGGCGCGCGGAAGCTGCTGGAGGGATTTGTGCCCCACTTGGGTGAGGCCTGTATCGGCTCCATTAGTGAAGTCTTCGATGCCGAAGCGCCGTTCACGCCCCGAGGCTGTATTGCACAAGCATGGAGCGTGGCGGAAGTTCTGCGGACGTGGGTGCAGTCCACACCTGATTCGGAGGAACGACAGGGATAACCGGCGTAGTGGGTTGTGAAGTCCCAATCTCGAGGCGCGATTGGCTACCGCGCGATTCGACTTTGAGGCGGCATCAGGTCAATCCGATTCTATCGCGCTTGCTGAATACATCGGGTGCGTGAGTGGATGTTGACCACGAGTGACGTGGAGCGTTGCATTTTCACCCAGAACTATATGACGCTTTGCCGATGAATTGCCTTGGTTGTGCCTCCTTGTGCCCGAGATGAACCAAACTGGATGACTGCAATGTGCTGTCCTCATTGCGGATCGAAGTCGATTCGCCGCAGTAAATCCTCCGCTCCATTACTCTTATCGTTACTGTTCGTGCAGGTGCGATGCCGAGTCTGTTCGTACCTGTTTCTGACACCGTTCTGGCGAAAAACTGGCGCTTCGCCAGTGCCGCGGATGGAAGTCCCTCCCGTCCGTTAGCGTGTTGTCCGGACCTGAAGCAGGATTGGCTTAATCGGATCTCGGGACGTCCCGATCTCGCGGCGAGATTGGCTGCCAAGAGTTAAGCTCGGATGCCGTGCTAGGCCAATTCCGTTGAACGCGATGTCACATGGACATTGCTGATTTCGCGGATTAGTCGTCTTGTCAGGTCGATGGTCACGAGAACGCAGATAAACGGGCAGAGCCAGATTTCGTCCGGTCGTCTCACAACCAGCAGGGCCAAATCGAAATTAAACACCGTTCCGATCACGGCGAGTAGATAGCCGATCGTTCGCATCTGGCTGCGCTGACTTAGCCAGGCTTCGGCGAGCAGCAATCCGTACACCGGTCCGATCATCGCGTAGGTGCTACCTTCCGTCCGTGAGTTGAACAGCATCAGGTAGCTGGTCGCAAACGCGTAGAGGTAGAACAGGCCTCGGGCTGGCAATAGTCGACGTACGGCGAGCCAGCAGATCACCAAGGTCGCACCAGCAACTGCAATTCGGATGACTTGCTGGGCCGACGAGGGGATTTCCAGGCCGGAAACCTTCAGCATTCCAAACAGCTGAGCCCAGTGTCCCGTGATGCCGACTTGGAATGCGGTGTGCGAGTTCTCATAGCACGCTTGGAATTGTGTAATGACGTAGTCCGGACTTTGAGTCAAGAAAGGGAGCACGGCAACGAACAGCAGCCCAATCGTCAAGCGCCACAGCATCTGCAGATAGATCGCAGCAACGAGCAGAATCACGACAATCGCGACGGGCTTGAATGCAAATGCCAGTGAGAGCAGCAGCGTTGCCCGCCACCAGCGCCGATCATGCAAGTCGACGATCGCCAGCAGCATCAGTCCTGTGACGATCAGTGTCGACTGACCATTGCGAGCACAACCTGCCGCTGTTCCGGCTGAGGCAAACGTATTGATCAGGAACCATCGATTGTCCGCGCTGGCGAGTCTTGTGAAGCGGTAGACGCCCGCAGCCAGAATACCAAGGATCGTGATACGCCACAGAACTTCGCCAACGGGGACGGGTAACAACCCCCACGGTGCGAAGACAAGCGCGGCTTGAGGCAGATAGATGAAGTCCGATCCGGCCATATTGTAGATCGGCTCACCAGCAAACCAGTTCTGGACGGCACTACGATACGAGGGGGTCACCGTTCGTGCGCCGCGAGTGACCGCGAGGTTGCAAGCCACGAACGTTAACGCGATCCAGACGCCCCAAGCCGCTCGGCGGAATTGCGTGGATTGGACGGAAGAGGCTGTCATTCAGTTCTCGTGAGGTCTGACGCATTGAGGCCCATCAGGTGCGACAAAAAGTCACAGGTTAGCTCGAAATATCCCACAAAGCAGATCTTCAGACTAGCTTAAGAATCCGCAAACTCTAATCCTGCTGGATGGTTGGGTCGAAAAAAAGGTATTGCTGGACATTGTCGATTTGGTTACCGTTCGCCGACCTTAATTTAGGGGAACGGTTTAATGTGTGCCTCGCGGGCCAACATCGAGCAGCAGAATCAGGATGCGTTGATCATTTCGTTTGCAGAATTCGCCAACCAGAGTCCCACAGGCTTGAACCCGGTCCCAACATCGGATCATGACCTAACTCTTGTTATTCCAGCATATAACGAGGAGTTGCGGCTCCCAAAAACATTGACCGATGCCGCTGCGTATCTAGATCAATGGGGAATCGACTACCGAGTCATTGTGGTGGACGATGGCAGTAAAGATAACACCGCGAAACTGGCTGCCGGTTATGGCGAGAGGTTCACGACGATCCGCCAACCGAATGGTGGCAAGGGATCTGCGGTCCAGAATGGAATGCTGGCTGCGACTGGTCGTGTCGTCGCCTTCACAGACGCCGATCTTCCTTATGACTTGGCAGCACTTAAAGCTGCTTACGAGATTGTCAGTAAAGGTGAGGCAGACGCGGTATTTGGTAGCCGCGATATGGACGATTCTGCCAGCCTCGTTGAACGTCAATTTCTCCGCACCTTGGCCTCTCAAGTCTTTCGTGGGATCGTCACATTCCTGGTATCGCGCGAGATTCGAGATACTCAATGTGGTCTGAAGATCTTCAGTCGGTCCGCCGCGCGAGCGATCTTTTCACGATCGACGATCAAAGGCTTCGCTTTTGATGCCGAAGCCGTCTTTCTGGCTCATCGCTTGAATCTGCGTCTGCGAAAAGTTCCGGTCACGCTGATCAATGAATATGCATCGACGATCTCCCTGAGCCGCAATGCCATTCCGATGCTGATGGATGTGGTGCGCGTCCGCTGGCGAGCGATCAAGGGCCAATACAAGACTCAGGCCGATGATTCAGCCGGCTCGACAGAGAAGCCCCGAGCGGCCGCATGAACACCGCAACTGGTGTCCAACCATGGATTGTGCTTCACGCCGATGACTTCGGTATGAACGCCGCCGTGAATGCCGGAATTGTCCAGGCCTTTCGAGACGGGCTTCTGACAAGTACCTCGATCTTGGCGAATGCACCTGCCGTCAGTAACGCTTGCGCTGCCTGGCCATTGCTGATGGCCGAACTTCGAGAAGGCGCGATTCCATCCGCAACCATCCGGCGGCAGGCCGGTGACTCACTGCGTCCATTTGATCTGGGAGTACACTTGAACCTGACTCAAGGTCGCCCCCTCACCGCAAACTATCCCGCTGAACTTCTGGGCGACCAGGGCCAATTCCCCGGTATCGGCCTGGTGTTTCGAAAGCTTCGATCCGAGCGATCGCAGTTTCGACAAGCTGTTCTCCATGAACTGCAGGCTCAGATTGAGCGAGTCCAGGCACTGGGAGTAGCGCCGACGCACCTGAACGGGCATCAGTATGTGGAAATGGTCCCCGAAGTCGCTTCGCTCATTCCCGATCTGGCTGCGAAGTACTCCATCCCGATCGTCCGGTTGGCGAAAGAAGGCTGCTTAGCCAGAACGGTGCTCGGGCAAGGTCGAGTGATTTCGTTCGCTGTCGCCCTGGTCAAGAGATACTTCGCGGGACGATTTCAACAGCAGATCGAGAGAGAAGGGTTGGTCGCACCGTCACGGTTTTTCGGAACCTCACATGCTGGTCAGGTCGACAAATCAACGCTGATCAAGTTCCTGACGTTTGCCTCACCTTCTGGTTGCACCGAAATTGGATTGCATCCTGGGGTTGCTGCCATCGAATCGCCGTTGGTGACGGATGCCTGGCACGATCCTCTGGCGGTAGCACGTCCCGCCGAATTAGAATGGCTGTGCGATATTTCGACCTGCGGTTTGTTTTCTAACCACGGACTTCGTCTGGGCCGGTTGACCGATCTCTTGTCGGTCTGAAATGGCGGAGCAAGCCGCATTTTGTGGCAATCCGAATAGGCCAAATGATGCTCGAATTTGCTGATGGTTGTTTGTATCTTTGCATAAATCAAACAATTCAACGCTAGCCGTCAGCACGCTTTTCTTTGCCCCGCGACGGGAGTGGTAATTGCCTCGCAGCGAGAATGGCATGGCAGATCAGTGGTACTATCGAATGTTTGGGCAAGATTTCGGCCCAGTGTCGTTCGACGAACTCAAGAAGCTTGCTGAACTCGGGTCCATTTCGTCCGACGACGAGGTCCGCCAATCCAGCACTGCGGCCTGGGCAGCGGCCGGTTCCGTGACGGCACTGGGACTATCAACCAGCAGCGGGCCAAAGCCGATCCTGGCCACCATCGCCGAAGCACCGATTCAAAGCGCGCCTTCGGGAGCAAATGACTGGTACTACATGTTTCACGGCCAGGAAATGGGGCCGATTGGTTTTGAGGAGGTCGTCGCGTTTGCCGAGCAGGGGCAGCTTGAATCAAGTGACGAAGTCAGGCTCGGTACATCTGGAAAATGGAGACGAGTGGGATCCATCGGCCGGTTGGTCGCGGTGCTTCCATATCACGAACCCGCCGCTCCCGAGCCGATGCCGATCAAGCAGAAGCCGGAAGTACAACTAACCCCGGCAGTGACACCGACCGCTTCGGTGACGCCAGCAGCGGCGCCGACGACTTCTAGTCCGGTCGTTCAGATACCGGATGAGGGATTGATCAGAGCCCAAGCGACTTATACCGCGACAGAACAAGCCGCTCGAACATTGGTGTCGTGGGCGCTTGCTCCCAATGTGGACCCGACCTGGTGGGGCTGGGTTGGCGGCGTCGAGCGCGGGCCGATTGGCTTTGTTCAAATCTATGAGCTGGCGCTGGCGGGTCAACTCCAGGCATCGGACTATGTCAAAAACGGCATGTACGGACAGTACGTCCACGCGGCCAATGTTCCCGGTTTGTTCAATGCGGTTTCGCTGATCGTTCAGGCCAAGCAAGCGTTAGATGTCGCGAAGGCAACTGCTGTTGCGAATGCCGCCAGCGTAGTGAAATCCAATCCCGTCATCACGACCCCCGCTGCAAGCGTTCCTGCGATACCGCCTCGTTCTGCCGCTAACTTGCAGGCGGCGGCCGCCACTTCGCTCCCCGTCGAGAAGTCGTCTGCCGATATTCCGGTCGCCCCCGAACGAGTTGTGCCTCCAAAACCAGTGGAGCCAGTTCGTCCTGTCGAAGTTCGGGCTCCCGAGCCTCAACCCGCACCCATCAGTTACAGGCCTGCGAGTTCAGGTGGTTTTGCCGCCCCGCAAGCTTCGTACACTCGCCCGGCCACTCCCTCACGGCCATCGAAGTCCGCGCGAAGGGATTCCGGACCAGGTGCATTCGATGCCATCAAGGATCCAAAAGTTCTTGGTGGTATCGGCGCTGTTGTGGCACTGGTGGCCGTTGCATTCGGTTGGCAGTACCTTCCGTTTAGCTCCGGGAAGGACGTTGAGATCTATCGTCAGGCGCAAGCACTCGTGACCGATGTTCGCGCCGCGCGTGCTGCCAATTCAACTGATTTTAGTTCGTTCAAGACTCGAGCAGAGCAACTGAAGACCAAATACGTTGCCGATTTGAAGAACGAAGCGAGTAACGCCAAGCCAGCCAAACAAGCATTGCTGTTCGCATTGCGTGACGAGATCCCGCGCATGGTCAACGGCAATCTGGCGGAAGAGTCACCGTCTGAAAAGAGCGCCGTGGCGCATTTGCAGGAAGCGGCCAAGCGTCTTGGAGTGAAATAGCCGGAAGTGAGCGCAATCGCAGATCACTCTTTGTTGGCATCAGAGCATCAGGCCGCGCGTCGTTGAATCTGGACCGCGCCGCAGCACGATACCGAACTGGTCAACAACCCTCGACGGGCATGCTGACACCACTCAACCATGGAGAGGTGTTCGGGCGGAGTCTTCAGCGAGACCGTCAAGAACGGCTCTGGTCGGACCCTGCGAATGACCCACTCATACATTTCGCGACTAAACAATGGGGTTGGGTATTCAAACGTCTCCAGCTGACCTGGAAAGCAGGCGAGGTGCCGGGTCCAGCAGGCCACATCATGATGACCTGGATTGCCGGGTTCGCGAACGATGACCAACTCACCCTGCGGACTGAGCTGCGCCAGCAATTCGGCGGTTGCTTGCCGGGCTGGGAGACAGAGCAGATTCTCCCGATGCAAATTCAGTTCGTCTGCGATGATCAGATCAAAGGGACGATCACCAAGATCGTCCGATCCATCCAGCTTCGCAAAGTGAATCTCAAAACGAGCACCCGAGCTCTGCCTGGTGGAAAGACGTTCCATTGAATCGTCGATGGCGTCGACTTCAAATCCCAATTCATCCAGCCACTGGGCCATTTCGCCGCAGTGATCACCCGCGACCAGGACATGCTCGCCAATCGTGTGATTGCCATCGATCAGGATGCGCCGCAACAGCCGTGCGGGGAGTGGAGGGCGGGCCATCAGCAGTGAATCGCCGTGTGGACGATAGGGGCGAAGCATATGACATCTCCGTACGGCCCGCGCGGCGTCAGAATATTCGTCGGAAGAAGGGAACGAGAAAGACAGGAATGGGACTTCTATGTTTTGCGACAGGCTGGGTCAAGATGACTCGAGAAGAAGTGAGCTTCTGCATTCCATTTCGGTCTGTTGACGAACATAAAATCTGCGGATTATAAGGCTGAAAACAACGATTCGAGGCGGATTCAAGTCCGCACAGGAGAGTTCCGATGTCTGGTGAAGTGGGCCTGCAGGGAGCCAATCCCGCCATGAGATCGCACCGATCTGGAAATTGCGCCCGCTGCTTCCATCGCTCTAAAATTTGCCATGAACACTCGATCCACTGGTAGCAGTTCCACGGAAACAGTGGGTGGTCTGGTTGTTTCACTGTTGTTCTGGCTAAGTCTGCTGGTCGCCACCACGATGTTCGCGGCGGTCGGTCTGTCGCCGAAGATTCTGGAACGGTTGCGACTGGAAGAGCAGTTCGACGCCAGCCAGTTTCGTCTGGTCCAGATGGAACAACAAAACGATCAACTCAATCGCGTGCTGGAAGCAATCCGCAAAGATAAAGACTTTGCAGCAGAGATGACTCGGATTGAGTTTGATGCGATGCGTCAGGACGAAGAGATTATTCCCGTCGACTCCGGCCTGCGGCTTTCTCCTCGCGATCTGGCGACGCCGCGCAGTCCGGCGGTGATGGCACAGGCATGGTATCGGCCAATGCTGGTTCCATTTGCGGAGAATGACCAACTGCGAAGGAATCTGTTGACTGCCTCGGCGGTGCTGGTCGTCGTTTCGTTCACTTGGTTTCAGTCTGCCCGGACAGCTCCACCGGAACAGCCTGCTGGAAAAGGTCGCTCACTCTGGCGGGGACTTAAAGACCGCTACGTTCGCTCCAACTAGATGATTCGGCCATCTTTTGCAGGCTTTTCATTAGCGAACGTTTGATACATCCGACAAGACTCGGTGTGCGAAGCTCTCGGCACTCGCCATTGTCTGCTCCTCAGCGTACGGGCTTGCCGATTCTTTCCGAAATCGAAGCCATTTCGATTGTTTTCTGATTCAGTTCTGCCCAAATAAAATCTCAGGCGGGCGCTTTGGTGGAGGCGAAATGTTGTCTTCTGACATGGCTGGAATCGATCTGATTGACGAATTGCAGTTACGACATTGGGCTCGCACGAACTACGTCCCGGCAGACACGCGCGAATCCGATTGGCACCCAATTGTGCACGACGAGATGCGTCGTCGTGACGAGGAACTGTCGGAAAGAAATCATTCGCTCCAAGCTGGAATGGGAAATGACTCGTGACCGTTGTGGTTCATCGAGATCAGTGCAGACACTCGATCTGAGAGGCGTTAATGCTGTCAGTTTGGCTGACACCGTTCCGCTTTTAGTTCGGCAGTCCTGACTGTCATTGTTGCAGTTCGCTCGAAATCCGTCGTCTCTCAGTTTCGCGATGCAAGTCCTTTCATGACAAGGAATTTCTACGCTCCGGTGCCGTCGACGCAATTTGCGGCTGTCACGGCTGCCGCATGGTACGCTGTTTGCATTCTGATATAATCAGGTTCAAAAGCAGACACCGTCGCAATGCTGCGACTAGTACAAGGAGCGTGCCATGCCAGTCTTTCGATGGGGACAGGCTTGGGATCCCTTTCATGATTTGGAACGAGAAGTCGATCGCTTGTTGGCGAGCGTCTCGATTTCGTTTTCTGGCCTGCGTTTCGGCCGCGAGTATCCCCCCGTCAATGTCTATGAAGTCACCGACGGGCTGTTGCTGACTGCGGAATTGCCTGGCACGCGCCCCGAAGACCTTGAGGTGTTCGTGACCGATGGCGTTCTCACGCTGAAGGGGAAACGCACCGGGCCGGATGGAGTTCCAGATGATCGCTACCGGAGGCAGGAGCGGCTGCGTGGGGTTTGGCAAAGATCGTTGACGCTACCGGAACGAATCCAGGAGGATCAAATGAGTGCTGAATTCACGAACGGCATTCTGAAGGTTCGCCTGCCCAAGGCACCCGCCACGATTGCTCGTCAGATCCCCGTCAGCGATGGAAACACGTAGGGTTGTCATCCAGAGAAGTCGCGGAGAGAACTAAGGCGAAGGCAGACATGTCAAACGAAATCGTCAAAGTGATTCAATCAGATGCGGAACAATCGGTCGCCGCCGCAGTCGATCCGGTCGTGTTCACGCCCCCGATCGATATCTTCGAAACTCCCGATGGTCTGGTGCTGCTCGCCGATCTTCCCGGAGTCACTTTGGAGTCATTGGAACTACAGGTTCAAGACAATAAGCTGACATTGTTTGGCAAGGTGAAGCCCGATCTTCCCGCTGACGCCCGCCTGATTCATCAAGAGTATACTGTCGGGCATTTCCTGCGGTCTTTCATCCTAAGTGATGAGGTCGATCACGATCGTATTGCGGCCAAGCTGAACCAGGGTGTCTTGGAAGTGGTGTTGCCCCAACTTCGCAAATCAGAACCGCGCCGAATTCAGGTCACTGTTGAATGAGGATGGGAGAAACCCATCTGCCGATGTCGCGTCCCTCGAATTGAAGGAAATCAAATGACTGATCCCCATCAAAGTGGCGCGTCTGCTCAAGCAGAGATTCCAACTCCACCACTGGATCGTGTCCGCCATGAAATGGAGCGGTGGCTGGAAGTGGCTCGCACCACCGGTGAACGGGCCATGGAGTCGCTGGGTTTGGGCCCCGCGGGTAAAAGTGCGGCCCCCCCGATCGATGTCCTCGAAATCGATTCCGAAGTTGTAATCCTGGTAGATCTGCCCGGCGTTGCTGCGGACGCGGTCAAGCTTTCGCTGGTCGGCAACATGCTGACGATTGAGGGAACTCGTGCTGTCGCCGTCTTTCCGGAAGTCATTCGACGGCACTCAATCGAACGCGTACCGGCCAAATTTGAGCGGTCTGTCCCGTTACCGACCGCCGTCGATGCGGACCAGATCCATGCCGAGACTCGTGACGGTTTGCTGACAGTGACGCTCCGCAAATTGGTTCCGACTGTCGGGCGCACGATCCCGGTTTCACATGCGGCGGGATCGAAATCAGTTTGAACTCCCTAATTCACGCGATGAGAATAATCCTCGCCGCAACAGCGTCCGTTTGTTGGTCATCGTGAGCAGGCGATTGACCCCGGTCCTATGTTTTGGGATACTTACGAAGTCTCGGACGCCTAATTCGAGGCTTCTGGCCACGGCTGGCCAAGGATGTTGGGACACCAAGACTGTTCCAGCCCGCGAACAACTGGACTGATTGTATCCATTCCGGTCGCGGTTCGTCTTGAACCATCAGGCAGATTCACTTGTCAACAAGATGGCTCAAATCGAGTCTGACACTCCCGGCGGGGTTGTCGTGGATTGAGCGTCGGCCGCCGCCGCCGCCCAGCTAGCAATAAGCAAAGAAGGCGAGGGTTTTGATGGAGCACTTGGGCAGGCATGTTATTATCGAATTGTGGGGGTGCAGCGACGCCATTAATGATCCCGAGATCGTCAAAACAGCGATGCTCGACGCGGTCCGCGCTGCCAATGCAACCTTACTGAACATCTTTGTTCACGAGTTCAGTCCGCAAGGAGTCACCGGAGTGGCGGTGCTTTCTGAATCTCACCTTTCGATTCACACCTGGCCCGAGCATGGTTACGTTGCCGCGGATGTCTTCACCTGCGGCGAAACGACGAAGCCTCGGGCTGCGGCGGAAGTTTTGGCCGAGCGATTTTCTGCTGAGCATTCCGTCGTTCATGAGCTAGAACGCGGAGTCCTCCCTCAGGCACAGCCACGCGGCGGTGCCCCGAAAGTGCCTCGAATTCGCAGCTTGGCAAACGCTTAGGTCAGATCGCCAAAATCAAATAGCCACCCGGTGATTCGCGGTGGCTATTTTTATTGGTTGGAATCGATTCTGCTCAATTCCATTGTGCGTTTTTGACATCGTAGGGGAGCAAACGATTGGTTTCCGCAATCTTCTTCAGCACCGTCTCATAGACTTCATAGGGATCGGCACGGAACAGCAAATCACAGCAGCCGGGATGCAGCAGCCAATCCCCGCGATCAATTTCCCCCTCCAATTGCTCGGGCCCCCATCCCGCGTACCCAGAGAAGATGCGGAAATGAGGCTGATCAGCTCCCTGACCGCAGTTCCGCAGAACCTGTTCAAATGACGCGGCGCTGCCACCGATGTAGAGCCCTGGAATCGGCGATGTCTCTGAATCTTCATAGGCTTCCGCATTGTGAAGCATCAGCAACGCCGTTGGTTCAACCGGTCCGCCGACGAAGACAACATCTTCCATTTCTGGAAGATTAAAGTGTCCGGCGAGGGCGTGGGAAACTTTGATCGATGTTGGGCGATTCACGATCAGCCCCGTTGCCCCTTGTTCGCCATGCTCCAACAGGAGAACGATTGTCTGATGAAAGTTGGGGTCACGCAGTGACTTTGATGCCACCAGGCAATGACCTCGCAAAGACTTCGACATAAACTTTTCTCCATCCGACTGCTGTCGTCAGCCGGGTTGCCGCACAAGGTGGCCCATCGTCCAATCCGGTGCGAGTGGCGGCTCTTTCAACCCGCTGAATTCTACTCCAGCCGCAATTAATGTAAAACGGGATCGTCGCTCAAACCCGGCGGACAATATTGCAATTCGGTCACAATGTCCCTTCGGCGGGGAAATTTCGCTGCCATTCAGGTAATTCATGCGCCGGCTTCCTCAACTGGTCTTGATCCTCACGACACTTACGAATGCCTGGCTGCTGATGCAGGCCGTTCATGAGTTGGGACATGTCGTTGGTGGACTTTTGACCGGCGCGGTCATTAAATACGTTGTGCTGCACCCACTGGAAATCTCGCGGACGGATTTCGGCGCAAATCCCTCACCGCTGGTCGCTTGCTGGTCGGGGCCTTTCTTCGGGGCGATATTACCTGTCATTGCGTGGATGCTGGCACGATGGCAGCGACCGTCGTCCGCCTACTGGCTGAAGTTCTTCGCAGGCTTTTGTTTGATCGCCAACGGAGCTTATCTGGCCGTCGGAGTTCGCGATGGGGTCGGCGACGCTGGCGATTTGCTCAGACTCGGCTCAGACCCTTGGCAACTCTATTTGTTTGGTGCAATCGCGATTCCAGTGGGGCTTTGGTTGTGGAATGGTCTTGGATCGAGCTTCGGATTTGGCCGCGATGCCAACGCCGTCGCCTGGCCCGCCGCCATAGGCTCATCAGCGCTACTTTTGACGACGATTGTGGTGGAACTTCTACTTGCGTAGCCGAGCGTCCGGCGGATCCGAAGTGCGTTCTTCCAGCAGTTTGTTCATTGTGTGCTTCACGGTATTCAGATTGCCGATGACGACCCACTGACGAAATGAGTAATCTGCTGCGGCAATCCCGTTTGAATCGTCTCGCAGACGGTATACGCAGTTCCATTTGACCACTTTTTCAGGGACGAAGCGAAAGCGTCCATAACCGGGCCCCGACATGCCAATGGGCGTCGGATCGCGTGCTACGATTCCCATCGCATGTGACCCATTGGCGGTAGCGAGGATTACCGGAAAAGCTTGCTCGCCTGGTCCATCGCTTATCGCTTCCAGTTGCTTGTTCTCTGGATTGAGGATCCAAAATGCTTCGAAAGCGATGGGCATGTACCCCGTCACCGCTTCGAACTGAGCGTAGACATGCTTCTCGTCCAGCGGCAGTCCGAATGTCACGTCGTACTGGATGACATTCGGAAGTTCTTTGTATCCGATCTGGACTCGCTTGGTCAGCAGGTGATTCGACAAGACGGTCTTGTTTTTTGCCGCATGTCCAGATGATTGCCCTGTCGGAGACAGCCAGAAAGCCATTCGAGTTGTTGTTTGCAGCCGTTTGTCGCGAGCGATTAGGTGCAGCAATTGACTGGACGACTTCGATCCCGCGCCATCGTCAACCGACCCTGCTTCTGTAGGGTTGAAGGTTTCCGGCGTGAATGCTGAACCGGCGTCAAAGTTCGATGCCGATTGCAGTTGACGCCCATGATCAACGCTGTTGATGAACTCCTGCCCTTTCCACGTCAACGAATGGATGGCCCCGGCCAATCGAGCTGTTGTCGTGATCACGATCTCAGAATCGCCATGGATCGCGCGGATCACAGCGTCACCGGAGGGAACAGAGATGTGCTCGTCGGCCCGTCCCTGCGCCACCCAATTCGAAGCGAGAGCAGCCCAGCAAATCACGAATTGAACAGTTATCTTGCCGAGGCACGCTTGCATCACAACTATCCTGGAAAAGCAGTCTTGCCCCACTGCCCCTTATAGACAAACTCCGCCAGCGGCTTGCGGCCGCGCGATGCTCGGTCGCGTTCGGCAAGTTGCGGGTCGCTGGCATCTGGCGAAGCGGCATATCCGATCGCAATGGCGGTGGCTACCACGTGAGTATCAGGAATCGAATAGACCTCGCGAGCCTTCTCTAGATCGACACCCGCCATCTGGTGAACGCTAAGTCCCACAGCAGTTGCCTGCAGACAGATATTTCCCGCCGACAGTCCGAGGTCATGCAAGGCGACTCGATTTGGCTTGCCGTTTTTCGAGAACGTTGTCGAGATCACTCCGAGCATCAGTACTCCCGCATGCTGCGCCCAGAACTGATTTGCTTCGAGCAAGCAGCCCAGTAGTTTTGAGAATTCCGGCTGGTCTTCGCGCGTTGCCAGGATGTAAGTCCACGGCTGTTCGTTATAGCTGGAGGCCGCCCATCGCGCCGCTTCCAGGCAGGACTCCAGTTTTTCTGGCTCAACAGGTCGTGGATCGTAGCAATAGGGACTCCATCGCTTGGCGATCAGGTCGTGAATCGGATGGGCAGGTTGTGCGTCTTTAATCATGACGATTTTCTTTTTGAGTCAGGTGCTGATGGATTGCGGCGCGATTGAAGAACTTGAGTTCGAGGCTTATTCGGCTTCGTAGGAGATGTCGTCGATATACACCGACAACGGTTTTCCAGGATTGGCGACGTTGATCACGAATCCTGTCTTGATTCGCGATAGATTTTTGCCCGAGAGATCGATGCGATACTGCTTCCACTCGCTGGTCAGAACGACACTATCGAGCTTTGCATTCGCGCTATCTGAAAACTTCTTGTCGCTACCCAGAACGCCGATCTGGAAAGAGACGGTTTCGCCTCCTTTATCGCCGCGGGCCCAGAAGGTCAGCGACTTGGCACCGGTCAAGTCCCAGCCTCCCGGTTTGTCACCCCAATCATTCGGGGGGCTTTGCCAGACGATTCCGCCCCAACCGTCGTTGGCAGCAAAGTCGAACTTCAGGCAGGTGCTGCCGGAATGAGGATTGGTTTTGTTTTCCTCATCCAGCTTCATCGCCTTCGCGTTCCCCATCCAACCGGTCGGAACAAATGGCGGTTTGGCGGTTCCACCATCGCTGTAAACGACGAACGGCAGCGACGTCTTTTGAGCACTCGGGATCTTAACCGGTGCATCGACGTACAGTGGTACATTCCCTACCGCGGCCCCACCTTTGCCGTCCCGGATATAGGTGAAGAGGCGATAGCCGCCACCATTTTCGGGCATGCGGATTTCCGCTGACGACGCATCTGCCTTGACGATGGCGTCAGGAAAGGTGGGTGGGACGGCTTCGTCGTCGCCGCCAATACCGAATGTCAGTGGTTCAGCTTGCAGGATCCACTCGACTTTTAATGAATCTTTGTCAGGATCAGCCACCTCCAGCCGAACGGTGACTTTGGCCTGCGGCTTTACTTTGGCATCACCGACTAACTGCAGCGACTGAATCGTCGGGCATCGATTTGCGAGAGCTTTTCCTGTCCACAGTTCGCTGACGGTATCCACGGCGGCCAGTCGAGAGCCGTCCGGCAGCAACATGCCGAACCAAGTTGCCGTGGCTTCCTGTTTCTGTCCCCACAGAAACGCATAGCTCCCTAGACAGAGATTCGAATTTTCGATCACGTTTGCTGTGTAAGTCGCCTTGTAAGCCTTTGCCTTCTGGGTGCTAGTCAATTCGGGGGCGGCTCCCCAGGCGTTCTTTTGAACTTCCCACATTCCTGCCGGACCAAATTCCGTGATGACATAGGGCTTCGTTCCGCCGGCGTCGCGATATCGCTTTGGCAAGGTCGCCGCTCCACCGTAGCTGTTGATCCCGACGAGGTCGATGTCGGGGCAGAGCCGATGAATGTTCTTTACACGATCTCCGCCGATCTCGGCGACCACGGTCATGGTGGGATGATTCGGATCGACCTTCTTCGCCATGACGGCAAGATTATTGATGGCCGACCAGATCGCCGCATTATCTCCAGCAGCGTAGCCTTCCATCTCGTTGCCGATACCCCACATCAGCACGGCCGGGTGATCTTTGAATTCAGTGATTGCTTTCTGAACCGCCTGAAACTGCGTTGCCACTTGATCGGCATTGTTGTAGTCAAATCCGTGACGCTCGTGGCCAAGCCACAATCCGACCGTCACCGTCAAATTGAGCTTGTGGGCCTGATCCAGAATCGGCCCTAATTTCTCGGCGGACCAGGTTCGGATCGAGTTGCCGCCAGCCGCCGCCAGTTTGTCCAGTTGTTTGTCGCCGCCAACGCCCTTAATCACGTAGGGCTGACTGTTTCGGATCAACTGCCAGCCATCGTCCGTCGGCACGATCTTGACGGTCGCCGCCTGGGCAAAGACATAGGACGGGACTGCAGCAATCGCCAGAAGAGCGACGAGGTACTTCATGCCTGTTCTTTCACAGATTTGAGTGCGACAACTTTTGGATCTCAGGAAGCAGTGCTTTAGATTCAAGGGCGAATGCAAGATCACGGTTGGCGACGCGCCATCCATGGCATCTTGAAATGTCATCTGCTCATTCGCAATGGAACGACGAGATCTGCGAAAATGGAACGAGACGAAACAGTGCGAATTAACTTGGCCCACACGGTCACATTCGACGCGTCCGCTGGCGAGCTGCCGACCGCCTGAAGTGCACGGTGTATGATTGGGTGCAAGGTGAGAGGTTATCGACCACTTTACTAGGTGAATCGCTCAATCGAGCTCGAACCGAACGCCTAGTCGACTGATCAGCCTTGTTGTCACAATCGATTCCATTAGTTCGCAGACACGAGGATTGCGAAGTTTACGCAACTCATTACGCCGCCTTCGAATTCGCCTCGGTCAAGAACTCGGAATGCAGCGTGAAATGGGCCGAGACTTGACGCTACGGCGCATGAATTGCGATCGCTAGTTGAGTGTCTAGTCTTATTCCATTCTCGACGCGAAATTGAATCGACCCCGAGCATTCTCTGAATGCCGTATCCACGGGAGCTCTTCGATTCGCCAAGTTCTTTTACGAAAGGTAACGAAATGAATCGCATCAGTCTTGGTTTGCTTGTTGGTGGTATGTTGTTCGTCGGAGTGGGGTGTTCCGATTCTCAGAAATCGACGATCAAGCAAGAGACAAAAATCACGACCCCCACCGGTACCACCACAATTACAACCGAAAAAGACGTGAAGACGACCGGCAAAGAACCTCCAGCGGCTCCTTGATACCGATTGCCGTCGTTCAAACCTCTGGCCGTAATGCGGCGTTTTGCAATTGCTCGCCGCACATATTCTCTGACAAAAGTAAAGCCGATATCATGGGAACTATTCTGCTGATCGTGTTGATCATCCTGCTTCTTGGTGGACTGCCACACTACGGATACTCGCGAAATTGGGGCTATGGCCCCAGTGGCGGAACCGGATTGCTGTTGCTCGTGGTGCTCATCCTAGTTTTGATGGGCCGAATCTGAGAAGATTACGGATTCAAGGTCTCTCTGCATCCATGGATGTGTCGTCCGAGCGAACCGCGGTTTGATGATCCTTCGAAGAAGCGTTAGGGCGAGATGGAAGTAAGTTCACCGAACCGCGTCCGCTGCATTCGAGATGTAATCCATGCTGAAGAACAACGACTCCGCTCCAAATACCAGTGGCTTGCGTCGCAGGACATTCTGGGGCTGAGCTTGTTTGTCGCGAGTCTAGCGGCAATGGCCGCGATTACGGTCTTCTATCTTCAGGGTACGCTTGTCTGGTGGCTCGCAATTCCCCTGATGGCGCTGCCGCTTTCGATCTTGCATGAACTGGAACACGACCTGATCCACGACATGTATTTTCGAGAGCGGCCGTGGGTTCAGAATGGGATGTTCTTTGTGATCTGGTTCAGCAAGCTGAGCCTGAATCCCTGGTATCGACGTCGAATTCATCTGAAACATCATCTTGTCAGCGGACAAGAGGCCGACATTGAAGAGCGACTCATCGGTCTGGGGCTTCCGTTTGGGTTATTGCGACTGTTCGTCACAATTCACCCCATGGGCGGTATTCTGCTGTTTCCCAGTATCAAACGCGACGTGCCCGACTTTCAGCCGCTTCGTTTGACGTTGTTGTCGATTCCAACGTACAGCGTCTTCTTCTGGACTTGGGAAGCGTTCTTCGGTTATGTCCGGCTACAGCAAGGCTGGACTTTCGCATATGACCCCGCACAACTGTTGCCTGCGTGGGGCTGGCCGTGGGCACGTGACTTAACAGTCCTCCTGATTCTTCCCAACGTATTGCGACAAGCCTGCCTGGTTGTCATGTCGTCGTACAGTCACTACTACGGTGATATCCCGGAACGCGAAGTCTTCTTCCAGAATCAGATTTTGAATAGCTGGCTGGTGTTTCCGATGCAGCTGTTTTGCTTCAATTTCGGCGAGACGCACATCATCCACCACTATGTCATCAACCAGCCGTTTTATCTTCGGCAGATGGTGGCCCGCGCGGCGTTGGCCGAGATGCAGCGACACGGGACTCGCGTCAACGATCTAGGCACATTCGTGCGTGCCAATCGATGGGGCGAAGAGCCTGAGCTGAGCAAATCCGCTCACAATCTGCACACTGAAAAGATGCCGATGGCGAGCTGAACGGACGCCTTTCGAATCGCATTGTTCGTCGTCGCAGACGGCCGCCATGTGCGGAGAGTTGGTTCAATGCAAGTCGAGATCAAGCCGTTCCAAAAGCGGCTTGAGTAGTCCGACAAACTCTGCCAGCGATCGAACATTGAAGTGATTCATGAGCCGCTTTCGTCGGTCTTCCACGCCGCGTACGCTCATGCCGAGCTCCGATGCGATCTGCTTGTTAGTGCGTCCGGCGACGACAAGCCGAGCAGTCTGTCGCTGGCCAGCAGTAAGCTTGGCCAGCAGCGACCGCGTGCTGGTGGTGTCCGGTTGAAGAGACGGTTGATTCCCCTCGATTCGTTGCATCGATTCCGTGATGGCGGAAATGATTTGACTGGAATTGAAAGGCTTTTGAAGCAACGTGACTGCTCCATTGCGCATGCCGACGACGGCCGACTCGACATTCGCATGTCCACTGATGAGGACGACTGGGACATCGCGTGCCGTGCGTGCCAGCTTGGCCTGCAGTTCCAGCCCTGATATTCCGGGCAGTTGCAGGTCCAGAACCAGACACCCGGACTTGCTCTGGAAACCGGACGTCAGGAACCCCTCGGCCGAACTGTATCGCTCGACCGGCCACCTCATCAGCCGACAGACCCCCTCAATGGCATCGACCACTGCCACATCATCGTCAACGATAAAGACCGTTGATGTCAGCGTGTGCCCCATATTTCACTCTCCACTTGCCACAAGGGAGAACATGAATGTCACGCCGACGTCGGCGTTGCGACGACATTCGATTGTTCCCTCGTGGTATTCGACAATTGAGCGACAGATTGCCAATCCAAGACCAATTCCGTTTTGCTTGGTCGTATAGAACTTCTCGAACAATCGCGCCATCGGATTCAGAGGGATCCCGCGTCCGTGATCCGACACTGATACCACCAAGTAGGTGCGATTGTCACGGCCGACTTGATCGCACGAGATCTCTACCTTCCTTAATTCTGGTGCGGTTTCATCCATTGCCTCGACGGCATTACGAATCAGATTAATGATAACCTGCTGAATCTGAATTCGATCCGCCAGAATGGTGGGCAGACGACATTGTTCGCGAACAACCACCTGGACCTGATTCTGGCGAAACTCATGATCCATGATCCTCAGCGTGTCGCGCACCACATCTTCGATGTGAATTGTCGAGCGGGACGGGTCGGACTTCTTAACCATTCGCCGCAGGCCCTCGATGATCGCGCCGGCACGGGTTGCCTGACTCGTGATGGCCTCTAAAGCGACCTGCAACAGATCCTTGTTGGTGCCGCGCATGTGACTGGCCAATGTCGCCGCTGTCTCGGACTGGACGACGAGAGCCGTCAGTGGCTGATTCAGTTCGTGGGCCAGACCCGATGCCATTTCACCGACAGATTTCAGCCGCTCGAAGTGAGCCAGGGCCACGACATGTCTCGCTTCTCACGCCGCTGCCTGGCGCTGATCTGTGACATCTCGAAAGACCGCGACGAACCGAGTCATGTTTCCCGAATCATCGCAGAACGGCTGGATTTTGACGTTCGTATAGATCTGAGATCCATCGCGACGTCGATAGACCACGTCTCCCATGAATGCTGCGAAGCTGGCAATGGCCTGGCGAATGCGAGCAATCACCGCCTGATCGGTGCCAGGATCCGCCATCGAAAAAAACTCTTTCCGATCAATTCCTCGCGTCGATAGCCGAACATCTTTTCAAAAGCGGGGTTGCAATCGTCCATCGGATGATCGGCATGGCGAGCATCCATGATCACAACACCATCGGCGATCGAAGCGAAAGCCATGTTGCGAAGCTGTAACTCGCCTTCCAATTCCAGTTCGCGCTGACGATGCCGCGCTTCGTTCAAGGCACGTTCCACAGCGGGCCCCAATCGCTGAAGGCGGTCCTTCATGACATAGTCGACCGCCCCCCTCCGAATTGTTTCCGCGGCAATCTCTTCGCCGATCACGCCCGACACCACGATGACCGGCGGTGGCTGCGGGTGTCGACGTACCTGCGTTAAGATATCCTCCAGCGTCAGACTCGGCAGGCAATAGTCGGCCAACACGACGTTGGGATGCCGGTCCAATGCGGCAGCCAGTTGTTCCAGCGTCTGGACCTGTTCCCATTCGGTGTCGAATCCGTGACGCTGCACCGCGCGGTTGAGCAAGACCGCGTCTTCTTTCAAATCCTCGACGATCAGCAATCTCGCAGGCGAGCCCGTCACGCTTAGCTCCATTCCATGCCAAACGCCGCGTTACTCCAGCGGTTCGTTGAGCATCGTCCAATAGATCCCCAATTGGGCCACCGCTTCACAGAAGTCCGCGAAATCGATCGGCTTCCGCACATAGCTATTCGCGCCCAAGCCATAACTTTTCAGCTTGTCCGTCTGCTCGTCGGACGAAGTGAGAATGACGATCGGAAGTTTTTGCGTGTGTGGATCGCCTTGCAACACTTCCAGAACCTGCAGCCCGTCGACCTTGGGAAGCTTCAGGTCCAGCATGACAACCGCGGGCAATTCTATATCTTGACGATATCGACTGGTCTGTTTGACGCGCCAGCGGACGTTGCTCAACTCGACCGGCCGATTTCTTGTGGATGAAAACGTTCCGCTCCCGCATTCATGTGCCACGATCAGACCTGCTTGGGAGGTGCAGTGCTCGACGCGATCCGTTCTAATCAGCGTAAGCTGCCAGCTCTTTCTGTCTTGTGAGCGGCGAGTTCAGAGTTCGTGATCGCTGGAATGCACTATGCGATTTGAATCGCCACTTGCTGATTGCTCGCGTCGCCAGTTCCTGAAGCAAACCGTTCTCACGACGGCCGCTGGCTGGAGTCTACAGATTCCAGCAATGCTGGCCGCGGCTGAATCTGCGGGGGCATTGCAGATCGCTCCCTTCAAATTCAATGTGACGCCCCCCTTGGGGCATTCGTGTTGCGGCGGTTGGATCAAACCGATTGAAGTCATCGACGACGAGCTAGAGGCTGTCGGGATCGTCCTGCTTGGTGCCGGCCCGCCGATTGTGCTGTGCGCTGTGGATTGGACCGGGTTGCTGAACGAAGCGCATCTCCAATGGCGCGCGGCTCTGGCAGAGGCCGCTGGAACGACTCCCGATCGAGTCGCCGTGCAATGCGTACATCAGCACAACGCCCCCATGGCCTGTTTGGAAGCCGAACGGATTGTTGCAGCCGAAGGTGACCTGCCCCAGATCCTGATGACCGATTTCTTCCATCGATGTCTGGACGCGGGCCGGACATCGATCACGCAAGCGATTGCGCAATCGCGGCCAGTCACGCACATCGGTTGGGGACAGGCCAAGGTCGTCGGAGTCGCGTCGAATCGACGAGTCAAACGCGATCACAATGGGACGGTGCTCGCCATGCGCGGCAGTTCGTGCAAGGATCTGTCACTGATCGAAATGGACGAAGGACTGATCGATCCCTACTGTAAGACGATCGCGTTCTTCGATGGCAGCAAGAAAGTGGCGTCGCTGCACTACTACGCCACTCACCCGATGAGCTACTACGCCGACGGACGCTGCACCAGTGATTTCGCCGGGTTGGCCCGCAAACAACGACAACAGGACGAGCCTGATTGTCGTCACATTTACTTCACGGGGTGCTCGGGCAATGTCGCGGCAGGAAAGTACAACGATGGCTCGCACGCCGCGCGAGTAACTTTGACCAAGCGCCTGTATGACGGGATCGTAGCATCGGAATCGCAACTGGAACGATCCGAGTTGAAGTCTGAGAAACTGATCTGGAAGACCGCCGACGTTCTGCCGCCGGCGCGAACATCGTTCCAGGCTCAGGCATTGGCCGAACTCATCGCCAACAAGTCAGAAAGTGTCGTCAATCGCAATCGATCGTCATACACACTTTCCTGGCTGCGACGCGCCGAACGTCAGATTCCAATCGTCCTCAGTTGCCTCCACTTGGGATCAACGAAACTGCTGCATCTACCGGCGGAAATGTTCGTCGAATACCAACTGCGCGCTCAACGTCTGCAGCTAGACAATTTCGTCTGTACTGCCGCATACGGCGATGGCGGCCCCTGGTACATCCCTGTCAAAGAGGAGTATCCCAACGGAGGTTACGAGGTCAGCGTGGCCTTTTGCGAGCCCGAAGTTGACGACATCCTGACTGAAGGGATGACGCGAATTCTGAAGTGAGGCTGGCCGCTCTGTGCCAAGTCTCCGCGCCCGCTCTGACTCGAACGATCGGAACAATCGCTGCAATCGCATCAGCAAGTTCCTTCGCTTCGGTTTCTCCAAGTTGACAGACCCCCATTCATCCTGCAGGATCTAGTAGTGGCAAAGAGGTATGGAGTTTCTTTGCTGAAGAGAGTCCGCTGCAAGGCCCCTCCTATGCGCGACGCGAGCACACTGCAACGACGACGTCGTCTTCGATTGCTGCAAAACAACGAATTCAAGGCTGAAACTGGTTCGAGTGTTAGTCGCACCCCCGCGCCCGTTGATGTCGAGGAATCACGTCGACAGCTGTTTGAAGATTGCGCGGGTCAGCCTGGTCTGCAACTCTTGATCGAAGTCAAAGGCGAAGCGCACGCCAGGAAGGTGTCACTTAACCGTCCCTCTCTTCTCATCGGCAGTGACGGCCAGTGCGACGTTCGCATCAACCAGCCTTCGGTTCTGCCGTACCATGCCTACGTGCAATGGATCGACGGTGGACTCTTCTGCTGTGGTCTGGGCGATACTCAACCGCCAGTCAGCTGGGTTGGCCCGAAGCCCGTGGCGCTGGGACCATTCCGCCTCTCGGTTGCAGATCTGGAATTACCCGCCAATGGTCAGCAAGATCCGCAATCGAGGAGTTCGGAGCTTGCCGAGGAAGTCTCGCAGATCCAATTGAAATTTGCCGGAGTCGAGCAGAGCGACAATCTGTGGCCGGTCGATCGCCGTCTCACGTTGATCGGACGTGGGGCTCAGTGCAAGTTGCGCCTGGATCACCCCGAGATTCCGATTGTGTTGGCCGCTTTAATTCGCACGAATCGAACTTGTTGGCTGGTCGACTTGCAGCACAGCGATCGCTTACAGGTCAATGACCAATTGATCGATTCGCTGCAGGCTTTGGACGTGGGCGACAAGCTGCGACTTGGTGAGTTCCAAGCTGAAGTCACGGCCGCATCATTCGCGGTAGAGTCGACTGCTGCCGAACCGGCAAAGCCGCCGAGCGTCCCCCAGATCACTTCCGTTCGCGAACTGGCCGATCAACACCGAACGCACCTGCGAACATTGAGCGAATCGCTTGAAACGGTGCAGTATTACCTGGACACCGATCACCTCGACGGCCTTCCGGAACTGAAGACCGCGATTCAGCAGTACGTGTTGCACGCCCAGCGTCACCATCGTGAAACGCAAGCAGCACTTGAGAGCCTGGCGGCGATCCCGGAACTCGCTCAGTGAACGGACGGCGATACTTCGACAATTGATTCTCTGGGACTAGCGAGTCAGCATTCTCAATGTCAGTGCCAGCGAATTCAGCCGTGTCGTCGTCGTGTCGGCTCGCGACATGAACACCACTGGCGAACTCGTTCCGCACAAAACGCCGCCGAAGCGACAATTAGCCGTGTACATGATCGCTTTAACTGTCAGATTTGCTGACAAAAGGTCTGGGAACAACATGGCATCAGCGACACCGACCACGCCCCCTTCGATCTTCTTTTTCTCTCCAGCATCGACCGCATAGGCCAGGTCGAAAGATAGCGGCCCCTGCACGAGACCGCCGGGAAATTGGCCACTGGCACCACGCTTAGTTAACTCGGCCGCATCGAGCGTGTCAGGCATTGATTCGGAAGCTTTCTCGGTTGCTGACATCACCGCCACGCGAGGTGGCTCATCAGTTTCAGGCTCCCGAAGCACGCTCGCGACATCAACCAGGCTCTGCAGGATATCCGCCTTCTGATCTAGAGTCGGCTGAATCGTGATCCCGGTGTCTGACAATAGGAACCGCCGGTGATCGCGTGGGATCTCCATCAGCACGACTTGGCAGATACAGCGATTCGTCCGCAGGCCGGTCTCGCGCGACAGGACCGCTTTCATGAGTGCCGGAGTAGCGATCTGCCCCTTCATCAGCGTTTGGGCGCGGCCCGCCTTGATCTCAGCCACTGCGGCACCAGCGGGATCATCAGTATCGATAATACGAAATCCTGTCGTATCGATCTGCAGGTCAGTCGCCAGTTGTTCAATTTCCACAGCGATCCCCGTCAGCACGGGAGCGACCCAGCCGCGACGCTGTGCGAGCGACAATGCTTGGAGCACAGTGGGATCGGCCCCACCCGCAGCCACCACCGAGACCGGCGACGGCATTGCGTCCGCGAACTGATACAACTCGTCGAAGCCAACTAACGACATGATCAATCACTCTGCTGGAATCTAAGGCGGCTACTGGAAAGTGAATTGAGACTCCGCGGCTATTCGCTCCACTTGGGAGGACGCTTTTGCAGGAACGCAGAGATCCCCTCTTGCGCATCGTGCTGGATCGCATTTTCGGTCATCAGGCACGTCGCCTGCTCGTAGGCGGTCGATTCGTCCAATGCCAGCTGCTCGTAGAAGGCTTGCTTGCCCAAGCTGAGTGTCGTGGGACTGCTGCCGACAATGGCATCTGTTAGTTCACTGATTGTCACATCGAGTTGATCGGCAGCAACGACTCGATTCACCAGTCCGACCGCCAGTGCTCGTTCGGCACTGATAGGAATGCCCGTCAGCAGCATTTCCATGGCCACTTTGGAAGGAACGGCGCGGACCAGCGGAACCATGGGGGTCGTACAGAACAGGCCGATTTTCACCCCCGGCGTGGCGAATTTGGCTTCATCGGCTGCAACCGCCAAGTCGCATGTTGCGACCAACTGGCATCCAGCGGCGGTCGCCAATCCCTGCACTCGTGCAATCACGGGCTGCGGGAGATGTCGGATCTGCTGCATCACGCGAGAACACCGGGTGAACAGTGTTTGATAGTCTGTTTCGGGGCGACCGACCATTTCGTTCAGGTCATGTCCGGAACAAAAGACCGGACCAGCCGCCGCCAGCACCACAACTCGAGCGGACCGATCCGCAGCGATCTTTTCCAGCGCGGCTCCCAGTTCCGTCAGCATCGCCTCGGAGAGGGCATTTCTTCGTTCGGGTCGATTGAGTGTCAGTCGAACCACCCCGGCGTTTGATTCTACAAGCAACATGATGAGATCTCGCGGACGAATTGATCTGTCTCTTAATTCTATGTCTTAGCCTGCAAACTTTGCAGGCAGCGGTCTTCGCGGCTCGACAACTGTGCGAGCGAATTTCGGAACTGAGCGATCTTTGTCGCGCTAATCGTCCCCTTTCGATCATGGAGCTCGCAAGCGGCTGAGCGGATGGCGACGATGTCAGCGTGTATGTTGCGAAATGCGGGAAGGTCGTTCATTTTCAAGCTGCCGGCGATTGCCAGAAACAGTCCTGAGGCATGACATCGCTCGGCGAACTGCTGAAGTGGCGACGCCGAAAGGAGATCGCTCAGTGACTGCCCGGTCTTGGCGAACGTATCGATCAGCAGGCCAGCACAGCCCGCTTCGATGGCCGCCGTCGCCACATCATCGATCGAGGGTGAACGCGCAACCTCAAAATCGGCATACGCCACCGCGACCCATCGCAGCGGCAAGCTGCGGCACTGGTCGAAACGTTTGCGGATGACTCGCCAAAGTGATCGCCAGTCTTCCCGGTCGATCAGGCCGCTCATTCCAAGTTTTGCGAATGTCACTTCCTCAGGAAGCGTCACCGCATCTGTTTGATCAATCCAATCAATCAGTTCGCCCAACGCCACACTGAGTGGCGTCGCGGCACCTGCATCGCGAATCGTCTCAGCGATCTCGCGGATGCTGACCGTATCTGCCATCCCCAATGATCCGCGAGCAGGCTCTTTGATATCCAGGATATCCGCACCACCCGCGAGTGCTTCAATCGCCTCCGGGCGCGAGCGGACGCTCACCAGCAGGCGTGGAGCAGTACATCGCTTCAATGAACGGTCATCATCTTTGCGGGCAGCAGTCATCGACACAAAATTGTACTCGTCTGGAAACGCGTCATGAACTTCCTCGTCTGTAACAGAATCGGGCTCGAATTTGCAACCAGCGAGCATCGCTCTCGAGTCAACGCCGCCTGATTTCAGTTGGCGAGGCGACTCGGCGTTTGAAAGGCTCGATCATCAGTTCTCCATTCGCCTTGATACGGCAGCGAATCGCTCCGTATCTGGCGGTCGTCATCACCTGTGCGGCGGGACCGTAGACATTCGCCAGTCGGTCTTGAACGGAGTCGTCTCGGTAACTGACGAGTAACCATTCCGGTCTTGCCCAGCGAGCCAAATCACTGGGATTCGCCGCGGTACTTCCATGATGGGGCGACAGCAGGATATCGGTATCGACCGGCGGCTCTTTCAGCAGGCGATGCAAGCCATCGTGTTCTAGATCACCCGTAAAAAGGATGCGTCGACCTGCGTACTCCAGGCATAACACGACGCTATTGGCATTGTCGGATTTTCCAGTGAACTCCCGCGCGGGATGCAGTACTTTGAAGGTGACATTGGGGTCAAGCAGGATCTGCTGGCCTGCTGCGATCAATTTGATATTGATGCCCGCTTTCGCCGAATCTTCTAGCGCGGCAGCGACAGGCGGCTGAGACCAGTCGAGAAACGATCGGTGACACAATAGGGTCCGAATCGGAACCACATCGACTAGTTCCGGCAGGGCATTGCAGTGATCCGCGTCCGGATGTGATAAGACCACCGCATCCAGCCGCGCATGCCCGGATGACCAGAGCGTGGTCTCGATCGTGCGCGCTGCCCGACCGCCGCCCGTCATGCTGCCAGCGTCATAAAGCAACGTCTGACCATTCGGGCATTCGACCAGCACGCTTAGTCCATGGCCCACAGATAAGACTGTGCAAGTCAGCTCGGTGCCGTTGGCCGGTCGAAGCGAGATCGCCAGTCCCAGTATGGTCCATGCCAACGTGACTCGAACTGACCAGAACAGGCGGCCATGGCGATGGTCCCAGATGATCAATGCGGGAACGAGCAAATAGAAGCCGATCATCCACCACGACGGGGGTGACGGAGCATAGATGTGACCCAAGTCAAAACTTGACGCGGCCTCAACTGCGGACAGAAACCAACCCAACAGGAAATCAAAGGGAACTCCCAGCCATCCAAACAGCGTCGGTGAGATCAGACCCAGGAACAAGAACAGATAGCCCAGGCAGAACATGATGCCGATGGGGACGTTCAACAGGACAGTGAACACGACTCCGATGGGAGAAATCAGATGAAACTGCGATGCAATCAATGGTGATGTTGTCACCCAGATCGCCAGGCTGATCGCGAACCCCTCGAATAATGATCGCATCAGCCGATCAGTCAGTTGCCGTACGATTGTCTGAGGATCACCGGACCACACGTCGAGCAGATCGGCCCCGCGGAATGATTTCAGAAATCGCATCGTGATCAGGATCGTGGCGACAGCGATAAACGACAATTGGGCACCAGCATTGAAGAGATCGCTGGGATTCCAGATCAGCACGATCAATGCGGCGACGGCGAGCGAATTCCAATGATTCGCGGTTCGGCCGATCAGTTGGCCCAGCACCATCACCACCGCCACGATCGTCGCTCGAACGACCGGAGGGTTCGCATCAGTAATCAAGGTGTACGCGGGAAGCAGGATCAAGGCGATTAAGGCAGAGGCTTGTGGTGGTAGCCTGAAGAGGCGACACATAAAGGAGATCGCGATCCACAGCAGCCCTACGTTCATCCCCGAGATGGCCAGGATGTGCAGCGTGCCGCTCTCGGCAAAAGCCCGCCTCAGATCGCGATCAAGTTCAACGCGGCTTCCCAACAGCAACGATTGTGCGACCGCAACATTGCTGGCTCGCAATCGCGTGGCGATCAAGTTTTCGGCTCGGTGACGGACCGCGGTGCGACCGATCGTCAGCCAGTCCCAGATCGTTCGCTCGCGACCGGCCACGACCACCGCTTCGGGTTGATTGGCGGCCAAGGTCGCATTCAGCCCCTGCGTGCGCAGCCATCGCCGAGTATCGAAATCACCGGGGTTCGACGGTTCCGACGGAAGCAGCAAGAGACCAGAGACCTCGACCAGATCGCCGATCGCAAGTTGATCCAGGCGACCTGCGATCGACAGCCGGACATAGCCAGATACGGCTGGCGACGAGCCACCCACCAACCGCCGACATTCCAGCATCACCAGCGTCCGCTCGGGCGGCTTCCAGGGGGCATGATCGTCAATCGCGACCACGACTGTGGGGGCATTCACAACTTTGGCGAAGACTCGAACCAGACATCCGGTCTCGGTCGCCCAGTGCGAAACTTCATCATCCTGCAGACAACTCCAACGCCAATGATGCCAGCCCCCGCCCAAACTAAGGCAGGCGAGCAACAACATGGGTACGGTTAATGCACTCCACCGTCGGGACCACGCGAGCAGAACCAACGTCAACGCGATTGCCGAATAAGTCCACCATCCGAGGAATGAAATGGCCAGAACATGATCGAGCAGAACTCCAATTGCGACGGCGCAAACGACCGGCACCGCCGGACTGCGGCGGAACTGATCGGATTCGTAAGCATCGGTCGCTGGCTCAATCGGGTGAAACACGTGATCCTCGGGCGACTGCCTCGCGGATTGTTGATGATCGAGTATCTTAATTAGTGGCGGTCCTGAAAGTCAGCCCACCCTGAATGGAGTTTCCGGTGCGTTTGTTGAGCTACAACATTCACAAGGGAATCGGCGGTCGAGACCGTCGGTATCGCTTGGAGAGAATTCAGCATGTCATTGAGGCCGAATCGCCGGACATCGTCTGCTTACAGGAAGTCGATCGCAACGTCCGCCGCAGTCGATTCCACAATCAACCCGGGATCCTGCAGGAGTGGTTTCAACCGGCCGCCCATCTTTTTCAGTTCAACGTCAAAGTGAAAGAGGGAGGCTACGGAAATCTGCTGCTGTCGCGTTGGCCGTTTCGCACTCACCATCAGATCTCGTTGACGCGGCACCAACGCAAACCGCGGGGAGCGCAGATGGCGGTCGTTGAATCCCCGTCTGGCCCCTTTCACCTGACTCACTGGCACTTGGGGTTGTCGGAACGGGAACGTGACTGGCAGACTCGGCACATTCTCGAGCATCACCTGTATCGGGAAAGCACGGGCCTGCCTTCCTTGATCGTTGGCGACTTCAACGATTGGCGAAACCGCCTGGCATCAGGACCGTTTGAGGTGCATGGCTTTCATCAAGTGACAAGTCCGCCATCCCGATTCCGCTCGTTTCCAGCGTGGTTGCCGGTCTGGTCGCTCGACAAGGCATTCACGCGCGGTGGGATCACCGTGACACGAATCCACGTCTCCCGCAGTCGTGCGACTCGCGATGCGTCAGATCATCTGCCACTCATCATCGATTTTACGATTTAAGAACTCTAACCGATCGAATCCCGTTGCCGTTGGACTCGATGACTCGGCAAGAAGAGATTGCCCTATTCAGCTCCGGCAATGGTGTGGCCACCATCAATCCTCCGGAGAATCTCTCAATCGGGCGAGTCGCAATCCATCTTATGCAACCAGCTTAAGACCATGGAAATCAGTAAGATTTAGAAGCCAAAAGAAGCTGCCGAATAGAGGCCGAGCCGTGTTCCAAAATACGTGGTTTGCCACGGAAATTTGACGCGATATGCAACACGAGCTTTAGTTGAGCATCGATGACAATGCGATCACGAATTGAGTGATCATCCGCGACGGGTTCTCCCGTGGCGGACCACGTCGTCGAGGTGCTCCAGTTCAAATCTTTCGATTCGTCCTGCTAATCCGTTGATAGTCGATTCGACGAACGACCTTGCTTCCCCGCATGTCCTTCGAGGTGAAAAATGTTGACTCGCAGATGTTCGCGCGCCCCTTGCCGACCTGAGTTGTTGAATTCAGTGGTCGCATCGACGAAGTACGGCGTCTCTCGGCGTGGGGCTGCCGCAGTCGAGATGGCAGTCGTGCTGCCAATGCTTTTGTCACTGGCGATGCTGACGTTCGATTTGGGCGGCATTGTCAGCACATATCTCGTCTTATCCAATGCCGGGCGGACTGGGGCGGACCATGCGGCCACTCATCGCGTCGTCCCTGCTTCGCGCTCCTTGTGGGAATCACGAATCAAGGACGCGATTCAGTCCGAGATGGCCAGCTTCAAGAGGTTTGATCCGACTCAACTGCAGACCACGATCTCGACCAACGCGAACGCGGATCAATCGACACAAGTTGTGGTTGATTTGCGCTACATGCACACGACCATTGTCCCTTGGCCGGGCTTCCCAACGAAGTTGTCTCTGCACTATCGAGTCGAGATGCGGCAGTACCAATAGCCGGTTTTCGATCGGTGATTTTCCCGCTGCACTCAATCTCGTACCTACCAACGGGGCCGTTCCATGCGCCGCAGAAATTCCATTGATTCAACACGCCGACAAGCAGGTGAGTCCGGACGAGCCTCCGGCCGGGCCGCGATTTTTGAAGCGAAAGTCTCGCTTCTCGCGGCCCGGACTCACTGCGCTTTGAATTGTCGTGCGGGAACGACTGTCGTTGAGTCGGCCATCGTCTTGTCCCTGCTGTTCAGTGTGCTCTTCACGATGTTCGATTTGGGTCTGGTCGCTTTCCAATCAAATATGCTTTCACTGGCGGCCCGCCGGCTGGCTCGCGAATCCATCGTTCGCGGCTCCGGTGTCGATCCCACTGGGGCCTGGGGACCGGCTGCCGTCTCGACGAATGGCAACGACGCATCCGCCGTGGGCCAAGCCGTTAAGCCGTACTGCGTCACGATGCCGCCTGCGAAAGTGACGGTTCAGATCACATGGCTGGACGGCACGAATCTGGTCGATGATCGCGTGACAACCCGCTTGACCTTCAAACGCGATCCGATGACACCCGTGACGGCATGGATGGGAACAATCAATCTCACTGCAAACGCGACGATGAAGATTTTGCATTAATTCTGGAGTTATCACCATGCGGGCCAAAACGTTCAGTCCACAACAAATAGCAGTCGAACCTTCCACACATAACCGATCTATGCGAAGTCGCCGATCGGGAAAAGTTCTGGTGTTGCTGGGCATTTCGGTCCCGGCCATCTTCGGATTGATCGGATTGGTGTTCGATATCGGATTGCATTCGATCGACAATCAGAACCTGAAGCAGGCGGCAGACGCTGCTTCAACCGCTGCCACACTGGCATTACAGCAAGGCAAGTCGGGGGCCGAAGCAACTGCGATGGCGCAGGCCTGTATCCAGTCTTGGAATGGCCTGAGTGATGCGACCGTCACAGTCAATATACCTCCGACAAGCGGTCGGCATGCCGGGAAGGCGAACTGCCTGGAAGTCATCGCGACTCGTGATCGCAATAATTCGTTCAGTCGTGTCGTCGGTGCCGGTCAGCAATCGCGGGTGCAGGTGCGTTCGGTGGCTGCGATCGAAGCATCGACGGCGGGTGCTGCTGTTGTCGTGCTGGACCCGACGCCTCCTGTTCTCAACATCCTCGGGCTACCGATTGGAATCTCGCCCTTGCCAGCCCTGACAGGTGGCCTGGAGATAGAAGGATTGGGGCGAGTCGATGTCGACGGTGCCGTGCTGGTCAACAACACCTGGGGAACGCGTGACGAAAATGGCGATCCTGCCGGGACGACGACACTTCTTCCTTGCGGAGTCATCTGCACCGCCCTGATTCCCTTAACACATTTCACGGCTCGCGATATTCGCGTTTCAGGCGGCGTCGATACTCCATCGAACTATGGCTCATTCGTTTCAGGCAAGCCGAATCCATTGCGCGCCAACCGGATGCCTGTGCCAGATCCCTACAAGTCACTCCCGGCACCCACGGTCACCAATGATCCGACGAATGTGAAGTCGACCTTAAAAGGGGGCGTCACAGTCCTCACGCTGCCGCTGCTGGGAAGTACCACGCTCTACCCTGGTGTTTACGACTGGATCGAAGTGATCTCTGGAAACGTCACGTTTAAGCCGGGCGTGTACATCATTAGAAAGAAGAATCCGATCACGAATATTTCGCTCAGCGTCGTGGCCGGAAACATCACCGCGAAAGGAGTCATGTTCTACATTACTGATAACGCCAGCTACGACGCATCATCTGGGTTGCCCGATAGCAATGACGGTGAGAACGCACCGGCTCGAGCACCCATTCTCAGCCTGATTCCCAGCGTCGTCATCGATGGATTGGCTGCTTTTGGCAGCAAATTCAGCGGATTGGATAGCCCGGGCAGTCCCTTCGATGGAATGTGGATCTACCAACGACGACAAGATCCGCGTCCGATCGTGATCACTCATCAGGGTCTGCTGGGTGCAGCGACACTGCAGGGTGCGATCTATGCGAAGTGGGGACACATTACGCTCATCGGAGCGCTATCACACTATGACATCAGTTTTGTGGCGGGGACGGTTCGCTTTGTGACCGTTCTCGGAATGACGATTTCCCCATCGACACTTCTGGCCCCGGCGAACGACGTTTATCTAGTCGAATGAGTTAGGTGATCTCGGCCGCCAGGAATACCTGGCAGCGAACTTGATGCTCAACGTCATCGACCCAGGAAGTTTTCACGCCACCGGCATCGCTACCGAATGTGGCCAGCGATTGTCGCGCCACGACAGCATCGATGCCCCCTTCGCGGATGGCCCGGATCAGGCCGTCTGCAAACTTACCGTTTGATTGGAGTTGAACGGAGCTTGATCGTCTTTCCAAACGTCGAGCTTCCTGTAGATCGTTTTTCAACAAATCCCCTGTGCTTTCCCCGACCGGAAGGATGTCCAATGTCACGCTTCGATCGAGCATCGTCAGCAGAAGTCGGAACAACTCACTTGATCGCTGACTCCCGTCATGCAGCAGTAGTACCCGATCGACACCAACCCCGGCAGCCCGGAGTTCTTCCACCGATCGCGATTCTCGCGCGAGTGATTTTGGAATACGGTATCCTCCATTCAGATTCAGAGAGATGTCCCGATTCCCTCCAACAATTCGGACTGTTAGCGGCGGCGATGTATCAGGACGAAGACTCTTCCAGCCTGATGCCACTAAATTTAATTGCTGGTCGGGAGTAAACTTCTCGGACGTTCCGATGATGATTTCTTGAACACCGATAGCGAGGGCCGTTTGCAATAACGCATGGAGTGAATTGTTTGTCGAAACAAGAATCGGAATCACCGTCTTGCCAGCAACTTCGGCATGGTGCTCGACAGCATTGATCAACTGCCGTTCGTACTGCCCCAACCCGACCGGCTCAGAAGTCACTCCACCGACGGGGCGAACGTGCGCTTTCATCACAATGATGTCCGTGGTTTCTGGGTCCGTCTCTTCAAGGACCTTGTCGAGTGCAATCATCTGATCCGGTGACCGCACCGCCACCAGCTTGCGATAACGATGCGTCAGGCCCAGCGTTTTCTCAGTAACGGTCTCGGTCTCGATTTCATTAAATTGATCGACATGCTCGCTGCCAGCAACGTCGGCCTTCCCCGATCGATTCCGATCAGTGATCGTGAACAGAATGAACAACACCGCAGTGAAGCAACTGCCAGTGATCGTCGCGATCTCCTTGGTCAGTGCATTCATCACCGCGGAAATCAGCAACACCAGGAAGATCAGTGCCAGGCCGATCGGTAGTTCGACACCTCCAATTGTGAAATTGAGGGGAACCTTGAATCCGCGCGGACGATTCGGATCCTTGAAACGCAGCACCAGCATCGCCAGGCAATTGAATACGAAACTCCAGACGACGCCGAAGGCATAGGCTTCTCCCAGCAGCAGGACATCTCCGCGACTGAGGAGGATCGTGAACATCTGCAGGCCAAAGATCAGCGTCAGAATTCGATGAGTCGTTCCAAACTTGGGGTGTGGCTTTAATATCCATTCCGGAAGAACCCCGTCTTCGGCCACTCGATTCAGGACACCGTTCGAGCCGATAATCGCCGTATTCACAGCGCCTGCTAACAATACCGATCCGACGACAACGACGAATGCATTCAGTAACAACCGCGCCAGCGGTGGCCCGTAGACATTCATCGCCAGACCCCCGATCAGGTTGTCCGAGTATTGCGACGTTCGAACGCTATCGGGTATCACGAGCACTGCCAGCACGCTGATGCCACCAGTCAACAGCAAGCTGACGATGAACACGATGAAGGCGGCGCGTTTGAAGTTCGCCAGCTTGGGTGATTCGACCTCGCGGTAGATTTGCGCCAGAGTTTCTTCGCCGCTCATCGCCAATACTGAGTGGCCGAATGCCAGGAACACACCAAGAAATCCGATCGCCGACAACCAACTCCAGCCATCCAACTGCAATAGCTGATCGCCGAATGACGTCCCTTCGAGAAATCCCAACGGACTGTCCATTTGCCCCGTGGCGGGATTCTCTTTCGGGACGAACGTTGGCTGAAAGGTGACCGCGTTGCGAGGGCCTTCCATGATTAGAGTCAACGTGGACCAACCCAGAATTACGACGCCCATGATCGCCGTCGCAATCATGATCTTGAGAGCTTTGTCGCTCGACTCGTGGATGCCAACGATGTTCACTCGGTAGAAATAGATCGTGATCGCACAAGCGATCACGACCGAGCCAACCGACTTCCACCAATCGCGAGCTTCGGGTGAAACCGTCGTCCCCGATATGTGTGAAATCGATTCCAGGATTAGTCCCATGATGTACTGGCCCGCCGAGACACTACTGATCGGGCCAGTCAGCACGTAGTCGAACAGCAACGCTGAGACCGCGACTTTCGCCAGCGTGCGGCCGAGTGATTCTTTGACGATCTTGTAGACGCCGCCCCGCACGTACATCGAACAGCTTTCGATGTAGACCGAGCGAACGGCGTAGCTGAAGACCATGACAGCCAGGATGAACCACGGTGCCGCGGGTCCAATTGAATGCTCGACGATGCCGCCGATGTAGTAGGCCGTGCTGGCCAGATCGCACAGAATGATCGCCGCGACTCGCCAATACGAAATGAAGACGAACATCACACTGCTGATGAGAACCACTCGCACGGGTGAGACTTCAGACGGCTGATCTTCGGAGTTACTCAAGCTCATTCGTCCGTCTTTCTTCGAAGCAACAACCGAGACTGATCCGGGGCAGCGTGACACGAAGACGATATCGTGACCCATGGCCGATTGTGAGGGACGCGGCTCAAATGGCGGTCCCGCGCAGAATTCACTCGATCCATCATTTCACAAGCAATACGGGACATTGGCACAGCACCGATACCTGATAGCTGAGTGTCGCCCAGGTCTGAAGCAGGTGATCCAAGTCTGGCTTGTGGGAACTCATCACGATCAAATCGGCGGCTCGATCGATCGAATCCGTGACGATTTCGTGTAGCCGACGACCAATCCGAATTTTGCAATCGACGACAATTCCGACTTGATCGAATCGCTGCGATCGCGATTCCAACTCGGCCTCGGCGCGGACTCGCAAACGTGTATAGAACGACGCCAGTTCCTCATCCGCTTCGCCGCTGATTTGCTCGACGACGTGCAGCAGCGTCACTCGAGCGCGATTGACCACGGCCAGGTCGAAGGCGATGTTCAGCGCCTCCAGATTCTTCTCGGTAAAATCCAGCGGGATCAAGATGTGTTGAAATCGAGGAATCATGATGCCGTCGTCCCTTGGAAACGTGGCCCGAAGCTGGCGAACGATTGAATCGTACTGAAGTCGGAATCTCCTCTGCTACAAATTTGGTGCCGGTTCACGTTCAACAGGATATTCACGTGGACAAGAGACAACCAGCCGACGAACTTGCCGCTCTGAAAACAAAAACAGCCCGCGCGGAAAGTTCCGCTGGGCTATTTTCGATCAATTGGCCGCTATTCGGCTGACACGCGGTCACACCAATTCGGTAATTGGCTCGCGTTTGTCGAGTAGATACTGCGGTCGTCCTGTCGGATCTTTCAACGTCGTGGTCATCGGGTCGATCCCCAGGTTGCGGTAGATCGTGCCGACGACTTCTTGAACGTGGACCGGTCGATCCTTGGCATATTCTCCGAGTCGGTTCGTCGAACCAATGACTTGGCCAGTTCGCATGCCACCGCCGGCCAACAGAGCACAGCTCACCTGTGGCCAGTGATCGCGTCCAGCCCCTGGATTGATGCGCGGGGTGCGACCAAATTCGCCCCAGACGGCGACTGTCACGTCATTCAGCATGCCACGTTCGTCCAGGTCACGGACCAGGGCACTCACACATTGATCCAGCTTGCTGCCATGATCGCGAACCAACTGGAAGTTTTGCCCATGGCTGTCCCAACGGCCAAACGTCAGGGTGACCGACCGAACGCCCACTTCGACCAGGCGACGCGCGATCAGCAGATGCTCATTGCAAGTGGGCGCCCCATCGTATTGATACAGATAAGGCTTGCCGTCGCCATATCGTTCGCGAACTTTCGGATCTTCTTTGCTGAGGTCCAGTGCATCGACCAATCGGCTGGAAGTTAACACTCCGAAGGCTGCTTCCGAGAAGGCGTCCATTCCCCGCAGCATTCCGGTCGCGTCCACATCACGCTTCAATTGGTCCAAACCATGGAGCAGGGATTTGCGATCCTGGAGTCGATTGAGATCGATGCCATTCAGCTTCATATCGCTGGTCCCTTCGCCTTGCGGCTTGAAGGCCTGAAACGCTGAACCCAGGAAACCAGCCCCGCCCGGTTCCGACCAGGGGACGTGTTGAGTCCGCTCGCAGAGGGCGACCGATGGAGGCACCCCCGGATCGGTCGGACCAAACATCTTTCCTGCGACTGAACCAATGCTGGGGCGACCACCCACGGACGAGATGCTGTTGCGAGGCCATCCGGTTAAGCACTGGAAGCCATCATGAGCCCCGTCGCAGCCGACGACCGAGCGAATCGCGACGAATTTATCCATCATGCTGGCGATACGCGGAAAGCATTCGCCAATTTCGATTCCTGAGACATTGGTCGCGATCGGATCGAACTCACCTCGGATTTCACGAGGGGCGTCAACCTTGATGTCCCACATGTCCTGGTGCGGCGGTCCTCCACCCAGGAAAATGTTGATCACGGCTTTTTTCGAACTGTAGTGCCCAGCCAATGATTCGGCACGCAGGATGTCGGGTAAGGACAAAGCGGCAGCAGACCCGAAGGTGAAGGCTCCCACTTTCAGGAAACCTCGGCGACTGATGCCGTCACAGTAGCGCGATGGCTGGCCAAGAAATGTCAACATCTTCACACCTCTAGTGGTTGAAGTTCGTTTCGGGCAGGAGCTTCCGTGAGATTGTGAGATCCCGAAGAAACTGGGCGGAAAATCAGCAGGCTCTTATGTGTAGTGTAGGCCAAACTTGCCCGAGGGGTCAAGCAGCCGGAACTTACACATCAAAAAATGCCTATGATTCTATCGACGGAACTGAGAGAACTGCGGCAGTGAATTCCGGATCTTGAGTCGGTCAATTTCGCCGAACAGCGACTATTTTTTGGCCGCTGTCGCTTTGACCGGCGTCTCTGTTGCCGATGTCGAGCGTGTCGCCTGCTCGGCTTTCCGTTTGTTGATCAGGTCTTGGCGATGCTGCTCTTCTTTATCGTGGCGCGCCTTGGATGCCTTCGCCAAGTTTTCCTTCCGCTGCTTTTCGATGGCGGCCTGCCGCATCATCTCTTGCTGCATCGCCTTCTGCTCCTGCTGCATCATTTGCTGTTGAGCTTTTTGCTGCTGCTGCATGTAGCGGCGGAAGGTACCAGAACTGATGCGCGCTGATGCCGATTCTGCCAGACCAAAAATGATCGCGCAGGCGAGTAGCAGGTAGACAACGTTCGTTCGAGATCGAGTCATACGACGACCCTTCGGATGAAAGCAGCAGGCAGGAGCAACCGGAAGCGGAAACATAGTCTATCGGGGTTTGCCGATTTGTCCCACTAAATCCAACTGAAAACAGTGTAATTATCGGTTAGCCCGCCAAATCACCCGCCTCTCTGTGCAAGAATTCGCGGCTTGCCCTCGCGCAGGCCGTTCATCACAATCGCAAATGGCGCAACGCAAATCGATGGCCTCGAAGGAAGTACAGATGAAACAGCAACTTGAGACGCTTGGCAGCTTAAAATGTCGTCTGGTGGACGATCTGCCAGAAGGTGCCAAACCAAGTCTCGTTGTCATTCTGTGCCACGGGTATGGTGCCTCGGGTTCGGACTTAGTTCCCATCGGCGAAGAGTTACTCGACCAAATCCCTGCACTTCAAGACCGAGTTCAGTTCGTCTTTCCAGAAGCGCCGTTGTCGCTCGACAAACTAGGAATGCCCGGTGGGCGAGCCTGGTGGCCGATCGACATGGTGAAACTGCAACTCGCGAATGCCACCGGCCGGTATCGAGAGATGCGTCAGGAATGTCCCGAGGGCTTGGTCAATGCTCGTGAAAAGTTGCTTCAAGTCGTGGAGGCGGTAAAAACGAGGACGGGCCTGCCACTATCGAAAATCGTACTCGGCGGCTTTTCGCAAGGGGCGATGCTGACGACAGATAGTGCGCTTCACCTGGATGAGAATGTCGCGGGTTTGATCGCAATGTCCGGAACGTTGCTGCATGAACCCGAGTGGCAGAAACGTGCCCCACTCCACAGTGGACTGCGCGTACTTCAAAGCCATGGGACGCAAGATCCGTTGCTGCCATTCGCGGCTGCCGAGTGGCTGCGAGATCTCTTGAAAAGCGCGAAGATGAAGGTCGAATTCATCCCGTTTCGAGGTGGCCATCAGATTCCGATGGAGGTTTTCGAAGGACTCGCGACATTCCTGCAGGGATTGATGGCCGAAACTTCGGCGTAGGGGCTGTGAATTTCGTCCGCAAACTCGTCACGGCGCTCACGCTTTCGTCCGGACCGACGTATCATGCTCGTTTTGCGGCGATCAGGTTCGCGGGCAGATTCGATCTATCTCTCAACATTCTGCGGAGTTTCGGTGAGCGGGTCGTCTGAATGTTCGCCTGAAGAAGCATCCCCCCAGTACCGGTCTTGGGGTGTCCTTCGTGTCTGCCAATCTCGCTTCCGTACCATGCTTTGGTCGGCGGCTTTCCTCTCTTTGGTGGCGGCCTGCCCGGTCGTTCGAGCGGAAGAGCCTGTATTGCGACTTGGTTGGCGAGGCAGCTACTTGATTGGTAGCTGGGCCGAAGCCGCCATCCAAATGGAGATCGCAGAAGCAGGGACATACGAAGTTCGCGTGACAGCACCTGATCCCGATGGCAACCGCGTGACGTTCTCGTCGCCGTCAGACCTGTCGTCAGGCAGGCAGACTCTGCGAGGCTACTTCAAAGTTGGAAATCTCAATCCCGTACTCGAAGTGACCGTGGTCGCTGCGTCCTCGGGGAAAACGATCTGGACGGCGAAGTCGTTGGGACCACTGGGCGCCGCGTCCGCAGCGCCCATTGATCCCAGTGTTCGTTTGGTGGCGACCGTCGGGAATCCTCCAGGGTTCGACTGGAGCGACGCGAAGTCTGATGCCTCACGATTAGTCGAGAAGGCGGGATCTTCTCGTGCGGTCGATGTCGGCGTGGAAGAATTGCCGATCGATGCTCGGGCGTATGATTCCGTTTCGATGCTCGTCATTGCGGGGCAGACCGTGCTGACTTCGACTCAGGCCGATGCGGTCCGTGATTGGGTCGCCAGTGGAGGCCGCCTGCTGATTTCGCTTCCTCAGGATCCCAAGTTGGCTCAGGCGATCGTCCAACCATTCGCCAGTTGGCTACCTGCGACCGTGGGGGATCAACCTGTCACGGTCAGTGAGTTTGGCAGACTCGAATCGTTTGCGCGAAAAAACGTCCGAATTCTGTTGGGACGACTCCCCATTCCCAGCGTGAAAGTCATTCAGGGTGAAGTTCTGGCCGGCAGTCGCGACGATGCCTTGTTGGTGCGCTCCCCTTATGGACTGGGATCAGCGACGATCCTCTCGTTGGATGTGACGCAGCCCCCGCTGAGCAAATGGAGTGAATTGTCATCATTGACGCGTCGTCTTGCGGATACCTCTGATCTCTTGACGACAGCCGGCAGCATTCCTCGCAATACTCAACTGAGTACGACGGGAATCACAGATCTCGCCACGCAGTTGCATGCAGGACAAGAAGACTTCGCGGGCGTGAATCGAGCGTCCCCGTGGTTCGTCATGGGCTTGATGGTTCTGCTGCTGCTGGCTATTGGGCCCATCGACTATCTGTTGGTTCATCGGCTATTGAAATGGCCACGCGGCACCTGGATTACGTTTCCCCTCTGGATCAGTCTGGCGGCACTGTTTGCTGGCAGTGTGGCGAAAACGTGGAATGGAACCGCACTTCACGTGAATCAGCTCAACATCGTCAACATTGATGCAAACTCATCGACATGCCACCAGCGTCTGTGGACGAACATCTATAGTCCTTCCACGGAACGTCAATCTGTGGCCGTCAATTCCAAGGTCGCCTCGGGATCGAAGTCGCAGCACACCAGTTGGTCTGGGGTCGCCGAAACGGCGTTTACCGGAATGTTGCGGCCGGCGAATGTGCAGGTCGGCGCGACCGATTATCGAGTCTCCGATGGAAAGTCGATTGACGATCTACCGCTGATGCAGTGGTCTTCGAAACCATTATTAGCCGAGTTTCACGATTCCGCCGCAGGATTGGTCGACAGCGACCTGCAAAGCAATGGGGTTGGTCAGCTCTCGGGAACGATCACTCATCGTCTGCCGGGACCGATTGAAGATTGGGTTCTGGCGTTTGGCAACCGCATCTATCGCCACAAGAAAACCCGCGAAGATCCGCAGTCACTCCCTCTGGCACCTCGGCAAGTTCTACGAGTTGACCAGCCGAATGTTTACCCACGAGAACTGCGAGCATTTCTCACTGGCAAAACGGCAGCAGGGCGACCCCAAGGGTCGCAGGCGACCGATGTCGCCAGCCAGTTCGTCAGCTACGACCCTCTCTCGCGAGATCCCGCGGATGTGTTGCGCATTCTGACATTTCACAATGAAGTCGGCGGTATCAAGTACACGGGACTGACCAACCGGCTGCTGGAAAAAGAAGATCTATCGCACCTGCTCCGGCTGGGGCGTGCGGTTCTGTTCGGACGATTGAATGCGCCGGTCGCATCACTCCAATTGAGCGGCAAAGAGGTCGCACCGGATCGCGAAACCACATTTGTGCGAATTGTGTTGCCCGTGAAAAGGGTCAGCATGGATCTCAGGCCCGCTCTCGAACGTCTTGATAAGTAACCTAAGCCGCTCTGTCTCAGGCAGTCATTTCAAACCATGATCGAAACTCGACAACTGACCAAACGATACGGGCACTTGATCGCCGTCAACGAGATCAATCTCTCGCTGAAAGAGGGCGATGTCTTTGGTTTCATCGGGCCGAACGGCTCGGGCAAAACGACGACCATGCGAATGATCGCGACGTTGCTGAATCCGGACTACGGCGAAGCCTATATCTGCGGTCAGTCGATCTACACCAATCAGCGCGAGATCCGGCGGCTGGTCGGCTACATGCCCGACTTCTTCGGTGTGTACGACGACATGACGGTCATCGAGTACCTGGAATTCTTCGCCGCGGCTTATCGCATCAATGGTCCAGGTCGACGCAAAGTCTGCGAAGATAAGCTCGAACTCGTCGACATGGCGTTCAAACGGGATGCCATGGTCAACCAGTTGTCGCGTGGTCAGACACAGCGAATCGGCCTGGCCCGCACGCTGCTGCACGACCCTCAAGTGCTGTTGCTCGACGAACCCGCCAGCGGATTGGACCCGCGAGCTCGTATTGAGATCCGCAACCTGCTGAAAAAACTCGGTGAGATGAAGAAGACGGTCATCGTCTCTAGCCACATCCTTCCCGAACTGGCCGATGTCTGTACTCGCGTCGGCATGATCGAAAAGGGAAACCTCATCATCGATGGCTATGTCGATGAGGTGATGCGGAAGGCACGTCAGCAGATCATGCTGCAGATCCGTGTCAAAGAAAACATGGAAAAGGCCGCTCGGCTGCTCGAACAATGCGATCAGGTCGCCAAGGTCGAGATTGTCAAACAGACCATCGACACGACGCTTAAGCCCGATGTCCTGGACTACAGCGATCTACCAACAATGTTGATTCAGCACGGCTTCCAACTGACGCTGTTCCGAGAAGAGGAAGTCAACTTGGAAACAGCGTTCATGTCGCTCACCAAAGGCCTGGTTCAATAATGGCACCGCTCCGCGAAATTGGTCGGACGGGGATCATGGTGACCCCCATTGCGATGGGTTGCTGGCCAATCGCCGGGGTCACCAGCATCGATGTCACCGAAGCGAACAGCCTGGCCACGCTGCAGGCGGCCGTCGATCACGGGATCAATTTCTTCGATACCGCGTATTGCTACGGCTATGAAGGCGAGAGCGAAAAGCTGATTGCGAAGGCCCTTGGTTCGCGGCGCGATCAGATCGTGATCGCCTCCAAAGGAGGGATCCACTGGAAGGATCGAGTCCAACAGAAGGATGCCAGTGCGAAGACACTGCAACTGGAGTGCGAAGAGAGTCTACGTCGATTGAACACTGATCGAATCGATTTGCATTACCTGCACGCTCCCGATCCGAATGTCCCGCTGACCGAATCGGCGGCTGCACTGAAGGGGCTGCTTGACAGCGGCAAGATTCGCAGCGTAGGCGCGTCCAACTTCTCGCTGGCGCAACTCGCCGAGTTCCATGCCATCTGCCCCGTCTCGGCCTATCAGCCCCATTACAATATGCTACAACGCGAGATCGAATCATCGCAGTTGCCGTGGTGTATTGAGAACAATGTTTCTGTGATGGTGTACTGGCCACTGCTGAAGGGCCTGTTGGCTGGCAAGCTGCCACGAAACTTTCAGTTTGATCCTAAAGATGGCCGTCGCAAGTACCCGATGTTTGCGGGCGAACAGTGGGACAAGAACCAGGACTTCCTCGATCTGTTGCGACCGCTGGCTGAGGAGGCAAACGTCCCGCTCGCGCAACTTGTCTTGAACTGGACTATCCAGCGACCCGGGATCACGGTGGCGCTCTGCGGGGCCAAGCGTCCCGACCAGATCATCGACAACGCCGGCACCATGAACTGGCAATTGACAGCCGACAAGATCGCTCGAATTGATGCCGCAATTGCGACTCGAGGCGACGTTGTTTCACGCGGTGCAGTCACGTAGCCGTAGCGCGGCTACTCGTGTGACCATTCGTCAATTGACCGCGGCCAGTCGTCCTTGAGCAGTCGCGACAGCGAACGGTCTGCCAGCACTTTGCCGTCTGTCTGACATCGCGCGCAATAGTTTGTTTCATTGTCGGCATAGCGAATCCGCTGCACCGGCGAACCGCAGTCGGGGCAGGGCTTGCCAAATCGCCCGTGAACCGCCATCTCTTTGCGAAACGCCGTGATCCCTTCTGGAAATTCTCCGTTTGCTTCCGTGCGTAGTCGATCGATCCAGATCTGCATCGTTTCGCGAGTTGCCGCGAGCAGCCGTTCAATCTCATCGCCCGTCAGCTTCTGAGTCAGCTTGATCGGTGACAGGCGAGCTCGATGCAGGATTTCATCGGAATACGCATTCCCAATTCCGCTGAACAAATGCGGATCGGTCAGCGACCGCTTCAACGTGTGATTTCCGCTGGTCAATGCCGACGTGAATTCATCCAGCGTGATGGTGAAGATGTCGATACCGCCGGGATCCTGTTTCAGCGCATTCGCCTCGCCTGCAATCAAGTACAGCGAAGCGCGTCGCTTCGAGCCCGCTTCGGTCAGTTGCAATGAACCGTTCGTGAAGTCGAATGCAGCGAGCCCGATCTTGCCCGTCAGCTTGGCGCCTGCAGGTTTCCAGTGCAATCGCCCCGCGATCATCAGATGCAGGACCAGCCAGTCATCGCCCTCAAACTGGATCGCAATTCGCTTTCCCAAGCGTCGCAATGCTGTCACTGGCTTGCCGTGCAGCGACTCGATGGCAGGCTCAAACGTCCGCAACAAGAATGGACTGACGATCCGCGTCCGCTCCAGAATTTGCCCGACGATCCGCGGCTCCAATGCTTCCAGGTAGACGGTGATGTCTGGCAGTTCCGGCATCAGGTTCTTTCGCCGTTTACTTCTTGCCGAACGCCGTCACATCCCATAGCTTCACCGTGTTGTCATCACATCCGGTCGCCAGATGCTTTCCGTCGGGCGTAAACATGACGGCACGCACAATGCCTTCTTGAGTCAGCTTGAACACTTCGGCACCGCACGTGGCGTCCCACAAGCGGACAGTTCGATCGCTCGAACCGGTCGCGATCAGTTGCCCATTCGGCGAAAACGCGACCGATTCCACCTTGTTGCGATGACCCCGCAAGGAGAACAAGTAATCGCCAGACGCTGAGTCGTATACGCGACCGTTGTTATCACTGCCGCCGGTGATGATCAACGAGCCGTCCCGAGAAAATACCGCTTGCTGGATCATCCCTTGATGGCCGGTCAATTCGTGCACTTGCTTGCCCGACTCCACGTTCCACATCCGCACCGTCTTGTCAGCACTCGCAGTCAGCAACTGTGTTCCATCCGGCGAGAACTCGACCGAGAATACATAGTCCTTGTGTCCGACGAACGTCTTCACTTCGCGGTTCGTGGCAGTATCCCACAGTTTGACATCGCGATCCAATGACGAGGTCGCCAGATACTTTCCGTTCGGAGAATACGCCACCCCATGCACTTTCGATCGATGACCCCGCAGCTCTTTCAATCGCTCACCATCGGCGACGTTGTACAGGCGCAGGAAGTTGTCTGCGAAATTTCCGATCGCCAGTTGCTGGTCCTTCGACGAAAAGGCCACGCCAGGCACGCCAAACTTGAACTCGGTCGTTTGCCACTTCTTTTCGTTCTTGACGACATCCCAAAGTTGCAATGACCCAGCCACGCGATAGGCCCCCGTTCCCACGGCAAGCAACTTTCCCCCTTTGTCGAACGCTAGCGAAGAGACCGGCTGGCCGATCTTAAACGTGATCGCGTTCAGCGCCGTATTCGCCTCGGCGGACTTCAGTTCTGGAGCCTTGGTTTCACCGGTGGCAGTCGTGGTGGCGACCGCCTTCTGGGCCTTCCAGCGACGGAACGACTTGTCGATGCTCCCCGCGATGATCTCGTGCGCATCGGGTGCAAACACCACGGATGTGATCGCATCCGTCGGCCCACGCAGGGTCGATCGCTCCTTGCCGTCACTGGGGTCGAAGAGCTTGACTGTTCCATCGAAGGCACCACCTGCCAATGTCCGTCCCTGTGGCGAGAACGACAGGCACCAGAACATGACTCCGTCGGCTCCTTTGGCGACGGCGCGCTCGGTCCAGTCACTTGTCTTCCACAGCTTGATTGTGGCGTCTTCGCTCGCTGTCGCGACGGTCCCGCCATCGGGTGAACAAGCAATATCACGGATCGCCGCCATGTGTCCTTTGAGCACTGCGACCTGCATGTGTGTGGCCACATCCCACACGATGGCGGTTCGATCGCTACCACCACTAATCAGGTGCTTGCCATCGCGAGTGAACGAGACCGAGCGAACCCCGGCCGTGTGACCGGCCAACGTCGCAATCTCTTTGGAATCGGGAATACTCCACAACTTGACCTTCTTGTCGTAACTCGCCGAGGCCAGCGTCTGGCCGTCGTTCGAAAACGTCACGCCAAAGACCCAGTTGGCATGCCCGGCAAGCTCGGCAACTTGCTCGCCGCTTTCTACCTTCCAGACTTTGATGATTTTCTCAAAGCTTCCAGAAGCGAGTAGCTGGCTGTCGGGACTGAACGCGACGCTCGATGCCACATCGCCGAACGCTTCCAGTTCCCGGTGTACTTTGCCGTCGACTGCCGTGCGAATGGAGATGCGTCCATCCTCGCGAGCAATCGCCAGCCAGCGACCATCTTTCGAATAAGCCAACGCCTGAATAGCTTCGGGTTCCGGCGCATCAGAAAGCGGGGGTGTTGCCGATGGTTCGCCATCCGATGGTTCGGTGCTCGCGGTCTCGGTCGCCTGAGGGTTGCGGTCAAGTGTCGTCTTCTGTGACTGCTTCTGCACATCCCACAGATGCGCTGTTCCATCACGCATGATCGACACCAGCCACGCCCCGTCGGGGGACATCGCGACTTGCTTGGCCCCGTTGTTCTCGCCGCCCAGATCGGCCAGTTGCTCTTTTTTCTCGCCGTCCCAAAGTTTGAACTCGCGAGTGTTCGCCGAAGCGATCCGCTTTCCGTCAGCCGATTGCGAGACCGTACTGACGCCGCGTTTGTGTCCTTTCAGCTCGGCAATCGACTCACCCTTGGTCACATCCCAGACTCGTACGATCGCATCCCAGCCGGCGGAGACAACTCGAGTGGCATCCGGCGAAAATTCCGCTCCCTCGATCATCTCTTTGTGGCCGGTCAACGAATGGACCATTTTGCCGGTTGCCGCATCGACGACATGCAGCACAATTCGCTCACGCATCGGCGAACCGACTGCGAGCAGTCCTCCGTCCTTGGCGAAAGCGACGGTGTGAATGTGAGTCAGATCCAACTCATGAGCCTTCACGAATTTCTTCTTCGCCACATCCCACTCGCGGACGGTCTTGTCGGCCGTGCTGCCCAGTGCGAGTCGCTTGCCGTCAGGTGACCAGGCCAAGCAGTTCGCTCGAGCGGCCGGGCCGGGCAATGTTTGCTGGACATCGCCCGTTGCGACATCAACGATCACCACGCCGTACTGTGGCCCATTCGGGCCGATCGCCAAAGACTTGCCATCGTGAGCAAAGGCAACTGCGACAATTCGTCCTGGCTGGCTGTATTGACTGTGCTTCTTGGCCGTGGCGACTTCCCAGATAAAGACGTCGGCTTTTGCTCCGTCTCCTTCGGGTTGCATCACCGTGGCAATCCACTTGCTGTCTGGGGAAAAGATCGCGAATCCCCATGAGGACGAGCCCGTCGCGGGCGACATCGAATCGGCTTGCGCTGCAGCAGTCGCGGCGAAGTCGATGGGCTCGATGCTTGGCCCCGATGGCACCGCATCATCGGCAGCCAATGCATATCGCGTCACGGCGGAGGTGACGATGAAGAGCGCCACGATGGTCCGTCGGGCGAAGGAACGGTGAGAAGCAGAGAGCATCGCGATACCTCTGACCTGCTGATTCTAAGTTGCAGAGACGTGCCGTCTGATTATGGTCATCGCAGGTTCGAATCGCCAGCGGTTAACGGTTACGACAGATCGGTTAGTGGCGACGAAATTACGGTATGCGCAGCGGGAGCCCACCGGTTTGATCGATTTCCGCGCTGACAAAAAAGTTTGTTCAGGCCTGGCCACAATCCGTCATCGATCCTGAGGAAAAATCGTCTCGCCCACCGGAACGCGTTTCGCCGTATTTCGTCTGCGCAATATGACTTAAGAGAAGTTACACATTTTTGATGTAATAAGGCGGTCACCTAAGCTGTATTTCGTGTGTCCTCTCAGTTGCTGGCGCGACAAGTGCTAAAGAAGCATTTGGGGCGGGTTTTGGACGGATTGAGCGACGATGTGTGAGAAAGGAAGCAATCGTGCTGGAAACCTACGCTGATTACTCTGCAGAATTGACCGAAGAAGAACGCGATTTGGGCTTCGAGATCGTAGAAGTTCAGAATTGCGTAGATTTCGCCCCGGTTCACGTCGTTGCGTATCGTTTCAGCCAATGTGATCAGATCGTCAAAATGAACGTTCCGGTCATCGGTGGTCACAGCTATCGACATGAACGCCTGCGAGCTCGCGACGCATCAGCCGAAATGAGCTGGATGCCGGTCGGCTCGGTCGTGTTCCCCACCGCAAATCAGGCCGTGGAAGGCCTTGGTGCCACGAAGCAATTGCAGTTCTGCCACTAAACCCGGTCGAACTGTCTATTCAATAGATCGCCCAATCGCACAAATTGTCGCGGTTGGGCGATTTTCATTCTGACACGAGAATTCCCGAAGTGGAGCAACCACCACCGTGGGGTTGTTGATCGCTCAAACGCAATGGATAATCGCGGACGTGTCATCCCCGTTCCATTCGAGCTAATCCTGAACGTGAAACGTCGCCCCAAACGCCGCCCCGAAGTTGAAGACGATCCCAGCTATATCTGTGAGTCGTGCGGTGAAGAGATTGTGATTCCCATCGATCCGACTCAGGGGCCTTCGCAAGAATATGTGGAAGACTGCCCGATCTGCTGCTGCCCGAATGTCGTGAATGTGGAAATCGAAGGTGATGGAGAAATCCGAGTCTGGGCGACTCGCGAGTAACACTGTGGTTTACCACATCAAGGGCCGCTTAGATCAAAAGAGCCCGGAAACAAAAGCGGCTACACCCAGCGACGGCAGTTGCCGTCAATCAGGTGTGGCCGGTGTCTGCCAGAGACTGAGTCACTTCCCCGAGACGAATTGGGCCTGCGCGGGCGATCCCGCAACGTCGTACAGTTCCAGTCGGACGGGGGCTTTCCGAGTCAGCAAGTTCACGGAAAACGTGACGATGTGCTCGCCAATGGGTAGAGGCAGATCGAGCTTCTCGCGAACGTCAACAGGCTTGCCGTCGATCCACAATTGCAGACCTTGTGCATCGCCGATCGCCAGTCCCACCGCACCCGCTGTCGTGACATTGATTCGGCAACGCAGGAAGCCAACTTTACGAGCCGCCTCGCCCAGCCGTTCCTTCATCGTGAAGTCGAGCACATCCTGCAGCGGGATTGCTCCGGCCACGGCACTATAAGCGGGCACCCAGGACAGGCCCCGGTCGTCGCCAATCACTTGCGTATCGCTTGTGCGATACATCCGTGTATAGGTTTCATTCGTCGGCTGCAGCGTTTCCCAACGACGCACAACGCGCGCGGTCACGGCAGCGTAAGGACCAGGCTTGCCGAGTTCCGACAGGAATCGCACCAGGTCGATCAGTTCGGATCGCGTCAGCTTGTCGACAAGACCCACTGGCATCAAAGAAGAGCCCGCGACCTGCTCTTCGATCTTGTTGAGCGGAATCGTCAGCTCGCGGTCCTCGACATCCCGCAGCAGCAGATCGCTATCGGTCTGACGCAGCTTGATCCCCGTGATGACTTTCCCGTCGTCCGTCTGCACCACGACCGAATGATAGCCCTCTTTCACCGCTTTGTTCGGCTGCAGGATCGAGTCGACCAGATAGTCGACCTGAGCACTTGAGCCGATGCTCACCAGGTCAGGCCCGACCTTGCCACCCGCTCCACCAATCGCGTGGCACTTCAGGCAATTCAGCTCGGCTCGTCGGAAGATCTGCTCGCCACGAACAGGCTGTCCCTGTTCCTTAATGGCGGTAACCAGCGTCGCCATTTCTTCCGGCGATAGAACTTTGGCCATGCTAACGATGCCGCCCGCCTTACTCAGTGCGTCAATCAGTTTGGCTTCCTGCCGCCCCGATCCTGTGACAGTCCGCAACGCAATCTTGGCCACGTCTTCCGGAACCTGCTGCTCAGCGAGCGCTCCCGCCAGGATGTCCGGTCCACCTTTGTGTTGCAGGAAGGCGGTAATCAAATGAGCTTGTACCGCGGCGTCTTTCGACTTGCTGAACCATTCGATCGACATTTTCGCCGCGCGACCGGGATCGAGTGCGACCAGTAAACCTAACGCCGTTCCACTGATCACTTCATTGGGATCCGAGGTCGCGATTTTGCCGAGCAATTCGTGGCTGGCGGAGGTTCCTAACTGGGCCACTGCCGCCATTGCTGCTGAGCGCGTGGCCGGGGTTAGTTGGTTGTCCTGAGCGATTGCGCTGATCAAGCCTCGCTGCGATTCCAGCTTCCAGGCACCGACGCAGTCAACGGCCGCGAATCGCACCGCGGCACTGTCAGACTTGAGTGCTCCTGCAATCCCGGCAAGATCGCCAGAAGGCTGCACGTTACGAGATCGCTTGGCATTGCCGAGTGTCCGCAACAGCGTTGCTGTCGATTCAAGTTGAGTATCCGGTGCCAGTGCCAGATCGAAGACCAGCTTCAATTGGTCGGCGTTGCCCAATGCCGCCACAGTCTCCAGCAGTTGCTCCTGCAGTGCCGCAGGTACCTTGCCCTCTTTGAATTTCGAGAGCAGTACCGGGACCGCGGCACCTGACTCCGCCGCTTTGACCGCGAACAGCAGTCGTCCGACATTCCCGTCAAAGTCGAATTTGTGATCGACCAGAGCGGGCAACCAGACGGGGGCCAGTTCTCGACTGGTTTGCCACAAGGCATAGTCCGCATATTGATCGAGTGGCCTATCGGCGGCTCGCAATGCCAACGCCGCGGCACGCAAATCCTGGAATTCCGACAAAGCACGGATCGCTTCAGACTGCACGCGTGGATGCTCGTCGGCGATGGCGGCTTCCAGCCAAGTCAGCGCCGCAGGGAGTTGTTCTTTCCAATGAGGTACCACGCGCACGCCGGCTGCTCGTGCCTGTGGTGTCTTCGATTTCAAAACTGCCTCCAGCAGAGCCGGGTTCGGGATGTCCAGCGATTGGTACATCCACAGCCCTTCCAGCCGATGATGCTCGAACTGAGGGTCTTTCGCGTCCAAGCTTGCGACCCACTTGTCCAAAGCCGGACCAACCTTGTCGGTGCCCAACTCTTTCAACGCCCGCTTTGCGTGCTGCCGTTCGTAGCTTTCGGGCGACTTCAGTGAATCCAGCAACGTGGCCGGATCAGTCCCAACCAACTTTGGTCGAGGAACCGTCTTGCGGCCCTTGGCGGTGATTCGCCAGATGCGGCCGTGCGTGTGGTCTCGTCGAGGGTCTCGGAAATCGACTTCGCCGTGTTGGATGATCGGGTTGTACCAGTCGGCAATATAGATGGCTCCGTCTGGACCCTGCTTCACGTCGATCGGACGAAATGCCACGTGTGGGGTGCTGATTAAGTCGGCTTGCTGCCGTGCCGCAAATCCGGATCCGTCGTCACTGACCACAAATCGGCAGACGCGATGGCCACGGAAATCGTGAGTGATCAAATTGCCCTGCCAGTCGTCGGGCAGATGTCGTCCATCAACGACTTCCAAACCACAGTACTTCGGGCTGCCCGGATTCAAGCCGTGCAGGATTCGGGGTACACCATAGACTGCGGGATATGATGCTCCGGGCACCACATAGTTGATCCCTTCGCCACCCGCGCCATCTGTCGCGAACGATTGACCCCAGCGATCGAACGCGTGTCCCCACGTATTCACCCACCCGCGAGCAAACACGTTCAACTGCATGGTCTCGGGACGGAATTGCCAGATCCCGCCCGCGTTCAGTCGCTTCACTCCGTACGGCGTTTCGATGTGGCTGTGAATGTAAATCGATTGGTTCATGTACAGCATCCCATCCATCCCCCAGCGAAAGGTGTGCAGGATGTGATGTGTGTCTTCAGTTCCAAAGCCGCTCAGCACGATTCGCGAGCGATCCGCCTTGCCGTCGCCATCCGTATCCTGGAAATGCACCAGCTCAGTACTGTTGGCGACATAGGCGCCGCCATCACCCGGTTCGACAGCCGTCGGAATCAGCAGGCCGTCGGCGAAGACCGTCGTCTTATCCGCGACCCCGTCCCCATCAACATCTTCCAGCACCAGAATCTTGTCGTTCGCCTTCTGACCCGGAGCGATCTGTGGATAGACTTCGGATGCCGCGACCCACAGTCGGCCCTGCGGATCGAAGTTGATCTGAATCGGCTTGTGCAACTTGGGATCGGCCGCAAACAGATTGACTTCGAATCCGTCCGCAAGCACGAACGTCTTGCGTTCCTCTTCAGGATGCGGAATCGGAATATCTTTCAGTTCGCGTTGAGCGTACACGTTCTGAGCGAGCAGCAAAAATCCAAGGGCAAACAGCAATCCAGCACGATTCATATCAAAACCCGAAACAAGGGATGAGCGTTTAAAAAATAATCCGGGCATCAGTGCGGATGACCCGAAACTGATCTGACGAATGGCTAAGGTTTCTTGAGCTCGTTGACCTTCACTTCGATCTGTTCGACCAGGGGATCGAACTGAGCAATCTCAACGGCGTTGTTGCCCTGCTCGTGTTTGCGAAAGCCCGTCAGGTACGTAATGTTTTGCGGTCGCCAGCGATGGAAGAACAGCATGTTCTTTTCCACGATCTGCTGACGGATCTGCTCTTCCTGGACCGAAGTTAGCCCGCGTGGTTCCAGCTTAAGTTGCTTGCGGACCGCTTGAGCAATCGCCGCATACCCATCTGGCCCGAAGTGCATTCCGTTCTCAGTCAGCTTTGCGGACGGCAGGTCGAGAGCAAACAGGTCGATAACAGGAGCATCGCGATGCGACGCCAGTTGGCGGACGGCCTCTGCGTACTTTGCCAACATCGAGTTCTGACGGCTGGCATCTGGCAGTGGCGGGACAGGGCGTTCCAACCGCGTCGGCGTCAGGAACACAAATCGAGCGTTCATCGGCTTCAAGTCATCGCACAGCTTTTCGAACTGACGAACAAACGATTCCAGGCCGGCGTCGCCCGCATAGGATTCATTCTGGCCATAACCGAACACGATGACTGTCGGCTTGAGTTCTTTCACCAGTTCCAGCATCCGCTGGTAACCGACATGTGGTGGATCGAAGATTCCGCGCGAATCGGCCCAGACTGTATCGCCACTCCAGCCAAGGTTGCGAAACGTGATCTGACGATCGGGCCAGGCTGTGGTGAGCGCTGTTTCGAGGTATCCGAATTGGCCTTCTCGTTCGACAAATGTCGCCCCGAGGAAAACAACGCGATCCTGGTCTTTCAGTTGAAATGGCTCGGCGGCGATCAGCGATGTCGAACTCAACGCCACGACGACGGCGAACGTCAAAAATGAAAACGATCGATCAAAACCACGAATCACGGGAACAGACTCCACTGGCAGGATCTTGGGCAGTACTTCGCTGGCAGCTCATCGCGAGGGCTCCCCATTCTGCTCGCGACGGCCACTCGGTCGCAAGCGATCAGCCCATTTCAGCGATGTAATCTCTCGTTTGTCGAATTGCCTGACCGCGATTATGCAGTTCTCCATCGAGTTGGCACCTCGCGTCATTTCAACATTTCAATGGACCCGGCATAATCCCGGGATGAACCAACAACCGGTCACAATCAATCGTACGCTCGTCGGCAGCATCGCGTTGGTGCTGCTGGTCGCGGCCGGGATTCTGGTACTGACCGGAGCCGATGGCAGCCAGGGGATGTGGGCGGGAGCTTGCTTGAAAGTTGGCCTGGTGATGGGAGCCTTCTGGCTAGCCCTCCCTTCGATCACACGACATGAAGTTCTCGGTCGCATGACCTGGGGCACATTGATCGTGGCGATCGCCTTGGCACTGGCCGTCGGGCGAACGAAGGTTCCCCTCAAAGTGGTTCTCCCCGTCGCGGCAGCATTCTTCTTCATGATTCGCATTCTGGGGCCTCGGCGAGCTCCCCCGCGAGCCTGATCCTGCGCCTTGAAGATTGTTCGGAAACAGCAGTCATGGCATCGTTGATTCAAGCCCAGAAGCCCCGCATCCGCCTTGTCGATTGCCTGCGGCTTTGCGAGAATTCACTCGCTGGATCGGTTTGCGCCCGCCAGCCAATTATGGAATCGATTGATCCAACTGGAAGGACATCTTCGTTATGGCTCGGAAAGAACTTCGCGCTGCATTCGCTGCTTTGTGCTCGCTCTCGCTTCTGGTCTGCGGTTGCACAACATCAAGTTCTCCGGTTCCTCCGCCTAAGCGAACAGAGATCACGGAAACATCGGATTCATCGACACCGAACGCTCCAGGCGATAAGCCTGACGGCCAGTCGACCTCTACAAAAACAGGGGGCTGGGAAGACTATCCCGACGTTCCCAAGATTGAAATCATGACCGAAGTCGATGGGATCAAGATTCCTCGACAGGTCTTGAAAAGCGAAACGTTGCAATTGATCGGCAAAATTCCCGCTGATGTGGGCAATCCCCTTGCTGACAAATCGGGCCAGCCCGTCGATGGCGATACCTTGACAATTCGCTTTAATTCCGAGCCCAAGGTTCTGAACCCCATCGTGGAAAATTCTGCTGTCAAGACTTACATCTGTCTGCACCAGGTTCAAGAAGGCCTGGCTCGTCAGAACCCCGAGACTTTCGAATTTGAGCCGTCGATCGCCAAGCAATGGGTCATCGAAGATTCGGTCAAGCTGTCACCCGACTATCCCGGCCACGAACGCCGCATCGCGGCCGAAGGGGGAACTCCACAAACCACGTTGGAGTTCGAATACACCGCAGCTCCCCTCGCCGCAGCCGGCAAGAAACCATCCGAGCCGCCGGTCATCACCTTCACGACAACTGACAAAGATGGAAAACCTTTTGGCGAGGTCTGGGTGGGCGTCTATCCGCTGGGGCGCGTCGAAGGGGCACGGCCCACAGGCTATCACTTCTGGAGCAACCCGGACGGCAAGGTTCACATTTCGGCTCTTCCCACTGGAAAATACACGCTTAAGGTCGGTGCCGAAGTCTACGGAAAAGCGACACGTGGCGATGACAAATCGCTGACGGTCACGCCCGCAACGCCCGAGAATCCGTTGCATGAATGGATCAAGTCATCCGGCGAACCCGGGTTGAACTTGAAAGCAGAGGACTGGATCGACCTCCACCAGGAGACTTACTACACGTACTACCTGCGTGATGATGTCAAATGGTCAGACGGAGCCCCGTTTACGTCCAAGGATATCGAATTCGCTTATGCCCTGCTGAACAGCCCCCACGTCGATGGCGACATGATTCGAACCTATTATGCCGACTTGATTGAATGCAGTGCGTTAGACCCGCACGTGATTCGGATGCGATATCGCCAGCAGTATTTCATGGCGTTCGAATTCACCTACGGCATCACTGGTTATACGCCGCCGTTCCATTTCTTCGCGAATATCTTCAAAGAACAGGGCCGCGAGCTGGTGCTCGACAGCCTCACACCCGAGGAAGAGAAAGCACAGAACAAGATCAGTGCTCACGGTCAGGAATTCGGTAAGTTCTTTAACACTGATAGCCGTTACAACCGCGCTCCGCTCGGCACCGGCCCGTACGTCATCGACAAATGGCAGGCGAATGATCGCGTGGAACTCGTGAAGAACGCTAACTACTGGAACAAGCCGCGCGCGGGGCATCTGGACCGAATCATTTACAAGTTCATCACCGATCAAGTCACCGCCATGGCTGCCTTGAAAGCGGGCGAAATCGACTTCTTCTATGACATGTCGCCCGAGCAATATTTCGAGGACTGGCCCAACCTGCCCGAAGCTCAAAGTAAAGATTACGTGCAAGCATCGTGGTATGCGCCCCGGTTCACATTCTTCGGATGGAACTTCCTGGCACCACAATTCCAGGATCGCCGCGTTCGCATCGCGATGGCACTGCTGCTTGATCGTCAAGATTTTGTCGACTCCAAGCTGCATGGCGCCGGTGTCGTTGTCTCGGGAACGCAGTACTATTTTGGTCCCGGATACGATCGACAAGTCGCCCCGCTGGCTTACTCGCCCGACACCGCCAGCGAACTGCTTGCCGAAGCCGGGTGGATTGATTCCGACGGCGATGGGATCCTCGATCGCGACGGTGTCAAATTTTCCGTGACCCTGCAGACTGCGAAGGGAAAACCCATCAACTCGCAACTGTGTCAGATTCTCCAGAAGAACCTGAAACAAGCCGGCATTGCGCTGCAGATTGTCGAGCAAGAATGGGCTTCGTTCATCGAGAAGGTGCAGGCCAAAGAGTGCGATGTCGTCATGTTGGGGTGGGCGATGGCGCCCGAGTCGGACCCTTTTCAGGTTTGGCATAGTTCCGAAGCCGGGCGACACAAACGAGGAGCCAACGCGATCTCGTTCGCCAATCCTGTCGCAGACTCGCTGATCGAAATGCTGCGAGTCACCGTGGATCTCGAAAAACGGAAGAAAATCCATTCGTCCTTCCACCGGCTGATCGATTCAGAACAGCCCTACCTCTTCCTGTGGGTTCCGAAGGAGTTCGGGGCCTATCACAAACGATTCCGTAACGTCAAATGGTACCGCTTGCGACCCGGATTCGATCTCACCGAATGGTACGTCCCCAAGGATGAGCAACTGCACTAGACGTGCAGTCCGTCGGATCGAGCGAAGTCCGGACCACGAATTAAGACGTCGACCACTGATGGCAAACTATCTGATCAAACGACTGTTACTGATGATTCCGACCCTGTTCGGGATCCTCGTCATCTCGTTCATCGTGATCAAGCTGGCACCGGGTGACCCTGCCTCGCTGAAATTTGGAGGCGTGGGCCAGGCCGCGGCGGGGCTTAATGCAGATCGTGGGACCGAATCCGCCGAGAAAAAGTTTCGCGAGCGTTGGGCGTTTGATCAGCCACTGCACATTCAGTTCGTCAAATTCCTGGATCGATTGGCTCACGGCGATCTAGTGCTGTTCCAGAAGAACCAGCCGATCTGGAGCGAACTTTGGGCGGCCCTCAAAATTACCGTGATCTTAAACTCGATCGTGTTCTTGTTGATCTACGTGGCCGCAATCCCATTGGGGATCATCAGTGCGGCGAATCCCAATTCGCCAACGGATCGCATCACCACTGTCATGCTCTTCATCATGTACAGCCTCCCGTCGTTCTGGGTGGCCGAGATCCTGCGAATGCTGTTTATGGGCTGGTTGCCCATTCTCAATCTGACATCCCGCGACTTCGATTCGATGACAACTTGGCAGCAACTACAGGACTACGGACGACACATTGTCCTGCCAGTAATCTGCATGACTTACGGCGGATTGGCCTATGTCAGTCGTCAGATGCGAGCCGGCATGCTGGAAGTCATTCGACAGGACTATATTCGCACTGCCGAGGCCAAAGGGGCCGGTCGCAGTCGAGTCATCCTGGTTCATGCCCTGCGAAACAGCCTCTTCCCTGTCATTACGCTGTTGGCGTCGTTGCTCCCCTTTCTGGTCGGTGGCAGCGTCATAATTGAGGTGATCTTCCAGATTCCGGGAATGGGACTGCTGTCGTACCGCAGCATGGAGGAGCGCGAATACGATATGGTGTTGATGACACTGATGCTGTCCGCTGTCTTGACCTTGCTGGGCATTCTCATCTCCGACATCTTGTACGTTGTCGTGAACCCGCGCGTCACCTTTGAGAATTCCTGATCGAATCCGTTGCCACTCCATGACTAACACGTCCCTCCCCGAATCTGACCCGCCTCCGCCCCCGCCCGAAGCAGGCTCAATCCTCATGTTCGCTCTGGCGGCGTTGATTTCCACAGCGGCATTGGCGCTCGTCGCGGCACATGCACCCGCCCGCATCCGATTGCTCGGTCTGTTCTCATTGGCGTTTGGATTGCTGAACGCCCTCATCCAGACACGACTCGCCGCCCTGTTGCACGTCCGAGTGACCAGCACCGTCATCGCGTTGATCGCCGCGACGACACTCGCCGGACTGGTCGGCAGCGTCTGCCAAACCGTGGCGTTGCAGCCAACGATCAAACCGCCCGACAACAATTTTCATCCCGTCGCGGCCCTCGTTGCTGCCCAAATGGGAGAGGCCGCACCGAAAGAGGAAACCCCCACGTTCGGCGACCGCCTGCACACGTACCTCATCCGCCGAGTCTCTCTGTTGGGGGACTGGTCCAGCCCGTGGCCCGAGGTCTTCTGGGGGGCCGAACTGCTGCTCGGAACAGCCGGATCTGTCTGTCTGGCTTACTGGGTCCGCCAACCAAAGGCCGCAGCATGATCCTGGGCCTGGGAACGGACATTGTTGATGTCGAACGCATCGCGAAAATGATCGCTGACCACGGCGACCACTTTCTGGAGCGCACCTTCACCGCGGCCGAAATCCAGCACTGCCAACCTCGCCGCGAAGCCGCTCAGCACTTCGCCGGCCGTTGGGCCGCAAAAGAGGCGGTGATGAAGGCCCTGGGGACCGGCTTTACGAAGGATGTCGGCTGGACCGACATCGAAATCCTCGTCCGCCCCAGCGGCCAGCCCTACGTGACGCTGCACGGCAGCACACGTAAATACGCCACCTCGTTGGGGATTGGCGAACTCCTGATCACGATCTCGCACACGCGCAGCATGGCGACCGCCACGGCGATCGCCTTGCCCGAAACCGCCTGAGCCGTCACAGGCATCAAATCAATCACGACTGTTCCCACGCAACCACTTCTCCACCAGCCAGTTGGCGAATCCCTACTGCTCACTTGACCCGGCGAAGTCCGGAACTTATCGTTTCCCCTCCTGCAGGGAACAGCGATTCAGTTTGCTGAAGCCCAGTACCCCGGACGATTAGCTCAGTTGGTTAGAGCGCCACGTTGACATCGTGGAGGTCACAAGTTCGAGTCTTGTATCGTCCATTCTTCTCGAATCTAGAAAATCCCTGCTGGTGGAACTCTTTCCATGCAGGGATTTTTTCTTTTGCGATCGATCCAATCAGCCGGCCGGATTCGATAGCTTACTTTCGCGAATCGACCTGAATCAGGCCAGAACGTCCCTCGATCGCCAGCCAGGCCGCTCCCGTCTGCACTCCAGTGAAGGTGTCGTGTCGACCTGATGGCCAGTGGATCATGACCTCCACATGTTCGTCCGCGCCGACACCGAAGGTCAGCCGTCGTTCGTTGCTGGCCATGTAGCCATCGCCCGCTGTCAGTTGTTTCGAGAGCGACCGGGTGCTGGTCTTCACTTGGATCGTTGCGCCAGTCGGTTCACGCGCTGACACCGTCCCGACGAGTTCGATCGCCAGATATCGCCCCAAAGGTGGCGAGTCGTTGGTGAGCAATGCGGCCGGGCTGTCCAGATTGTTCACGGCAAAGTCCTCGCGGCCGTCGCGGTTCCAGTCCAGTCGGGCCAACCCGCGGCCGAGGTATTTTCCCTTGAACCAGTCTCCCAGTTGCGTCGCGGCGACTTCGGCGAAGCGTCCGTTCCCACGGTTGCGGAAAAATTGCGTTGGCATGTGCAATGGCACCCCGCGAGCAGTCTCATCATCGACGTGGCCGTTCGTCACGATCAGGTCTGGCCAGCCATCGAGGTCTGCATCAAGAAATTGGGTTCCGAAGCCAAGCTGCTTCAAACTCGGCTCGGTCAGGCCCGCTTCGCTGGTGGTATCCAGAAACATCAGGCCCGGTTGTCGCTGGTACAACGTATTGGCTTCATTGAAGTAATTGGTGACGAAGAGATCCAACTGCTCGTCGCCGTTCGCGTCGTCCGCCGCGATCCCCATACACGCTTGAGACCGCCCCTCGCGATCGAAAGCTAGTCCCGTGACGATGGCGTTCTCCTCAAACTTGGGAGCATCGCCCGGATGAGCGGTCTTGTTTTGAAAGAAGAAGTTGCCAGTCGTGTCATTGGCGACAAACAGGCTCAGTCGGCCGGTGCCGTCGAAGTCTGCCGCCACCACTCCCAGTCCCTTGCCGCCCGGTGCAATCACACCCGCTTCGGCTGACACATCACGGAAGCGGCCGTCTCCCAGATTCAAGAGGACCTGATCCTCGGCCGCTTCAAATTCGTGCGGCGTGCAAGATCGGGGGACTCCGTTCTCCTGTCGGCAGATCCGATCGAGCAGATCCTTTCCAGAAAGGTAATTCACCACGAACAAGTCGGGCAGCGCATCGCCATTCAAATCGGCGCAGGCCACACTAGTCGACCAGCGATTTTCACCAAGGCGAATCTGCGGGGTGATGTCGTCAAACGTTCCATCGCCGTTGTTTCGAAACAACCGATTCCCGGCGACGTTGGCGATGAACAGATCAGGCCACCCATCGCAGTCAATGTCACCAACCGTCAGTCCCTGGCTGTAGTCTGTCTCGATGATCCCCGCCAGGCTGGAAACATTTTCAAACGACTGACCGTCACGATTTCGAAACAGCATGTCCGACGGCGGGTTCGCATCGGGGACCGGCCATCGTCCCCCCTGCGTGAAGTACAGGTCTGGCCAGCCGTCTCGATCATAATCGATCACGCCGACGCCCCCGCCGCTGAATTGGAACATCCGCATTCCAGGTCCGGGAAGATCGTCGCCGTTGACGTATGCAAAGCGCAGCCCCGTCAGCGCGGCATCGTCGGTGAAGTGAATTGCCGTCACCTCATTTTGTTCTGGCAAAGTCGGAGGACGGTATTGTCCAGGCTGCTGCATCCACTGGGGCAGAGGATAGTGACCAAGATTGTGTTGTAGCGCCGGCTGCGCGGTAACTAGAACTCGCGGCGTGTTGGGGGCTGGGCGAACGTTTTCGGGCCAATTCCCCGAAAGTTTTGGCGGTCGATGCCTAGCCGCCTCGGCCCACCCCCAGGCTTCCCAAGTTTGACTGCACGCGTCGGCTGCAGTAACCGCGCGCAGAGCACTGGTCGATGTCGATTCCAGACCATAATGCTTGGCGGCCAGCAGCAATTCCTGCAATACGGCATTGCGGTGTTGGAACGCCTCGGCAATTCGCTGTTCACCCAGCGATGAGAGCGCTTGCCCAAGCTGATGATGAGCACGCCGATAAGTCGCATCGCGCCGCGCGGCTTCCCAATAGCAGCGGACGGACCCCTTCGCGTCCGACTGACGCAGAGACCAGTCGCCACGGACGCCCCAGGTTTCAGGATGGTTCTCAGCAGTCGTGGCAAGCTGAGCGTGCCATTTGATAAACTCCGCGTCATCTCCGGTTTCACACAGAATGCGACCCAACCGCGCCTGGGCATCGTCTAAATCGCCGCGCTGGGCTAGGCCCTGTTCGTATAACGCTCTTGCCGTCGCAAAATCATGTTGCTGCCAGGCCTGATGAGCCCGGGCCAGCAGAACCAGCGGATCATCGGGGCAGTTCTGGATGTACTCGCTCAGCGAGTTCGCGTTCTCGGTGGCCGTGTCCCCCAAGGCCAGCAGCATCAGATCGACTTCAGCGAAGTTCCCTGCATAGAGTCGCTCCAAGCGCAGCTCTGTCGTGAGACTCGTCAAACCGCACAAGCCATACAAACCAGCGAGATGCCCTTGAGCACCCTGATGATCTGGCTGCAGCCTCAACGTCTCACGCAATAGCGATTCGGCCGGCGACAGTTGATACAGTTGCAGCAGCAGGATATCCGCGGCCCGAAAGCAGGCTTCGGCTCGCCGTTGATGCCCGGCAGGAACTTGCTCAAACCAACGCGCCGCCTCCGCGAAATTCTTCAGCCGGACAGCAGCCTGGCCGGCAAGAAAACAGGCGGACCCATTGCCTGGCGTCGCTTTCAGCAGCGGTTCCAAGGCAGCCAAGGCCTCTTTGGCTTTGCCATCGCCTAGCAACAATTCTGCACGAGCAATCCGCCTCTCGGACCCTGGCAGGATCATCCAACCAACCACTCCCATGAGCACAACGGCTCCGCCGACACTCCATTGAATCGCGCTTCGACGTCGCAGGGCTCTAGTGTTGGTAACGGATTCAGTGGGCTGACTCAGCTTCTGACTCATCGACTCACAACGAGCATTCTTGCAGAGGATTGAATCGGATTCAGCGAACTGCTGGGAACCATACGTTGCAACATTCCTCCCATGATCACAGTCCGTGAACCCAGCAGTGCTATTTCCATTCCGCCGTCGCCTGGTACTAGCTGAAGAGGTCGCCAGGGCGAATAGGATTGGCATCGGCACGTACCACGCAAACCATTGCTTTGATGGCCTTTAACGACAACAACGCCGGCGCACAGATTGATGAACTGGTGAAGGAAAGCGACGACATATCCACGCTTACTGGGCGCTTCATCGCCGCGCCTTTGGGCGGTCCCGTCCAAGGACTCAACACAGCGAATGCGAACAAACCGTTTCCGTGAACAGACCATCGGCCGAACCTTCAAATATCACCTTCACGAGTTAATTGGTTGTCCAATCCACAAGCGGTTTCCGTCAGGATCATCGATCCGAAATTCGGTCAGACCGTAAAAGGTGGTTTCGAGTTCCGGCAACGTTAGGCCGTTGCTTCGCACCTGCTGGTGGTACTCGACGATATCTTCCGGGTACAGATAGAGGATTGAGTCGCGGAATGCGTCGGGATGAGTGTTGATCGATTGATCGACCATCAAACGACATTCATCGAAGCGCAGCATGGCCCAGCCCCAATCGTCGTTCCGTTGCTCCACCTCGAAGCCCAGCATGTGGCAGTAAAACTTCACGCTCAGGGGCATGCTCCTGACCGGCAGCATGGGGATTAATCGGTTCATCTTCATCGCGGATCGCCTGTTCCAGGGTCATGGGTCGATTTGCATCTCCATCGTGCCACCGGATCAACAATTCCGCCATCGTTTCTCGCGCATCGCGTGCGGAAGGCCGTTCACAAACAACGCCCCCTAACGCCCAGGTGAGCCGCGCTGCGTCAGCACGCCGACCCTTCGCTGCAGCGTGATTGCTGCGGCGAATATCGCAAATCGGCATTGAGGTGTGCGTCTGGTTTTAGTGCAGAGATCCGTGTCACTCGGTCCGCATGCGGACGCAGCGTGGCTCACCTGAGAGTGGAAATCCCATTGTCGACGCGTCGTTCCAGTTCCGACAAGTCGATCAGCGGCGCAGACGTATGGCGGACCATCGCTTCCAATGACGGTGGATCCTTGAACGCCGAGCCGGTCACGAGGCAGACCACATAGGCGTTGGGATCAATCAATCCTTCCTTTGCGGCCTGCAACGCTCCGGCGACAGCAGTCGATCCGGCGGGTTCGGCGAAGATCCCTTCTTCGCGAGCGAGACGAGCTTGAGTCTGCCAGATAAATTCATCTTCAACAACATGCCCGGTTCCGCCGTTGCGACGGCAGGCGGCGATCACTTCGTTGCCGTCGATCACCGAGGGAACCTGCAGCCCGCTGATGCGACTGGTGCATTGCGTCGTCTGAGCCACCTTGAGGCCCGCACGCAATGGGCCTGAAATTGTGTTGTTGCCAACAGGCTGCACGCATTCGACTTTGGGAAGCTCGCGAACGCAGCCCGATTCCAGCAATTGCTCATACGCTTTGGCGATCGCCAAGACCAAGCCTCCCCCACCAGCCATCGCGAAGATATGGTCCCACGGTTCCGGACCTTGCTCGGCCAATTCCAATCCAATCGTCTTCACGCCGCTCATCCCCACAGGACTGAGCGCGAACGCGCTGATCTGCATCTGTGCCGACGGACGCGCACTGAGCTGCCGTAAACAATCAATCACACGATCAGAGACATGGCTGTCGACGCCGAAGCCGCGGACTCGATACAGCTTCGCTCCGTAAGCCAACATCTGTCGCAGCTTGCCTTCAGGGGCCGCTTCGACGATAGCGATCTCGCAACTGATCCCAGCGACGGCACAGTAGGCCGCCAGTGCAGCACCGGTGTTACCGCTGGAAGTTGCGATACACTCGGTTTTACCATTGGCGACCATGTCGGAGATCGCAGCGCAGGCGAATCGATCTTTGTACGAACCGGTGGGATTCGTGATCTCCAGCTTGAAGAATAGATTCTTTAGGCCGACACTCGGACCCAGTCGCCTTGATCGAACGAGTGGCGTATTCCCTTCACCCAGCGAGACGCGAGCCTCTTCCGGGATTGGATCCAACCACTCGGCAAATCGCCACATCCCTGAAGGCATCGAACAAAACCTCAACGTTGCGAAATCGGGATCACTTAGCGGAATTCTCCGCTATCGCTGCCACGTCGTCTTGACTTCAAACGGATACATCGGACGACGGCGATGATGATAGGGAAGTTGTGTGACATCGGCCATCGTCACGCCACGCGTGTTCACCCGCAAAATGGTTGGACAGACGGGTTGATAGGCTGCCAGAGGTGCGTTGACCCCCTTGGCCACGAGCACGCGGAATGCGAGAGGGTCCAGGCCAAAGGCGGTCAGTTGCCGCAAACTGAACGGAGGCGTTCGCCGCGTCGTTAGCATGACCGTCAGCAGCCCGTCGCCAGTTTCGACGATCGCTGTGCGGCCTTGATTAAATTCGGTGATTCCCCCATGCCGAACCTGATCCTCCGAGAATCGTCCGTCGCCCACAAATTTGACGAGGAACTCGGCTACAAAAGGAGTGCCATGCAAGTCGTCTGTCTGGCCACCGACTGCCAGTCGAACTCGCGATCCGACTCCCACCGACTCAGCTTGAGTCACCGCGGCGGGGTCATACAGGCAGATGAAGGATGGCCCCAACTGATGGCGATACAGTGCATGGGCCAGCCAGGTCCCATTTGCGGGCGACCCACCGCCGACATTATCGCCCATGTCGAGCATACAGACCGGACCGGGCAACCCCCGTGCTTGAGCGACAGCGTCCTCCACGGAAATGAATGTCCCAGCCAGCCCCTCGCGACCAGACCACATCGCCTCACCAAGTTGATCCGCGAGCGACTTCGCCAGGGGCAGATTGCCATCCGTCACAACCAAGGCTGATGCTCCCATTTCATCCACATCGGAGTAGGGGAAGCCGAGCAGCAGGCTCGCCGAGAGAACCCCGGCGTGCCCTCGCACTTCTTCAAATGCCGCGACCAGCTGGTCCAGCGGGGGTTCCGACGTACATTGCCGTTCAATGTTGATCAGCATCGGGGGGAAGCAGGCCGCCTGCACGGGACTGACTTGCCCACGGAGTGTCCGCACCATGAGCTCCGCAGCTTCTAAACCACGCTGTTCTTGATCGATATGGGGATTCGTTCGATACGCCGTTAAGGCGTCCGTCGCGTTGACCATATCGACCGACAGATTGCCATGCGGGTCCAGCGTTCCAATGATCGGCAACTGCGGCCCCGCGAACTGCCGCACTTTTGCTAGCCAATAGCCATCGGCGTCGGGATGAGACTGCGCCACGGTTGCTCCGTGCGGGGCAACTAGGAGCCCATCCAGTCGCCCAACCGATTCCAGTTCGTCTAACATCAACTTTAACAACGAGTCAAACGCGGCTGGCTCAATCGCCCCAAACGGCAAAGCCCTCGCCGCGAAGATCGGGACCGCCTCAAAATTCGCTCGCGCCAGGCCGTCGAAGAATCCTCGCACTTCGTGGTGCGCATCGGCAAAGTGACTTCGAACCTGTTCGCCAGTCAGCAGCAGATCCTGACGAAAATGTTCGAACGTCGTGATGCCCGGCAGGAACGTGTTGGATTCCTGGATCAACGCGATGATGCCAACCCGAGGCATAGGGAAACTCCCGTGAGTGTGGACGGACTGCGCCGGAATATGGTAGCAGTAGCAGCCTGGATTCGCGCGGTGCCCGGTGCGGTCTGGAACATCCTCAATCTTGCAGGTCCAACATGCCCTTCGATTCCAAGATCACGCTCGCGACGATGCGTGAGCACCTGTATAGCGCTGTGGTCAGCGACGCTCTGGACGGACTGGGATACAAGCGCCAGTCGCCGAGATTGCAGTTCATCCCCTACACCGGGACGAACCTGCTGGTGGGGCGATGTAAGACGACACTGTGGGCTGATATGGCCCACGTCGATCCCAAGCCGTATGAATTGGAACTGCAGGCGGTCGATGCTTGCCAGCCCGACGATGTCTTGATTGCCGCGGCCGGGAATTCGATTCGATCCGGCATCTGGGGCGAACTGCTGACCACCGCCGCCAAGAACCGCGGTTGCGTCGGCGCGATCATCGACGGAGCCATTCGCGATGTGGCCAAGATCCGATCGATGGACTTCCCCGTTTATGCTCGAGCCACCTGCGTCTACGACAGTTTGAATCGCCAACGCGTTGTCGACGTCGATGTGCCCGTAGAAATCGACGGGGTGAACTTTCAGCCGGGATCGCTTGTCTTTGCCGACGAAGATGGAGTCGTCGTGGTTCCGCCGGAAGTTGAAGCCGAGGCGATTTCGAGAGCGTGGGCCAAAGTTCATGCCGAAAACGTCGTTCGCGACTCGATTCGCGATGGGATGAAAGCGGTTGATGCGTTCGAGAAATATGGGGTTCTTTGACGGACTATTCCGTCGCGAAGTCCCGGCGTTGCTTGACGATCCATCGATCAGGCTGAACAATCGAGGTGGCGACATTCTGTTTGTCGCGGGGCGCTCATGCTGCGCCTGGATCGAGAATTCTGGAAAGTAGAGATTTGTATGTCCGGCGTTCGATTGTCACCTGCCGTCAGTTCCCTCAAGCCCTCTGCCACGCTGGCCGCTGCTGCCAAAGCGAAAGAGTTAAAAGCTAAAGGAATAACGGTTTACGACTTCACGCTGGGCGAACCCGACTTTAACACGCCCGAAAACGTTCGCAAAGCCGCCGTCGCGGCGATGGAAGCGGGTCACACCCACTACACGGCATCGGGCGGAATTCCAGAATTGAAGAAGGCGGTCTGCGAAACCTACAAGCGCGACTACCAACTGGAAGTCACTCCGGCTCAAGTGCTGATTTCGAACGGTGCCAAGCATTCGATCCACAACGTGCTGGCCGCGCTGTGCGGTCCTGGCGATGAGGTGATCATTCCAGGGCCATATTGGGTCAGCTATAGCGCCCTCGTCGAGTTGGCTGGCGCAACCCCAGTGATCGTCGATACCACCGAAGAGAGCGGCTTCTGCATGTCGGCCGATCAGTTTCGCAAGGCGATCACGCCGCGAACTCGTCTAATGATGCTCAACAACCCTTCCAACCCGACCGGGGCGACCTATCCGATCGACAAGCTGAAGGCTCTGGCTGATGTCGCAGTCGAACGCGACATCATGGTGTTGTCGGACGAAATCTACGAAAAGCTGCTGTACAAGGGAGCTGAATTTAAGTGCTTCGCGACGTTCGGTCCCGAAGTCGCCAAGCGGACCATCATCGTCAGTGGCGTGAGCAAGGCCTATGCGATGACCGGTTGGCGAATCGGCTGGACAATTGGACCGGTCGATGCGATCAAGGCGATGGACAACCTGCAAAGTCAGGAAACATCCAATCCCTGCAGCGTCAGTCAGTATGCAGCTGTCGAGGCCCTCAACGGTCCACAGCAAAGCGTCGAAGCGATGCGAGTGGAATTTGAAAAGCGACGCAACTACGTGATGGGCCGGTTGCAGCCTTGGCGCGAGAAGTTCGGTGTCACGTTCGCCGAACCTGGGGGAGCGTTCTACGCGTTCTTCAACGTCAGTTCTCGATTTGGCAAACCGTTAGCCGGCGGCGTGGTGGTCAACAACGCCACCGATTTCTGCACGGCGTTGCTGGAACAGGCTCACGTCGCACTGGTGACCGGAGACGCCTTCGGGGCACCCGGCTATGTGAGACTATCATTCGCAACCAGCCAGGAAGTAATCAAAGCGGGACTCGATCGCATTGAGGCGTTTCTTGCTGGTTGAACCTCGCCGTTCGTGCGACCAGTTCGCTGCGAACTCAGAAAGTGAACGTATGCCAGATCGTCGGGCGTTGATTCCGATCGTCGCCGGAATCGTGCTGGTGGCGCTTTGTGTGTGGCGCGTCGCCGCGAACAAGCCACAGGATTATTCTGACCAGGTGGCCGCAGCCGTGATGGCGCGGCCTGCCCCGATTTTCGAAGCTTTGGATGCGAACAATACGCTGGTGAGATTGGTGACCTTTCTTGGTCGCCATCAGATCATCATTCTCTTTTTCGATGGCGATACTGGAGCAGACCAAGATCCGGAACTACTGCGTCTCCGCGAACGCTTTCCTGAACTTCAAGCACACAACGTGAAAGTGATTGCTGTCACGAACGCGATCCCTCAGTTAAACCGAGCGTCGATGGATCGAGTCGGTTCGTTCCCGTTTCCACTCGTTTCCGACTTCGACCCGCTCTCGCCCGCAGGCATTCTGAAAATCCACTCGCAGTGGGGCCGAGTGACCGAGTCGGGAAAAGTTCGTCCGGGCGTGTTCCTGATCGATCGCAGAGGACAGATCACAGTGACGCCCGATGGTCCGCGTCCGTTCGCGTCAGTTGATGAGGCTGTTGATGCTGCTCTCAAGTGACTGCTTGCGGCTGTGATCGACTCGTCAATAAGTGACTGAACCGTAGCCACTGTTAATTTGCGAGGGTGATTCGCGGATATAACGAGCAGATCACGAGTAGCATTGGCTACATTGTTCCCCTCTTCAGTGTATCCCGAGTGACAACTCGAACCGGAGTGACCGCATGCTCGTTTCACGCATTTTCCTCGCCACGGTCGGCATCGTCTATTTGTATCTCGCCGCTTGGTGTTCCTTGAAGCCGGCCGCGACATCGCAACTCGTTGGATTTGATCTGAAGCCGGGATCAGGGCAATCCGAATTCCTGGTCATCTATGGCGGTTTGGAATTTGGATTGGCCCTGTTATTCCTGTGGCCATTTCTGCGGCCGAAACAACTCGAGACGTCACTTCAGATCTGCCTGATCGTGCATGCCAGCCTTGTCCTGTTTCGAAGTGCCAGCTTCTTCATGTATAGCGGCATTTCATCGATGACTCGCAATCTGGCATTCTACGAATGGCTGATTTTCCTGGGTGCAGCCGGACTGGTGTGGAAAGAATCGCAGATTACTTCTGCCAAGTGATGCACTAACTCTGGCAATGAACCAGTGTCGCTAAACATCAAGCAATGCTGCGACGCTGGGATGGCACTTCAGTAGTCGGCATCGGGAGCAGGCATTCTTCCAGCGGCACACTCATCAGTGAGCCATCGTTGACGGGAATCAACATCCCGCGTTGACGGGGAGCCAATCCGTCGGCGAATTGATAGACGAACGCCCACTGCAGCGCCAAGCCGGTCAGGACTGCCAGGTGCCAGAGTTCATGAGGACCAACGACCCCTTTGACGATGATGGGTCCGTGCTGGACGAGCACGATCGCTCCGACGGTGTAGGCCAATCCGGACAGCACCGCAAAGCGAATGAATTTCCAACCAAATCGCCACCACAAAGTCGCGGCCGTGACGGCCGTCGCCCAACCAAAGGCGAGAAAGATTGCGACCCCCACGATGCCGGGTAAGGTGTCAAAATAGACGATTCGCAAAATTGCTCCACCGAATGCGATGGTCCACGCAAGAGCCAACGGAGCCCAACGTTCGACGCCTGTAAACAGAATCATATGCACAGGGGTGATGCTACCGGCGATGAGAATGAAGATCCCGACCACATCGGCTCGCAGCATGAAGTCGCGGTAGGCACCGGGCCAGAGGGAATGATAGGCGCTGCTGATCAGGAGCGTCTGGATTGAGGCATAAGCCATCACGGCCAAGCTAAGAGTTCTGAGCCAATCGCCGCGACCCCGACGAATCATTTGCACGGCGAGCGCCGCAAAAATCAGCGCACCAATGATGTGGCTGATCGTGTTGAAAGGTTCACGTGTCCAGGACAGCGAAATCGTAGTTGGATCGCACATAGCCCCTCCGGTTTCTCATCGAACGAGTTCGACGGACAAACCGAATCTCAACTCGCGTGGGATTCGTAGTCAAAATTGGCGTTTCCTTGAAGATCAAAAACCGTCGCGCGGACTTACATCCCGCAGCTGAAATAACTTGCGGCCGATCATGGCCTTGGCGTCACACCGTAATAATACGCACCAGCGAAGCGGCGCGTGGGAAACATGACGCGATGCACAGGTTCGGCGTCTGCGACCGTTCTCAGAACATCTCTGCGGCTTCGAGACGTTTACGAACCAAGCCTTCCAAGTAAGAAGCCACTTCTTCCAAGGTCATCGGAGTCGTATCGATCACCACCGCGTCAGTGGCAGGGACCAGCGGTGAGCAGGCGCGCGTTTCATCACGTTCATCTCGTAAATCCTGCTGAGCCATCAGTTCTTCCAATGCGATCGCCTCGCCTCGGTCGAGCAATTCGCGCTGGCGACGTTGGGCTCGTTCTTGAGGTGAGGCTGTTAGGAAGAACTTGCATTCGGCGTCGGAAAAGACCACGGTTCCTTGATCGCGTCCCTCGGTGACCAAGCTCACCCCACGTGCGGCCGAGCGTTGCAGTTCCACCAATCGTTGTCTGACCTGGACATTCGCGGCGACCAAAGACGCCGCTTGAGTGACCTGTTGATCTCGAATGGCCTCGGTGACGTCCTGGCCGTCGAGAATCAGCCGATTATTTGAAAAGACGATCTCCAGGCCCTCAGGGATTCGACCCACGGCATCCGCATCGGAGAGATCCACCTGGCGCTGCAGACAGACATGAGCGACTGCGCGGTACATCGCCCCGGTATTGAGGAACTCAAAGCCCAACCGGGTGGCCAGGATCCGGGCCACAGTGCTTTTGCCCGTCCCTGCGGGGCCATCGATAGTCACAATCATGAAGGCAAGTCTTGCAAAGGCGGAGAGATACGTTGCACGCGCGTTCCTGACAGAGCAGGGACAGCAGACGCATTCTGCGAAGCGCGAGGGGAGTGGGTCAAGCGAAGGGTTGTGAGACAATGCCCCGACTGAGACACAACCTCTTGGCGAGATCGGCTACCTCAATTCGCATCAGATTGTCAAAGAGCAATTGGTCATCGGATTTACGGTGACCGAGTTGTGCCGATTCGTAGGCTTTTGCGCCGCTACCAAACCGTCGTTACCTTACGAAATGGCAGTATTTGTCAGTCCATGGCAGGGTTTTGGGGGTGTCTGCCGTTTTTTCGTGGGTTGGGTTTCCAGACCGTCGCCTTTGTTTTGGTTTTGGTTTGTCATCGCGAGTTGATCCTTCCATCGAAGAAGTGACGGGCTGGAAGCCCATCCCACGTTAAGAATCATCACAAAAAAACGGCCACACGCGTTGAAAGCTAGCTAGCAATCAACAGGTGTGGCCGTTTGTTACGGTCCACGAGCATCTCATTACGACTGACCATTATCCCCGATATCGGGTGACTCGATCTAGATGGTCTTTCACATTCTTGCGCGTGTTTTCAGAAATAGCAGGCCGCCGTGAGCAACTCGTCGCTGTGCGCTACTGACAGAAATTGGCGATTTCTGACACGCTAGGACAAATTTGGACAAAACAGGCCCGAAAATCTCAATTTTCCTCAAAAAAGTGCGTGTTTACTGACAGATGCTTTTCCGAGCGAAAAGCACATGGATCGGGTTAGCCGCGACGTTCAAAGTTAGGGTGGGTGTAGTCTTCGGAGCGCCCAATTCTGACATAGATGTGTGTTCCGAAGGCCCAACGTGCTACGACTGGAGTTTCTGTTTTTGCGGATTTGGCTCGTTAGTGATTGGAACCAAAGCTCCGTCGAGCCGGAGCACTCCAAAGGGCAGGCTTTGGAGTGCGGTGGCTCGACACCGCTTTGGTTCCTGGTGTGCAAAGCGTTCTCGGGTCCGAACGCGCTGTCGGTGTCTAGCCGATCCGGAGCGGAGAGAAGAGAAGAGAAGATGGTGCGTTCCGAAGACTAACCACTCACTTTTCAGGCCCAAAGAAGGTGAGAGGCCGGGACGTTGCGGGTAACGTCCCGGCCTAATCGGCATGAAATTCGACGTGGGTCTGTTTAGCAGAGCGTAGCCCGTCTCCCTCGGGCCGGCAGGATAATTCGGAATCTCGAAAGCAGTCGAGTGACCGGTTTCGGGTATTCTTGTTTTGGTTGGGGTTGCCAACGAAAGAGATCTATTGCACGGACCGTGCCATCGCGAAATTAGGTCGCCGCATCACCGAGTTTTTTTGATGTAAGCGACAGGCAATCAATGAGTTGCCGCTCTTACAAAATTTCGCGACCGGCCATCGAAAATTGGCGGCTTGTAATTCTTACTCAGTTTCGGCGTTGTAACTATTGCAACTTCTACAATCGGACGCCCTGCAGACCCTCGGCCAGCGGTGTTTGGGTGGCACGCTCTGAGGCTTTGCGAAGGGCGTGGTCATGAATAAAGCAGAAATCCCACGCACTTCGAAGACTCAGGGCGTGCCACACTCCACGCGTGGTGGTAAAGGTGATTCCCCTACGGCGGACCTCACGCGGGTGCTTCTGTGTAGACGTGCTGAGCTCCCGCCAGCACCATGCAGCCGTCGCAGGTTTGCACCAGCCGGGAAACTTCCGCTTCGGATTCAAGCGGCGTCATGAAGGCGTCTTCGATCACCTGCGACGGAACCTTGCTGAGCAGATAGACCGACGCCCAATCTGAAGCGGCGGCGATCTGCGAGGCGGCGACCAGATCGGGTGGCGATTCTCTGCGCAGTGGTTGCAGCGCGGCTTTGGCCGAACGGCTGGCCTTCAGCAGTTGAATCCCCGGGCCAGGCTCTGCCGCCAGGTCCGATAAGACGATGATTCGGCCTTCGCGAACGACTAGTCGGCTGGCCGCTTCAAGTGCCGCTCCGAGTTGGTCCCAGTCCGTTGCATCATCGGGACTGGACGGAATCGAGACAATCGCTGTCTCGCCCCGCTGATCGAATCGAATCCGCCAACTGGAATCGAGCATCGATCGCCCTCGTTGAGCGACCGATTCCGGATTGCCAGCCAGAATCCCGGCCGCACCACCGTGACCGCTGGCAGGCATGATTTGCAGAGCGAATTGAATCCCCAGCAGCCAGGCAATCTCTTGAATTCGTTGGCTCAGTGGGCGTTCTTCGTCGGGCCCCAGTTCGCTGTGCCCCTGGCCACGTGATTTGGCAAAGGCGGCGGTATTCGACAGGCCGGGATAGAACGACGACATCACGCTGCGTCGGCCCTGCACTGGATCGAAGCCCAGCCGCGAGATCGGCAGGACGAAGTCCGCGTTCAGGACATCTCGCGCCAGATAGATGCGTTCGCCATCGGCACTGGACGCCAGATAGCCAATCCCCTGGTCATCGGTCGGATCGTGGACTTTCCAGACGACGGCATCGCGGACATTTTCGGGGAGCAATCGTCGTGGGTCGTTCGGGCGGACTCCGGTCAATGCGATCGGTTGCAGGATCTGCACGTCTTCGGGAGCGATGGCGGCCATCAACAACTGCTGCCAGACGCCGGCAATCACTTCCGCAGCGGAAGGCACGTGGCGATCGAGGACGATCACGACCTTATCGCCCGGGACCAATGCCTGACGCAGAGCGGGGAAGTCCAGCGGGTTCTGCAGACCTTCCGTGATGGTCCCCACGACATCAAGTAGTGCCGGGGGGCCGTTGAATTGCCATAGCAAATGGGCGTCGTCAATTTCGCCGTGCCAGCAACCTGTTGTTCCATAATCCAGCGAAATCGAAGCCATCACCCTGATCCTGTTCACTCTATGTCATCGGTATCGGCGCGATTGCCGGGGTGCCGAACATACCGACTTGAGCACCATAGGCCAACGCTGGCAGTAGGCAACCGCGTTCCACACGATTAGAGTAGACAACTTCCGGTGAATGTCTCAGGTCGACCGACGCACGCATTCAGCACACCATTTCATGCACGACGAAGACGATCAACTGATGCTGCGAATGCAAGGGGGCGATGAAGCCGCCTTTGGGCAATTGGTGTCGCGCCATCAGTCGCCGTTGATCGGATTCTTCAATCGCCAATTGCGCGACTGGCAATTATCCGAAGATCTCAGCCAGGAAACTTTGCTGCGCATCCATGCCACCGCGTGGGATTACCTGCCGCGCGGCACGTTTAAGGCGTGGATGTATCGCATCGCCCGAAACTTGTTGATCGATACGACTCGTCGGCGGGCTCACGATTGTCTGGTCCACGCCGCCAAGGGTCGTCATCGCGACGATGATCGTGACGAAATGATCGCTCGACTCGCGGATGCTCTGCCGCCCCCCGAAGAGCAACTCGACCAGCGCGAATTTGCGCGTATCGTCGACGAACTGCTGCACCACATCCCCGAAGACCAACGACTGACGTTCATTTTACATATTTATGCCGGATTGAGTTTGCCCGAGGTGGCCGACGCCATGGAATCGAATTTGCCGACCACCAAAAGCCGACTGCGACTGGCTCGCGAGAAATTGCGGGAAAAACTGGTGGCACGCGGGATCGTCGATCCGACAATTGCAGGATAAATCTTACAGAAATGTCATCCAAGTCCTCCAATCCTGCGTTGTGTGTGTTATCGAAGGTTCTACTTGCGGCACCAAAGTTTCCACTTGCTTGCCGAATTGACTCAGAAATTATTCCGCACGACCCGGCCGATTTCGTCGGTTCGTGGCGTTCACCTATTTGTTCCATTTGAAGGAGACTCGAATGAGTTACTTCAGCCGCCTGACCGACATCGTCACCTGTAACCTGACACAACTGCTGAACCAAGCCAATGATCCTCGCGTGGCGATTGCCGAAATCGTGACGGAAATGCAGGAAGGGTTGGCCGGTGCCCAGCGCAGCGCGAACAACGCGTCCAATTCCGAACAACGCCTGCGACGTGAAATCGAAGAGCAGCGACAGTCGGTCGCGTCCTGGAACAATAAGGCCCGCGAACAACTGGCTGCCGGAGCCGAAACGGAAGCACGTCAGAGTTTGATGCGGAAACGCGAAGTCGAAGATCTGATCGCCGGCCTCGCACATCAACATAAGGCGGCCGTCGGTAGCAAGGAACACTTGGCCACGATCCAGCGAGCGTTGGAAGCCCGCCTGTCCGAAGCCCTTCGAAAGCGCGAGGCACTCGGTGTCCCCGCCGAACCCGTCCCTCCAGCCTCGTCCGGGCGATTTGCGATTCCCGCAGCGACACCTGTCGCCGACGATCGCCAAAACCAGATCGACGCCGAGCTTGAAGCGCTCAAACGAGAACTCGGGACATAGATCACGTCCTCCGCCGTTAGCCTAATCTGATGGCGTCGGAAACCGGAGTTGGCACGATCAGCGGTAACTCCCTTTTCGGAATTTGCGTGGTTCCGGCCTTGGACTAGCCGATCATTTCGGTATACCCTGATGGGAGATTCCGCCTGACAATGATCCCTCCTGCCGTCCCTCCATGCTCATTCGTCGTAAGCTACCATCGCTGCTGATTTTCAATGCTGTTGTGCTGGTGATGCAGTGGTGTACCAGCGCCAGCGCCTGGGGCGAGGTACGAGTTTCGCCTCAAAAGATTGACCTAGTCGGACGCCTGGCGGGTAGTCAGATCGTCATCGATGTCGAGATCGACGGGAAGGTGCGCGACTTCAGTCGTGATGTCCGATACACCGTGGAACCTGCCGGAGTTGTTGACATCTCGACCTCGGGTTATGTCAGGCCGCTCGCCGAAGGTCAGGCGGTGGTTCGGACGGAAGTTCGGGGCGATGTCGTCTCCATCCCCGTGACCGTCAGGCAATTCGCGACGCCACCGGCTGTTGATTTCGAGCGCGATGTGATGCCCGTGCTGTCCCGGTACGCCTGCAATTCCGGTCCTTGTCATGGGAAGCAACGGGGGCAGAATGGCTTCCAGTTGAGCCTGCTCGGTTTCGACCCCGATTTTGACTTCGAAGCGTTGGCCAAAGAAGGCCGCGGACGGCGCGTTTTTGCTCCGGCCGCCGAACGCAGCCTGCTGTTGCTGAAACCGATCGGCGAACTGCCGCATGGTGGAGGTAAACGGATCGAACGTGATTCTGCCGAGTATCGAATTCTGGCCGACTGGATCGCCTCGGGGATGCCGCGACAAGATGCCACCACCACCGCCACTCTGACAAGCGTGTCTGTCGAACCACGTGAACGTGTGTTGCCACGACTGGCCAAGCAGCAACTGCGCGTGACCGCGAAATACAGCGACGGATCAACCCGCGATGTCACTCGTCTGTCGTCTTACATGTCCAACGAGGCGGCCGTTGTCGCAGTGAATGAAACGGGGTTGATGACGGCGGGGCCGATTGTCGGTGACACGGCCGTGATGGCTCGCTACATGGGTTACATCGATGTCAGTGGCATCGCAGTCCCGCACCCGGAACCAGCCAGTGACGATGTTTATCCCAAGCTGCCGCGGCAGAACTTCGTCGATGATCTAGTCTGGGCCAAGTTGAAGACGCTGGGAATCACTCCCTCTGGTCCCTGTGCCGAGCATACTTTTCTGCGACGTGCTTACCTCGACATTGTTGGCCGTGGCCCGCCAGCAAGTGAAGCGAAAACATTCTTAGATGACGCTGCCACGAACAAGCGAGAAGCGTTGATCGATCGCCTGCTCGCTCATCCTGAGTATGCGGAACATTGGGCGAACAAGTGGACCGATCTGCTGCGTCCGAATCCTTATCATGTCGGTATCAAGGCGACATTGGCGTACGACTCGTGGATTCGCGATGCCTTCCGGAAGAACAAGCCTTATGACCAATTCGTTCGCGAACTGTTGACGGCTCGAGGCAGCACGTTCCGCGACGGCAACACGGTGATGTTCCGAGACCGGCGGGCTCCGGAGGAACTGACGACGATCGTCAGCCAGTTGTTCCTGGGAATTCGACTGGAATGCGCGAAGTGCCACCACCATCCGTTTGAAGTCTACGGACAGGACGAGTTCTATTCGTTTGCGGCGTACTTCGCGAAGTTGGGCCGCAAGGGAACCGGAATCTCGGCCCCGATTTCGGGTTCGGAAGAATTCATCTTCGCGGGAACGAATGGGGCAGTGAACCATCCGCTGAAGCATACGCCAATGACTCCCAAGCCGTTGTTCGGGACGGCACCAAGTCTGGAGAATCTCGACGATCCACGTGAAGCACTGGCGGAGTGGATTACGTCGGATCAAAACGACTTCTTCGTTCAAACAATGACCAACCGCGTCTGGGCCGATCTGATGGGCCGCGGATTTGTCGATCCGATCGACGACCTGCGAGCCACGAATCCACCCTCCAATGGTCCGTTGTTGAAAGCGCTGGCAGACGATTTCCGAACGCAGCACTACGACATCAAGCAACTGATTCGCAGAATCGCCACGTCGTACGTCTACAGCCTCGATTCGGCTCCCAACGACAAGAATATCGCGGATCACCGCAACTTTTCGCGTCACTACCGCACACGACTACGAGCAGAAGTGTTGCTCGATACCGTCAGCACCGCCACCGGCGTTCGCGAGGACTTTGAGGCGATGCCGATCGGCTCCAGAGCCAAGGAACTGTGGACCGCTCGCATCGATTCGTTGTTCCTGGATGCCTTCGGCAGACAAGATCCGAATCAGGATCCTCCTTGCGAACGGACTCTCGACACGACGATCGTGCAGTCGTTGCACCTGATGAATTCCAACACGCTGGCGCGCAAAGTCGCGAGTGATCAGAGTCGAGCTCATGAGTTGGCTCAGTCGGACAAGACGCCCTCGCAAATTGTCGAAGAGTTGTATTTGTCGTTGTACGCCCGTCGGCCTGCGACAGACGAGTTGACTGACGCGGTCAGTCTGTTCCGTGAGGCTGATACGAATCGCCGTCGAGTCATCGAAGACTTGATGTGGGCGCTCATTAACACTCCCGAATTTGTCTTCAAGGATTAAGTTGCCTGATGTCGGAAGAAGCTCTCCCCGCCGATGCAATCTTGTCACGAGCAGATGACAGGGGCGAGGTGTTTCCGGAACTGGATTGGCGTTGGGAAGATGTGGTGGCGGGTTTGCTGCCGATTCTCGCCGTGCGAATCTCTGTGGGAATGTATCCCGAAAAGCTGCAACCTTTGGCGATTCCTCTGACAGTGATCGTCACGGCGTGGATGTGGTTCTTTCCAGTTGGCATCGCTCGTCTGCGCGGTGCCAAACTTCGATTGCCGCCGTTGGCCTCCGCGATCGAGGTGGCGATCGCGATTCCAACGACGATGATGATTTGGACAGGCTTGGGAATTGTGCTGGGAATCACGCTGTACCTCTTTCCGAACATCAACCAGAACACCAATCCCTTCGTCGAACCTGCCGCCAGAAATCTCGGCAATCCCCTGTTCTGGTTGTTCATGTTGACGGCCTGCACGGCCGGGCCGCTGGGCGAGGAGTTGTTTTTCCGCGGGATGATTTATCGCTGGCTGAAGCAGCACGTTGACATCAAGTCAGCGATTCTGCTTCAAGGTCTGTTGTTCGGGTTTGTCCACACCTACGGCGTTCTGCATTCGATTCTCGCGTCGTTTCTGGGGATCGCGTTCGCGACAGCTTACGAATGGCGTAAGACGCTCGTGATGCCGATTTGTCTGCATGTCCTGCAGAACACGGTGGCCATGACTGCGACTGTGGCGATGGCATTGATCCTCTCGACAGGACCGTTTCTGGGTGTCTGGGGTGAAGCCCAGCAACATGGCTGTCAAATCACGCGAGTCGAACCGGGCGGGAGTGCGGCTGATGCTGGTATCCAGGTGGGAGATATCGTTGCCGAATTTGGTTCCGAGCCCATCACCGACTTCGATAGCTTAAAGGGGGCCATCCACAAGTATCGAGTTGGTGATCGAGTGAATGTGAGATACTTTCGATCTGACAAGATGCAGCAGGTTGACGTGAAATTGAAATCGCGAAACCAGATCGTCGAAGACTGAATGGCTGATTGACGGGAGTTAACGATGAGCAGCTATCGAAATTGTGCCGGGGTCACTCGCAGAAACGCGATTCAATTCGGCCTGGGTGGGTTCTTCGGCCTGGGGCTCGCCGATGGCATGATGCGCCGTGGGATCTCTGCCGAAACAGGGGTGGCTGCTCGCACGGCAGCCAAAAGCTGCATCTTGATCTGGCTGGACGGCGGGCCAACTCATTATGAGACTTTCGATCCCAAGCCGCTGGCTCCGAAAGAAGTGCGCGGCGAGTTTGAGCCGATCTCGACCAAGATCACCGGCGGATTCTTCTCGCAGCATCTGACTCGACTGGCCGGCATTGCGGACAAGCTGGCGATCGTGCGTTCGATCTGTCACAACCAGGGCAATCACGGCGCTGGCAATCACTATATGATGACCGGGGCACCTCCGCGAATTCCGGTCGGTTGCGGAGCTTTCGTCAGCTTCCACCCCAGCTTGGGATCGGCGACGGCGCACGCGCGGGGCCATCAAGACGGCCTGCCCGCGTACTTTTCAATCCCCAGCATGACTCGCTCGGGCGGGCCGAATTTTCTGGGAGCTCAATACGCGCCGTTCGTCGTTCCGGATAACCCGAACAGTGAGTCGTTCCGCGTCAGGGATGTGGCGTTGCCGAGCGGAATCACCGACGAACGATTCACGAAACGCGAATCGATTCGCCTGCGCGTCGATCGTTTGCCAAGAGTCACTGACGCTGCCGCCGCGGATCCGGTGCGTGCGCTCGACGATTACTACATGCAAGGTCAACAGTTGATGCGCAGCGAGAAAGCGCAGGCTGCGTTCAATATTCACAAGGAACCGCCGACGGTCCGCGATAAGTATGGACGACACGCATTCGGTCAGCGGGCGCTGCTGGCGAGGCGATTGGTCGAGGCGGGCGTTCCGTTCATCACGCTGAATGAAGGAGGATGGGATCATCACACCAAGTTGTTTGAAGCATTTAACAAGCGCATGCCTGAAATCGATTCGACGGTCGCAGCGTTGATCGACGATCTGGATCAACGCGGACTTTTGAACAGTACGCTGATCGTGATGCTCGGCGAATTTGGTCGCACGCCGAAAATCAACAACGACGCTGGTCGGGACCATTGGTCACAGGCGATGAGTGTGATGCTGGCCGGAGCGGGCATCCCCGGCGGACAGATCATCGGAGCGACGGACCGAGCGGGCTACAACGCCGTCGATCGAGTCCTCTCGCCCGAGCATTTCGTATCCACGATCTACAAGAAACTGGGAATCGATCCCGACCAGATACTCTACACGCCACAGGGTCGACCAACTCATCTTGTCAGCGATCCGACTCCAATTGCGGAATTGTTCGGTTGATCGTGAGCAGAGCGGATTTACATCGCGAACTGGCGGGCCAAGCTGCTGTCCAGCCAGGCAGATCAAATGGGTGTCACACAAATGCTTATCTGTTATGGCTTTGCGACATATCGTCTCGATCGATAGCTGCAAAACGTGATGAAAGCAGTGACGAGATTTCTGTTTCGTGCGAAAAGCTTCGCAACAAACAACTTAGGGCATCGGCTTCGACAATTTTCGGCGGACGGTTGAAGCAGATTCGACAAATCGTTACCTTTTCTCCTCCCTCGGCGGACCATTTCGCCCCTTGTGCGCGTGCGGTCTGACTGGCTCCATGAATTGTTGTTGCGGGATGAAGGTCTTTCTCCTGCGTGTTCGGATACTGACGGAAGGCGGACGGTCGTGATCGCTCCACAGACATCATTTGTCAAACCGGCGGAAGTGCGCCAAGGTGGAGCGTACGCTCCGAAGTGGTACGTTGTTGATGCCGAAGGCATGATCGTTGGGCGTTTGGCAACGCAACTGGCGACTGTCCTGATGGGTAAGCACAAGCCAGAATACACTCCTCATTGCGATACCGGTGATTACGTCATCGTGTTGAACGCTGACAAGGTACGATTTACGGGTGGTGAAATGGTCCATAAGGATCATGAGCACTACACGACCAAGATGGCGAAGAAGAGCTATCAATGGTTCACCGGTTGGCCAAGCGGTCAACGCAATATCGCGGCGCTGGATCTGTGGGCCAAGAAGCCAACTGAGATCCTGCATCTGGCCGTCAAACGTATGCTGCCGAAGAATGCGTTGGCCCGTCACATGCTGGATAAGCTGAAGCTGGTTGTGGGAACAAGCCATCAGTTCCAAGCTCAACAGCCAGCCCCGCTGCCCGAGCATCTGCTGCCTAAATAGTCTGTCTTCGCTCAATCAAAATATTTCAGTCTCCAATAGCAACCGAATTGGCAGTGCCCCATGGACGATACGACAACTTCCGTTGAACCGGGTGAATTGACGTTCACGCAAGAAACTTCCGCCCCCGTGGCTGCGGTCGAGCCACAGGCTCCGGTCATCCGCCGCGGCAAGCTGGACCGATTCGGCGTGGCGATGGGGACGGGACGTCGTAAGACGGCCGTGGCCCGCGTTCGCCTGAAGGCCGGCAATGGTTCGTTCGTGATCAACAATCGCCCGATGGAAGAGTTCTTCTGCATCGAGCGAGATCAGATTTTGGTCCAGGCTCCGCTGAAGGCGACCGAGAAGCTCGGCACTGTCGATGTGTGGGTTCGCGTGAACGGTGGCGGAACCACTGGCCAGGTCGGAGCGATCATCCTCGGTATCGCTCGTGCCTTGGAAGCGATTCATCCAGGTCTGCACGCTACGCTGGCCGAAGGGGGCTATCTGACCCGTGACAGCCGAATGGTTGAACGTAAGAAGTACGGTCACAAGAAATCCCGTCGTGGCTTCCAGTTCTCGAAGCGTTGATTTGGGAAGTCGATATCAAGTTTGCTAACAGAACCCCACTGGGCTGGTCCCGGTTGGGGTTCTTGTTTTAGAGATTGCTATGAGCAGCATCCGGTCAACAGCGGGAACCTTGGTTTACAACCCGCTGCTTCAGCCGGATCTGAAATTGATGCTGGCCGAAAGCGACGACATCGGCCTGCAGCAGTTCTGTGAAGTTCTGAACCCGGTCATTATTGCCGAGGTATTGCAGGGGCTGGACCCAGCCGATACGTGGCGGGTGCTGTCGTCGACTGCGATCGATCGACAGGCCGAGATCTTCGAGATCATCGAGCCGTCTCAGCAGATCGAACTGATCGCCGCCGTCGATCGCAAGCATCTGTCTAAACTGGTCGAAGCGATGTCGGCAGACGACCGCGTCGACTTGTTGGAGCATATGGATGAGGAGCAGTTGGAAGCTCTGCTTCCACTGATTGCTCAAGCCGAGCGTGACGAAATTCGGCGAATGCTGTCCTACCCCGAGGACTCGGCCGGTTCGATCATGACGACAGAATATGCGTTGCTGCCCGAGAACATCGGCGTGAGCGAGGCGTTGAACCGGTTGCGACAGCAGGCTCCTGACAGCGAGACGATTTACTATGTCTTCGTTGTCGACGACGCTCGGCATTTGCATGGGGTGATCACACTTCGCGAGCTGATTCTGGCTCGGTCCAATTCGCTGCTGGCTGATGTCATGCGACGCGAATTGATTGCCGTACGCGTGAGCGATGATCGGCAAGAAGCGGCGCGGTTGATCGCCAAGTTTGACTTGATCGCCCTGCCGGTTCTCGATGAGGAAAATCGGCTCGTCGGAATCATCACGCACGACGACGTGCTGGACGTGATTCAGGAAGAGGCGGCTGAGGATGCTTACCGTCAGTCAGCGATGCAGCCGCTGGAGCACAGCTATCTTTCGACGCCCCTGTTGACGATTGCCTGGAAGCGTGGAATCTGGCTGTTGGTCTTGTCGGTCATGGCCCTGGGCACGGCGACTGTCATGCGTGCATTTGGCAAAGCCGAGAACGACAGCAACTGGCTCGACTGGTTCCTGCCGTTGGTCCTTGCCAGTGGCGGCAATACGGGTTCGCAGTCGGCGACACTGGTCATTCGGGCGATGGCGATGCAGCCGCTGTCTCGGCAAGATCGCATCCGGATGGCGATTCGAGAACTCTTAACAGGCATGATCCTTGGGCTGGTGCTGGGACTTTTCGCCTGGCTGGCGCTACAGGGCTTGTTCGGTCGAGACTGGATGCAGGCCGGTGTCGTCGCGGTTACGATCGCGCTGGTGGTCACGATGGGCACAGTCACAGGATCGCTGTTGCCGATGTTCTTCGAATCGCTGGGCATGGATCCCGCAATCATGTCGAATCCGCTGATTGCTTCGTTGAGCGATATCGTCGGTGTGGTGATCTACTTCTCAGTGGCGATTCTGCTGCGGTGAGCTTAGCTAGAGACGAGCCTCAATCGTTCGGATCGTCGATCACTTGTGGCAGGCAGGTAGGTCATTCCAGTGCTCGTGCGCTCTGTCGGGAGCATCGGTATTGACCCGTTTTCCTGATCAGATCTATCCTTCCCGCCCAGTCCATCAGTTATTACACAGGGAAGGAGCGGTGCCACGATGACGACATCCGACGCAGATGACCTTTCCGGTGAAGATATATCGGGTGAAGACACTTTCTGGGGACAACTTGACGAGGACTCTGGTTCAGAGGCAGACGACTGGGCTGGTGAGGAGCTTGAGGCGGCGTACATGCGGGCTATGGAGGTGCTGGAAGCATCCGATGCTGAGTTGCCGCCCATACCGACTCCGGTTGACCCCGAGGCGGAGTTTGTGCAGGCAGAAGTGGGGAAGGTTTCAGATTCGCAAAGTTTGAGCGACGTCACACAGGAATCTTCCACTGCTGTTGAAGCTGCCTCCGCCACATTGGCTGCGTTCCCAGAGGCCGAGATACCCGCAGCCGACCGCATCAGTCCTGAAGAGTTGACTGCGGAACTGACTCAGTTATCGAATCAGGCCACCAATCGAAAACCGGTCGCGCCTAAATCGGGTACTGTGACCCCTCGCGAGATTCTTGAAGCTTTGCTGTTCGTGGGTGGCGAACCGCTGACGACTCGCAAGTTGATCGGTGTGCTGCGAGATGAATTCACAGCGGAGTTCATCGAGTCGCAGATCGATGGATTGAATGCTCAGTACACTCGCGAAGGACGCCCTTACGAGATCCGTCTCGCCGAGGGAGGCTACCGCATGACTCTGCGGGAAGACTTTGAACGCATCCGCCGCAAGACGTATGGGCTGGGGCCGAAAGAGGTCAAGCTTTCTCAAGAGGCGATCGAAGTCCTGGCGGTGATTGCCTACCATCAACCACTGACGGCCGCCGAGATCGATCAGCTTGGCAAGCCGGGCTCCAGCGGTGTTGTCCGCCAACTCTTACGCCGCGAGTTAGTTGCCGTGGAGCGTAATACAGGGAAATCTCGCGACGTGACCTATCGGACCACGCCGCGATTTCTGTCCCTGTTCGGCATTCGAAACCTCAACGAACTGCCGCGTCACGAGCAAGTCGCCTACAAGTAGACGGATTTGCGTCGCCGTTTCAGGGACCGTCGATCTTTAAGCCCGGCATCGCTTTCTGCAGGGTTTCTTTGGCGTCTGGACTGACCTGAATACAGTTGTTGATCAGCAACTTCTTCAGCTTCTTGAATTCGGGGATGAACTCAAGTGTCGCCGGAGTGATTTCCGTGATACTGAGATTCAGTTCTTCCAAGTCTGCCAGTGGCTTCAGCATCTTGACGCCGTCATCGTTGATCCGCGATTCGGCCAGGTTTAAGACTTTCAGTTTAGTCAGGCCCGTGATTGGGCCAAGGCCTTCATTGCTGACGGGGATCTTCCACAGCTTCAGCTCTTCGAGGTTCGAAAGTCCGGCCAGGTGCTTGATCCCGTCGTCGCCATAAATTCCTTCGCTCAGATCCAGTTTTTTCAGATTGGTCAGGCCGGCGATGTTTTCTAAGCCGGGGTCAGTCGACATCGTGTCGCGTAGTTGCAGGGCACGCAGTTCTTTCATCCCCTTCAGCGCGGTGAGTCCTTCGTTGGTGATGCGAGTTCGCACCAGAGACAACTCACGCATCTTGGTCAGGCCAGCCAGTTGCTTGAGCCCATCGTCTTTAACGCGTGTGTCGTCGAGTTCCAGGATCTCCAGCGTGGTCATCTTCTTGATGTGTTCGGCTGCGGCACTGGTGAAGAGTTCGCCCCACAAATTCAACTTGATCAAGTTTTTCAACTCGGTCAGTGGTTCGAGGCCGGCATCGCTGACCTTGGTGGCTTCGAGCATTAAGGCTCTCAACTTGGGAAGCTTGGCGACTGCCGGCATCCCGGCGTTCGTCACGTTGGTGAAGCGAAGATCCAGGCGTTGAAGATTCTTCAGTACCGACAGTTTTTCCAGGCCGACGTCGGTGAGATTGGCGCGACGGATGTAGAGCGTTTCGAGTTTCGTCAGCCCCACCAGATGCTCAATCCCGCCGTCGTTGATGTTGGAGTTGATCAGTTCAAGGGCGACGAGGTTTTTCAATCCGGCGATCTTGGCAACTTGATCGTTACGGATTTCGGGTCCGAATGCGACGATTCGTCGCAGGTGAGTCAATTTGGCCAGATCGTCGAAAACTTCGTTCGCTTCCTCGGGCTTATCCAAGGATTCCGACGTGAGATCGACTTCGGTCACTTGCTTGTCTTCGTCGACCGAGACTTTTGCTCCCAGTTTTTCAAGCTTGGCGATGAGTGCAGGATCTTCTGGAACTGCATCCTCTTCAATGGGTTGCGTCGTATTGGTTGCTGCGGAAGGGGTTGTGGCAGGTGCGGTTGGGGTTTTAGGAGTTGGCGTTGTTGGGGGCGAGGCCGGGCATCCAACCAGAACAACCAGCAAAGGGAGCGAAATCAATCCAATCCGGGCACGCATGACAGGCTTTCTCAGGCTGGGCTTAAGGAAGAACCGTGGTCGATAAACCGAAACGGACAGAGTAGCCGTGCCGTCGGGTCAACGCAAATCTGCGTCGCCGACCCTCTGCCGCCATGTCAATGCTTGCCGTGCGGTTTTGTGGCCCTTATCATTCCAAAATTCGTATTATTCATCGACTTAGGTTAGTCGTCGGTACTTGGGCCCGGTTTTGTCTCTGTAGTTTTTGAAGCAGCCGTGTTGGCTGGTTCGCTCTCAGAATTCATCCCTCGGCTACGTTGCTATTTAGCATTGAGGAACCTGCGTTGCGCGCGATCATCAGTGATATCCACGCCAACTTGGAAGCTTTCGAGGCGGTCCTGGCAGACATTCGCGGGTTGGGGATTACAGAGATCTATTGCCTGGGTGACATTATTGGGTACGGTCCCAACCCCTGCGAATGTATCGACAAAGTGATGTCTACCAACATGTGCTTGCTTGGCAATCATGATCAGGCTGCGCTATTCGATCCGGAAGGGTTCAATGCCAGTGCTGAACGGGCCGTGTTCTGGACCCGACGGCAACTGGAAGCGGGCACAGGTTCAGCGGCTGACCGACGGTGGGAATTTCTGGGCGAACTGCCCCGTGTTCACCGTGAACCGAAGTTTCTGTTCGTGCATGGTTCTGCTCGAAACCCATTGAACGAATATGTCTTTCCTGAAGATATTTACAACCAGCGCAAGATGGAACGCATCTTCTCGCTGGTCGAGCAATACTGTTTTCAGGGGCATACTCACATCCCCGGCGTCTTTACCGAAGACCTGAATTTTCTGGCCCCCGAAGAGATCGACTTCAAGTATGAGTTGGGGGCGAAGAAGGTTTTGATCAATGTCGGCTCCGTCGGACAACCCAGAAATGGTGATCCGAGATCGTCCTACGTCGTTCTGAATGGGAATACCGTCGAATTTAAGCGGGTCGCATACGATTTCAACAAGACGGCCCAGAAGATTTATGACATCCCCGACCTCGACAACTTCCTGGGCGACCGCCTGAAAGATGGGCGATAAGCAGCGGGTGAGTTGGCCTTGGCATTGTTTCTGCCTGACGCAACGTTCCGATGAACGCAACGACGCGTCTTTAAGCACTTTGCTACCGAAGTTTTGGTAGCGCGATTAAGCGAACGAGATCAGCATGGATCAGCGGCGGTTTTTGGTTTTCTTCACGGTTTCCATGTTGATGTGGATCGGCTGGATGCACTTCCTGGTTCCGGTCTTGTTCCCGCCACCGCCCGTGGTGGCACCGAAGCTTCCCGCATCAGTCGTGTCAGAAGATGAAGAGCCCGCCGATGCGCTGAATCCGTCAAAGGGAGCACCAAGACTGACTCGACACCCTTCGCGATCGATCTGGATTGGTCCGCAGAAGGATGAGGAAGATGCAGCGAAACTGGATGAATTCTTTCTGGCTGCCAACTTTAGTACCGAAGGCGCCAGTATTGATTCCATTGAACTGACCGATGTGAAACGCTACCCGGCATTTGGCCATCGTGGACAGCGATTGAAGATTCTGGGAAGTGATCCATTCACGGATCGCCGAACCATGGAATTACAGGTCCCTGCCATCGACCAGGTCTTGAACGGTCAATCGGTCGATCATGCCAACTGGGAAGTCGCAGATCAAACAGCGGACTCGGTCACATTTCGTTTAACGTCTCCTGACAACATCTGGGAACTCACGAAGAAATTCCGCTTGCGCCGATTGACGGCCGAAGAACAAAAGCAGCCTGGTGTTCGTGATAACTTTGCTGAAGGCTACAAGGTCTTCATGACAGTCAAGCTGAAGAATCTGTCCGATGACGCCAAACCTGTTTCTTACGTCTTGCATGGCCCGACAGGCATTCCGCTCGAAGATGCACAGAACGCCTATAAGTACCGCGACATTCGGATGGGGTTCTTGCGCGACGATGGTGCGACCGTTGACGACAGCAAGCTGAGCGCGACGGATGTCGTGAAAAAAGAGAATGCGAAAACGCAACTGATCTGGGAGCGGCCGATCAAGTACATCGGTGTCGATGTCGCCTACTTCGCCACATTGCTGTTGCCAGGTGAAAATCAGGTTAAGCAACGAACGGTGGCCAAATCTCAAGGCGTCACGGTCTCGGAAAACAAGAAGACAGTTGCTTACAGCGATATCTCTGTCGACCTGGCATCGAAGGACTTCACCGTTCCGGCCCATGGTTCTATCGAGCACGAGTACACCCTGTATGCCGGCCCCAAGCGACAGCAGTTGCTGGCACAAGTCTCGGCAGCCGCCCTCATGGACTACGGATGGTTCGATACGATCTGCCGCGGGATGCTCTGGATCCTCAATTCGTTCCATGCAATGGGTCTAAGCTATGGTTTGGCAATTATCTGTTTGACGATTGCCGTTCGAACCTGCCTGATTCCTTTGTCGAAGCATCAGGCGGCTCACTCGGCAAAAATGAAAGAGCTGCAGCCGAAGATTCAGGCCCGGCAGAAAGAACTGGAAGCGCGGCACGGTAAGAATACGGAAGAGTACCTTAAAGCGTCGCAGGAACTTGTTGCCGAGCAATCAAAGATGATGCTGGGAGGTTGCTTGCCGATGATGCTGCAGTTGCCAATCTTCATCGCTCTGTATCGCTCGCTAAGCAGTTCGATCGACCTGCGGATGGAGCCATTCCTATGGTTCCAGAACCTGGCATCGCCGGATGCACTGTTCAAGTTGCCGTTCGCGGTCCCTTTCCTGGGCTGGACCGAATTCAACTTGCTGCCGTGTATTTCGATTGGCTTCATGATGCTCCATCAGAAGTTGACGATGCCGCCGCCACAGAATGAAGAACAGGCCGCGCAATACAAGATGATGAACATCATGATGTTCGTGATGGGGGCGACGTTCTACCGCGTTCCGGCCGGACTGTGCCTGTACTTCATCTCGACAAACATCTGGAGTATGACCGAACGCTGGATCTTCGAAAAAAGGGCAAAGGCGGCGGCCTTGAATCCGCCACCCGTCCTGGTCGGCGTCCCCGGCAACCCAGCCCCGTCCAAGAAACCTTCCGCTTGGCTAGCAATGTGGCAGAAGTGGCAGGAAGCAGCGGATAAGGATACTGCCCTTCGGCGTACGGATAAGAGTGGCAACAGCATTAGTGATGACAACAGCAAGAACAAGAAGAAGAAAGGCAAGCGATAGGTTGATCGATGGATCTGTCGCTGGATGACACCATCGTGGCCCTGGCCTCCGCGCCAGGTTCGGCATATCGAGGGATCGTGCGGATCTCGGGGCCGAGGATCCGTCCGGTTCTGGCGGGCTGGTTTAGGCCCGATGACGACGATGCGTGGCGGACTGCTCGAGTCGCAATGGTTCATTCGGGCCAGCTGATCAATGTCAGCGAACGCGCCCCGATTGCCGTTGACGTTCACGATTGGCCGAACCGCCGGAGCTATACCGGCCAACCTCTGGTTGAACTTCATCTCCCAGGCTCCCCTCCACTTTTGGAGGCGGTCTTGTCTTCACTTCACCGTCGAGGAGTACGCCCCGCTCGAGCGGGTGAGTTTACGTTGCGGGCTTTCCTGGCCGGTAAGCTGGATCTGCTGCAGGCAGAGGCTGTCCTGGGCGTGATCGACGCGCACGATCATCACGAACTCCAGGCTGCGCTGGCGCAATTGGCCGGTGGGCTGTCGGGTCGGCTGTCAGCTCTCCGCCACGATCTGCTGGAGTTATTGGCGGATCTGGAAGCGGGGCTGGACTTTATCGAGGAAGACATCGAGTTCGTGTCGCGGTGCGAATTGTTGGGCCGAATCGCGACGGCACTTCGCTTCGTCGAGGATTTGCTGCAGCAATCATCCAGTCGCATGCAGTCGCGAACAAGAATTAGTGTCGTACTGGCCGGTCTACCGAATGCGGGCAAGAGCACATTGTTCAACCGCTTGACCGCGAGTCAGTCCGCATTGGTATCACCCCATGAAGGGACAACTCGAGACTTCCTGCAATTTCCTGTGGAATGGGCGGGAATTGCATTCGACCTGATCGATACCGCGGGCTGGGAAGATGGGGCAGAGCAGATTGCTCGGGCTGCGCAACTGCATCGGTCTGAACAGGTGGAGGGAGCAGACCTTATTGTCTGGTGTTCCGCAGCCAATCTTCCCGCCAGCCGTCGAGAAGAAGATAATTTGCTCTTCGAACAGACGCGTCAGTACGCTCGGGCGTGTGTCCGTGTTCAGACACAGGCTGATCGACCTGATGCGGAGATGTGGTTGCGTGAGGAAGGTGCGTCGTCGATTGAAATCGATTCGAATGGCAGCGACAGTCCGGAAGTGAGCGCTGTGACAGGGGCAGGCTTTGATCGGCTAGCGGACATGCTGCGAGAATCCCTCGCGACTTCGCACGGCACAGCAAGGCAATGGCTCGGCATGACCGCGGCAAGATGCCGGGAAAGCCTTGAGGGTGTCGTCGAAGCGTTAAGACGCGCTGAGGAGTCTGCGGGAATTGAATCCGTCGGAGATGAACTAATTGCGGTCGACATCCGCGATGCGCTGGACCATCTGGGTCATATTCTTGGCGTCATCTACACGGATGATATTCTTGATCGAGTCTTCAGCAAGTTCTGCATTGGCAAGTAGGTGCCAGCAGCAACTATTTCACGACGTACTTCTCGAAGCCAGCGGATTCCACGACGGCGACACCAGTGTCGTTGGCAACGGCGATTAGACCGACCGCCCCTTTGGTTTGCTCGATCAACTTCAGGCCGCGATCGACTCCTAAAATACTCGCCGTTGTATCCAATCCGTCCGCCATCACCCCTTGCGAAGCGATGACCGTGACGCTGATCCGGTTGGTGAGTCCAATACCCGTCTTGGGATCGACGATATGTGAGTACCGGGTGCCGCCGATTTCGACAAACTGGAACGCATCCCCGGCCGTCGACACAGAACAATTGACCAGCCGAAGATAGCGGCTGGGTTCGCCATCCGGTTTGTCGAGCGGTGCGATTCCAATTCGCCAGCCATCGCGTCCTGGCGGAGCGTCTCCGGCTGCGATGTCGCCAGCGACTGAAATGAGGCAACTGTTAATGCCGCGTTTCGCCAAGACCGTTCGCGCCTGATCGGCGATATATCCTTTGGCAATCCCCCCGAAATCCAGCAGCATTCCCTGTTTGGCGAGTTGGACGGTTCGTTTCTGGGGGTCGAGGCGAATTTGGGTCCAGTCGACCAGCGACCGGGCGGCGGCAAGATCGGCGGCGGACGGAAGCTTCTTCTCGCGGCGTGCGACTCGCCAGAGCTTAATGACGGGGGCGATTGTGACATCAAAAGCTCCGTCAGAAGCCTTGGCAAACTCGACCGATTTCGCCAGGACTTCGAATAGCTCAGGACTGACACCAATGGCTTGACCGCTACCGGCAGTGCGACACAATCGCATCACTTCGCTGTCGGGATTGTAATCGCTGAGAATCCGGTTGAGTTCTTCGATGCGAACGTAGGCTGCTCGTGCAGAATCATTTGCGGCAGTCTGATCAGGGGCGTATAGTGTCACATCGACGATCGTCCCCAAGTGCGGCTCGTGGAATTCAAATCGCTCCAGCGTTTGCGCTTTGGTGATCGTAGTGTGCCAGAGGAGGCCGAATGTCATCACGAAGAGTGAGGCGAATCGACGCCTCTGCCGTGGGTGTCCGTACCGAATGATCTTTATCTCAGAACGTGTTGTCATGACGCAAATCAATCAGTCTCGTGGAACCATCGCACCACGATTGAGCCTACGCTCTCTCCTGCCTGTTCTTCAAGGGCAGATGTTTCTGGGTGCTGCCTTGGCATTCGGCGCTTCGGTCGCGATGGCTGCTGAAGACGCTCCAAAGTCGGCTGCGGACATGAAGGCCTACACGCAGAAGATCTCCAACACCGAAGTCGCCTTCGACATGGTGCCAATTCCCGGTGGTGAACTGCTGATGGGCAGCCCTGCGGGTGAAAAAGGTCGCGCTGATGACGAGGGGCCTCAGCATAAGGTGAAGATCGAGCCGTTCTGGATGGCGAAGCACGAAGTGACCTGGGAAGAGTTTGAACTCTGGTCGCTATTGATGGACAGCAAGCTGCGCAAGTTCCAGAGCATCAAGGCCACGCCGCTGGATAAGAAGGCCGATGCGATCACCAAGCCCACACCTCCGTACACGGACATGTCTTTCGGCATGGGCAAGGACGGTGGCTTTCCCGCGATCTGTATGACTCAGCATGCTGCAAAAAAGTACTGCGAGTGGTTATCCGCGAAGACCGGCCATTACCACCGCTTGCCAACAGAAGCGGAATGGGAATACGCCTGTCGCGCTGGAACGACGACTGCTTACTCGTTCGGGGATGATCCCGAAAAGCTCGGAGACTACGCTTGGTTTGCAGGCAACAGCAACAGCGAAGAGGATGGGAAGGCAAAATATCATCCTGTTGGCAAGAAGAAGCCCAATCCGTGGGGTCTGTACGATATGCATGGCAACGTCGCAGAATGGGTTCAGGACAAGTACGAGCCTGATTTCTATGCGAAATTTCCAGCCGATAAAGTTGCAGTGTTCCCCATCTGTCAGCCCGATACTGAGTATCCACGAGTTGCTCGCGGTGGGTCTTGGAAGTTTGAAGCGGATAAGGCTCGCAGTGCGACTCGTCTTGCTTCCGACCCTGAGTGGAAAGAACAGGATCCTCAACTCCCCAAGAGTGCCTGGTACATGACCGACGCTTTGTTTGTTGGATTTCGAGTCATTCGTCCGATGCAGCCTCCTTCTGCTGAAGAGCGAAAGAACTTGCAATTGGATGCCGTTCTGCCGAGTGACGCCCGCGAACGCGTTACGATCGACGAATAGACTTTGGCTCTGGCCCTTCGCTAGATACACCTTGATGTTCGAGACCGCTGATTTGCCTGAAGTTGATTGAATCGTTGTCGTCCTGCTTTGCCCTACATCGCCTGGAGAAACCTCATGGATCATTCCGCAGAGTCCACTCGACGTGATTTTCTGAAGACGTCCTCAGTTGTCGCACTTGGTACGACTGCCTTGGGAACGTTGGGATTGAATAGTTCGGTCTATGCCAGTGGCGATGACACGATTAAGATCGGGCTGGTGGGCTGCGGCGGTCGTGGAACCGGGGCTGCGACTCAGGCACTGTCGACGAACGGGAACGTCAAGCTGGTTGCCGTGGGAGATGCCTTCGAAGACAACGCTCGCAACGTTCTGCAAGGCGTGAAGGGTGGACTCGGGGACAAGTCTGATCGCGTGCAGGTTTCTCCTGAGAAGATCTTCACCGGATTCGACGCCTATCAGAAGGTGATTGACAGCGGTGTGGATCTGGTGCTGTTGGCGACACCTCCTGGCTTCCGACCAATTCACTTCGAATACGCGGTCAAAGCCGGCAAGAACATCTTCATGGAAAAGCCGGTTGCAGTCGATGCCCCGGGCGTTCGGCAGGTTCTGGAAGCGAACAAGATCGCCAAGGAAAAGAAGCTGAAAGTTGGTGTCGGCCTGCAACGCCATCACCAGGCCCCGTACCTCGAAGCGATTCAACGAATTCACGATGGCGCAATTGGCGACGTAATGGCCATGCGAGTTTACTGGAACGGCGGCGGCGTCTGGGATCCACGCATCAAGCGAGAACAGGCCAAGAGCGAAATGGAGTACCAGATGCGAAACTGGTACTACTACAACTGGCTGTGCGGCGATCACATCTGTGAGCAACACATCCATAACCTGGATGTCGGGAACTGGGTGAAGCAAGGCCATCCGGTGAAGGCGAACGGCATGGGTGGTCGCCAGGTCCGCACCGATAAGAAATATGGTGAGATCTACGACCATCACTATGTCGAGTTCGAGTACAAAGACGGCAGCCGCATGTACAGCCAATGCCGCCACATCCCGAACACGTGGAACAGCGTCAGCGAGTTCGTTCACGGGACCAAAGGGAATGCGAACCCCGGTGGTCAAGTGATGCCGTTCGCTGGTTCTGCCTATCGGTTCGAAGGAAACCACAAGGATCCTTACCAGGTCGAACACGACGACCTGGCAGCCGCGATCCGCAAGGGCTTGGAATACAACGAAGCCGACAACGGTGCCCACAGTTCGATGACGTCGATCCTGGGCCGGATGTGTACTTACTCTGGTAAGGAACTCACCTGGGATGCGGCGATCAATTCGAACATCAGCTTGATGCCGAAGAATTTTTCGTTCGACGCCGATCCCCCAGTCATGCCGCGCGAAGATGGGTCTTACCCAATCGCCGTGCCAGGTCTGACGCGAGTCATCTAGCGCGGGTCGCACTTCCGTGTCGCGTTGAAACATGGGTTAGACACAGTGGGAATCCTCTCGCGGGACGCCACAGTTAGGTGGGATGGGCTCTAAACACTCCTGATTGATGCGAAATGAATGAGAACAGCCCGCTGCAAATTATGCAGCGGGCTGTTTCAATTCATCGACTTGATCGACACCAATCTCGTCGTGCGGCCGTTGCCAATTCTCTGATGCGGGGTGCTACTGCACGTCCAGCACGGCGAGCGGCAATCGCGTTCGGTCACCTGTAGCTCGCAACTCGTTCAGGATCGTGGTGGATTCTGGTGTCGCAAAACCGAACCACATTCTCTTGCCGTCTTTCAAGACTTCGACTCGCTTTTCGAAATCGATGGAGTCTGGTGCCAGTCGAATCACATAGTGCTTGGCAGGAGACGCCACTCGAATCTTATTTCCTTCATTGATTGTGGCTCGGATGTGCATATCCATGTTCTTGGTCGACTTTCCGGCTGGGGCCGGAAGGATCGCCGTCCAAGGAAGGTCGACCGCAGTCAGCCAAAAGAAGCGGTTGTCGGTCTTACGCAGTGAAAGAATGTCGAAGTCATTAGGACGGTCGGCATCTTTCGGAGGAGTCTTCCTAGTGTGCAAATCCATCCACTCAAACAGTTTTGGCACCTCTTCCAGGTAGCGGTCAACGCCACGCCCCAAATACTCGACGAGCATAAAATCGAACTGATATCCGTATTTAAAAATATCATCGAAGACCCCGTTATTGGCGAGGTCTCGTTGAACGATCCCGTTGGGGCCATCACGTATATCCATATTGAATCCACGGCCAATGACATACCACGCTGTGAAACGTCCGTTCATGAAGGACCGTTCCGGATAATGCTGGCATTCTCCGCCGATGGGGATGACTCCAGCAAACTCATCCGGGTGAGACATCCCCAGGTCAAATGCGGCATCCGCACCGATCCCGTGTCCGGAGAGAAAGACGCGATTTGAATCGATGCTGAATCGCTTGCGCGCGTCGCGCAGTGAATCAATCACAACCTGATGGGCCGTCGAACTGTAGGTGTAATCCGTCTGGCGATCTTCGATGTACTCGGGCGCGATGACGATATAGCCGCGCCGCATTGCCGGCCCTTGATTCTGCGGCGTGCCTCCCCACCATTGCAAAGTCTGCTCATACGAATGTTCGCGTGAACGCAGCGCAATCAGCAGCGGATAGCTGTGAAACGGCGAGTATTCTGGCGGTAGCAGCACTGAATAGGCGATCGCCGGAGTCTGTCCTTCGCTGGTGACCTGCACGCGATGGACTTCGCCTGGCTTGATGTCGGCAGCTTCCAGGATGGGCGGCAACAATGCCGTCAACTGCATGACCACCTTGGGGCCAATCCCTTCGACACGCCGCAGATCCTGATAGTGCTGATCGCGAGTCTGGATCGAATCGGCCCGTACGGCCTCCAGGATATTGAATCGGGCATCCCAGTATTGAATGGCGAGATTGAGGTCCGTAATCGCGTTCACCGCTCCCACAACCCAGCCGGAATAGGCCAGAGCCAGTCGCTGTTCCGGAGTGAGTTGCTTGTCGTTCTCTCCTTGCAGGAAGGCATCGAGGCGCGGCAGCGTCTCAACATTCAGTTGCTCGTTGATCTCTGTGCGTAGTGGCTGCAATTGCTGAACAATCGCAGGCTCTTTCAACTTCGCTTGCCAATCGGCGAGCAGGATTTTCGCTCGTTCGATCGACTTCAGCATTTCGTCATATTCGCGCAGAAGCTTCCGCACATCGTCCATCACAGCGCCGCCCAGTTTTTGTTTGAGCAGCCCCTGCGCATAGTCATAGGCCAATTGATGCTGCCCGGCGGTGCGACGGCGGTTTAGTTCCCGCAGCACCTGCTGGCCGAAATAATCCATCAACTCGGCTCGAATGATGTCGGCTCGTGCTTGTTGATCGGGAAACCTGGCGACAATCGCGTCGAGTTCCTTGAAGGCTTCCTGATAGAGTTCCGCTTGTGAGTAGAAACGGACGAGCCCGAAGCGAGCGGCGACATCATCGTCTTTGACCTTGAGTCGCAGCAACTTATCTAGCGTGTCGCGAGGTATCGTAGACAGAGACGCGCTCACCTGCCAGTTGTAATTTACGGCGTCGAGAACGACATGATCGGGCTCAATGCGACTGACAGCTTGCACCACATCGACTCGTCCCTTAGCCGACATGAGTGAGATCGTCCTGTGGCCAAATGGGTCGAAAGGAGTGACACCAACGATCGATCCAACAGACGCGATGACGCGCCCCTGAGTGTGTTTGGGCAACGGGATGACAAATGTCTGAGGGTTCGAAGGAATGAGATCCTTGTCGACCTCACTATCAGGAATCTGCCGTCTCGGCACGTAGTACTTTTGCCACCCGTTGTCGACGAGAATGATATTCTGAGGGTTTGGCGTCGTATCTTTGGCGACCAGTCTTCTTCCGGCAGCCGTCGCACTACCTCCCATTTGACTCATCAGGGATAGGTTTCCCTTCAGGACGGTCCCGTTCTTCAGCCGGATCTCGCCCGCATCCGACGCTATACCGACGAGAACGAGGACGAATCCGAACGTGAGCGAGCGATTCGCTATAACCAAGACTTCGCGAACCATCGCAATCAACTCCCTGGCACGGTACCGGAGCAATTCCTGTCGTCGATTAGATGATCTCCAATCGGAAACCGAGGCGTTTAAATCCTCTGATGTGTTATCGGACCACAATCGCGAAGGCCTGCTATGCCTGTGCCAATTCAATCACCAAGTTTTTCGGACATTGCCTGCAGGGCGTTTCCAACGTTACCAGCCGGATCGTCCCGTCGGAAAAGATCTCACGTGTGTAGCAGATTGTATGGCCGACGATAGATCGTTTCCACTTTTGGCGATTTAGCAGTCAGATTGATGCAAGTTTATGGCCTGCGAAAACTCTGTTATTTGGAATTCAGGAGTCCTGCCATTCCGTCCCACAGAGGTTGCCGGAAAAACCACAGGGCGAAGATGCCGCCGAAAATCACGCCAAGCCAGATGACCAGGCTGATCATTCCAAACGTCCCGGAGGCCAAATTGCGGAACCAACGAGTCCAACCGCGCCTGTCATACTGCCGCTCGATCTCTTTGTAGGCCGACTTCATGTCGCCGGCTTTTTTGTCCGCCTCATCTTTGATGACGCGACCTTCGGCATACTTTTCGAATTCGGGGAAGTACCCGATCGGCATGAACTGTTCGGCAACATTCTTTTTTGCTTTCGCCTTTTGATCCAAGGTTTTGGTCTTGAATGCTTGCTGAATCTGCAAGGCCGTGAACTTGCCGATCGTGTCCTTTCCTTGGGACGTCTTGTACTGCACGATCCAGCTTTGGTCGGTTGTTGCCGGCGCGGGCTTTGATCGAGCGGCATCTTCGGCAGACGTACGACCGGCAACTGGCATTTGTATCGTTCGCGCACCTGCAGCAGCGGTCACTTGTGTTGTGGCCGCCCTTCCGGCAGCAGTGGCAGAAGTTTGAACGACGCGATCTGGTGCAGTAATAAAAGAGAGTGAGGGGCTTTCAAGGCCCAGGCTGGTCAGCAGCTTGATAACCTCTGCACAGTCCTTGCAGCGTGCGTTCAGATCCTTCGCAATCAATTTATCAATAATCAGATCCAGCCGTTCGGGAACCTCGTGGTTCAACTTACGTGCCGGCGTGAAATGCCCTTTTTCCTTACTGGTGATGATCTGAATCACCGAGTCGCCCGCGAACGGTAGCTTCCCTGTGACGAAGTAGTAAAGCATGATGCCGATCGCGTACACGTCGGTTCGGCTGTCGACATGTTTCGCATTGCGAGCCTGCTCGGGAGCCATGTAGTATGGGGTTCCCAAGCCCGTGCCGCTTTGAGTCATGGACATGTCGTCGTCGGTGGCTTTGGCCAATCCGAAGTCGGCGACTTTCACTTTGCCCTTGCTGGTCAACATGATGTTATCGGGCTTGATGTCTCGATGAATCAGGTTTTGATTGTGCGCCACCATCAGCGCTTCCGAGCAGCGAAGAACGACATGCAGCGCATCGCCGATGGACAACTTGCCGAGTTCATCCATCCACTTTTGCATACTTTTGCCGTCGATGTACTCCATTGCGACAAAGTGGAATCCCTGGTGCTCATCCACGTCATAGACGCTGACGGCGTTGTCGTGATTCATCTTCGCCATCGCACGCGCTTCGCGTTGGAACCGCTGCACGAAATCGCTTTTGCCTGACAATTGCTTTGACAGCACTTTCACGGCGGCGTGGCGTCCCAGCTTGGTGTCTTCAGCGAGGTAGACTTCGCCCATTCCGCCCTGGCCAAGTTTCTTGATCAACCGGTACTTTCCCAAGTGGGTCATCCCTTTACCGGATGCTTTCGTGGCCGTGGGCTGACCGGAATTGTCCTGTTGTTCCGTGGAACTTGCCATGTTGGATTTCCTGCAGATGTGATTGGCCGGAAACGGCTTACGAATTCCGATGGAAAGCTCCGACGGCACTCCACCGGCAAGATAGGAAAGCAGATACCGATATTATGGCACCGAATTGGCCGCGATGTAAGCGCGATCTGGGCCAGACCTGCTGAACACGAACCTGGCAATGCCCGCGGATTGAGAATCGCGGCGGCTACTTTCCTTCGCTACCGAGCATTTCGGCAAGGTAATCGAGAACGCCTTGAGCATCGACGTCGCTGAGGACATCGATATTTTTTCGCCAGGCCGGATTGGATCGACGATCGAACACCGTCATTCCGCGAGTCAGCTCGCCTTCAATCTCCACATCGACCGACATTGTCGTCCGCTGGAACTGAGCGGGCCTGGCAATCGAAGCCAGCGCTGTCACTTCGGCCAGCCGCATTCCTTCCACGCCCAGATGCTGATGATGAGCTCGGAGGGCGAACGGCATGAGTTGTTGTAGCATGCGGCCATGAGCCGTGGTCTCTGACAGCCCAAGACGATCGTATTGCTCAAATGTCAGCACGGCTCTTTGGCTGGCATCCAGCGGCACGAGCGTCTTCGTGGCCGGATAGCGAAGCACAATTCGTGCGGCCGTCGGGTCGCAGAAGACGTTGAATTCGGCCCCCGGGGTCACATCGCCTGGCGTCAAGATGGCACCGCCTAAGCAGACAATTCCCTTCAGACGTGACAGGAAATCGGCGTCGAGATCGCAGGCGAGTTCGAGGTTCGTCAGCGGTCCCAAGGTGAGGAGCACGATCTCATTCGGGTATTGCCGCGACAATTCAATCATCAACTTCACGGCGTCTTTAGTGTGATGCAGATCGGCCGCGGTCGGACGCCACTCGCCCATGCCTTCCGGGCCGTTCAGATTGCGATGCAACTGCTGCCACTCTGGAACGAGTTGACTCTCTTCGGCGTCTCGGGACAGTCGACCTGCATGACCGACCCCGATTCGTGGCCACTTGGGCGGGTCGAGCATTTCGACGATCGCGTGCATGTTCCGACCGCCCTGAGTTGGGGATACGCAGCCCCCCACGGCGGTCAGCGCGATCAGGTCCAGATCTGGATCAGCCAGTGCCACCGCGATGGCAAGCGTGTCACCGATTCCTGGATCAGCATCAATAATCAGTTTTTGCGGCATCCTGCAGTCTCGTCCTGAATTTTGATCTGAGTGTCACCAACGGCGATGTTATGCCTCTCCGCTGGCGGGTTCAATCCCCTATTATCCGTCTGGTGTTCCAACGATGCTCTTCAAAAAGCGTGTTCCAAGGACGAATCGACGGGGCAAAAGTAGCGTTCGCCGGATGTCGATTTGAGGCGATTAGAAACCAATCCCTAGTTCGTAAGGCATTTCTGCTGATGTAGTTGCGGTCGTTTTTCTGCTGTGACGGGGAAACCAACTGATTGACATTGTTGTCGGAACCCCGGTATAGTCCAATGAATAGATCAGCCGCAGCCGATCTATTTGATGATCTCACGAGAATTGGGGTGCCGCGCTGCACTCACTGCTTCCTTGAATCGCAGATGGAGACCGATCAATGCTGGTGATTCCTGGCCGTTACGGTAAAGACACGTGCGACGGATTCAGTCGTCGAGCATTGCTGCAAGTCGGTGGAGCGTCCCTCGCTGGGCTATCGCTGCCGAACCTTCTCCGCAACGACAAGGTTCAGGCGGCTGAAGATGAACGCTATGGCGGCGCGGGATTCGGCAAAGCCAAGCACGTCATTCTGGTTTATTTGCAAGGCGGCCCCAGCCATCTCGACTTGTGGGATCCGAAAGCGGATGTCCCAGACAATGTTCGCAGTATATTTAAGCCAATCGACACTAAGCTGCCTGGCGTTCAATTTACAGAACTGATGCCGAAGTTGGCTCAGGTGATCGACAAGACCACGCTGCTGCGTGCTGTGAGTTACACGCCCAATGGCTTGTTCAATCATACAGCCGCCATCTACCAGATGATGACTGGGTACACCGCGGACAAAGTGAGTGCTTCTGGACAGTTGGAGCCTCCAAGTCCCAAAGACTTTCCGAATTGGGGCTGCCACGTCATTAAGGCAAAACCACCTGAAGTGCCGATGCTGCCGTACGTGATGACGCCGCGACCGCTGCAGGAGAGTGGCGTCATCGGCAAGGGGGGAACCGCTGGGTTCATGGGTCGCGCATTCGATCCGTACACGCTCTACCCCACCGGCGATGACATGGACATGGCCAAGATGGAGCGGATCCGGGTCGACGACTTGCAGTTGCGAGCCGATGTTTCACAGGATCGCATGACTCGACGAGCCCAGTTGCGCGAAACCGTCAACGCCAGCATGAACGAACTCGATAAGGCCGTCAGCAAGTACGCATTGGATGAGTACTACGGTAAGGCGTTGTCACTGGTGCTGTCAGGCAAGGCTCGTGACGCCTTTAATTTGGGTGCCGAATCGAAAGAAACACGCGAGCTGTATGGCAACAACACCTTTGGCCAAAGCTGTCTGTTAGCTCGAAGGTTGATTGAAGCGGGCACGCGTGTGGTGCAGGTCAACTGGCCGAAGGTCGCCAACAGCGACAACCATTCGTTCGATGTCCATACTGGTCTCTCCGCTCGTATGAAGAACCAGTCTGGCCCGATGCTGGATGCAGGGTTGTCCGGGTTGATCTCGGATCTGGATGACCGCGGGATGCTCAAGGATACTTTGGTTTTGGCCATCGGAGAATTTGGACGCAGTCCCAAGCGAGGCGTCAGCACTTCGGGCAACGGTAACAGCGACGATGGCCGCGATCACTGGCCTTACTGCTACACCGGTGTTATCGCGGGAGCGGGAGTGAAGCGAGGTTTGGTCTGGGGCAAATCCGATCAGACAGCGTCCGCCCCTGTCGAAAACCCTGTCCATCCAATTGAACTGCTGGCGACGATCTATCACAGCGTCGGCATGAACCCTCGGCGAATGGTGTTCAACCACCTTAATCAGCCGCGCGAAATGGTCAGTGCCGATGCTGTCACAGGGATCTTGTCCTGACGGTCTGATCGGCTCGCTGGTTTGAAGATTTGTAGCGGCACTCTAGAGGGCGGGCGAACGTTTCACTCACCCGCGCTCTAGCGTACGCAGCTACATTGAGCTTTTGCAATGCCACCTATGGAAGGCCCAGTCTATTGGCGACGTACCAATTCAGCACGCTGCGAAGCTGTGCCTCGGATTGACCCGCTTTCACGTCTTCGATGTGGGATTGGAAGCTACGCCCTGAGTGCGATCCGCTGACAGGCGAACTTCGTGAGCAATTGCCAGCTCTGGATGTGATCCTCCAGCGGAAGTCGACTTGAAGAACTTCCTGCCAATCCAACCCCAGATGTTCCCCATGTCGTCAAACATGGAATATGCGACAGGTGTGATCAGCAGCGTTAGCAGCAGAGAAAGAGCCTGCCCGCCGAGAATGACTTTCGAGAGGCTGGCGCGTGTGCCGGAGCCTGGACCTTCGCCGATCGCCATCGGGATCATCGCGACCACCAGCATCACGGTGGTCATCAGGATCGGCCGCAGACGAGTGCGATTGGCTTCCAGAATCGCCTCATCGCGAGGCATTCCCTGTTCACGCAGTTGGTTGGTGTAGTCGACCTGCAAGATCCCGTTCTTCTTCACGATTCCGAACAGCATAAACAGACCGAGCATCGCGAAGATGTCGAGGTTTGTCCGCAAGAGGATCAGCGACAGGATCGCGCACGGAATCGTCAACGGGAGGGCCGACAGGATCGAAATCGGGTGAATCAGGCTTTCAAACTGGGCGGCCAAGATCATGTACATGAATAGGAATGCCAGCAGGAAACCGAACAGGAAGTTCGCATTCGATTCCTTCAGCATTTTGGCGCGGCCGATGAATTCGGATCGATATTCAGCGGGCATGTCGAGAGTCTTGATGTGTTCCGTAATGCCATCGATTGCCCGGCTCATGTCGATTCCCGACAGATTCGCCGACACGACAACCTGACGCTGCCGACTGAATCTGTCGATGGCGTTCGGACCCATGGCATACTCGAATGACACCACACTGCCTAGTTGGACAACGCCACCGGGAGCCCGGGTCGCGGGGATCCCCTGCATAGCAATCGCCTGGGCATCGGATCGACCAGGTAACCCCGCTCGCAACCAAACATCGTATTGCTCGTTTTCGTCCTTGAACGTGCTCACGGGTTCGCCACCGACCAACACATTCGTGGTGGAGGCAATACTCTGCAATGAGACACCGAGATCACTCGCGCGCTCGCGATCCGGACGAATCCTCAATTCCGGCTTCTGTAACGAGAGACTGGTATCGACGTCGACGAACCCACCCTGCTGTTTCATCCAGTCGGCAAGCTTGTTGGCGTAGAGTTGCAGCTTTTCCATATCGGGGCCGATCAGGTTCAGATCGACATCGACTTGTCTCGCTCCAGCCGCTGAAATCGCGGCCACGGGTTGAACCGCCCCACGAATATCGGGGAAGTCGATCAGAATTTTGCGAGCCTGTGCCATGATGTCGAACTGTGAGTACTCACGTTCCTGCAGGTCGATCATGCGGCAATAGATGTTGCCCCGGGTCACATCGCCCTGGCCTTTGGAAATTCGGCCACTCGTGTCGCCGATGACCACAAACGTGTAGGCGATTCCATCGAGCCGCCTGAGGCGGTTTTCAATATCACTAAACAATTCGTCGGCTCGGGCGAGGCTGGAGCCTTCGGGCAACGTCAATGCGACTTCGAATTCACTCTGATCATCCTGGGGAACAAAGTCCTTACCGACAATGTCCATCAAGAAAGGAGTCGAAGCGAGCGTCCCCAGCGCCAGCAGCAGCGTCAGCCACCGATGTCGCAAGGACCAAGTCAGCGACCAGACGTACATCCCTTCGACCATTTTCCAGACGACGCCGTCTTTGCTGGAGAAGCCTTCTTCCGCTTTCAGGAATCGCGAGCAGAGCATCGGGGTCAGGGTGAACGAGACGAACATGCTCATCATCACGGAGAAACCGACGACCCAGCCGAAGCAGGAGAGGAAGCGACCGACCTGGCCACCCATGAAGGCGACAGGTGCGAAGATCACCATGAGGGAGAGGGTGGTTGCCAGCACGGCCAGGGCGATTTCGCGAGTCGCGCTGCTGGCAGCCTGCCAGGCGGACAGGCCCTTTTCTTCCATGTGGCGGAATATATTCTCATGCACCACGACGGCATCGTCCACGACGATCCCCACGGCCATAATCAGGCCGAGCATGGTGAAGTTGTTGATGGTGAAGCCCATCATGTCCATGAAGGCAAACGTTCCCACCAGAGAGGTGGGGATCGAGAGCATGGCGATGATCGTGGTCCGCCAGTCTCGCAAGAAGAGCAGGATCGACAAGCTGACCAGGATCGCGGCCAGCAACAGGTGGACCTTCACTTCATCCATCGAGTTGCGGATGAATCGCGACTGGTCGCGGATTACTTCATAGCGAATGTCGCTCGGCAGAGTCTCGCTCAATTCCTGCAGTCGCTTGCGCACGGAATCGACGACGGTCACCGTGTTGCTGCCGGACTGCTTCTGAATGATTAAGCTGACGGCATTGTCGGCGGGTTGATCGAAGTTGTCGTGCCCGGGATCTCGAGTCCACAACCGCGACAGGCCGCGTGGCTCTTCGTAGCTGTCTTCGACATATCCCAGATCGCGGATCCGGATCGGCTGACCGTTGCGATTGCTAACGATCAGTCCTTCGAAGTCTTCGGCATTCACGACACGTCCCAACGTGCGCAGCACTCGTTCTGATCCGCCACCATCGACGCGCCCGCCTGGCTGTTCCTGGTTTTCCCGGATCAAAGCCTGTCGAACGTCATCTACTGTGAGTCCGTCGTATTTGAAGAGGGCATTCGGATTGAGAACGACGTTAATCGCGCGTTGCCGTCCGCCGATGATCACCACCGAGCCGACGCCGCTGATCGTTTCCAACTGTTCTTTGATTTGCTTGCGGGCGATTTCGGTTACTTCGCGAAAATCGCGACGTCCCGAGACCACCACCGTCACCACGGGAGCGGCGTCAATGGCCAACTTGTCGATGATCGGCGGATCGGTTCCCGCCGGCAGTCGCCCCAGGATCGTGCGGACTTTGGAATCCACTTCCTGTGCGGCAACATCACCATTCTTGCTCAGCTTGAATTGAACGATGACCTGGCTGAGACCTTCGCGCGTGGTGGATCGAAGCTCATCGATACCCGAAACCGTATTAACGATTTCTTCGATCGGCTTCGTGACGCTAGTCTCCATTTCCTCGACGCTGGCACCACGGAGAGTCGTGGTCACGGTCACCAGGGGCATGTCGACGTTGGGAAACAGCTCAACCCCGAGCCGAGCATAAGACGCCAGTCCCAGTACGATCGGCGCACCGACCAGCACCAGCGTGAAGATCGGACGGCGAATGCAGATGTCCCAGATTGTCATGGAGATATTCACGGATGCGACTCCTGTTCGCGCGCTGCCACGACGCCCGCGGGACGAATTCTGACGGCGCTACCGTCAGAGAGTTGTGAAAATCCGCTGGTCACGACCATCGATTGGGCGGGTAGATTGCCATCGATTTCAATCCAGGATTCCGAGTAGCGGGAACCAGCGACCGTGACTTGTCCCTGCGGTTTTACCTGAACTTCGTGGACGATGCCGTCCCGGACGACGAAGACTTTTGTCACTCCGGCCATCTTAACCAATGCCTGCTCGGGGACGGTTGGAGCGTGTTCGTCGACATGGGTACTGACCGTGGCCCGGACGAAACTACCGGCACTCAACTGACGATCTTCATTGGGAACCATGATCTCGACTTCGAACGTCCGGCTGGCTCGGTCGACGACCGGATTGATGCGAGCCACAGTCCCGGCAAATGTCTTTCCTGGTGAGTATTCCACGTGCAATTCGACGGACTGTCCCAGCTTAATTTCCGAACGATGTCGCTCGGGAAGAGTCGTCACCAACTTCAGCGGGTGATCAATGACGAGCTTGAACACACCTGGATCGGAACCCGGGGTTGTGGAAAGCATCTCACCGACCGCCACGGAACGGTCGGCCACCACATACTCCTGATGACCGGCAGATGATTTGCTTCGTTGCGAACCAGGGCCTGGGACGATAATCTCGGTTTCGGCCAACCGTTGCAGAGCTGTGTTCAAGGAGGCCTGTCGATGTTGAGCTGTTGCCAACAGCGACTGAGCATCGAGCCGCATTTGCTGAGAGTTCGCTCGGGCGACGGTGTAGTTGGTTTCCGCCGTTTCCAATTCTTCGCCGGATAACACCTGGCGCTTGCTGAGTTCGCGCACGCGATTCAGACGGCTGAGAGCATTCTGCTCTTCGACGCTCGCCCGAATGACCGAAGGCAATCGAGCGGGGTCAAAATCCTCGCTGGGAAGCTGCTTCAACCCGAGCTTGGTGAGTTCCAATTCGAGAGATCGTCGAGCTTCAGCGACCGCCAGTTCGTATTCCGTTCGTTCCACTCGTAGCAACGCGTCCCCCGTGCTCACACGGTCACCCGTTTCGTGAAGGATCTCCGCAACTCGTCCGCCAACCTTTGGGCGAATGACAATTTCTTCTTGTCCGTACAGCGAGCCGACCACCGACACCGACCGCTGAACGACGCGAGGGGTCACCGATTCGACCGTGATCGCAATGGGATCAGTCGGCGCGCTGTGCCGCCCAGCGTGCTCTTCGGCCTTGTGATGCTGACTGCTCATCAGCCACCAAGCCGCTCCCAGCAAAACGCCGCACACGGCCATCGTCGAGATGAACGACGAAAGTCGACTGGCCTTATGCAGAGCGGGCGTCGGCGGAGCTGCGACTGCGGCTGGCTGGGAAGGTGTCGTTGGTTCATCAGGCGAGGTCATGGGAATCTTCCAAGCTGGCCGTGTTGGCCATCAAATCTTCTCTATTCGAACAGTGCTTAACCCGAATAATTCGACTTTCGAACTATACAGTCAAAAAACTACCCCGTTTTGTGGACAGTCGCGGTGGAGTCGTACTGCTGAGCGGCTCGCCCGATCTTGCGCATCAGCACCAGAAAGATCTGTTGCTCGTCGGGATTCAGAGCGGACAACAAAGTTTGAGCCATTTGCAGGTGCAATTTTTGATGCTCCTGAAAACATTCCTGGCCAGTTTTCGTTAAATGCAACCACACCTTTCGGCGGTTCACTTCACTCCGTTCGCGGCGCAGAACTTCTTTTCGCTCCATGCCGTCCACGATGCTGGTGACCGTATTCACGGCCACCAGCAGGAACTTCGCCAGGTCGCTCATGATGCAGGGGCCATTCGACCCAAGGTATTCGACGACGTAAAGCTCCTGCCGATTCAGTTGCAGCAATGGATCGGACGCCATGGTGCAATCGACCACACGCTGCTGCCGAATGATCGCTTGAATCTGCTCGTTCAGATCACGGCTGTTCTTGGAAAACTGAGCCATATGGGACGCGGCCACGGGGATACTTCGGAATTCGAACAGTTCAATTATCGGATATTTGTGGCGCGGTCAAGGTGATTTTTCGTCCAGGCGAATAATTTAATGTCATTTTCTCAAGCGACGACAATCCGGCCCTAATCACCATGTCGGTCAAACTCTGCCCACGCTATTCCGGCGTCTTGGAAATTGTCAGAGTCTTCGCCTAGAATGCCAAAGTCTTTCCATCTCAAGATATCCTGGACCTTCGGCCACAAGGTTTGGGGCAGCTAAGAGTCTGTCCTTATCGTTTCGCAACGGTTTGGATCGCCTTTACGTTCGACCAACTACCTGGAGAGCCCCAGTGACGGATTTGGCCGAGGTGCATCTAAGTAGCACCATCATGACCGAGCTCAAAGAGCGAACTCGGCAGCTACATCAGGATACCGAAACCGCAGTCGATCTGGTTAGCCGGTTGCGCTCCCGCGAAAGCTATGCAAATTTGCTTGCTCGGTTCTACGGTCTCTATGCGCCGCTGGAACAAAGGCTGGTCGATATCGCTGGTTGGGAATCGATTGGAATTGATTTAACGGAGCGGGCCAAAGCCCCACTCATTCCCAATGACCTGGCGGTCTTGGGCTGGAGCAGTTCGCGCTTAGCGCAAATACCGGGTTGTCACTCACTGCCGAAACTCACCAATCTGGCTGAGGGATTGGGATGTCTGTATGTGCTAGAGGGATCGACGTTGGGAGCACAGCATATTCGTCTGGCAGTTGAAAACCAATTGGGTCTGACCGCGGATCACGGCTGCTCGTTTTTCAACGGATATGGGAGCGAACGCACTGGAGCCATGTGGCGAGCCTTCGGGGCCAGCACGATGGCCTATCATGAATCGCACCCCGAATCGACAGACGAAATCGTAACTGCCGCTTGTGACACCTTTGCGCAGGTCAAGGAGTGGGTTGCATGTCGGCAAGTTTGAGGCCTTCTGCAGACTTGCCACCGCGGGTCGACTTATCGAATTGCGATCGCGAACAGATCCACATCCCCAGCAGCATTCAGCCGCATGGAATGTTGCTGGTGCTGGATCCGGTCACGCTGAGCGTGATTCAATGCAGCGACAATATTGGCCTGCTGCTGCAAAAGCCTGGTGATTCAATCCTCGGTCTCAGCCTGTCAGAGATCGGTGGGCTGGACGTTGGCCGCCGCCTGCTGCATCACATTTCCAAAGCACCAATACAAAATCGCCCCTTCCTGTTACGAACGGTCACAATCAGCGACGATCATCGAGAGCGCCAGTATCATGCGATTGCCCACCGTACAGATTACTACCTAATCCTCGAATTGGAAGCGGTGATCGCCCCTCCGTCGGTGGATGATGCACTGCCCGATGTGCATGCTCAGGTCGACGCCTTCACGCTGAAGGCCGAGGAGGCAGCGAGCGTGGCTGCATTAAGCCAGACAACCGCGCAGTCGATACGAGATCTCACCGGATTTGACCGGGTTCTGGTTTATCAGTTTGATGAGGACTGGCATGGAATCGTGGTTGGGGAGGATGGAAACGGCGAACTGCCGTCGTTGCTACATCATCGCTTTCCCGCCTCGGACATTCCGGCTCCAGCTCGAGAGTTGTATCGGGTCAATCGGGTGCGAATTATCCCCGATGCTTCCTACACGCCAGTTCCGCTGACGCCAAATTTGAATCCGCTGACCGGTCGGCCGTTGGATATGACGTTTTCGACTCTGCGAAGCGTTTCGCCGATCCATGTTGAATACATGAAGAACATGCAGACGGCATCGTCGATGTCTGTGTCGATCTTACAGGGAGGGCGGTTGTGGGGTCTGATTTCCTGTCACAATCACAAACCGATGCATGTTCCTTTTCAAGAACGTGGTACGTGCGACCTATTCGCTCGGGCGTTTTCGCTTCGACTGTCGGCACTTGATCGTGCGGAAGAATTCGAACGCGGGATTGAAGTGAAGTCGGTCTTTACCAAGCTCTTCGCTGTGATGGCCGACAGCAATGACTTCGCGTCCGCGCTCTCCAGTCATGCGGATGAATTGCTCGCGTTTGTCGCGGCCAGCGGGGCTGCGGTTGCGACGGACCGCGGATACCTACTGGTGGGAAAAACTCCCACAGAAGCAGAAGTTCAAATGCTGGCCGACTGTTTGTTCAAATCCGACAACCGGGAGGTTTATCAAACCGATTGTCTTTCCAGCACCTATCCCGCCGCCATGTCGTTCACCGAGACTGCTAGTGGTTTGCTGGCCATTGCCGTTTCAAAAATCCACGCGGGCTATGTGATGTGGTTCCGACCTGAAGTCGTCCGCACAATCCAGTGGGGTGGCGACCCAAAGAAGAATGTCGAGTATGTAGAAGGTCAATGGAAGATTCACCCTCGGCAATCATTCGAGACTTGGAAGGAAACAGTGCATGGGCGATCGATTCCATGGACAAAGAATGAAGTCGACGGCGCGGGTGAATTGCGAAATGCAATCGTCGAAATCGTCTTGCGCAAAGCGGAAGAGATCGCCGAACTCAATCAAGAGTTGACTCGCAGTAATCGGGAGTTGGAAGCCTTTTCATACTCAGTCAGCCATGACCTGCGGGCTCCGTTGCGACACATCGTCGGATATGCTGAGATTCTTCGTGAATCTGTCGCAGAAAAGTTGTCAGAGAAAGACCAGCGATTTATCAACACAATCATTGAATCGAGTGAATATGCGGGAAAGCTCGTCGAGAAGTTGCTGGAGTTTTCCCGGCTGGGCCGGGCCGAATTGCAGTTCAATCGCATCGATTTGAATGAACTGGTGACGGAGGCGCAAGCCGATGTGATGCATGACGCGGCAGGCCGCAAGATCACTTGGAAGATCGACAAGCTGCCTGTCGTGGTGGCGGATCTGATGATGCTGCGGATGGCCGTGCGTGACTTGATTGGGAATGCCGTTAAATACACTCGCCAGCGAGAGGAGGCGGTGATCGAAGTTGGAAGTTATAGCACAGACAGCGAGGTTGTGGTTTCGGTCAAAGACAACGGGGTCGGTTTCGACATGCAATACGCAGATAAGCTGTTTGGCGTTTTCCAGCGCTTGCACCGGTGGGAGGATTTTGAGGGTACGGGAATAGGGCTTGCAAATGTGCAGAGAGTCATGGAGAGACATGGGGGCCGCGCGTGGGCCGACGGCCAGGAAGGGAACGGGGCAACCTTCTACTTTGCACTTCCCAGAAAGAATTTGAAGGAATGAAGGAATGCTGAAGCCGATTTTACTGGTTGAAGACAACCCAAAAGACTTGGAATTGACGTTGCTGGCGTTGGAAAAGACGAATCTGGCAAACGATGTGGTGACCGTGCGGGATGGTGCCGAGGCGATCGATTACCTGTATCGAAAAGGGACCTACAGTGAACGCGAACCGGGTAACCCGGCAGTCGTCCTGCTGGATCTTAAACTGCCAAAGATCGACGGCATCCAGGTGTTGGAGATGATCAAGGCGGAACCCAATCTGCAAGCGGTCCCAGTGGTCATGCTGACGACTTCCCGAGAAGAAAAGGATTTGACTCGAAGCTACAAATTGGGTGTCAATGCATTTGTTGTGAAGCCGGTTGGTTTCAGAGAATTTCTCGAAGCCATTCAGGATTTGGGCGTATTCTGGGCGGTGCTGAATGAACCGCCCCCGGGCAGCATGAAGCCTAGTCCACGTATGTAGTCGCCGACACCGTCATCATGGAAATTCGTTATGTCGTTGTCGCCATGGCTGGTGTTGTATCTCGAAGATAGTGACCTGGATGCCGAACTTGTTCTAACCAGGCTGAAAAAGTCTGAGCTTCCAATTCAAGTCGAGCGTGTCAACAATCGCGCCGATTATGAAGAGAAGTTGCGATCGCAGCGGTATGACATCATTCTGTCTGACTACCAAGTCCCGGGATTTAGCGGCGTTGAAGCGTTGGACTTGGCACGTCTCATCGTGCCGGCCGCCCCCTTCATCTTTGTTTCCGGAGCGATGGGTGAAGAACTCGCCATCGAGACAATGAAACAAGGAGCGACGGACTACGTGCTGAAGCAGCGACTCGCCCGATTGCCGATGGCAATCGAACGAGCCATGACCGACGTTAAGGAACGCCGAGCCCGCCGGGCATCAGAGTCAGCTTATCAAGACGCACAGGAGAAGCTGCGGTTCGCGCAGGCAGCGGCCGGAATGGGCGTGTGGGAGCTGAATCTAGAAACCGGCGACTTGATATGCAGTCCCATCTGCAAACAAAATCTCGGGCTACCATCGACGGCACAGGTCACGCACAAATCGTTGCTGGAGCTCATTTATCAAGAGGATCGAGATCGGATCGCTGCGAGTATTCAAGAATCGATCCGACAGAAGGCTGACTACAACGTCGAGTATCGCGTGATCTGGCCTGATCAGGAAATTCATTGGATCAATGTTCGTGGCCGGTTTATTGCGAGTTCCCCAGGTGAACCGCCGCGAATGAGTGGCGTCAGTCTCGACATCACTGAGCGGAAGCGGTCCGAAGAGCAACTGAAGGCTAGCGAAGCTCGGTTTCGAACCATCGTCGAAATGAATCCAGAATGCGTCAAACTGGTTGCCGCGGATGGAACGGTGCTGCAGATGAATCCTTCGGGCTTGAGAATGGCCGAAGCGGAATCTGAGGCCAGTGTCGTTGGTCGCTGCGTCTATGATTTGATCGCCCCGGAAAACCGAGAGGTTTATCGCGAATTCAATGAGCGAGTCTGTGGGGGCGAAAGCGGCAGCCTGGAATTCGACATCATCGGATTTCGGGGGACGCGACGGCATATGGAGACCAACGCGGTCCCAATGAGGGATTCGCAGGGTCAACCAATTCAGATGGCGGTGACTCGCGATATCACGGCACGAAAGCGTGCAGAAAAGGCTTTGAAGCAAAGCGAAGCTCAATTTCGCCAGATGGCCGAAATGCTACCCAATATGGCTTGGATGGCGCACTCCGATGGGAGCATCTTCTGGTACAACAGCCGGTGGTATGAGTACACCGGCAAGTCTGTGACGGATGTTGGGGGATGGGGTTGGCAAGAGTTGCACGATCCCGAGATTTTGCCTGAAGTTATTAAGCACTGGAACACCGCGCTGCAAACCGGTCAGTCATTCGAAATGGTGTTCCCGTTAAAAGCCGCGGATGGAACCTTTCACCCCTTTCTGACGTTGGCGCATCCTTTTTACGGAGGCGACAACAAGATTCAATATTGGTTCGGGACCAACACGGACATCACGGCGCAGAAGGAAACTGAAGAGAGCCTGGTGCATGAAGCCAAGGTCGAACGGCACCGCGCTGACTTGCTGTCTCAACTGGCGGGTGCATCACGAACAGTGAATGCCGTGCTGTCGGTCGACAAAATCGTCTCAGTGTTAGCGAGTGAGGCGCGTCGTATCCTGGGGGCTCACTTGGTGGTGGTGAAGACCAACGGCCGCGGCGACTCGATGCACACGCAGACGGCGATGTCCATGTCTGCGAAATATCGCGACCTGTCCGAGGTCGATCGTGACGAGCGAATCAGCTCTGTCACGGAGGCGGAGCATGGCATCAGCGTTTCACTGATCAGTCACCTGGGAACGCAGTTCGGTAAAGTTCAAGTCGAAGACAAAGTCGAAGGCGAATTTTCTGCGGAAGACCAGATCGCGCTCAGGCAACTCGCCAACATTGCCACCGTCGGCATCGAGAACGCACGCCTGTATGAATCGTTGCGTGAGCAGGACAAGCGGAAGGACGAATTCCTGGCGACACTTGCCCATGAATTGAGAAATCCGCTCGCGCCGCTACGAAACGCGCTGTCAATTATGCGATTGGGCCCGACGACGCAAGGCGGGACATTGGTCGACATGATGGAGCGACAGTTGTCGCACATGGTCAGGCTGATCGACGACCTGCTGGATATCTCGCGGATCAGTCGGAACAAAATGGAGCTGCGGCTGGCTCGAATTCAATTGACCGACGTGATTAATTCGGCGATCGAAACCTCGCGTCCGCTGATTGAGGCGGCGGGTCATGAACTGACGGTTTCACTTCCAGACGATCCGGTCGTTGTGAACGGAGACCTCACGCGTCTGGCTCAGGTGTTCTCAAACCTGTTGTCAAATAGCGCGAAGTATACGCATACCGGAAAGATCACATTGAAAGTGGCCCTGCGTGAGCAAGAGGTCGTAGTCTCGATCATCGACACCGGAATTGGTATTCCTCCAGAGGCACTCGGGCATGTGTTCGACATGTTCTGGCAGGTCGATCGATCGATTGAACGTCAAACGGGTGGTTTGGGTATCGGCTTGGCGCTCGTGAAGGGAATCGTGGAGATGCATCAAGGGTCGATTTCCGCTTACAGCGCGGGGCACGGCCAAGGGAGTACCTTCACCGTTCGATTGCCGGTAATTCTCCCCGCGATCGATGGTGGTTCATTGGCTCCCGAACCCCGGGCTCACTCGCAAGATCACCAATCTGGTCCGCGTCGCAGAATCCTGGTGGTCGATGACAACGTTGATTCGGCCAAGTCGATGACTTTGATGCTGGACGTGTTGGGGAACGACGTCGCCACTGCCTTTGACGGATTGCAGGCCTTGGAAGAAGTCGCTCGCTTCCATCCAGAGGTCATTTTGATGGACGTCGGAATGCCACACCTGAACGGCTATGAAGCGACGCGACGAATTCGCGCGACATCGGACGGCACCGCTGTGAAGATTGTTGCTCTGACAGGTTGGGGGCAGGAAACGGATCGTCAGCGCTCACTCGAAGCGGGATGCAATGCGCACCTGGTGAAACCCGTCAGTTTAGCTGACCTAAATGAAGTCTTGCTCTCTTTCCAAGAATGACTTGACTAGCCGCGCCAACGTGATTTGGCGACCAGAATAAAAACTCTGCTTGTCAGAAAAGCAGGCAGATTCTAGGCTTTGCGCGTTGTCCCACTTGGTAATTAGCGCGAAAGAACCGTATGAAACCCGTCTCGAATGAAACGGTACTGCAGCAGTTGAAGTGGCGGTATGCCACGAAGCGATTTGATCCGACCCGCAAGATCGCGGAGGAAGATTGGGAGACTTTGGAACAGTCGCTGGTGCTGACACCATCGTCATTCGGTCTGCAGCCCTGGCGATTCATCGTCGTCACGGGACAAGAGACGAAAGACAAGCTGAAACTGATTTCGTGGGGGCAACATCAACTTGCTGAAGGCTCGCACGTTGTGGTGTTCGCCACGCGGCAGAACCTGCCGGCCGAGGATATCGATAAATATGTGGCGCGAACCGCTGAAGTTCGTGGCTGCACCGTGGAGACATTAAGTGGTTTTCGAAAGTCGATGATCGGCGCACTTCACGGCGGCAAGATCAACTTGAATCATTGGGCCGCGTTGCAGGTGTACATCGCGCTGGGCCAATTCATGGCGACGGCGGCGATGATGGGGATTGATACCTGCCCGATGGAAGGAATCGACATCGCCAAGTATGACGCACTGCTGGGCTTGCCCGAGCAAAGCTATGCGACCGTCGTCGCTTGCGTGGCGGGCTATCGCGCAGACCATGATAAGTATGCACAATTGCCCAAGGTGCGATTCAAGACCGAAGATGTGGTCGTACGGATCGATACGTAAACGACCTGTTGCAGCACTTTATTCGTGATGCTTTCGCACCAGCCGGCCATGAATGACCAAGGCCAGCATCAACACGATGCCCAGCAGGAACGGTCGCAGCAGGTCGAACTGCGTGACCCAGCTCATTTTGAGCAGTTCCTGTTTCCACGCCTGCGAGAGCCACGAAAACTTAATCAGGCGAGCGGGGTCGGTCGCTTCCAAGCCGACTCGCAGAATGGTGAAAGTGAAGACACCGACCGCTGTGCGGCCGATACCTCCTTCGCCACCAAACAAGCTTGTGCCACCGAGGACGACGCAGGCGACCGCTTCCAGCAAGAGGTCCGCGTTCTGATCCAGACTAACGCTTTCCAAACGGCCGGCATTCACCATCCCTCCACAGGCCGCGGTGACGGCGCAAATCATCAGTGAACCAATGACGATCCGCTCTGTTCGCACCCCTGCCAGTCGCGCCGCCTGCCGGTTGCCGCCTGTCATATAGACGTAGCGTCCGAATCGGGTGTGCTGCAAGACGACATGCGCGACGAGCATAACCACTGCTGCCAGCACGGCGCTCTGCGGGATCTCCAAGGTACGGCCAAACAAGCTCAACTTGGCAAGCGGTGCGTTGCCAAGTTCCTTCAAGAACTGCGGGACATCGTATTTTTGACTGAGCGTGACGAATCGAGCCAAGCCGTTTGCCATGTACATCATCGCCAGTGTGATGATGAAGCTCGGCAGACCCGATGATACGGTCAGTGTCCCTGAGACGCCGCCCAAGATCAGAGCCACAAGAAACGGGATGGCGATCGCAATCGCAGTCGAACGAAATTCTGCACCGGTTCCGCCGGCCGGGGCTTGAGCAATCGCGGCGGTCGCTTTGTCGATGACTTCGGTCGATTCGCGAATCGTTTTGTCGATCTGCTCGCGCCGTTTGTCGCTCACGTCAGTCAAGGCCTCGCGTTCCTTGATTGCGGCGTCACGCTTTCGCTCCGCAGTTACGCGTTTATCGACTAAGGAAAGCGCCGTCTTACGCTGATCCTGGATTTCGCGAGCACCTGCCGCAAACGGCTGCGCCCAAATCACCCCACAGACGCAGGCAGAGAACAGCGCCATGGTGCCGACAGAAAGGTCGATTTCGGCGCACAGCAAAACAAACGTTAGGCCGGTCGCCACGATTGCCAGCACAGATCCACGCTTCAGCGTCTGCGAAATCGTGCCCAGACTGAAGAATTCCGTCGCGAGAAAACCGAACACGACCATGATAGCCAGCAATGTGACCAGCGGGGCCAGGCTGGCCCAGTCGATTCGGTGTCTGGCTTTTTCCAAGTCGAGTGAAGCAGGCTTTGCGGTCATTAGTGATCTTCAGAGGTGTTGATTCGCGGTCTGAGAACGAATGCCGTTCTAGTTGCTGCTGGATTCCTCAGCACAGTGCATCAGGTCTTGCTTGGTGACTCGTTGCCCCGAGAATTCTCGAGTGATCCGGCCCCGCGCGAAGGTGACGATTCGATCGGCATGTGCCAGCACCAGTTCCGGCTCGGTGGTCGCCAGGATGATTGCCGCACCGTTTCGCTTTTGCTGAGCAACCAATTCCATGACTTCGGCCTTGGCATGCACGTCCATGCCTCGCGTAGGTTCTTCGAGTAATAGGACATGGATTGGCCCCAGCAGCCATTTGGCTAAAACGATCTTCTGCTGGTTTCCACCAGAGAGGGCGCCCGCGCGAAGCTTGGGGTTGGGTGGTCGGCATCCGACGCGTTCCAGCAACGGCTGACAGACGCTCAGTTCTTTGCGTCCTGTGATCCACGATCCGACAGACCGTTTGAGATGAGCGAGTGTCGCATTGTGAGCAATGGACGCGCGACGCGCCAGGGTTTGGGCCCGATCTGCGGCGACGAGAACGACTCCCTTCGACACGGCAGACGGAACGTCGCCGGTTCGCATGCGGTGCCCGTCGAGTGTGATTTCGCCGGCGTCGATTGGAAGAGCACCCGCCAGGGCGTGGACAAGTTCTTGATGGCCAGCTCCAACGAATCCGTACAATCCGAGACATTCTCCGGGCTTCACGTCCAAAGTGATGTTTTGAAACCGAACGCCTTGACGAAGGTTTTTGACTGCCAATCGCGGCATCGTATTTCCGGTCGCAGGAAGCATCGCTTCTGTCTTCTCGTCCGCGGCGGATTCGCGTTCTTCGCCGACCATTTGATGCAGAATGCTCGCGCGATTGAGTTCACTGGACCGCCTCGTCTGCAACCTGCGACCGTCGCGCAGGATCGTCACCCGATCACAGATTGCCAGCACATCCTCGATGAAGTGACTGATGAAAACCATCGCCACCCCGCGGGTTTTGAGTTTGGCGATCAGTTCGAAAAGGCGTCTGGCTTCCGGAAGGCTGAGCGCACTGGTCGGTTCATCCAAAATCAGGATGCGCGCCCCGCTGTGCAGGCCACGGGCAATTTCGACCATTTGCCGAATTACCAACGGATAGGAATCCAGCCGCCGCTTCACGTTGATCTGGATATCCAGTTCTGCCAGCGATACCGCGGCTTCGCGATTCATGCGATTCCAGTCGATTCGCCCCCAGCGAGTCGGTTGCCGCCCCAGGCAGAGGTTTTCAGCAACTGTCAGTGCGCCGATTCCTGATAACTCCTGATAGACCATGGCGATCCGCTGCGTCAGCGCTTCGCGAGGGGAGTGCAGCCGCACCGTATGCCCGTCGATCTTTATCTCGCCGGTATATTCGGGGACGGCCCCGGCGAGCACCTTCATCAGAGTGCTTTTCCCGGCACCATTGCAGCCGACAAGACCGTGGACTTCGCCGGGTTGAATGTCAAAATCGACTCCGTGAAGTGCGATCACTCCGCCAAACCGCACGCCGATGTTGCGGCAGTCCAGCAATGGCGGCAAGGGCTCTGCAGTGTCCGACATGGTGAGCTTCAGGGGTTAGTCACAGACGGGAATCGAAGAAGTCGAACGTCATATCGATTTGTGCAGGGCAGTGTAACATCCGCCCCGCAGACTCCAATGCTACGGGGTCAAACCGACTTGCAGTTGGAACTCCCTTGCCCGGTTTCGGTTTGCTATCTAGAATGCGGGGCTGCATGAGGGAGCGTGCAATTGAAATGGCTGCCACGAGTTGCGGCGATTCCTCCCAGTCGCGATGAAGAGCGAGTCCCCTGCCTTGGCGAATGCCAATCAACAGTCTCGAAATCGAATTGCCCTCCTCGGATCAACCGGCTCGATCGGTACCAGTTGCCTGGACGTGATCGCCGCTCATAGTGATCGCCTGGAACTGGCCGGAGTCACGGCACATCGTCGCTGGCAATCGATGGCTGAACAGTGCCGACGTTTTAACCCTCGTTGGGCCATTGTCTCCAACGCCGACAACCGATCCGCCGTAAAAGCCGAGGAGTTCCCGCAAGGGACGGAAGTGATGTTTGGACCGGAGGCTGTGGAGCGTCTGGCTTCGCATCCGGATGTTGATACGGTTGTGGTTGGGATTGTCGGAGCTGCGGGGCTGCGTGGAGCCTGGGCTGCGATCGAGTCTGGCAAGCGTGTCGCTATTGCCAATAAAGAAACATTAGTCGTGGCCGGTCCATTGGTGATGGAACTGGCGGCGCGGACGAAGGCCGAGTTGATTCCCGTCGACAGCGAGCACAGCGCGATTTTCCAATGCCTTCAGTCTGGCCGACCAGCCGACGTGAAGCGGATCATCTTGACCGCGAGCGGAGGGCCCTTTCGAGGCTGGTCCAAGAATCGATTAGAGACAGAGGTAACAGTCGAGCGAGCTTTGGCACATCCGACATGGCAGATGGGGCCGAAGATCACTGTCGATTCCGCGACAATGATGAACAAAGCTCTGGAGATCATCGAGGCGCGCTGGCTGTTTGGATTGAACGCGGACCAGATTTCTGTCGTCGTTCACCCGCAATCCATTGTTCATTCGATGGTCGAGTTTGTTGATGGATCAGTCATCGCGCAGCTTTCTCCACCAGACATGAAACTGCCAATTCAGTATGCTTTGACGTATCCAGACCGGTGGCCGGGTGTCAGCCCGACGATGGACTGGACGCAATCGGCTCAGTTAGATTTTCAAGTGCCGGACATGGATGCGTTTCCGGCGTTGCAGTTAGGGTTTGAGGTCGCTCAACGAGGCGGTGCCACTGGTGCCGTTTTGAACGCCGCGAATGAAGTGGCTGTCGAGCGATTTTTGGAAGGACGTTTGAGATTCGCTGATATCCCGCGCGCTTGCCGGGAAATTCTAAATGCGCACAACGACGATCCCCATCCGACGCTCAGCGAATTGCTGCGTCAGGATGTGTGGGCTCGCGAGGAGATGAGACGATGGAAATGCTGACATTGGCTGCCAAGTTGATGGACAACTTGAACTATCTGGCCTCCAACGGCGTGAACATCGCGTGGGCCGCGATTGGGCTGGGCATGGTGATCTTCTTTCACGAGCTCGGACATTTTGCGGTCGCCAAGTGGTGCAACGTTAATGTGGAACGATTCAGCATTGGGTTCGGTCCCATTCTGTTTGGTTGGAAGTGGGGCGAGACCGAGTACGCATTGTCGCTGATCCCGTTTGGCGGTTACGTCAAGATGCTGGGCCAGGACGATGCCGATCCGAGTCAACTGACAAACGAAGAGATCGCTCAAGATCCGCGCTCGTACCTTGCCAAGAATGTCTTCCAACGGATGGCCATCATTTCCGCTGGTGTCACAATGAACGTGATCACCGCGGTCTTCTTCGTCGCGGGGGCATTCGCACTGGGTTACGAAACGACACCTGCCGTGATCGGTGAAGTCCGTCCAGGCATGCCCGCCTGGCAGGCCGGGCTGCGACCCGACGATCTGATCGAAAAGATCAACGGCCGCCGGATTTTGACGTTTGAAGAAGTGCGACTGAATGTGGCGCTGTCGTCTCCTCCGTTGACGATTGAAGGTCGCCATCGTGACGGGAGCCCATTTGAAATCGAGGTTCTGCCGAAGAAGACTGGTTCTCTGCCGCAGATCGGCGTACTGCATTCCAGCAGTTTGAATGTTTTCAAAGATCCCACAGAGAAGATTAAAGCGACCGCCGAGGGGACGCCGGCTGCTAACGCGGAACCGCCGTTTATGCCTGGTGATGCCATCAAATCCATCAATGGCGAAGACGTCACCACATTCTGGGAAATGCGAAAGAAGTTGGCTGCCCAGACGGCAGAGCCACTTGAGGTGGGGGTGGAGCGAAGCAATGGGACGAAAGAGACTGTTGTCGTGAAAGACAACGTGTTCCGCACGTTGGGGCTGTCGATGGATTCGGGCCCGATCGCATCGATCCAAAAGGGGTCGCCCGCCGAAGCCGCTGGACTTTTGGAAGGCGATAAGTTTGTGAAGGTCAACGGCAAGACCGTTGGCGAGGAACTCGATCCGCTCAAGCTGCCGAACGAATTTGCGAAACTGCAAGGTCAGGATGTTGATGTCCGTGTCACTCGTCAGCCCAAAGAGGGAGGACCCAAGCAGGTTGATCTGACGATCCGCCCCGTCGATGAACCCGGTTGGACCGATCAACCATTCATGGAAGGCGAGTCAATCGCCATTCCAGCAATTGGTGTGGCATTTCACACGATTCCTGTAGTGTTGGGTGTTGAGCCCGGAAGTGCCGCGGATAAGGAAGGCATCAAGCGCCTGTCCAAAGTGAAGCGAATTGAATTCTTCTTGCCAGCCGCCGCAGTGGACGGTCTGAAAGAAAAAACGGTTACGATCGATCTGGATGACCCCAACAAAGAAGCCAAGTCCAACAATTGGGGATACGCGTTCTGGAAGATGCAGGAACTTCCGCAGCGACACGTCCGCCTCACGTTGATCGAAGACCAGAAGGAACGAAAAGTCGACCTGGTCCCTGAACTTGATCCAAGCTGGCCACTGCCAATGATCCTGGGCCTGCGCACGCAACCATTGCTCATTGAACTGAAGGCCCACAATCTTGGTGACGCCTGGTCGATGTCGTCGAACTATACTCGTAACTCGGCGATGAACATCTATCTGACGCTGAGCAGCCTGTTTACAGGTCGAGTTTCGCCCAAGGAACTGCATGGCCCCATCGGTATCGCCTCGGCGGCGATTCAGATCGTTGAACATGGGTTCGCTCCGCTGTTGTTGTTCCTGGGATTCCTGAGCATCAATCTGGCGGTGTTGAACTTCCTGCCCATCCCGGTTCTTGACGGTGGGCACATGGTCTTTTTGTTGTGGGAAGCGATCACACGCCGGCGCCCGAGCGAAAAGATCATGATCGGAGCCACCTATGCCGGGATGGCGTTCCTGCTGGGCCTGATGGGATTCGTCCTGTATCTGGACTTGCTGGTCCATCCGTTTAAGAAGTAGGCCACGACTAATGGAACTTCACGGCGTCATTGTCGGGACATTGGACAGTGCGCCGTTGGATCGAGATCGCTGGATTGCGCTTTGCGAGTCGGACGCTCGACTCGTAAAGGGGTCGCCAGTAGCACGCCGCAATCCGTTCAAGCCCGGCGAGATGATGGTTATTCGGCCTCGACGGGATGCTGTTACTGTCATTGTGTCCAATCACGAGTTGGGTTTTCTCGAATGGGCAGCGGACGATTCTCCACTCATCAACGTCCGGGGCAGTGATCCTGCGGTTGTTCCGATTGCGCGAGAGATCGCATCGTTGCTAGATGCAATCTACTTAGAGGAAGAAGAACGCGGCCCCTCGCGATAGCGGCTGCTTAGTGATGCAGGCTCGCGACCGGCGCTGGTGCCACATCAGCAGTTCGGTTTCGCGAAGATGGGACCAGAACCTGCGAAATCAGTCAGGCTTGGCTTCTCTGAAAAGCGGAGTGTTCCAGTCGGAATACTGAACAGGAATGGGTGGCTTCGCAGGCACGACGCGGTATTCTCAATCCGTCACGCCTCATCGCAGAAGCCCACCTGTGGAGAACCAGTTCATGTGTCGCAACCACACGGTCTGGCTAGTTGTAGTCGCCGCCATCCTGAGCCAGTTTTCGAGTACGCGTAGTGCTCGTTGCGCCGACGACAAACCGCTCGCGAAACTGATGCCTCGGATTCCGGCCAAGTCTCCCGATGAAGCATTGAAGTCGTTTGAACTGCAGCATGGCTTCTCGCTGGAATTGGTGGCGAGTGAACCGCTGATCGCGAATCCAATCGACGCGGCATTCGACGAGCGAAATCGAATGTACGTGGTCGAGATGTCCGACTATCCATTTCTGCCAGAACAACGAGTTCAGAAATATCGCGATCAACGTCCGGAAAGCTGGAGCCGGATTCGCCTGTTGTCAGATACGAACGCTGACGGACAGATGGACAAGAGCGTGGTGTTTGCTGACAACCTGCGCTGGGCACAGTCGGTGTGTTGTTCGAAAGGGGGAGTGTACATCCTCGCTCCGCCCCATTTATACTACATGAAGGATCTCGATGGCGATGATGTCGCCGATCAGAAAGACATCATCTGTACCGGCTTCAGCCAGACGAATGTGCAAGGTCTGGCGAACGGATTGGAATGGGGCCGCGACAATGCGATATATTTCTCATCGGGGATGGCAGGGGGGGATTTGACGATTCCCGCGCAGGGAACAACTGCGGAACGAAAGCTGACGCCCGGCCGTCGCGATCTGCGACTTGACCCCATGACAAATGAAATCACGATGGTTTCTGGAGGCCAACAGTTTGGTCATACGATCGATGATTATGGCGAGCGATTCATCTGCTCGAACAGCAATCACATTGTCCATGTGGCCTGGCCGTTGCATTACTTGGAACGCAATCCGCAACTTAGTGTCCCCAGCGTGATTCGCCCGATTGCGAAAGAAGGAGCTGCGGCAGTCGTCTTTCGCAAAAGCTCCGCTGAACCGTGGCGACTCGTTCGCACTGCCCGCCGCGCGGCGGATCCCGAATTTGCTAAGCGGCTGCCGCCCACAGAACTGGTCCCGATTGGGTTCTTCACATCGGCGACGGGAATCACGATCTATCGCGGAGGGGCCTATCCTACGGACTACCTTGGGAACGTCTTCATCGGCGATGTGGGTGGGAACCTCGTCCATCGCAAGAAGCTGACCGAAGAGGGCATCAGCTTTATTGCGGAACGAGCGGATACTAATTGCGAGTTCCTGACCTCCACAGACAACTGGTTTCGCCCGGCGAATTTTGTCAACGCGCCCGATGGAACGCTGTACATGCTGGACATGTATCGCGAAACCATTGAACATCCCGCTTCGATTCCCGACGACATTAAGGCACTGTGCGATCTCGAAAGCGGATTCGACAAAGGACGGATCTGGCGTTTGGTTTCACCGAACATGAAGCGATCCCCATTGCCGCTTCCTGATCTAGGCCGTGCGACGACAATTGAACTTGTCAATCAGTTGAATTCGCCACATGGATCTGTCCGCGACACCGCCCAGCGTCTGCTGGTCGAACGCCAGAATAACTCGGCCATCGACCAGTTGCGGGTGGTCACCTCTTCATCGCTACCCTGGCTACCCAAGCGGACACCCCCGTTCAGTTCGGTCGCGAGGCTGCACGCGGCCTGGGCACTGCAAGGTTTGCGAGCGCTCAATGAAACTGACGTGTTGGGTTTGCTGCATGATCCCGATCCGCGAGTGCAGCGTCACGGAATCATCTTGTTTGAGAGTCTCCGCAGCAGCGAGTGCTTGAAGCGAATCACGACGCTGTTAACTGATGGGCCGCCAAAACTTCGCTGGCAATGGGCATTATCTCTGGGACAATTGGATGCCAAGCGGGCCATTCCCGGGTTGAAAGAACTGGCCCGCGCTGCGGCCAGCGACCCCGACCTTCGCGTGGCATGGCTGTCATCAGTTCATCCTCATATGGGGAGCATCGCTGGGGAGTTGTTTGCCGGAGAAACTGAGATCGTTCGGCCGCTACTGGTCGAGTTGGCACTACTGATTGGATCCTCGCCAAAAACAAACGACGCCGTTCAGTTTCTCGTTGCGACTTCAAAACCGAGTGTTCCTGAACAGACCCGTTTTGCCGTGTTATCAGCATTTGGAGAAGGACTGCGGCGGCGCGGAACTTCAATCGCGAATGTTTTGGCCGAGGCACGCAACCAAAGTATCAATGCATCGCTCGCCAAGATCTTTCAGCAAGCGGCCGTGAAATCACTTGATGATGCTGCTGCTTCGGAGGCGGATCGAATTTCTGCGATCGCTTTGATGGCTTACGCCGACAGCGATCTCGTCGAGCAAACTCTACCGCAGTTGTACTCACCGCAGATTTCACCGACGCTTCAGCAAGCTGCGGTGAAAGCCCTCGCGATCAGCAATGCACCGCATTCCACCGATTTGATCATCGCGCCATGGAAAGCATTCGGCCCGACAACACGGCGCGAAGCGGTTGACCAACTTGTCGGATCAACTCGCGGAGCGACAGCACTGATCAAAGCTGTTGAAGTCGGAGAAATCAAGATTGGAGAAATTGAACGCGACAAGCGTCAGTTGCTGTTGAATCATCCGAACACCATGGTTCGCGAAGCGGCCCGCAAAGTCTTGGCCGATCCCCCGAGCAACCGCAAGCAGGTCGTCACTGATTACCAGCCCGCTCTTGAGCTGGAAGGAAATGCAGAGCGTGGGAAAACGCTGTATGGCAAGACTTGCATCCAATGCCATCGATCAGGAACGTCAGGCCATCAGGTTGGTCCGGATCTGGCGAGTGTCCAAAACAAGTCATCTGCCGATCTGTTGGTCGCGATTCTGGACCCGAACCGTGAAGCTCAGCCAAGCTTTCAGACCTATACCGCGATCACCCGCCAGGGCACGGTTCATGCGGGGATTATCTCCGTAGAAACTGCCGCCAGCCTGACTTTGAAACGGGCGGAGGCCAAAGAGGATGTCGTGCTGCGTGGGAACATCGACGAATTAGTCGCAACCGGACAATCATTGATGCCCGAAGGCCTGGAGAAAGACATCGACCGGCAGGCACTGGCCGATCTGATCGCTTTCATCAAAGCTCAGGCACCCGCCCCGAATTAGACGCAGACATCTACTCGAGTTGGAAAATTGAGTAGATCGCCAACTTCAACTATCAGTGGACTTTCCGAGCAGGATCAATATGCGGTTGGGTTACAACACGAACGGATTGACGGGACATCGCTGGCCGCAAGCCCTGGAACTGATGCATGAGATCGGTTATCGCTCGGTTGCGCTCACGATTGATCATCATTGTCTGGATCCCTATTCGCCGAGCCTGCCTCTCGAGATCGATCGCGCACGCCAGACCTTGGCAAAGTACGACATGATCTCGTGCATCGAAACAGGGGCGAGGTTCTTGTTGGACCCGCGGCACAAGCATGAACCGACGCTGGTCAGCCGCTTACCGGAAGAGCGAGCAATCCGGGTCGACTTCCTGAAGCGGTGCATCGACATCGCACGCGAACTGAGGTCCGAGGCGGTTTCGTTCTGGGCCGGAATCGTTCGCGACGATGCATCACGTGACGAAGTCTTCGGCCGGCTGGCGAGTGGCCTTCGTGAAGTCATCGACTATGCGCATGCTCAAAACGTCAAATTGGCGTTTGAGCCTGAACCTGGCATGTTCATCCAGACGTTCGAAGACTATCGAGAATTGCTGTCACATGTTGACGGTCCAGGTTTCGGACTTTGCGTTGATATCGGCCACGTGCATTGCCTGGAACCGAAACCGATTGCAGATTGCTTGACTGAGTGGCGCGACCGTATCTTCACGATTCACATCGAGGACATGAATCGTGGTGTTCATGATCATTTGCGCTTCGGCGAAGGAACGATCGATTTTCCGTCTGTACTCAAAGCCTTGCGAGATCTGGATTATCGAGGCGGCTTGAATGTCGAACTGAGTCGCCATAGCCACATCGCGCCGGAAGTTTTGCTGGAGTCATTTCAATGTCTGACACAACTGGTTCGTGATACCAGTGATCAAAAAGAAAACACGCCGCACGTTTGAAGGTGCGGCGTGTCAGAGTTTTTCAGGTAACGCTTGGCTTCTTAGAAGGAACCCCAACCAAAGGGTGCCTCGCCGACGGTTGCGTTGCCAAAGTTAAATCCATTCCAATCCGCTGGGCTCGTGACGGGTTCGTTGTCGAGCAGGAAGTCCGTCGTGTCACTGTCCGAACTAACTCGGAACGTGCTTTCTCCAAGACCAGGGAAGAGGAAGTTTGCTCCAACAGGATTGTTCGGATTCGTGAATCCGGTGATTGATCGTGATGCCTGACGTTGAGCATTTCGACGTCGGGTGGCACTGTTGAATGGACCCGACTGGGTTGGGTCGCCATTGTTGAAGCTGCCACGAGATTTGAAGGTCCCATCAGCATTGTTGTAGTAAGCCACGTTCGACTGAGATCCGTTGGCAATCCCTTGAGCGTTGTTGATGCCGCTGGTGACATCGGTCCCTTGACCATCATAGGTGTTGTTGCGGAAATACAGGTCCAGCCGAGCCAGTGGGTCGCTCTGATATCCATTCGTGTTAAATGTTGGAGGAGCAGCACCGAGATCCCATGCTGTCCCTGTGTTTGGATCGACAGTCGAGACGAACGACGCGAACCTGAGGTCATCCCCAAAGTTACCGCTGAACTGATTGTTGTCTACGGTCATCGTCACACCACCTCGGAACGTCGAGGTTCCGAATGGACTCGCTCCCACTGCGACAGGCCCACCGTCACTGGCAAATCCGCCAGGATCGCTCACACTAGTTGTCGCACCGCTAGTTCCGACACGCACAACCAAACCTGTGGCAGTTGTACCCGCAGTTGTTCCGAAGCCGTTTCCGATGACCTGGTTGTTGGTGAATTGCATCTCGATGATTGGATCACGGAAGACGTTTCCATCAGCGGCCATCGCGACCGTTTGGGCACTGAATTGATCCTGCGTTCGCGAAGCCGTATTGACGACATACACACCTTCCAGCAGGTTGCGATTGAACACGTTGCTGTCGACCGTGACCTGGATGAAGTCATCGCCAAGGTTCAAGATATCCAGGCCGCGACCGTCGTTGAAGGCGACATTGTTGCCGATGATCTGGATCTGTCCGGAACCGATGAAGTTTCGATCGATGCCGTATTGGATACCATCACCAAGGTTGTTAACAATCTGATTGTTGATAATCGTCACGTTACTGAACGGACGAACGTTCGCCATGATACCAGCGGACTCGTTGGCGGTTCCCACAGTCCCTGCGGTGCCGTTCAGGGAGATCACGTTGCTGCCGATGACGACTTCACCCGTACCGGTTGGGCCTTCCACGTTGATCCCGTTTCGTTTGTTTGCTGAGATGAAGTTACCCAGCGTGGTGTCAACAGGATCCCCGATCACAAGAGTGGTCATGCTCGAGTCAAGCTCGATACCATCCAGGTTGTTGCCTGTGATCGTGTTGCGGGTCCAGATACCAGCGACGAATCGCAGGTCGTTAGCACTGTTGGCTTGTTCCAACGTATGGATACCACTACCGAAGATTGGATTGCCGGCAGTACCGTTGTTGGTAATCGTATTCAGATCAATTGCCGCGTTAATCGAAGCATCCGCTTCCACTCGCAGTTGGATCCCGTCGAACCCGTTTGCGGTGATCAAGTTGTTGTTGATGACATACGTATCCTGGTTCGGCTGGTTCGAGGCTACCAGTCGAATACCGTTGGTGGTATTGGTCTGGATGGTGTTGTTAAGGATCTGCATGTTGTTGACTTGGCCATTCGTCGTTCGGTTCACCTCGATACCGTTGGTCCCGTTTCCTTGAATGGTGTTGCCGAGACCCGCCGTGGTTCCCCCGATCACAAAGTTGTTAACCGAGGCGAAATCGGTTGGAAGTGCAGTACCGCTGACATCGATCCGAATGCCGTCGTCTGCATTGTTGTTGATCGTCGACCGTTGAATAAAGCCAGCCAGTGTTGCCGTGTCCTGGACGATGAAAGCGACGCCTTCACCATTGAACGTTGCGTTGGTTCCGTTAACGACCCCCGACAAGTCGTGATTATCGATTGTAATCACGTTGGTGGAATCACCCTTCAGAATCAATCCGATATTCGCGTCTTTGTTGGACGTAAAGGTATTGGTGTTTGAGAGGCGGTTGTCACCGAAGGCAAACCCGAGGCCCCCACCATTCACAGTACCGCCGACACCTCGATCAGAAGTATTGGCTCCCCCGACAAAAGTGTTCTGAGTCAGCAGTGTCAGAGCACCAGAGTTCGAGGTCAGAACGTTCGTCGTGTCGAACAGGATCCCGTCGGTTCCGGTTGTGGTGCGGTTAAAGTTGTTGTTGGCGATTTGGACAATGTTGTTTTGCGACAGCGGCGTTGGTGGAGTCACACCACCGAAGAACAGGCCCGCACGTCCATTGTTCGAGAAATCGTTCCCCAAGGCTGGGGTCAAGCCACCAATGAGATTGGTGTTGAAGGTGCCACCATTACTATTGACAATGCTCAGGCCGTCCCGGCCGTTGCCTGTGGCAATGTTTGACTGAATGTTTGTGACGTTGATCACGCCGCCATCCAGGAAGAACCCGATCCCGTCTTTTGTATTGCCAGTCGATTTCACACCGGCTAGGTCTATGTCAATCTGACCACCTGTGGCGGTCTGGAACAACAATCCGTCGCCGCCGTTCGTGGTGAAGATGTTCGGCAATGTCGTGGTGTTAAGCATGACATCGATCGTCCCACTCTGTGCATTGACCAACAGACCATTGAGTCCATTTCCGGTGAAGGAATTCCCAGCCAACGGATCAGTGATCTGGATCACACCGCCATTCGTGGTCACCAGATTCAGGCCGTTTTTGCCATTCGTATCGAACGTCGTGCTGGTGATTGACTTAATCAGCACGTTTCCATTATCCGCTTCAACTCGCAGACCATCGCCCTTGTTGCCGGTGAAGGTATCGCCGACGGCGGTACTGCCTGACTGAGGGCCGACGATGTCGCCCACAACCTGCAGTGCTCCACCATTGCGTGCGGCGAGTACCGCACCGTCACCTTCGTTGTTGTTGGTTTGGTTGTCGACGTATGTTCCGATCGTCATCACACTGCCAACCCCGTCGGCCACAGCCTTGAAGCCGAATCCTGCTGTTGGGACCACACTGGAGTCGGTTGTGTTGTTGCTGAGAGTATTACCCTGGACGGCAGCACTAACCTTCCCGCCCGCCAACGCGTCAAGTTCGATCCCCGCTCCGCTACCACTGACAGTGTTGCTAAGAATACCCAAGGGTAGGGTCGTGTTTGTCGGATCGTTGGCATTGATCACAGCCGTAGCACCGGTGGCGACGAATCGCATTCCGATGCCCATATCGAGCGTGGCATTGCCATTCGTGTCTTCGCCCGGATCGAGAACGCCATTTCCATTGGCATCTTCACCCTTGACGTTGGTGATCGTATTGCCCTGAACGTACAGGCCAAGCGTTCCAGCGGTCTGCGTCACTTCGAAGCCAGCATTCGATTGGAATCCGATTGCGGATCCCGTTGCTGGACCACCTGTCACGGTGTTGTTCACCAGCCGACCCACAGCACTGCCGCTATGTGTCAACTGGACTGCAGACAGAGTATTGATGAAGTTGTTGTTGTTGATGTTGAAGCCGCCCGTGATTCCACCTGCCTGGCTGCGGATGCCATAGTTTTGCGTTCCGAGTGGTGTCGCACCGTTGATTGTGAAGCCAGACACTTCGTTGTTGTTGGCCAGGGTAATCACGTTGCCGCCGGTCGTCTGCTGGTTCACCAGAATCGGTGTTGCCGAACCGTCCGAGCATTGGAACTGGAATGTTCCGCTCGGCGTCACAAAATCATGCACGATGTTCGCACCCCAGAGGTGCTGATTGTTTGACAGTTGCAGTCCCAATGCGGGAGCTGCGGTGCCCAAACCGGTATCAAGATTGGTACTGGTGCCGTCAACACGACCATTCACGAGAATGACATCGTAGGATGCTCGCTGCAGTGCAGTCAGGCTGTTGAATTGAGCAACCGAATTGAATGGATTCTCGTCCGTACCAGCACCACCGGTGGTCAGGTTTGGATTGATGAAGGCCACGAAGTATGGCTTGTTGGTCAGCGGATTAATCGCCTCTTCATTCGTCTTCACCGAGTCGATATGCGTGATCGCTCGGAACTGACGGAAGACGGACTGCGTCATGCGATCTTGAACCGTTGGGTTACGCATCCAGCGACTGGGCATACCATCTGGAAGAGTAACGAAGACCTGGAACTGCGTGTTCAGACCGAACGTGTGATCGCTAGTGACCTGCATACCGAACGAAACGTCTTCGTTAATTTGCGACAGGAAACGTCCGCTCACACCCGTAAAGCTGCCACCAGCTTGCCCCGTTCCCATAAAGTGGTAACCGCCGATGTAGCCGTTCACTCCATAGCGACCGATCAGCGGCAGCGGACCACCTGTTTCGAAGTCTAAACCAGTGTAAGCCTGGGCGACCTGCGTCGTGCGTTGGAAGACAATGTTATTGCCCATGCAGGAAGCAGTCGAGGCCAATGCCGACGACCCAATGTGATCTTTCGCACCAACCGGGATATACCCGTTGATGCGGTAGTCCACGTAGCGGCTTAGGTATTCAAAGCTGAGACCGACCTGGTTGAAGTTGGGTCCGATGCCGCCGTTCGAGTTGTCGTACCAGGTCGACAGGCCCACAACGGAGTCGAACTCACGCATCCACCATCGCCAGCCGGCACCCACGTTGGCACCGCCGCCTTGGTTGTCATAGGTGATCAACCCGCGACCGTCGACGAAGAAAATCGCTTCGTCATCCGCGTCGATGGAGAACGGCACGAACGCACCGATGGTGGTGTAACCGCCAGTATAGCCGTAGAGCCCGCCGCCACGGTTATCAATGTTGTAGCGCGGCTGATACCGGTTATCAACGTTCTGGAACGGGAAGTAGTTGCCACCACCGCCCCCGCCAGCGTTACTGTACCCGATACCAGGCGCCGAAAGCTGTGTCAGCGGCCCCGGATCGGCAGCCGGTGCCGTACCTAATTGGACGGTGCCTTCAGTGGCCTCGGGCGATGCCTGAGTCACTGGGGGTTGTCCCAGTTTCACAGACCCTTCCGGCTCATTTGGTGCTTGAGCGACGGCAATACCCGTCAAAGCGGCCCAAGCCATGAGTCCTGACCAACACCGTTTGATTCGAAGATTCATCGGTTGCTCCAGCGACTGCTGAGAAGACCTCGCACGCCACCCCTGCCCAGCCACAATTCCCGCTAATCCCGCGCGGTCCGGGACCTTGACGGTTATTCCACCTCTAGCGGTTATCCGTAATTTTCGGAAAAGTAGGGCGACGCTGTTGAGCGAATTACCGCTACAAAAGCTACTTTCGTCATAAGCCACAAAGTCTCACACTCCGGTTGCACCTTCAGATGCGGACGAACTGCTTTGAATGGCCGATGTCGGCGGATGCCACTTGCCCAGAAACGGCGGAACCTGCCACTGGCGTCAGGGTGACTCCGTGTTTTGGGCAGTTCCCGCTTGGGATTGACGCGTTCTGACAATCTGCTTGAGGTGAGTTATAGTGGCCGTTGATGTCATGCTCCTTACCGCAACTAGAACAGGAACGCGCGATGAACGAATGGGGCTCTATGACACGGCGGCAGGCGATCAAATCCGGCGCCATGGCTGCTGGACTTTCGGTCCTGACATCAGCAGTCCAGGCAGAAGAGGGCGATGGTTGGATTGATGCACACTCGCATATCTGGCCCTCCGAGACCGACAAGTTTCCTCTGGTCGCAGGACTGACAAAGCGAGATCTTGAACCTGCAAGTTTCACCGATGATGAGCTGATGGCGATTGCCGGCCCCGAAGGGGTGACGCGGGTCGTCTTCATTCAGCATTCGGTTTTCCACCTCTTCGATAACTCCTACCTCATCGATGCCGTTCGTCGTCATCCCAAGCGGTTTCGAGTCGTTGGAATGGTGGACGATCACCAATCGAATGCAGGAGCCGAAATGAAACGGCTGCAGCCGCTGGGCGTGACCGGATTTCGTATCACCCCCTTCATTCGCAAAGTTCAACCCGAGAATTGGCTGAACACCGCAGGGATGCGTCAGATGTGGAAGACCGGCGCCGAAACAAGGCAGGCCATGTGCTGTCTGCTGAATCCAGAACAACTTCCCGGCATTGACGCGATGTGCGAGCAAAACCCGGAGACGCCGGTGGTGATCGACCACTTTGCGAGAATCGGTACTGATGGCCAGATGCGGGACGAAGACATCCAGAAATTAGTTCATCTCGCGCGGCACAAGCAAACTTGCGTGAAACTTTCCGCATTTTACGCTTTGGGGCAGAAGAAGCCGCCGCATGTCGAATTGATACCAATGATCAAACGCCTGTACGACGCCTTCGGGCCCCAGCGCCTGATGTGGGCCAGTGACTGCCCGTATCAGATCCAAGGCGCGAACAATTACAAAGCGTCAATCAGCCTGATCAAGGACAAACTCGATTTCGTGTCTGTCGAAGATAAAGCTTGGCTGCTGCGGAAGACTGCCGAACGCATCTTCTTCAACTCGTCGTTGCTTCGCGATCGTCGGCGAAGGGAATGTCGTCCAAAGACTCTTGAAGCGGTTCCGCTTGCCCAAATTGAGTCTGGACAGAGGGACGCGACAGTACGATCAGCGTCAACACTCCCAATGCCGTACAGAAAGGTGGGAACAAGCAGGTGATCGCGGCAACCACCATGCAAAAACCATAACGCCGTCGTTGTTCCAGCGATCGCCCCGCCAATAGGATGCAGATTGCCATTGCCCAACCGAATACGATCATCAAGGTTCCCGCACCCGCAACGATCAGTCCGAGAAATTGGGCAGGAAACGGTTCGCCACCTGATCCTTTCTCTGGTGGATGCAAGAACAGCAACAGGCCGAACGTGACGTGAATCAGTGGGATGCAGGCAGACAACGCCATCATTCCTGCCACGACGTAGTGAGCAATCGACAGCATTCGTAATTGCTGATTGTCACCTTCCACGGCCGCGATCCTCGTGAGCTTGTCGCCTCACCCACCAAGCTGACCGAAAACTTTGAAATGCCGCTAGCGTCATGTCAGAACGCTATTGAGTTCGCTCCAATTCCAACTTCACCATACACTGAAACAAACCTTCCCACGTATACGTGGTCGCCTCGGCCGCGATGGGTAATCCGACTTCAAGCGCGGCCGCCGTCGTCACGGGGCTGATACTGGCCAGGCGCGTTCTGGATCCGACATGCTGTCGAGCACTCGGTGTCAGTAGACGTGCCAGCGAGCGAGCAATCGAGGGGCTGGACAGTGCGATCCAGTCGAGTTCCCCTCTTTCAATCTGTCTTAATTCGTGTGCCGGAAGTGTCGGAACGTCGCGATTGTGATAGACGACGACTTGTTCCAGCGAGGCGCCGGCATTCGTCAGTTCTTGAGGAAGCACGTCACGACCTCGACTGGCGCGTGCCCAAAGAACTCGCTTCCCCGAGACTTTCGAACTCAATTCAGCAGCAAGCGATTCTGCCCGATATTCTGGCGGGACAACATCGGCGCGCAGCGAGTACTTTTCCAATTCGGCTGCGGTCGAGGTACCGATGCAAGCCAGTTGTGCGTGATTGAGGCGGCGAGTATCGCCACCCAGTTCCCAGAGCCGCCCCAATAACCCTCGCACGCCATTGGAACTTGTCCAGATGATCCAATCGAACTGATCCAGGCGACCGAGTACATTGTCGACGGCGGTCCAATCTTCGGGCGGGGCGATTTCGATCGTGGGCAGCAGAACAGGCAATGCCCCCAACTCATACGCGCGCCTCGCCGCATCGGTCGACTGCTCTTCCGGGCGGGTTATACCGATTCGCAGGCCGAACAACGGCCGGTCTTCGAACCAGCGAGCCTGCTCCCGCATCTTCACGCAGTCTCCCACAATCACCAGCGAGGGGGGATGCAGGCCAGCCGCGCTGACGACGGAAGCGACATCTGCCAAAGTCCCCGTGACAGTCCGCTGCAGCGGCTGGGTTGCGCGGCAGACGACACACACAGGCGTGGTGGCAGGCTTTCCGGCAGCGACCAACGCCGAAGCGATCGCGTCCAGTCGATGAAGTCCCATATAAAAGACGAGCGTTCCGGGAAACCGAGCCAGCGCCTCATAGTCCAATGCGGACGCAGGCTTGGCCGGATCTTCGTGTCCGGTGATAAAAGCGACCGCCGACGCATGATCGCGATGAGTCAGGGAAATTCCTGTGTAAACGGCGGCGGCCGTCGCGGCGGTGATTCCCGGCACAACTTCGAAAGGAATCCCAGCTTCTCGCAGAGCCGCAGCCTCTTCGGAACCCCGTCCGAAGATAAAGGGGTCGCCCCCCTTCAGGCGCACCACCGTCTTGCCTTGCCGAGCGGCCGCAATCAGGCGTTGATTGATCTCTTCCTGAGGAATATGACGCCCTGTCGGCCCCTCAGCACGACACGTTCGCTCGGAATTCGCCCGACTGTGTCGCAACAGCAGCGGGTTAACAAGTCCATCGTACAGCACGAGTTCCGCCTGCTGTAGGCATTCGGCTCCACGCAGAGTTAGCAGGCCGGGATCTCCCGGTCCTGCGCCGACAAGGTAGACGCGTCCTACTGATATTGCGGGCGTTTGAGATGTTTTTTCTGCGGTCATAGGTCGGAGAGGCTGGATGGAGTGTTAGAGAGGGCCGCCAAGGCGCGATCGTTGGAAACGGAATTCCATCGTAGCCACCCTGCTGTCGTCGAGAAACTCGGAACGGATGAAACAACCCCGAAACCCCTTGCCACGATTGTGATTTCGGCGGCGATTCGATCTTGTCAGGGGTGCCAACGTCTGCCAGACTTGGACATTCGGACAGTTTCTGGTCTGGAAGGGTATATTCCGATGAAGGTTTTCGTCGCAGCATTCATTTGCCTGGTCACTCACATTTGCGTGATTGGACAAGTCGCGTGCGCTCAAGGTGTGGTTTGCCAGTTGCCCGAAGACGGAACCTGGGTCCGGTTCGAAGGAACCTATGCTCAATCCGAAATCCGTCCCGAAGGTGCCGCGGGGAATCTCGAAATCACCCCTTGGATCGAGCACGTCTGGATTAAGTCTGTCGGAGCCGAATCGGCCGAGTATCGGGGCGAGGCGACCGCGTGCCGCTGGATCGAGATCAAGATTGATCGAGGCCGCGAGACTGACGGCAAAATCGACACGGGGTTGACCGGTTCGACGATTTACAAAGTGTTGATTCCGGACGCAGCGGTCATTACCGACAACGTCGACAGTGAAGGTGTGCCAATCAGTTTCCTGCCGCTCGTAAAGGGCTATCGCAAGGTCGGCAAGGCGGACCCCAAAGAGATTGCCGAGCCAGCACTACAGTTGTACCCATTGGGAATCCTAGTCGGCTATTTCAGAGAACTGCGTGAAGTGGAAGCCTCCGTTGATCCTGAAGTTGGATTGGCGGATGTGAAAACAGCATCGCAATGGCAGGGACAAGTCACCACCGAGCGTCCGCAGAGTCGCACGATCATGGAATCGACGATCTGGAAGAGCCCAGAGGTGCCGTTTGGTGTCGCCCGGTGGAGCGCCAAGATCACTCGTGAAATCAAAGATCCCCAAGAACCACGGGATGCCTTCAAGCCAACGACCGAAGTGACGATCGAGATGAAGGCTCGCGAGACCGGCAAGGGTGGTCCGAATGGGACCAGCGAACTGATGGTGCCGTAGTCGTTCTTGGCTTTGCGTTGCCGGTTGATATTCAGTCGATTCGGATCAACACGAACTTCAAGTAGCGGAATTCTGGTAGTGCCAGCGGGCTGGGATGGTCAGCCGGCTGTCCTTGAATTGCCAACACAGTACCGCGTCGACGGGCCTCGGAGATTCCCTCTTCGCATATCGCGAGGAATGCGGGCAAATCGATGTGACTCGAACACGATGCCGCAGCCAGCAAGCCACCGCTTGCCGTACTTCGAGCTCCCCCAGCGATCAACGTTTGATACGCGGCCTTCGCTTTCGTCACGGAGTCCTGGTTCGGAGCGAACGACGGGGGATCGACTACGACGATATCCCATCGTCGGCGTTTCGACGTTGCTTCGTCGAGATATTCGAAGGCGTCTACTGCGATCGCATCGTGCGTCGCATCATCGAGTTCATTGAGCCGCCAATGCAGTCGCGCGGCATCAATCGCAGGCTGAGCCAAATCTACCGTCGTGACGTGCGATGCACCGCCGACACCTGCAGCGACGGAGAAACCGCCCGTGTAAGCAAACAAATTCAGGAGACTTCGACCTTGAGCCAAGCGGCGGATCGTCTGCCTGTTGTCTCGCTGGTCCAGGAAGAATCCTGTCTTCTGTCCGCGAACGATGTCCGAAGTAAAACGCAGCCCGTTTTCAAGAAAGGTCACGGGTTCTGACGGCTCGTCCCCGAAAAGTGGCCGCCCCTCACGGCTTCGCTCTTTGCGCCGTTCGTAGACACATCTGACAGCGGCTTCGCGTGACAGCCAGTCAGCAATCCCATCAGTTTGCCAGAAACCACAGGGCCCGGCCCCGTCAAGTTTTACGACAGCCGTCTCTCCATAGATATCAATCACCAAGCCAGGTACCGCATCCCCTTCGCCATTAGCCAGCCGGAAGCCTGTCGTTGTTGAATCAAACAGCGATCGGCGCAGACTTAATGCGTCGCGCAATCGGCCGTGCGCCCATCGCTGATCGAGCTTCGTACGACCGTCTGTATCACAAACTCGAAACGCCAGCGGTGACGCAGGATCGTAAAAACCGACAGCGATCGGCTGTCCTTTGCGATTGTCGAGCAGTACTGCGGACGAGCCCGCGACGGCCCGAGGCAAATCGCGTAGTGCATCTGCGAACACCCACGGGTGCCCTCGTTTAATCGTACGAGCCAAATCGCGATTCAAACGCAACACAATGGGATCGGAATCAAAACGAAGGAGGTCCATGTTCAATTCGCCTGCTGCCGTGTCCACTCAGCTAGTGCTTCGCAGACTTGTGCAGGCGATGCGGTGCCCGTTGTCCCCAATTGCTGGACCGTGGTCGATGCCACCAGATTTGCGACAAGCGCGGCCTCTGCGGGTGTGGCACCGCTTGTCAGAGAGAGTACTGCACCTGCCGTGGCGCTGTCCCCAGCACCAGTCGGATCGATTGGGCCTTTCACTCTGACTCCGGGCACCAACGTGATTTCCGGGTCGCTGGTCAGGATCCCTCGATCGGCACACGTCACGAAAACGGTCGCTCCCATTTCGGCCCTCAACTTGGGAACGAGCCGATTCAGTTCTTCGAGTGATACTTCTTCTCCCACGGCGGGGTTCAGTTGATGTACGGCTTCAAACTGATTCGCTTTGATCGTGACATTCCGGAACTGTCGGATGAAGCGGCGGCTATCTGCCCAAAACAAAACATGGGGATACTGCCTGGCGAATTGTGCGAGATGATCGCGAACTACTGCAGTGACGACACCGCAATCCGCCTGATCGACTTGATCCATCACGATCAAAGCATCGATTTCAGGAAGGATTCGCTCGAGATTCGTGATGATTCCATCCACCGTCGATTCTGAAGTCGGTAGTCGATTCTTCGTGTCATAGCGAGAATGTTCGCCCTCTAAACCATGTACTCCCGTATCGCACGGCTTGAGATACGTGGGGGTCATCATGTCAGAACAACGAAGCAAACCATTGGTTGAACACTTCAGCCGTTCCAGGCCCTGGCAGAGATCGTACCCTTCGCCATCGTCTCCGATAGCTCCGATGGCGTGCAACTGACCTGCCCCAAGCGCCGCGAGGTTGTTCACCACCGTGCCGGCCGCGCCGGGGCTGCGTCGGATACTGATCACTTGGTGAGCCACGCGGCCCGTTTCCAAGCTTGGCTCTCCCAAAGCGGGATCAATTTCCAGATACTTATCCAAGAAGAAATCACCCAGCACGGCAATGCGCCGGGTAGGGAACTGGCCCAGCAAGGCCTGCAAGCGATCGAGCTGCATGAGACAAGAGATCCGCGGGACCAAAGTGACAACGTTTTGCAGGACCAACCTGCCTGAGACGCTCTACAATAACGGTTTGCCGCTATCTGTCACTCGACTCGGCCTGTTGGGCCCGTTTCCAGACAATCAGTTGCTCTTCCAAACCCGATTCTGCGCTGTCACCGCGATGGATGCGCAGGACGACTGAATCGCGATCGGCATTGGCATTCAGAGCCTCGGTCAACTCATCGAGAGTGGAAACCGTGGTTCGACCAATCGCTTCGATAATATCATACGGCTGCAGACGTTGACTGAGCGGCCCGTTCCGATCGACGCTCATGATCAACAGGCCGCGTGCGGCTCGGGAGTGGCCCAGTTGATCTGCCAGATCTTCATCGAGTGGATGAACGGTTAGGCCCATTGTGCGAACGGGGACACCCAACTCTGATTTGGGCGCTTCGCTATTCGCCGGAAGCTCGCTCCTATCGGCCAGTACGATAAACAGATTGATCTTCTTGCCGCCACGCCAGACGACCATCTGAATGCGTTTGCCAATCGGAGACAGGCTGACCAGATTGATGAGATGGTCATGATCCTGAACGTCCGTGGCATCGAAATTCAGAATGACATCGTCGAATTGCAATCCGGAGCGTGCGGCAGGCGAATTCGGAAAGACTTCGCTGACACGGGTTCCGCTCAGGCGATCGAGCTTTAGCTTGGTCGCTGCTTTGGAATCGAATTTGTCATCGAGTTTGACGCCGATCCACGCTCGCGTGACGACGCCGTGCTCAAGAAGTTGCTCCATGACGCGTTGCACGAGATGACTGGGGATGCTGAAACCGATCCCTTCATTGCCGCCACTCGATGATGCGATCGCAGTATTGATCCCTACGACGCGACCCTGCATATCGATCAGCGGCCCGCCGCTGTTACCGGGGTTAATCGCGGCGTCGGTCTGTAGAAAGTCTTGGTTCAGCACTTCCGACTGCCCTAGCTTCAATTGTCGTCGACCTTTAGCACTGATGATGCCAAATGTGACCGAACGACTGAGGCCGAATGGACTTCCCATCGCCAGGACCATGTGGCCGATATCCAGCCGCATGCTGTCACCCCATTTCGCGGCAGTTAGATTGGGGGCGTTCACCCTTAATATGGCCACGTCGGTTTGGGGATCGGCCCAGACGCGTTCTGGTTGCAGTTGCCGTCCGTCGTTCAGGTGAATCGAGATCGATTCCATTGGCGTCTTGTCGACAACGTGCGCGTTCGTCACCACGAAAAAACCCGACAGCTTGGCGCTGTTCATGATCACGCCGGAACCGGTCTCTTCTTCACGCCCCCGACCTGGAACTTTGCGTTCGCTCTGAATATGGACCACGGCGGGACTGCAGACGGCGGTAATCTTCGCCAGCAGATTGCTCCCTTCCTGGAACGCGGACGTATCCTGGCTAAGTTCCCGATAGAGCCGTTCGGTGGTGGCTGAATCCAACGGATCGGCTTGGACGGTGCGAGGGAAAGTCGACCAGCCAAATCCTGCTCCCAGAACGAGCCCGGCAACGAGCGTTCCGCCGCACAGGACGAGAGTCGACATTTGACGCATGGGAATTGCCTCTCTGAAGGCGGGACGAAATTCAAAGCTTCACAGCCGGACCGAGGCTGCCGGCAGGTGGAGTATACCCATTCAGATTTCAACTCGGCAGAACAATGCGCACTCGCGATACTTTCCCAAACAATTCCATTCGCAACGTCCAGGATACGCATGAAACTCAAGCGACATTTCACTTTGGGGCATATTTGTCGAGTCTCGTCGCCATTCTGTTTTCAAAACATCACAGGAATTCCAGCAGCAAATCCGCCGCAATGCATGATGGAGCAGCTTACGCTTCGCACGGATTGCCACCGCCTCAATGTGTAAGGTCCATCTAAGAATCCGCTAGTTTCAAGGCGTGATAAATAATGCACAAACCATTATCTTATTTGCGCTTATGTCGTTTTTCTGCCAGTCAACAGCAAGCGATCAGAAAATCACATCAAACATTGGCGCTATGAAGATTTCGGAATTCAACGGCCTGGGATGTTGCAGTCAGCGACTTTCGTTACAATCTCGCCTTCCGCCCAGCGTGGGATCGGGACGAAGATTTACTGGAACCGGCGGAATTCGCTGCTAAATGGGCAGACCGCTCGTTCGATTTTGAGTTGGAAACATGTCGAAGTCTGTTGAAAAGAAAATTCAGGTCAAACTGGAGTTGTCGAAAAAGTACGAGCGCCTCGCTGGCCTCGCTGGCAGCAAGCCAAAGCAGAACACGTTTCTGTGGCATGCCAAGCACTTCCGCGCTCAGGCCGATGTCATGCAGAAGCGTTTGGATCACGAGAACGCACTCGTTAAGTAACCGGTTGGTATTTCGTACCAACCGTTTGGGGCGGGCCACCGCCCTTTGGATTGCTTGAGTTAGAGGTTTGGCAGCAATGCCGGCAACGCGGAGCGTTGTTCACTAATTCCTGGTCGACGAATGATGGATCGTTCTCGACGCATTAGCGCGTACAAATCGAGCCGCGTTTACCGCGGCCTTTTGCTGCTACTTGCGCAGCTTCGTCTTCGCTGGCGAGTGCTGGCAATCCTCTGCGCTCTGTCTGCCGCGATTCCTGTTTTCGCATTCACCGTCTGTTGGCATGTTTTCCCCTTTCCTTGGGAAAAACTCGCTTCGAACTTCGACAGCGTCCTCGTGACGGATCGTTCTGGACGAGTATTGATCGAACTCGTGGGGCCGGCTGGCCAACGCCAGCGACGCGTTCCATTGGCGGCAATGTCGCCGTGGCTGTTGAAAGCGATCGTGGCCATCGAGGATGAGAGGTTCGAATCTCATTGGGGCGTAGACTTTTGCGCCGTGATTCGCGCCTCTGGTCAAAATCTACATGCCCGACGGCAGGTGTCGGGGGCCAGCACGATTACGATGCAGCTTTGCAAGATGATCGACGAACGCCCACGAACATGGCGCGCGAAACTGATCGAGGCATTCCGCGCTCTACAGCTTGAGCAGCAACGATCGAAGCCCGAAATTCTGGCTAGATATCTGAACCTGATTCCTTGTGGCGGTAACCTGCGCGGCGTTGAAGCGGCCTCGCAAGCGTACTTTGGTAAGAGCGCATCGGAACTGTCTTTGGCCGAGGCTTCGCTGCTGGCTGGGTTGCCGCAATCCCCGAACCGCTTTGCACCAGATCGTCATCCCGACGCCGCAAAGATCCGTCGCAATGCTGTATTGAGTCGGATGCTGGAACTGGGGGACATCACTCAGACTCAGCACGAGGACGCGATGCACGAGCCAATTATCGTTCATTCGCGCGCCTTGAAACCAGCCGTCGCAACTCACGCCGCCTGGATGGCTCTCGCCGAGCAGCCAGCAGGTGCGCACACGACCATCGATCTCGATTTGCAGCAGGAAGTCGAAGCAGTAGCCAGAAGCAATGTCGCGCAGTTACCTGAGGGGGCCGATCTCGCCGTTGTCATCATTGATGTCGCGACGCGTGAAATTGTTTCGCTAGTCGGTTCGGCGGATGATCGTGACCCGTTTGATGGTCAGGTGAACGGCTCGACAGCGCGTCGCAGTCCGGGATCGACACTGAAACCATTACTGTATGCGGCGGCATTCGAGGCTCGACGACTATCACCGGACTCGCTCGTCGATGATGTGGCGATTGAAAGAGCCGGCTGGTCTCCTGAAAACTTTGATCGCACTTACCGTGGTTCTGTATCCGCAACAGATGCATTACGGCAATCACTGAATGTACCCGCAATCACGATCACCGAGGGCTTGGGCTTACCACGCTGCCTGGGCGCGCTGAATTCGCTGGGCCTCCAACTACCGGCCGATTCGGAGTCACGAGGAGGCTTGGCTGTCGCCACTGGTGGGTTGGAAGTCAACTTGCTGGAACTGACAAATGCATACGCCACGATTGCGGGCGAAGGATTGCATCAAGAGCCGGTTCTGGTCATTGGCGATGAACACCCTCGAACACTCCCCAGGCGAGTTCTGGGTGCTAATGTCTGCCGCGCAATCACGTCGATCTTGTCTTCTGAACACCGTTCGCCGAACGGATGGGAAGCAACGTTCGAGAATTCGCAGACGTGGTTCGCGTGGAAAACGGGAACTAGTTCCGGACGCCGCGATGCCTGGGCAATCGGGCACAATGGCCGGTGCTCAATCGGTGTCTGGGTCGGCAATTTCCATGGGGGCGGACACCTCGAATTCGTCGGTCGCGAGACCGCTGAGCCAATCCTGAGCCGACTGTTCCAATTAAAATCGCTGTCGCCTGTGGTGGCAGGATCAACCTACGAGAAATGGGACGTGCAGAACCCTCTGCCGCGCCCTGTTGAAGCCGAAGGGAGGATCGCGATTCTTTCCCCGCGCAATGATGCGGCGTTCCTGGCGTTGAATGGAACGACGGTGATTCACCCAAAAGTCAGTTGCCGCGAAGCGATCACCTGGTTTCACAACGGGCAAGCGCTTGCCGAGGACGACGCGTCCCGCCTGATTGTCTCCCGCGGCTCACATGAATTGCGTGCGGTGAGCATTTCCGGCCAGTCGGCATCCGTGCAATTCATCGTGAAGTAAACAACGCCGGATGCCGTTTCAAGCACCCGGCGGACTTACATCGAGGGGCGAATCTCAGATTAGACCTTAGAATTCGCCGATGACATTACCATCAGCAACCGTGGACAGGCGCTGGTAGGTCAAGAGATCGACGTTTTCGCTAATGAACCGGACTGCGCCGTCACCCATTAGGAAATGACAACCACCAACGTGCAAGCTGCCGAACCCCGTTGTTTGGGGGCGAACCCCGGCGGTCATTCCATTATTGATTCGAACGGACGTGTCGCCCAAAGCATTAGCCTGGCCTGTATTTGTGCCATTATGAGTGACGCCCGCCCAGATACCATCACCCAAGCCTGGGGTCGTGGGAGTAAACCGTTCTCCCACCAAAATCGAATTGCTGCTGCCGTCGGTCATATCCCGCAACCCTCTACGGCTATTGGCTCCAAAAACTCCACCGTAGGTCGTGGTATCGATTGGAGTGCTCGCGATCGCCGTCGCCCCGACAACTGCCAGATAACTGGTCCGACCAAACTGAGCCGTTCCCCCACTAACTGGCGTTCCTTGGATCGCCGAGATTGTAGTGGCTGGCTGTCCCGGATCAGAAGGGCATCGTAATGCAGACAAGTTGCTCTGAATCGTCGAAGCAGGTGCTGCTGCGCCCGTCAAATACCCGAGCCCGTTGTTGAAATTGAGGGTTCCCGAAGAGAGCGAGCTGTAGAGCGGAGCCTGATCCATTTGTGGAAGCAACATCACGTTCCAGCCCCAGAAGAGATAAGTGCCTGGCACGGCGATGTTGTTGATGTAACCTGGCGGCATCGAATTGACCGTCGTGTCATGATAGTTGTGCAAAGCCAGTCCCAACTGCTTCAGTTGGTTTTTACACTGCGTACGTCGCGCGGCTTCGCGGGCTTGCTGCACAGCAGGCAGGAGCAGTGCGATCAGCACGGCGATGATCGCGATGACCACCAGCAACTCGATTAATGTAAACCCCCGTCGAGATGAACTCCGTCGAACTTGGCTTGGCACAGTAAAGAGACCCCTTGAAGTGTGGTGACCCGCAGGCTGGCAACTTAGCCAGCCGCATATGGATAAGGACTATCCAGAAACGAGGGCTGGCATCGAAAAGTGAGTCAAATATCGCGAGGTTTTAACAATTACCTCACAATATCTTCACATTGCATTAATCTCGGATTCATTTCGCGATACTAGAACAATCTGCGCGAGATGCGTCAGTCCATAATTCGACGCCTACTGCAATTCGCGTCATTCAGAGTAATTGCTGCGTAACAGTGACGTCATTTCCGCCGAATCTGCATCAATTCGCGAGAGCACCGTATATCGCCTCGATCTCTTGAGATTTCGAGGCTGAGCGGCAGCAATTGTCGTAATGGCATCCGAAAACAAACGATGGCGACCCACGATTGGCCATCAGATCGTCATCGATCGAACGCGTCTCTGGTCCCCAAGGCGATGATTTGAGTTCCTCATACCGAAAACCCTCTGGACCGGTGCCGGCAGGTTATGGGATATAGCGGTGGATCGGCATGGCCGCCTCAAAGAGCCGATGGCGATTGGGTATCGGAGGAATTCAGTGAATCGCAAATCACGGGCGAATATGCTCACAAGCATTCGGTTGATCCAATTGTTGGCACAATTCTCGATGACAGTTTCGATCGCGATTCCGTGCTTCGCGGCGGCTCCGAAGACTCCTAAGCCCCAAACAGCAGTCCGTCTACCAGCAGTGCAGCCAAAGCTCGTTCCGCCGTCGCCGTTGGATGGACCGCCGCTGAAAGATGTTCCGACTTGGTCGGAACTCGCCCGGGCCATAGTGCTGACGGCGATTCCAGACAAATACGTGGACCGAAAACATTGGGATAAGACTCGCGAGATCTTCGACGGTGTTAGGGTCCAGCAACGTGGGTTCAACATTCGCGTCTCAGAAAAAAAACGAAAGGTGAATCACGGATCGTGGTACATGTACACGATTCGATTTCCAAATCCGGAACGAAATCTGAAGCTGGTGATCGATCAGGTTCAGTCTCAGGGAGCCGGCAAATTCTCATTCGCCGTTCATGTAGCGATGAAGAACATCCTGCTGCATGGGCAGTTCGAACAATGGGTCTTGGGGGTGAAGGGTTTAAACTTCGACTTCGAGTCTGATGTCGAGGTTCACATGCACGCCGTCGTAGAAATGTCCATCCGGCCGGAAACAAAGCGCGGCAGTCTGTTGCCAGACCTGATCCTGGATCCGGTCGTTCGTACCTTGCGGCTGAATCTTGTGGACGTGAACACTCACCGCATTGGCCGCATCGGTGGTGATATTGCCGAAGAACTGGGAGACAGTTCGCGAAAATTCTTCGAAGACCTGATCCATTCCCAGGAAGGCCGTGTCGTTAAGAAAGCGAATGAGGCGATTCAGAAAAAGAAGGATTCGCTCAGGTTGCCGATCTCGAAGTTGTGGTAAGTCGCGTCGGGCAAGAACAATTGTCATGAATTTGTGGCAGGAATGAATTATCGAGACAAGCCTGCTAAAACAAGGCGTCTGACCACTATCACCACTTGAGATCCCACAATGCCGCAGCTCGCCAACCAGATCGCTGTTGTCACTGGAGCAAATCAAGGAATCGGCAAGGCGATTGCCAAGGCCTTCGCTCAAGAAGGGGCTTCGCTTGTGCTCTGCGCTCGTAACGGAGACAAGCTGAAGAAGGTGGCGGATGAATTCACGCAGGCCGGTGCTAAAGTGCTGGCGCAGACGTGCGATGTTTCCAGCGAGTCCGACGTGGAAGCGTTATTTGCTGCCGTTCAGCAGCGATTTGGTTGGGTCGATATTCTCGTTAACAATGCCGGCGCTTTTGATGGTGGACCACTGGACGAAGTGTCGCTGGCCGCCTGGAACAACGTGGTCGGTTCGTGCTTGACCGGATCATTCCTCTGCAGTCGCGCTGCGTTTCGCCTGATGAAACCCCGACGGTCTGGACGCATTCTGAATATCGGCTCGATCTCAGCTCAACGCCCTCGCGCTGGAAACACGCCGTATGCCGCCGCCAAATTTGGCGTGTGGGGCCTGACTCAGGCGATTGCGATCGATGCTCGCCCCTATGGAATTACATGCTCGTGTCTGCATCCGGGCAATGTCCAGGTCGAACGCCGGACGGATTCCGGGGTCTCCTCTGACGATGAAGCGATGATGTCTCCGGAAACGATTGCCCGCGCGGCACTCGCGATGGTCACTATGCCCGCGGACGTGAATTTCCTGGAAGCAATCGTCTTGCCGCGAGATCAGGCTTACCTGGCCCGCGGTTAGTCCGGCTGTTACAAATCGTCGCGCCCCCGTTTCCGCAAGAATTGCGGGCTCGTGACAATCGATTCCACCAGCGTGCCAAATCGATTGTCGCTAGCCGCCAGAGTCTTTTGCATTTGCTCGATCATCGGCCGATCGGATAGCTGTAAGCTGCGCCCCAAACCATACGACAACAGTTTGCTGCACAAGTTGTTCACAAAGTCGTTCTGTCGCTTTTCAGCGAGATACCTGCGCAGATCGTCGAGCCCACTTCCTTCGCTATGATCGGGGAAGGTGGCCTTCGTTTCGACAAGACGACCGCCCAGGTCTTTCTGGCGTCTTTCACCGATTGGACCATAGCCCTCAAAGACCAGACCGACCGAATCGAATCTCAGATGGCAACCCGCGCAAGCTTCATGATCGCGATGTCGTGCAAGCACCTGAGCGAGCGTCTGTTCGCCCAAATTCGCTTCGTCGGCAGGCAATTCGGGGACGTTGGGTGGCGGAGCGGGAATGTGTTCTCCCAGTAACCGTCGGACGACCCAGTACCCTCGTTTGACCGGGCTGGTACGCAATCCGGGCGAGTTTTTAGTCAGGAAGACCGACATGGGCAGTAGACCGCCACGACCGTACTGCCGAGCGTTTTCGATTCTCGTCCAGTTTGCCGCGTCCTTGGAGTCCTCGATGTCGATTCCGTAGTGCTTTGCCAAAATGGGATTCACAAAAGTGTGATCGCCGTAAAGGAAGTCCTGCACTGAACCATCGCGCTGAACCAGATCCAGGAAGAACCGGATCGGCTCTTCAAACATGGCCGCTCGCAGCTCGTTCGTAAATGTCGGAAACCGCTGGCGATCGACGCTGTTTGCTTCCTCAAATCGGCGAAAGTCCAGCCAGTTTCCTGTGAACTCCACAGCCAACGCGCGTACGCGGGCATCGCGCAACATGCGACGAGCCTGAGCAAGTAGCACTTGCGGCTGGTGCAGATCACTCGCCGCGGCATGAGCAAGCAGTTCGTCATCAGGCATGCTCGACCACAGAAAGTAGCTCAGGCGGCTCGCCAATTCGTAGTCTGTGAGCGATTGAATCTGGTCGCTATCGGCGGCAAGGTCGAACCGGTAACAGAAATGCGGCGACATCAAGATACTGACGAGACAGTCACGGATCGCGTCCTCGTGAAGTAGTCCATCTGTGTCCCGCAGGTGGCGGTAGAAGGCTGCGAGGTCGTCGCGTTCGGCCTGGTCTAACGGGCGACGGTAGGCCTTTTCTGCGAACCGAACAATCGCGGCAACATGAGTCGGCTCCGCCTCGCGATGAGACTTTTCGATCCAATGCGCGTCGGAAGACATATTGGTGAAATAGGTCTCGATGGCTTCTAACGCGGACTCGCTTGCACCGCTCTTTCGAGCTTTCTCCAGATATGCCATTCGCATCCGGGTGAGCTTTTCATCGGATGTGGAATCCTTATCTTCGGGCCTGGCAAAATCAAATTCCGGCCCGCCTGCAAATCGCGGCGGCTCGGCACGCTCGAAGAAGAGAAAGTCCTTGTACTGGCGCAGGGGAACCAGCGTGATGAAATTCAGTTCCTGCCACATCAGATCCAGCTGACGCCGTTCTTCGTCACTTAAGATCAACTCGCACAACGGCTGATCGTCACGAAAATAGCCCTGCATCAGGTGGAACCCGGCCGTCAACAATCGGACTTCGGCACCGAGTTTCTGATCTGCATAGTGGCCGCGGCTGGAGACGGCGAAGGCGTTCGGAAAGACGTGGCAGAATCGATCGCGAGCCGCATCAAGTGACGCGTCTGTCCCGTCGCCCCGATAATTCATCCGCTGCGCGGCCAACTGCCGATTCCACCAGAGAATGAGCGGCTGGCTGCCATCTGACTGGCCCTTCACGTGCAGCTTCTCGATCTTCACATCGAGTTCAGCTCGACGTTTCAAGATCAGATCGCGTATTCGTTCGCAATCCCGTCGAACGGCAACTGAAGTGCGGACATCATCGGAAAGCTTGGTCCATTCAGATTGAACCTCGGCGAGCGGCCCCGAAGCCGCTGGCTCAACAAGAGCAGATAGGACCAATGTCAAATACTTTGGACTTAGCCTTTGTATCGCTGTGCCAGATCTGGCGAAGTCCTCAATCGATGAATCGGCGCGACCCAGTGCAACGCGATGTTGATACTCCCAGGCCATGAACAGGTAGTCGGCCAAGTCGACTTGGTGCTGATCATAAAAATGGACGATTCGCTGGACGCAGTATTTATCTCGATCTGTCTCAGCGATCATCGGGTGCGGAGCGAAGAGCAACCCCTGCGGCTTGAGAACAACGTGATCAGCGACCAGTCGTGCCGCCGCCAGATATTTCTTGACGAGGGCGGGCGACATCGTCAGTGATTCGCCGGTGTTATCGAAACCGGCTTCGTTGGCGGGGTCGACCGGAAACTCGCGGGTTGGCCGAATGTCCTGCCCAGTGAGGTCGCGGATCGTATAGTCATACTCGGAATTGCTGAGTCGACGGGCCAGAACGACTCCCGGATCGCCTGCTTTTCTTTTCGCTTCGTCGCCGCGAAGTTGATTACTCCAATCGACGATCGACCGTCGCTCAAGCTGTGTAGGACGCCGTTTCGATTCTTTTGGCGGCATCTCGTCTGCCTCCAATCGCTCCAGCAGTATGCTCCAGATCTGATGTTGCCGGACGACGGAATCCAGCGACGTGTACTCCCTCAAGTCAAGTTTGCCCTCTTGTTTCAGGGGGCCATGACATTCCAGACAGTACGTTTTTAGGAATGGTGCTATAACATCATCAAACGTTCGCTGCAGCTCTAACTTCTCTGGTTCAAGGGCCGACGCAGCCGCCCAGTTTATGGACCACCAAAAGAAGACGGCCAATCCAGCCAAAGGTTCAACGCAACGCAACTTCATCGGTCCGCCTCCCTCACCTTCCGCCGCCGTCAGATCCTTCCCCAAGCCTATTCCGGGCAGTCTTGAATTTTGCCGGGGCCTGCTTGGTGCATCTTGATCATACAACAATTGCGGAGGCAAACTTCATCATGATTCGAGGCCGAGGATTCCTTAAGCACAGCCGCGTTCGATGCCAACCCATCCCGCTGTCGACTTTGATCGGGAAGGCGGCAACCGCAATAATGCCCCGCCCGATTCCTCGCGATGCTTGAAGGGACAGACTGGGGCTGAAGCGATCGATAAGGTGGATCTAGCGAAGAGTTAACTTCTATATCGACTGCCACAAGGAGGTGATTTTGACCGGTTATCCAGAACGGTGCGCCCGCATTATGTCCAAGTCCAGCCCTGAGATCGGGCATTCAGCAGAATCGAATCGATCCTTTGGGCCTGCGGAACAGGCAGCGTTTGCCTAAGCATAGCACGACACCGAGTCTCTGCTGCGACTATCACTTTTTCCGAGTGCAGATAGAGCTCCGCGCCGATCAGCGCCGAAATCATGAAAAGCGATTCTGAAGTTCATCGTCCAAATCAGTATTTCAAGCCTAGTTGGGCGGTTTCCGCTTGCAATCCGATTCACCGCTGGTGACATTGTTTCCGAAATATACCGTTTGTTTTTCGCCCGTCCAGAAATCCAGGACCACACCTATGTATTTGTCTGTGTCGCTATTCCGCTGCCGCATCAGGAATGTCAGGCACTCAGCAGCCGCAAGGACGCTTCTTGGATTGATGTCATTGTTCGCGGTGATGGAAGGAGTCGCGGCCGCAGGAACTTGGACAAGAGTGACGCGAACAAATCCGCAGTTCGCTAATGGGATCATGATGTTGCTGACGGACGGTACCGTTATGGTCGAGTCCGGGAACGACAACCAGACGTGGACTAAATTGGCACCTGACTCGACGGGGAGCTACGTCAATGGCACATGGACCACCTTGGCCAGGATGTCCACGCCACGGCTTTACTTTGGCTCTAACGTACTTCCTGATGGACGAGTTTTTGTGCTCGGGGGAGAATACAGCGGCCCCTTTCTCAATCAGAACTTTTCGAACACAGGTGAGATCTATAATCCTGTGACGAACAAGTGGACTGCCATTGCGAAATTTCCAATGGCCCAGTTTGGCGACGATCCGACGGTCTTACTTCCGGACGGAACCATCATGGCAGGACACCTCTCCAGCGCCCAGACGTTCGTGTACTACCCACAGTACGATTTCTGGTTCAACGGTGCGACGAAACTGCGAAATGATCAAAGTGACGAAGAAACGTGGATCATGTTGCCCGGCTATCAGGTCCTGTCTTACGACGTTTTCAGCAGCGTCACTTTGAACCAGGGGCATGCACAGAAGTACGACTACTTTTCAGATCAATGGCTGGATGCAGGCAACGTTCCGGTAATTCTGTCGACCGCAACACAGGGCTTCGAGCTTGGCCCTGGCGCGATGTTGCCGAACGGCAAGGTCATCCAGATTGGGGCCAACGAGAACACCGCGATCTACACGCCACCCGCGAATAGTACTCAACCTGGCACTTGGGCCGCAGGCCCTACACTTCCCGCAGGAATGGGTGCGGATGATGCCCCAGGCGCGATGCTCCCTGACGGACATTTTCTGTTCCTGGCCGATTCCTATCTCTTCAATTCTCCGACATTGCTATTCGACTATGACTACACGACAAACACTTTGACGGACATTACCGCCACCTTGCCCGCGCAGCTCAGAAATGAACTCGCGAACGGGTCCGCATACACCTGTCGGATGCTGGTGCTGCCGAATGGCGCGATGCTGATGACGACTGGATCCAGCACGCTTTGGGAGTTCATGCCTTCAGGCACTCCACAAGCAACTTGGAAGCCAACAATTTCGACCGTGACAAAAACCGGAACACACACATTCCGACTGACGGGAGCCCGACTGACTGGTATCTCGGAAGGTGCGTCGTACGGCGACGATGCCGAAATGTCGACCAACTATCCAATCGTGAAATTAGTTCGCAGTGGTGTCGTTAGCTACGCTAAAACGACGAACTGGACACCAGGCATCAGCAAACCTGGCGACACGTCTCTACAAACCGTCAATTTCGATACCCCTGCTGGGCTGGCACCGGGTACTTACGATGTCAGTGTCATCGCCAACGGGATCTCTTCAGCAAGCGTACCAGTGCTGATCCAGCCTGCGAATGTCACGGCTTCATTTGCAAGTGGAACCCTAACTGTGACGGGTGATGCTGACCCCAGCAACATCACGTTGACTTACAAGCAAACCAAGGTGTCGGGTGTGTTTACGGGGGCAACGGTAACGATTACACCCAGCGATGCCTACACAACAATTAACGGATCGTCCTCTGCGGTCTTTAACGTCGGGACCGCACGCATTAATGTGAATGCGGACATGGGAGCTGGTGATGATGTAATCACCCTCAATTCGCTGTTTGCCGCCACAATTAATCTGAAACTGGGCGACGGAAATGATACAGCGACATTTCTGTACAATTCGATTTACACGCTCCTGTCGGTCGACGGAGGGACTGGAACCGATGTGGTAACCTACACGGGAAATTCGATCATCAAACAGACCACTGTCAACGTGCCCTGAAATTGGCGATTCCATTGATCAAATCTGGCCGCCTTGCGTTCTCAAATGTGGAGGACGTAAGGCGGCCGTTTATTTTTCCATCGCACGGAATGCCGCAGCGGAGCTAGGCCGTTGTCGATCGATCTGCCACTCAGAACCACGGTCCGAATGATCAGCACGTCTACGGACGTATGTCGCGCCTACATGTCGGAACGAAGCCAACCCAAAACATTCGAGAACGAACGCATATATTGCCGCACGCTCGCTTCACTTAGGGACGCGAATTGGCTTCTCGCTTTTCACTGGCCTTGCCGAACTCGTGATGCCTTAAGAATTTTGGTGGGGGAGGCGTATCGCTGGAATCAATCGACGGCGTCGATTGATCGTCCATCGAAAGCTGAAGGCTGCCCGGCATGTTGGCGGGATCATCGACAACACGCAGAATTTCGGCACCGACAGCGTTGAGCTTTCGTTCGAGTCGCTCGTAGCCACGGTCCAGATGATAGACGCGACGAATAATCGACTCACCGTCGGCGGCCATTGCAGCAAGCAGCAGAGCTGCACTCGCTCGCAGATCCGATGCCATCACGCAAGTTCCGCTGAGTCGATTGGTACCACTGATGATTGCGCTGGCCCCTTCGCGCCGGATATTTGCTCCCAGTCGCATCAATTCGGGGATGTGCATAAACCGATCGGGAAACACTTTGTCGGTCACGATGCTGATCCCATCGGCCAGCGCGAGTAACGCGGTCAATTGAGCTTGAACGTCGGTGGGAATTCCGGGATATGGCAAAGCGGTCACATCGACGGGCCGCGGTGCTTTGGTCGCACGAACGATCGCCTGCGAGTCACTGAATTCGACCACGGCACCCGTTGAACGCACGACATCCGTCACGGCAGCCAAGTGGTCTGCGCTGACGTTGTGGAGTGTGAGTTCCCCCTTCGTCATCGCCGCAGCGATCATGATCGTGGCTGCTTCGATGCGATCTGGAATCACTGTGTGTTCCACCGCATCAAGATGCTTAACTCCTTCGATCCGCAGCAGAGGCGTTCCTAAGCCTTCGATTCGGGCTCCCATCGCATTCAGCATTTTTCCGAGATCAACAACTTCAGGCTCACAGGCTGCCGCCGAAATGCGGGTGACTCCTTCAGCCAGAACTGCGGCTGACATTACGTTGCAAGTGCCGGTGACCGTGCTTCCAAACGAGCCCCCCAGATAGATGTCGGTGCCGCGCAATCTGTCGGCGCGCGCAAAGACGTATCCGCGTTCGATCGTGATCTCTGCCCCCAGAGCTCGTAGGCCCTTCAGATGTAGGTCGATCGGTCGGTGCCCGATGTTGCAGCCCCCGGGTAGCGAGACGCACGCACGCTTACGACGAGCCAGTAGCGGACCCAGCACGCAGACACTCGCCCGCATTCGGCGGACAAGTTCATAGTCCGCCAGGCATGGCTGCTGATCTTCGACAGTGATTTCAATAGCGCCATCGATCCGCCGAGTAACTCGAGCCCCCAGCGAGCGGAGGACGTGCGACAAGGTCGTCACGTCGACCAGATCGGGAATGCCATGCAGGACGGTCGTTCCCTCAGCGACAAGAGACGCGGCCATGATTGGCAGGGCGGCATTCTTGGCTCCGCCGATCGTCACCGCTCCACGAAGTGAATGACCACCACGTACCACCAGCATGTCCATCCATGGACTCCTTGATATTCACCCGACACGATTCCGTCGTAGTGCAACGACGAGCATCGGATGCGATTCCGATCTTCAGAATCGCACAAACGTTTCTAAATCGTTCCGTATTGAACCACCGGATTCAAAACCCGGCAAGGCGAGAATCATTTCCCGCTGTGAGTTGGTCGTCGCGGCTGAACTTCCCCAAGTTGCCTTCCTCGGACGCTAACGCCCTGCTGACTGCAGGATGCGCAACTCTTTCGGCAGCGGAAACGACACGTGTTCCTCTCGGGTTGTGACTTCTTCTAAAGTCGCTCCGTATTCGCGGACCAGCCAGTCAATGCAATCCTGGACGACAACATCGGGGGCACTCGCCCCAGCCGTCACGAGAACACAGTTCACACCTTCAAACCACTCGTGACGCAGTTCGCTGGCTCCATCGATCAAGAAGGCTTTCTTCTCGAACGAGGCTCCAATTTCTTTGAGTCGTCGGCTGTTGGAGCTGTTTTGACTGCCAAGCACCAGCACGACATCAGCGTCTTTTGCCAGTTGCTTGACTGCGTCTTGTCGGTTGGTCGTCGCGTAGCAAATGTCTTCTTTCGGAGGACTATCAATCTTCGGATAGCGATTTCGGAGGGCCGCGATCACGCGACCCGCTTCGTCGACGCTCAAAGTTGTTTGAGTCAAATATGCGATCTTGGCATCGTCGGGGAACTGGAGATTGGCGACTTCTTCGGGGGTTTCGACCAACGTGATGCTGGCCGGAGCCTCACCCATCGTACCAATGACCTCATCATGCCCTTCATGGCCGATCAGGATGATGTGATAGCCATCGCGAGCGTAGCGAACGGCTTCCAAATGTACTTTTGTCACCAGCGGACACGTGGCATCAATCGTCCGCAGATCTCGCTTGCGGGACTGCTCGCGAATCTCCGGTGAAACTCCATGGGCTGAGTACAACAGAATCGAGCCGAGGGGAACCTCGGCAATCTCGTTGACAAACTTGACGCCCTGCTGCGTAAAGCGTTCGACCACATACTTGTTGTGGACGATTTCGTGATAGACATAAATGTTCGATCCGAACATCGAAATGGCTTTATCCAGGCATTCAATCGCCATGTTGACGCCAGCACAGAATCCCCGTGGATTCGCCAGGATGATCTTCATTCGAATCAGAACTCCATTCTCGGTTGTCGTTTTTCCGCCAATGGATTCTAGCAGAAGTTGCTGGCACGCCGAATCCTACGCGGAAACCATTTTGGAAGTTCCCCCACTTCTCAAGATCAATCGCAGTTCCGTCCCTGAATTACGAAACGGCCAACATTGATGCACCGGTCTTCGGAATCCCGTGTCACACTTGGCCCATCCCGTTCTGCCGCGTATGCTCTTGGCCAAAGGTGACCCGCCAATTGCTGGCACTTCGAGGTCGCGGCAGCGGTGCGCTGCCTGTTTCAATACCCTCCAGGCATCAATCAGTCGATTTATTATGTACCGAGTCCTTATTACTGATGATTTGTCCAAATCCGCACTTGCCATGTTGCAAGACATCCCTGGCATTGAGGTCGATGTCCGCAGCGGAAAGCACACCCCGGAACAGGTTCGCGAATACCTGAAAGAGGCGGATGGAATCATCATCCGCAGTGCCACGACGCTGACCCCGGCAGTGCTGAAAGATCAGCCTCGCCTGAAGGTAATCGTGCGAGCTGGTGTCGGCGTTGATAATATCGATCTCCCTGCGGCGACCCGCGAGGGAATCGTCGTGATGAACACTCCGGCGGGAAATACCACCTCGACCGCCGAGCATGCGATGGCGTTGCTTTTGTCCATGGCTCGCAACATCGCACCGGCTGCCGCGTCGATGAAGGCCGGAAAATGGGACAAAAAGAGCTTCACGGGAACTCAACTGGCCGGAAAGTCCATCGCCGTGATCGGTCTTGGCCGGATTGGACTGACAGTCGCCCGTCGCTGCCTCGCATTTGAGATGAAGGTTCTGGGTTACGATCCGTTCCTGTCTGAAGAGCGAGCCCGTAACGAGGGGATCGAACTCTATCGCGATATCGATGATCTGGTCGGAAAGTGCGATTTCCTGACCCTCCATACTCCGATGACCGCAGAAACTCGCGGACTGATCAATGCCGAACGCATCGCGAAGATGAAAAAGGGAGTCCGGCTGATCAACGGAGCTCGCGGCGGTTTGATCGACGAAGTGGCGTTGCAGGCCGCGATCCAGTCCGGGCATGTCGCCGGTGCGGCGCTGGATGTCTTCGTTGACGAACCACCGAAAGACTGGACGTTGGCGCAAATGCCGCAGATCTTGTCGACACCGCATCTGGGTGCTTCCACCGAAGAAGCCCAGGAAATGGTCTCGATCGAAGCTGTCGAAATCATTACCGGCTTCTTATTGCGAAACGAAGTTCGCCATGCAATGAACATGGTGCCGGTCTCAGCAGCCGAGATGGCTGTGATTCAGCCGTATCTGGATCTTGGCCGACGACTCGGCCTGCTGCTCGCGCAACTCAACAAGGGGGGCGGGGTTCGTAAGGCGACGTTGAACTTCCGGGGCGAAGCCGCTTCGATGAAAACGCAGTTGATCGCCAGCGCTTTTGCATCTGGACTGTTGATGAATGCGATGGCCGAGGATGTGAATATCGTCAATGCCGACTTGCTCGCCAAGGAACGCGGCATCGAAATCAAGGAAGAGCTGTCGAACGAAACCGGCGATTTCTCGACATTGGTCTCCGCGACGATCGTGACCGACAATGGTGAAATCACTGCTGCCGGGACGATTTTTGGGAAGCAATTCTTGCGACTGGTGCGGCTCGATCAGTTCCATCTCGATGCCTATCTCGATGGCCTGCTGCTGCTCTATCGGCACATCGATCGCCCCGGTGTCATCGGCTATATCGGTACTGTCTGTGGCGAGCGAAACGTCAATATTGCCCACATGGCCTTGGGGCGAGAGCGCAATGAGCAGGGTGGCGATGCGATCGCCGTGCTGAACCTCGATAACGAACCCGATGCCGCGACGTTGGCCGAAGTGGCAAAGAATCCTGCGGTCACTGGCGTGGAACTGGTGAAGCTGCCACGTGCAGGAGAACCATTGCCTTGGCTTGTCTGCCGCTAAGCAAAGAAAAGCATCGGGCTGGCGATTGCCAGCCCGATGCCTTTCTCCGCTTCGATTTAATTCTAAAGGGCGCCGCTGCCTGTTAAGACAACGCGAATCGTGCGAAACAGGATCTTGCAATCATTCCAGAAACAGCAGTTCTGGAGATACATCAGATCCAGGTTCACCTTGCGTCTGAAGCTCTCGATATTGTTGTCATAGCCGTTAATGATCTGCGCCAAACCTGTCAGTCCTGGCTTTAACCCCAATCGATTGATGTAGTTGGGGATCTCTGACGATAGCGTTTCGATGAATTCGGGACGTTCCGGACGCGGCCCAACCAGCGACATCTCGCCGCGCAGGACATTCCACAACTGTGGTAGTTCATCCAGTCGCGTCTTCCGCAGAAAGCGACCGATGGATGTCACTCGCGGATCGCCTTTTACAGCGAACTGAGCGCCGTGTTTTTCCGCATCGACTTTCATCGTCCGGAACTTATAGAGCGTAAACGGCTTGCCATAGCCTTGATCTCGACGGCGGTCACGATCGGGATCGCGCCGATCCACACCGTTGGGTGCCTCTGCATTTGCCATGTTGCTACGTCGATCCGCTTTCTTTGAACGCAGATTCAATCCGACGCGAGTTTGCTTGAAGATGACCGGTCCGCGCGATGTCAGGCGAACTGCGACGGCCACCAGCAACATGACAGGAGCGAGTGTGACAAGCAGGATTGAGGCGATGAAGACATCCGTGGCTCGTTTCAGCAACCGCGTCGTCTCACCCAGACACTTCGTATTTCTTCGCGGTCGTTCCAGCTTGAGCCGGGTAAACCACTCCGTTGAAGGCAGATCCATGTCGCCCACGTACTGGTCGAACAGATCGGCAAATCCGCCATCTTGCGGTTTAG
>CAIMFH010000200.1 GCA_903840265.1 uncultured Schlesneria sp. | reverse complement strand
GGGTGGTAACACGCCGTCAACAGTTGGCGCGTCGGCTCCGACGTGAGGGCGATCCGGGCGTCTCCCAAATGCTGGTCGCTCTGCAACAAACGTCGCAGCAACTCGCCACGCTGGCTCAGCCGACATCCCCGACCTTGTTGGATGGTGCAGGCCGTCGACGACTGCAGGAACTGACGGACCAGAAGGAGCGACAAGAAACGGATCTCATCCGCCACAGCGCGGCCTTCCGAGCGATCCGGGACGAGGCCGCGATGACTCCCGCCCAGATGCAGGAACTTCTTCCCGACGACACGGCACTGGTCGACCTGTTGGAGTATGTGCACAGTCAGCCCGACAAAACACAGATCGGCAAGCGGCAGGTCGAGAGACGCGTTGTCGCCTTCGTCATACGCAAGAATTCGATTGAGCGTGTCGAACTGGGGCCTGCGACCGCCATTGCCAAAGCCGTTGCGAACTGGCGCCGTGACCTGAAGTTCGATCAGCAGATGAACAATCGGAGCGAAGTTAGCTCGATGCAGTTGCAACAACTCGTCTGGAAGCCGCTCGAACCACTGTTGGACGGCATTCAGACAGTCTTGGTCTCTCCCGATGGCTCATTGACGGCTGTCCCCTTCGGTGCGTTGCCCGGCCGGAAACCCGGCACCTACCTGATTGAAGAGCGAGGATTCGCCGTGATCCCCGTCCTTCAAATGCTGCGCAGCATTCTCATCAAGCCGGCCGAGCACAAGCCGGTCGCCCCCTCACTTCTAAGTGTTCAGCCAACGAACTACGGTCCCGCCCCGTCCTGGTACACGCTCTTACAAAGTCGACGCTTATGGAGCGAACCGAAAGCGGACGACTCGGAAGTCGCCGCGGTGAAGGAAATCTTTCTACGAACACATCCTCAACACGAGCTAACGACGCTCACCGAAAAGGAGGCGACCGAGAAAGCCGTTCGAGATCAGATACCCAAATATCGCTACGTGCACTTGGATGCCCACGGGTTCTTCACCCCCGTCGGCCCCCAACCAACCAACGTGTTCCAATCCGGCACCGACGATCTGCCAAAGTATGGAGATTTCTTCACCAGACGACTGGTGACTGAAATTCACCCCGGCCTGTTATCGGGGATCGTTCTGGCGGATGCGCCGGAGGCCCCGCAGCCGAACCAGGACGACGGCATCCTGACAGCACTTGAGGTCGACAACCTCGACCTTTCTCATCTCGAGTTGGCGGTCCTGTCAGCCTGTGAAACGGGCTTGGGAACAGTGGCCGGCGGTGAAGGAGTACTCGGGATGCAGCGAGCCTTTCAAAACGCCGGCGCGCAGACGGTGGTTTGCAGCCTTTGGGCCGTCGAGGTCTCCTCGACGCGAGCGCTGATGATCGAGTTTTACCGCAATCTGTGGGACAAAAAGTTGGGAAAACTCGAATCGCTGCGCCTCGCTCAACTCAGCCTCATGCAGCGTTTCGATCCCGCAACAGGCCGCATGACGGAGGGGCCGCCCGACTCTAGAGTATTTCGTGCGGACGGACTGACGCCACAAATGCGTCGCCCACCCCCCCTCTTCTGGGCAGGTTTCGTCCTGAGCGGCGACTGGCGTTGACGCAATCGATTGTGCGATAACCATCTCGCACGTTTGTCGCCCAACCTCCGCTTTCGCAGAGATTAGGTCGTCAGTTCGAGTCTGACCAGCGGCTCTTACAATCCCTTGTTTTCAGGCCTCAGACAAGGGTGGGGTATTCGCCGCGGCGGTACTGTACAATGGAATGTAGAACGCTCCTTGCCCCTCAATTGCTGTCTCCTTCGGCGGCCGTTTACGCCATGTGCCAACAATTCTCGTTCAGGTGTGATGTAGTACTGTTGCAAGTGGTCATACCATGCATAGCTGTAAGGGACGAGTGCTCGTCCTGCGCGAACCTGAAATTGTTCAGAATGGACACAATTGACATTCGCATCGAGGACATCGAAAGCTCCTTCGACGCTTGTTACAACATGGCTCAGTCAATTCTTGGATAGTCGGAGTATCCGTGGGGACCAGTGGTGTAGTAGAGAGCCGGATCAGGTTCATTGAGTCCACTGCCCGACAAGAATCGCCGGGGAAGGTCTGGGTTAGCCAGAAACGATTGTCCAAATGCAATTGCGTCAGCCTCTTTATTCTCGATGGCTCGCGTCGCTGATTCAAACTCATAACCGCCATTCGTCACCAACACTCCGTCGTAGACCTCGCGGATGTGTGGCGTCACGCGGGGGGCCGTCGGATTGAAAAGGCGGCCAGGGCGAATGGATTCTGCTGTATGCAAGTAAGCGAGATTAAAGCAATTGACCGTGCGCGCGACATAGGTGAAGAGACCAATTGGGTCGCTGTCGGCCATTCCTTTCTCGTTCATCGTCGGACTAAGTCTCAGGCCTGTTCTTTGCGGTGACCACGCCTGACAGACTGCTTCAACTACTTCCTTGAGAAATCGGACGCGATTCTCGATCGAACCGCCGTATTGATCGGTGCGTCGATTGGAGGCATTTCGCAAGAACTGATCAATCAAGTAACCATTGGCTCCGTGAACTTCAACGCCATCGAAACCCGCATCGCGTGCTCGACCCGCCGCTGTAGCATAGTCATTCACGATCCGGGGAATCTCACTGGCGTCCAATGCCCTAGGAACAACGTAGGGTTTCTTTCCGACCGGAGTGTGCGTTTCTCCCAATGCGGCGATCGCACTAGGGCCGACAGGCACTTTTCCGTTCTGGAAGTCGGGGTGCGACACGCGTCCCATGTGCCACAATTGCAAAAAGATCCTGCCACCAGATGCGTGAACGGTCTCGGTCACGCGCTTCCAGCTGGTCACGTGAGCTTCGCTATAGATTCCGGGCGCTCCGTTCCATCCGTATCCTTCGGCGCTGATCGCCGTCGCTTCCGCGATGATCAATCCCGCCGACGCACGTTGGCCATAGTATTCGGCCATCAGTTCATTCGGTACTCGATCTGTCGAGCGACCTCGTGTGAGCGGCGACATAAACACTCGGTTAGGAGCGATGATGTCGCCAATTCTCAATGGCTGAAACAAGACGTTCGTCATTCACAACTCCCCAGGGGTTGGTTGCCGCATTTACCGGCTTCGCGCGGAATAAGGCTTTTGATCTCGAGTTGATATGATTGTGCCCGCCTGCGTGATGGCGTTCTTCACGCCGGCGATGGTCTCGTCATAGTAAGTGGGCCCAGCCTCGATGATCCACGTTTCCAGCGTCATCGTTTTCGCGAAGCCTTGCTTCTGGAGTCGCACTTCAGTGTCGTAGGCCAGCAGCATTCCGCGGATGATGGCGTTTTCAACGTCACCTGCCGCAAGAGCGTCGTTTCCCGCATCTTTGATGAGCGGCGCAAATGCGACTTTTGCGGCGCCCATTCGGACGGCTTCTCGCAATGCCGTGCGACCCACTTGCTCCATCCGTGCCAGCGACAAACCATTTTCTTCGCCAAGCCCGATCAGCAGCAGTCGTTTCGCCTTGATGGTTTGTTCCGGCGCATCGATCAAGACCGTCTCCAACGCGTCACCCGAAAATTCTCCGCGCGCACGAAGCGAGCCGATGAGACCACCGAGATGCTTGTCGAGTTCGACAGGTGCGCCCTTCAATCGAGAATCTGAATCGGCGGTGTGCTTGAAGTAACAGACGATTTGCAGCGGGACTTCGGCGTCGTACGGACCTTGCATGCGGACAATCAGCGACAATCCGTCGGGGCCCGCCAGTCTTGTTTCAGGAGGAGCTTTTGCCGGATCGGCAGCCAGGGCCATCGTGGCGTTTGCCGCGGTCCATGCCAGAAACACATACACGTACTTTCGAAATGTCGTCATTCCACCTTCTCCTGTTGTGCAACACTAGAACTTATAAGTCAGCCAGGTCGTGAAGTAGTCGATCGGTTTGCCTTCCGTGGAGTCCTTGATGAACTGACCTGGGAATACGTGGACGTAGCTGATCAGCACGGTGACATGACGCTGGGGGTTCCACACGAGTGTCAGGGCCGGACTGGATCCGATATATCGTGCTTGGCTGTTCTGTCCGCTCGCCAGTAAAGATCCCGAAAGGCGATAGACGCCGTCATCCAGGCTTTGTCGCCAAAAGAAATTCCAATCGGTAGACCAATCTCCAAACTTCGTCAGAGCCCGCGCGGCATCGAACGGAAGCCTGATGTTTGGCCCTTCGCGCACATCGATCAATCTGCCGGTCCCGTACTCGAACTCCTGCCGGCCTATACGCCAGTTGATCGCATCGTCATTTCCGAAATCCCACTTCCAGTCGAAGAATGCTTGATGCAGATCGAATTGATCACGGTCTATCAAAGGGCGGGGGCCACCAATGCGACCATCTTCGAATCCGTTGATCGATTGAACGAATGTTCGAAAATGCGACGACAGGTGCAGGTCGCCGTACAGCATGTATCGTTGCAGAAAGTACGTGTTGTACCCGGCTGAATTTCCCGGTCCGTCTCTGTTCCAAACTTTCGGTGGAATCAACTGTCGATCAGAAGCCGTTACACCACGGACTTTGATGAAATCAGGATCGGTGGCAGCTATCGCGATGTGACGCCGGTTCGCTGACATGGCCAGCAGGGCTGGATATCGAT
>CAIMFH010000199.1 GCA_903840265.1 uncultured Schlesneria sp. | reverse complement strand
TGTGATTGGCTGACCCGTTATCACAAATCGTGAGCTGTTTGATATCGGTGTTGAAAGAGTTAGGCAGGGGGCCAGATTGATTGGTCCTCCCCTTCGAGCTTGCCTCGATGGATAGGGGCTTGTGCAGTACCAGGAGCCTAGCGATCATGTAGTGCACAAGCCCGGTTCCACCGAGTTCAAGTCGATGGGGTTGTGATTGCGTCTGTGGATGCAGGAAGAGACGCAGAAAGAACACGACCTTGTCGCAGACTCCAAGATCGTGGCACCCAGACTGAGTTGATGCGAGCTTACACTCAGCACTCGCCGGCTGCGGAATTGCAACCGCACTTGTCGTCAAAATCTGGTGTTTCCCAGAACTCAACGTTTGGCCGCGTGTCAGGTCTGTGATGCCTTGCTGATGGAGCGCCGGCGCAAGCGCGGACTGGAGTCTTGCCGTCACGACGTTGCGGAGAGCGACGGGTTGGGAAACCCGTCCTACGAAGACGAGGGCCAGGCCGAAAGCTGAAACAGAGCATTGGCGGCGGCAGATGAATGCCGCCGCCAATCCTTATCGAAAGTGCCTGCGAACGGATCGTGCCTACTTCTTGGCAGATTTCTTGACGGCCTTCTTCATTGTTTTCTTGGCGGGTGCTTTTTTTGCCGCTTTCTTGGGAGGCGCCTTTTTGGTCACGGCCTTGACTGCTCCCGTGACCTTCTTGATTCCCTTGGAGGCGGCCTTCTTGACCGACTTGGGGATGCTGTTTGCGATGGCACTGGCATTGGCCCCGGCCGCTCCGCCGACAACGGCTCCGACGGCCGCTCCGATGGGACCGAGCATTGCTCCAGCAGCGGCTCCTGCGGCAGCGCCGCCGATCATTCCCAGGCCAGACGGTTCGGACTCCTGCGCCACTTTCTTCTTCGCCATGACGATCTCCTTGTGTTTCGTTGTTGGAACGCGGTGAGAGCTTAATGATCTTGGGCAGAAATCGACAACTGGATTTCCGCAGGAATGTTGGAAGCAGCGAAGAGAAGAGTGTGATCCACGGATGAAACACGGATTGAACACGGATGAAGAGTGGAGTGGTTAAGGTTCACCCAGTTCACAGTCGCTGGATTCCCGCCTCCGCGGGAATGACAGACGCAGTGTGCGTGAATGACGGATGTGGTGACGAAGGAGCGACCGCGTGGCGACTCCCTTGACCGGCTACCATTGAACCTTCAATAGTGATGAGACTCCTTTGTTCTGAATTCACTTCCGGATTGGCAGCACATGAAGACAGCGTCTGGCGTGACGGTGATTGAGAATGGTCAGGTGGTGGATGGGACCGGAACACCGCCGATTCGCGACGCGGCGCTGGTGATTGAAGACGGGCGGATTCGCTATGTCGGTCCGGCGGCGGCGATGCCACTGGTCGATCGCGAGGCAACTCGGATTGATGCCCGGGGCGGCACGATCATGCCGGGACTGGTCGAGGCTCATTTCCATGCGACCTACTTCAATGTGTCGGCGCTGGAAGATCTGGATATCAAGTTTCCGGTGGAATACGTCACGCTCCTGGCGGGGTGCAATGCCAAGCTGGCACTGGAGTGTGGTTACACGTCGGCTCGCAGTGGTGGCAGCCTGTTTAACGTCGATGTCTGGCTGAAGAAAGCGATTGAAAGCGATCTGGTTCCGGGGCCTCGGCTGGCGACCAGTGGTCGCGAAATTTGCGGAGTCGGCGGCTTGATGGATTGGAATCCGGACTTTCGCAAGATCGGCATGGACGGGTTGGTGCTGCTGATCAACGGTCCGGACGAAGCGCGAGCGGCCGTCCGCAAGCTCGTGAAGGATGGCGTCGAGTGGGTGAAGACGTATCCCACGGGGGATGCGGCTTCGCCGGATATCAACGATCATCACACGCTGTGCATGACGTTTGAAGAGATGCATGCGGTGGTCGCGACGGCTCATAACCACGGCATGAAAGTCACCGGCCATTGCCGAGCGACAGAGGGGATCAAGAACGCGTTGCGCGCTGGATACGATGCCATCGAGCATGGGACGTTTCTCGACGATGAAGCGTTGCAGTTGATCCTGGAGCGGAACGTCCCTGTTGTGCCGGCGCTCTACTTTGAGCTGGCGAGTATCGAGCGTGGTCCCGAATTCAATCTGTCGCAACGAGTGATTGACGGTCACAAAGAAACGCTGGAGGGTGGGGCCGAGAGTGCTCGGCGGATCCTCAAAGCGGGTGGTCGAATTGGTCTTGGTGGGGACTATGGATTTGGTTGGAATCCACACGGGAATTACGCTCGTGAACTGACGTTCTTCGTGAATTATGTCGGGTTCACGCCGCTGGAGACGTTGATGTGCGCGACGAAAACGGGAGCGGAAATTCTGGGTCTCGATCACGAACTGGGGACTCTGGAATCGGGCAAGCTGGCGGACGTGGTGGTCGTTGATGGCGATGTGGTGGCGGATATCTCGGTGCTTGAGGACCGCTCGCGATTCATCGCTGTCATGCAGGGAGGGATTGTGAAAGCGGGACGGTTGGTGCAACCAGCGTCCGTGTGACGGTGGCTGTCTGGGAGGGCGAAGCTCCTGCTGAGCCGCGCATGTTATTGTGCGTCCATCGACACGCGCGGCTCAGCAGGAGCTTCGCCCTCCCAAAAGACGAAGGCCGCGGGCGGCTGCGTCAGTTGAATTCATCACGGGCGGGACTATGCTGGCGTCGCGGTCCTGATGTTCACTTTCTCTGGGGGTTGTCGATGTCTCGTTTCATCCTGACGTGCCTGGCTTTGTCTGTTGTTTCCAGTGGCCTGTTGGCGGCCGATGGGCCGAAGACCATCAAGGTCGGAGAGAATCCGGAAAGCGTTTGCCGAGGGTTTGGCGGCAAGTTGTATGTCACCATGATCAATGGCGAAGAGCCTGGTGACGGGACGATCGTGACGCTCGACGGTGATAAAGTGACCGTGTTTGCCAAGGGGCTGAATGCTCCCAAGGGAATTGCCTACGTCGGCGACTATCTGGTCGTGTGCGACGAAACCACATTGTGGAAGGTCGACAAGGACGGGAAGACCGCCAAGTTGGCCGAATTGAAAAGCTTTCCTCAACCGATCGAGTTTCTGAATGACATTGCCGCCGGGCCTGACGGTGCCAGCGTGTATATCTCGGAAATGAGTAACCCTGGAGCGATGTTTGATCCTGCTGGCGAACGCAAACTGTGGGGTCTGGATGGCGACAAGGCGAAGGAACTGCCGAAGAAGGGGTGCATTTACAAGGTCACGCTGAAGGGCGAAATCTCGGTCGCGATCCCGGCTGGCAATGTGGCGCTGCGGTTTCCGAATGGTGTCGCTGTCGGACCCAAGGAAGAGGGTTCGCATGTGTACGCCGGTGACTTCTTCGCGGGTCACATTGTCACGTACGAGAACGGCAAGTACGAGATCCTGGCGACTGGCATGCGCGGCATCGATGGGCTGACTGTCTTGAAGGATACGTTCTATGCCTCAAGCTGGACGCAGGGGAAGGTCTGGAAGGTCGACCGGAAGACTCGCGAAGTGAAGGTGATTCTGGAAGGCCTGAAGTCGGCCGCGGACTTCTTTTATGATGCGGATCATAAGCAATTGATCGTGCCGGATATGCTCGGCGGGACGTTGACGTTTTTGCCGATCGAGTAAGTCGGATCGAAGAGAAGACGTAGCCACGGATTGACACGGATGAACACGGATCTCTTGTAGCCAAGATCGCCAAGATCTTGGGTGAGCGTCATTCGATGTGTTCGCACATCGACGTCACCCAATCTCTTGGCAAGATTGGCTACCAAGAGCGAGCTTGACATCGTGGATGTCAGTGTCGGGCGAAGTAGTGGTACTTTACGGTGGGTGCGAACGTTTCTTTGGGCTTGATGGTGCTTCTCCAGACCACGATTGAGCTGTTGTTAACGGCTGAGAAGCCGCGATAGTCGACCCAGTCGCTGGCCGAGTGTGAATTGAGGGTGATCTTGCCGTCGTTCGAGGCTTCGTCGGCCTTGCCGCCTGTGCGGAAGGTGATTTCCACTTCGATCGGGGTCGGCTTGCGGTTGATCAGGTTTAAAGTGGCGGTCTTGTCGATCTGCGCATAGTTGTGGCCTTCGAAGCCCATCGCATTCAGCTTGCGAGCCGTCTCTTCTTCGCGATAGGTTCCTTGGGTATCAACCGAGATCGTGATCGGGACGCGGACTTCGCCACCGACGGATGTGTACGTGAGCAGTTCCTGCGACAGCGGTTGATTCCCTTGCATCAACAGAGCGGCTCCGGTGGTCCAGGGGACGCCGGTATTGTTGGTGAGAACAACCTGGTGCCAGACGCGATTCTCGGAGATGTTCTGCGGGGTCGTTCCCTTGTTGCCCGTTTCGATATCTTGCCGAGTGAGATGCACGTCCCAGGTGTACACGTCGCGGTACGGGACGCGAGCTGAGAACAGCGGCATGGCGGCTCGTTGTCCTTTCAGCAGCTTGACCTTCTTTAAGCTATAGACGAACAGGTCTTGAGTCCCGACGGCCCCCAATTCGGGGGGTAAAGCGAAGGCGGGATTTTCTGGCTGGCCCATCCCTGGTCCCATCCGTTCGCCGCTGCGTGCGAGCAGACTGTTTGACATGGACTGATTCATGAGTTGTGGCGCTGTCTGTTGCAGGACGTTGCGCAGGGTCTGTTCCAGGGTGAGTGGGCTGGGGGTGTCTTTGAATTTGAAGTTCGGGACGCCGACCACGATATCGACGGGGATGTTATCCAGATCTTCGGCTTCGTTCAGGAATTCGGCCTGCAGATCCATGTTGGCCATCTGCTTCCCTTGGTCGTCCGTCAGGTTGATGCGATATGTGGGGATCCATCGCAGGCCGGACTGGAAGTACATGAATGCGATGTCGACAGGTTTATTGGGCTCGATGAAACGCATCGTCAGTCGCTTCGAGTTTGTCGAGGTGGTGACGGTGCGCTTGAGTTCCGCTTTCATGTTCTTGATCGTCACGGTTTGGACTTGAGCGATTGGCAGCAGGACGTCGCCTTCTTCGGTACGTAGGATGAATTGTGAAGCGGTCACTCCCGAGACGGTCGTTGTCGGTGGTGTGCCGAAACGGAGTGTGGATGAGAGCGCGGCGACGCCAGATGCTTCGGGTCCGAAGGCCTTCATTAAGCCCGTGACTCCTGGCGTGGGAAGCGTGGTTGTCGGTTCGGTCAAGACACGCAGAATGTCGCCCTGATAGATCGTCTTATCGTGCATGATGATCTTGGCGTTGGCGCCGACGTTGGCCTGAAGGACTTCGACAGTCTGCAGGCAGGGGGCTGCGATCTCTTCGGATTGCTTGACCGTCTCGCGCGAGGCGACCATCGCGATGAGTTTGCCTTTACTCGACGTTGCCCAGACAGAGCCGAGGACGGCGTTGTCGGGAACATCCAGCAGGTGAACTTCGCCGTCTTTGTTGGTGACCGCCGTGCCGCTCTTGAGAGCCAGGTAGTACCCGTCTTTGAAGACGATCACTCGATCGGTCGTCAGGTTGAGCCGATCGTTGGGGGAGTCGGCTGCGTGTGCGGTGATGGCACTCGCAGTCGCGATCAGGCTGAAGGTGATGAATGATTGGAGATGAAGCCGAGTGATCATGGTGTTATTCCTGGTGGGCATTTGATGGGAATGTTTAGTTCGGTACGTGTCGGGGTTGGCCGAAGAACTGGCCTTCGGGGTCAAGTGATGTTGGCACTGCGTTGTCCGAAGCGGCCAATGCAGTGGCACGTCTTTCGAACGGGAGAACGTCGACAAGAGGGGCTTACGCCCAGAAGAGCCATTTCGGGTGCCACTGGCGGCGGCTTTGCGTCGCCAGTGTCTTGCCGATGTGTCAGCGAGTAAACCATGCGTGGTGACGTTGAATGTTGGAGAGGCTCGTCACCCGATCAAAGCGATTGCAGCGACGCGAAGACACTGGTGGCCCAGAGCTGCCACCAGTGGCACCCAATCTGAAATCCATAACGACCATGCTCGCGCACGATCATTTAGCGAACGAGGTAGTTCTTGCCTCGCAGCTTGATCAGCAGTTGCTCATCGCCCCGCTGCTGACTGAGGAGTTGGTTTTCGCTGGGGTTGTTGGCTTTGACCAGGGCGAAGTAGCCGTCGGTGAAGCGATCGACGATTTCGATCTTGTCTTTGTCTTTTTCCAGATCGAGGTCTGCCGTTTCGGGAGTGACCACGATTTGCTGCTCGGCCTTTCCGGTGGCTTTGGCTTCAGATGCCGAAGCCATGCCCTTCCGAGAATAGACCGTCTGGTTGCCGTATTGACGCACCGAATCGGCTGCGACTTCTTTGTCGGTCTTCGCGTCGCGGAACGAGTTGGCGACTGGGGCACTGCCGCTTCTGAGGCCACCTCCAGACGAACCGGGGCCGGGCTTGAAGGCATCGACAGGCGCGGCCGCGTTCGTGGCGTTCTGGAAGCGACCTTTTTCTGCTCGCTGAGCGACGCCCGACGGTCCCGATACGGCATCCAGTTGCGACAGCGATTCGTGGGCTCGGCGGACCGCACCCGCGTCGGCCAGAGGCCGCATTGTTTCGTCTGCCAGGAACGAAGTGTAGGGGGTGAGGATGCCATGCTTGGTCGAGAGATCGACGAGTTCCTTCACCATTTCGTCGTTCTTGCCGGCCAGGTCGAGCTGGTCGATGATCTCGCCGATACGACGCATCGCCCAGAGTTTTTCGACGAAGGCAAAGCTTTCGTCGTTGCTCTTTTCGATCAGCGTCGCGGGGAAGTCGAACTTCTGTTCCTGGCCGCTGACTTGTCCCTTGATGACAACTTTGGCCGCACCGGGCTTCTTGTAGCGACCGACGACGACCAGTTGCTGACCTTCGAAGAGGTCGAAGTTACCCTTGGGGTAGACGCGATTGACGGGTGGCCCGTCTTCGGGCTTGATGCCGTCGAGTTCAAAGTTGACAGCGACGTCGGTCAGGACCGGGGAGCTGATGTTGCTATAGACGGTGCTGACGTGGGCTTCGATATCTTCGTCGGGGCGAACATATTCGGACAGGCCGAAGCCGTCTCGTGAGATGCGGTCGAGGAGTCGCGAGTTCACGTCATAGCCGACGCCGAATGAGAGCACGCGGGCGCGAATCTTGTTGGCATCTTTGGCTCCGGCGCAAATCTTGGCTTCGTTGGTCTCACCGACAGTCGGAAGGCCGTCGGTCAGGAACAGGACGTAGTTCGGACGGCTGTTGTCTTTCAGTTGGCCGAGCGCCGCCGTGAGTGCTCCGGAGATATTGGTCCCGCCACCGGGATACAGGCCTTCGACGTAGCCGAGGGCCGACTTACGAGTCTCGTCGTTAAAGCGTTCGAGTTCCGGTTTGTACGATTCGACGACTCCGTCATAGGCGACGATGTTGAACATGTCTCCTTCACGCAGGTTGTTCAGTACGAACTTGACGGCAGACTTGGCCTGTTCGATCTTCTTGCCGCTCATACTGCCGGAACGATCCAGGACGAAGATGACTGTCTTCTTAGGGCGTTCGGCGTCGGCGGCTTTGACTTGTGGGCTGGCCAATAGCAGGAAGTAGCCGTCTTCGCCCTCTTTCGGGCGGTAGGCGATGACGCTGGCGCCGACTTGGCCTTTGTCGACATCGAACAGCAAGCGGAAGTCGCTGGTGGGGACTTCATTGGTTCGCGAGTACGAGATCACCGCATGCTTGGAGTCGGGTCGCTTGATGTCGACGGTGTGCGTGGGCGAGTAGACGTTCTTGATGTCAATCGCCGATTCAATCGCGACCTGAAATTCGACCTTCTCGACCGCGTGAGAGGTGTAGCGAGCGGTGCTGAGCGGGAAGAGGAAATCGGTCAGGCCGCGCTCTTTGCGGAGCAGTTGGTTGTAGTTCAGCGTGACTTTGCGTTCGGCACCGGGAGGAACCGGGAAGACGCTCGTTTGGAACAGACCGCTGCCCATCCATTCGAGCAGGGCAGGGTCTTTGTTGGAGCGGACAATCGCTTCGTAGACCGAACGCGCTTCCTTGGCAGGCATCAGTTTGCCGGGAAACTCTTTCCCATCGACCAGCAGCGTCAGCTTATCGACGGCCCCGTCATAAGGGAGCGGAAACAGGAACTGCACTTCCATCTGAGTGCTGCCCGTGTTGACGAACGATTGGGAGACTTGCACGCGGGCCACCTGATCGGTGACACGAGCCTGAACGCTGAGTTCTTTGATCTTATAAGAACTGGAAGGCAGGGCGGCTGGGCGAACGTGGGGAGTTGGGCGCGGCAGCGGGCCGGGATGGTTGGTGATGATGAGTACGCCTTGAGCGTACGTGACTGCATTCGCGAACCCGATCGACAGCCCTAACATCAGCCCCAGAAAGCGTTTCATGATGATCTCCCCACTGCGATAGCTTCGGATTCGACGCGGCACCGTTGGTTGGACGCCGGGTTGAAACTAAAAGTTCCCACAATGAGGACGTTTAGCGAGAGACGAATTCTTGCGCTTGTTTTATTCCAGAGCTTGATTCGCGAGTCCGTGTCTTTTGGGAGGGCGAGGCTCCTGCCGAGCCGCTCAGTCATTGTGAGTCCAACGACAACCGCGGCTCGGCAGGAGCCTCGCCCTCCCAAAAGCAGCCACTCTGGCCTAGAGATTGGGGCATCAGCCGCTCTTCTTGCGAGCGCGAGTCACAGTGGGCCGGGAGCTGCTGGCGAGTTTGATGTCAGATTGCCTAAGCGATTTGGGTGACGATTTGGCTGTGGCCAGACTTTTCTTGAGGGCGTCCATCAAGTTAATCACCGGTGGATGTTCGTCGGCTGCGGGTTTGGCGATTTGCTTGCCGGCGATCTTGGCTTCGACCAGTTCCTTCACACGCTGACTGTAGTGTTCGGGGAAGTCGGCCAGGTCGAGTTTTTTCTTGTAGAAGACGTCCAGCAGCGACTTGGTGAGCTTGAGTTCTTGCGCGGTGACGGCGACTTGCGGTGCTTCGGCGGCGATCGAGTCTGCTGAGAGGACTTGTGCGGCGCTGCTCAGCACCGTCATGGCCATGACCTGCTCATTGGGGCGAATCATCACGATGCTGTCTTTGCCGTTTTTGACCAAGCGCCCCACGGCGGCGAGATTCTGATCAGTTAGCGCTTTGAGAATGACTGCGTACGATTTCTGTCCGATCGTGCCGTCCGGGACCAAAAATGAAGTCCGGTCGGTAAAGTAGATGGGGTCGATCGCTGTGAGCGGAACCACGACCTCGACGCTGACTGATTTCTCGGCGTCGCTTTGCAGCGCTTCGAGTTCGTCTTTTTCGACGATGACATACTTCCCTTTTTCGTACTCGTAGCCGAGGACGATCTGATCCTGGGTGATTTCACCGTGGACGGGGCAAGTTTTCTGATAGCGAATGCGGCTGTGGCAATCGCGATGGAGCTGGTTGAAGTGGATCTCGTCGGCGTCGGTATCGACTGCGGAGTAGAAGCGAATCGGGATCGTGACCAGACTGAACTTGAGATGACCCTTCCAACTGTACGGCATGATGCCCTCGCAAGGAAAGTTGTGATCGCCTTCCTTGTTTTGGGTTGCCTGGCGTCCATTCGCCGAAATGGAAATCCGCAAATGCAGTGCCGCTGTTGGAAAGATTGCGACAGGCAGGCGCAGTCGGGTCGTAGGTTATGCTTCAGCATCACTTTCTTCGGCGACATCACGCTGGCCTCGACTGCAGTCGGAAAAAGTGATGCTGAAGCATAACCTACGCTGGCGAGGCCAAAGAGAAACGACCGAAGCGAGCACCCATTGCGGCACTCGTTCGGTCGTCTCAATCAACGACTGCTTACCTCGTCACAAAGTGGAGACCTTGTGAACGAGATAAGCGATGTTGAAACCTGCCAACGTCTCGCTCGATCCCCCCCGAGGCAAGCGAGACGTGGCGAGGAATTTACTTACTGGTATCTTTGTGATCGCCAGTCTTTTCGACGTCGGTCTTGGTAGTGACGGTGGTGGTTCCGCCCGGTGTCTTCACTTCTTCCTTCTTTGTGACGGTGGACTCTTGCGAGCAACCAGCACCAACGAACAGTGACGAGCAAACGGCGACGGCGGCGATGAATCGTTTCATGGTATACGCTTTCTTGAATCTAGATTGTGATGGACCCTGATGGGGGCTTCAGCAAACACGATGCCAGTCTGATCAAGGAATGCTCCGGGTACGAATTCTTGGTCGATACATCGTCTTCGTTTTATCGCGGACTGGCCTGTTACAACTCCCGTGTCGATCGCCGGATCAAGCGGGTGTGAACGACACTGCTCAGACCGTCCGCAGAGAAATACAGCGCAGAATCGTTTCGAAATAGGCTTTTATTTGCCATTACCAAGTCATCGCGCGTTGCCCGCGTACGCTGAGCGCTCTTCGATCTAACAGGTCGAATGGACCAATTGCAGGGGTTGGTCGGTCTCGCCATTCGTAGGCCGATATCCACTGCAACGGGGCCGAGTCATCAGCAGATGGCGATCCTACGACGGTGTTTGCTGAAACGAAAACGCTCGCCATGAGTGGACACCGACCAAAATTGAGTTGTCGGACCGCCGAAATCCAGGAACTGCGACTTTCTCAATTCGCGTGTCGATTCGGCACGTGAAATGCCTTCGCTCGAAGAAGTGATCTGCAAGTCCACGCTCACCCCGAATTGCAGATCGTTAGCGGCTCAAGTCGATTCCGCAAACGTCGGAATCGGTATCTCGACCCATCATAAGAGGAGAATCAATCATGGCTCAATCTGGTCCTGTTCCATCCAACAAGAAGGAATGGTCGCAAGCGTCGGACTGGGCGAATCAAGCCAAGTCGTCGGCAGGCGAAGCGGCGATGTGTGCGAGTGAAGTCGCCAGCCACGCGGCTGCCGCCGTCGGGGCGACGATCAGTCAGAAAGCGGACGACCTGGTGGCGCAAGCTGGCGTTGGCGTCCATGCTTTGGGCGACCGAATCGCGCAGCAGCTTCCGCAAGACGGAATGTTGGGCAATGCGTCTCAAGCTGTGGTGAACAAGGTCCGCCAAGGTGGCGACTACCTGCAGGAGCAAGGGTTGAGCGGCTTGAGCGACGACCTGTCCGCCGCCATTCGTAGCAATCCACTCCCTGCCGTTTTGATCGCAGCTGGGATTGGCTGGTACATCGGTCGCAATGTGCGACTTTGAGCGACTCGTCATTGCGTCACCGTGATCGAAACTAAACTTTATCCGAAAACCAAACTGAAGGACTGAACGGATGTATCACCATGTTAAGAAGCTGATGTTCACTGTGGATGTCGGTACACCAGATCCTCGATTCGGAAACATGCTCCTCGAGCAGTTTGGGGGAGCGAACGGTGAATTAGCTGCCGCCATGCAGTACTCCATCCAGGGCATCAACTGTGATGATCCTGCGATCAGAGACTTGTTGATGGACATCGGAACAGAGGAACTAAGTCACCTGGAGGTCATCGGGGCGCTTGCTCGGATGCACCTCAAGCCGATGAAGACCGATCGCGAAGCGGCGGAAGCCGATCCGCTGGTCGCCATCGCCGGCGGGGGCGGGGTCACGCTGTGCAATTCGATGGGAAACGCCTGGACGGCCGACTACCTGAAGATCACGGGTGAACTGGACGTTGATTTGCGAAGCAACATTGCCGCCGAAGCCCGCGCCAAGATCGTCTACGAACGTCTGATTAATTTCACCGACGATGCGGGGACGAAAGACGCGTTGCAGTTCTTGATGACGCGCGAGATCACTCACTTGAAAGCGTTCACGTTGGGGCTGGAGAGCTTGGGTAAGCACTACCTGTCGATTGGGCAAATTCCTCCCTCGAAAGAAGTCGTCAATCTCTACTTCAATGATTCGACCGGGGAAGACGGCGACGATGGGGCTGCCGATGCGACCGGCCCCTGGAACGAGGGGGATGATTGGGAAGTGTGCGACTCGCCAGCGTTTGAGCCGACGACTCGCCAAGACAGTGTGCGTGCGAAATCCAACGGCAAGGTGGGTGCTAAGAAAGCACCAAAGAAAGCCGTGCCGAAGTAGATGTCATGTTGCGTTGAGTGGCCCTGTCGAATCCGTCGAAATGACGAAGTCGACGGGGCTGTTTTCTTGCCACACACCGCGATGAGGGGAGTACCGTCGGGCCTCAATTTGATTCGGATCGGCAAAATCTGCCGCCGAGATTGTCGATTGAAGGCGTCCGGCGGGCGATGCTACCAAGGTCAGTTTTCGAGTCGAGATCTGTCATGAATTCATGCCCGAAGATCCTTGCACCCGGTCGATGCAAGAGTGTCTCTTCGGGAAATGAGCCATGAACGAAATTGAAACTCCAGCGGAAAACCGTTTGCCTTCAGCATTGTCAAACGACGCGACCGATTCAGCTGGGAACGCGACTGATATTACGATCGGTCGGCTGTTCCACTTCTTGTTGGGATCACGCCCTGCCATCCTGGCCTTCGCGTCGCGACGCGATACGTTCTGGCTAGGTCTGGTTCTGGTGATCTCTGCCGGGTTCGTCCGGGAATATCACGAGATCAACTGGCTGCAGAATCCGTGGATGATTGCTCTCCCGTTGATCATGACAGTCTCATTGTCGCTAGTTCTGTTCCCACTGACCGTGGTCGTGGCCCGCATGCGAGGTGCCGTGGACGGCCATTATTGGGAGCGATTCCGAGTTTTCCTGGGTCTGTTCTGGATGACCGCACCACTGGCGTGGATCTTTATTCTTCCGGTTGAGCGACTGATGTCGGTGGACGATGCCGCCATCATCAAACTCTGGTTCCTGGGGATGATTTCGCTTTGGCGAGTGTTCCTGGTGACTCGAATCCTGTCGACTCTGTTCGTCCCCCGCGCCAGCGAGATGTTCTATACCGGAACATTCTTTGTGGTGATGCTCGTGGTGGACACGTTGTTCCTCTGTCGGTTCCGCGGGGATCGTCCAGTCATGATGGTTGGAAACGTGGCCGAAGCTCCCGCCGTCGAGTTTCTGATCGTTCACGCGATGGCCGTGATCGTGGTCGTGGGGGTGATCACCTGGCCGATCTGGCTGGTGGGAACATTGATGGTCGCCCTTGGCGAAGGAAGTCGCTGGTCATGGACCGTCAAAGCGGCGCAGTCTCCCGGGCGGCTTACCATGGGTGTCAAACTGCTGGCGACGGCGTCGCTGTTGATCTGGGTGGTGTTGTTTCCCATCACACAGCCAAGTCGACAGGGGACACAGATCAGCGAACCCAGCCGACAAATCGAGCCGATACCCAGACCAGTCGAGCTCAATGCCTCGCGAGCTGATCGCGTCCATTGATTTGCAGATGCGGCGAATCGAGGCAATGCTTCGGCCCGACCTCGGGCCAATCGAAAAGGGTGCCGAAGCATTACTTGCGGGACTACCCCACCAGTCCCGGTGCTGATTCCAACTGCTCACGGTTGGCATCCAAGTAGGCCGTCGCTTCTTCCTCTGTCTTAAACTGCTGGCCAAGGAACGCCTGCGGGACCCATCGGCCGCGATCTGACCAGCAGACCGTGAAGTCGGTGTGAGTGCGGGCCGAACCCGGCGCTTTGGATGTCGTCATGCCATCAACGTCGACGACGCGCACGCCTGAGGCGATCAGCCACTTCTTGTTGTAGTTCACCGGTTGAATCATGCTGCTTCCTGGTCCATTTGTGTTTCGGCCGAGCGTCGCCAATTGCTCGACTCGGCCAAGTCGTTAAGAGCACAAGTTGTACCAGTTGGAATCCAAGCACCGCAATGCGCCGCGGCGCGCCGCCGTGGTCTACGTCGCTCAATTGTTCCTTGTAGTCACGACTTGCCATCGCTAACTTGCCAGCATGCAACTGTATTCTCCGATGAGTAGGTGATCGCATGCGCGTCGGATTTTTCACGCTGTTGACGCTGGTCGTCGTGGCTTCGGTGACGATCGCGGACGAACCGGTTCACTCGCGAGTTGATCAGTTGATCGAGGCCGCGGCGGGAACATCCGTCGCACCTCCAAGCGATGACGCCGAGTTCTTGCGTCGCGTGTTCCTCGATCTTGCCGGTTGCATTCCGTCGGTCAGCGAAGCACGAGCTTTTTTCAGTGACTCGACGGTCGACAAGCGAACGGCCCTGATCGATCGGTTGCTGGCATCGCCCGAATATGCGCGCCGCATGCGCGAAGCGTGGCATGTGCAGTTGATGGAGCGGGCTGGCGATCACGAGGAATGGTCGCGATATCTCGAACAGTCGTTTGCGACGAACAAGCCGTGGAATCAGTTGGTGCGTGAGATCTTGAATCCTGATCCCGATCAAGAGGCAACTCGCGGGGCGGCGTTCTTTCTGACAAAGCGGCTGGAGAATTATGGGCAGCAACCGGTGGACCTGCCCGGTCTGACTCGCGACGTGGGGCGATTGTTTTTGGGTGTCGATCTGCAATGTGCTCAATGCCACGACCATTTGTTTATTCAGGACTACAAACAGGTTGACTTCCAGGGGCTGCATACGTTCCTGTCTCACACCAGCATTCGCACCGATCTGAAGTATCCGGCGATTGCGGAAAAAGTGATCGACAAGAAAACGGAGTTCATGTCGGTCTTTGTCAAAGAGCCGCATGCGACGGGGCCTCGATTGCCGTTCGGAGCCGAGTTCGATGTCCCTGCCTTTGCGAAGGGAGAAGAGTTTGCGTTAGTCCCCGATCGCAAAGTCAACTTTCCCGGCAAGCCGAAATTCAGCCCGTTAGGAATTCTGGCCGAGCAACTGCCCACCGCGACGAACAAGCCGTTTGTTCGCAACATCGTGAATCGACTCTGGTTTCAGATGCTTGGGCGAGGACTCGTCCATCCGCTCGATCTGCAGCACGGCGAGAATCCTGCCAGCCATCCCGCGGTGCTGGATCTGTTGGCCGACGAATTCGTGGCGCATCAGTTCGATATCAAGTGGCTGCTGCGCGAACTGGCGTTATCGCGAGCCTATCAGCGGTCAAGCATCTTGCCGGCGGGTCTAGAGCGTGAGCCGCTGCCAGAGAAGTATGTCGTCGCGATCGAGAAGCCGCTGTCGACCGAGCAACTCTTATGGAGCGTCTTACAAGCGACCGGCGAATTGCATCGATTCCAGACGCCAACCGAAGGGGCAGCGAAGCCAAATCCACAACTGGAAGAGTTGCGGAAGAGATTTGTCGCCGCGTTTGCGAATCCCCCTCGCGATCCCGAAGTGGAGTTTGCTCCTTCGGTCAAAGCGGCATTATTTCTGTCGCATGATGCCAGAGTGCTGGATTTGCTGAAGCCGAAGGATGGCAACCTCGCGGCGCAAATGCTTGCTGAGTCGGATCACGCCAAGCGATGTGATTTATTGTTTATCACGGTCTTGTCGCGAACGCCTGCCAACGAAGAAGTGCGGGCTATGGAGCAGTTTCTGGCTGGCCGAGCGGACCAGTTGGATCAGGCCCTTGGCCAAATGATCTGGGCGTTGATCAGCTCGACAGAGTTCTGTGTCAATCACTGATGGAAGTTTTCAGCCACGGATTGAAAGACGGATAGAACACACGGATCAGGAACTACGCCGGTCGGTGGTTGAATTCGTTTGAAGTCGGAAGAGTTGACCACGACTCTTGCGAATCTCCGCGAATAGAGAACGCCCCAGCTCTTCGCCAGTGAATGATTCTTATTCGTGTTAATTCGTGAGATTCGTGGTCAACTCTTCCGCCTTTGTGCAGGTGGAAAACTGCAGGTTGCAGCCGACCGTGGAGAGCACTTGAAGCGGTGATCTTGTAACATCCGCAACTTAAAACGAAGTTGCTGTGACGAGACTCAAGGACATCGCGTGATTCTGGAACTCTTCGAATACCTCACCACTCCCTGTTCCTGGACGGCCAGGAAGTTGGGGTATTTGAATGGGCAACTGGGGATTAAGGTCCGACATCGACAGTGTCGGCAGGCCTGGAAAGAGCATCTGGAACGAACGAAGCAGGCGATTCGCACGGCGGTACTGGACTGCTCGCAACGACGTAAGGCGGTGGTGCTGGGATCGGGATTGCTGCTCGATGTTCCTCTCGCAGATCTGGCGGCCAGCTTTGATCAGGTGATCCTCGTTGACGTTGTGCATCCACTAAGCGTCTATCTGACGACTCTCAGATACCGCAACGTGAAGCTGGTTCGAGCTGACGTGACAGAGACTGCAGTAGAATTGGCGGAAGCAGCGAAGGATCCGCATAAACCGCTGCCGCATGCAGAACCGCAGTTGTTCTGCGATGATCCCTTGGTCGACTATGTCGTCTCGGTGAATCTGCTGTCTCAGCTTCCGTATGTTCCGGCGTACTACTTGGAGAAGAAGTCTCGACCCGAATCGGAAGTCGATGCGTACGCGCGTGACCTGATTAAGAGTCATCTCGACTACCTGAAGCGTCTGCCGGGCGTCGTGACATTGATCACCGATGTCGAGAAGCTGAAAGTCAATCGTGCCGGTGACGTCGTGGAGCAGTTCGACATCCTCTACGGAGCGTCATTGCCGGAGAAAACAGAGGAGTGGACCTGGGAGCATGTGCCGCTGAATCATCTGTCGCCGGAGTTTGCTTATCATCGGCACGTTTGTGCGGTACAGAATCTGAAAGTACTGAGTACTGAGTACTGAGTGCGGCGGGTCCCCTCGGCTGTTCTGCGATGCGGGGGTTGGTTGAGGGGCGTTGCGAGCCGTACTAAAGTACAGTCTTCAAACGCACTTTCAATTCGCTCACTTCGACTTCACCATAGAAAGCTCTCGCATGGACCTCGGACTTCAGGACAAGGTGGTTCTCGTGACCGGCGGGGCTAAAGGGATTGGGCTGGGCGTTTCCCAGGTGCTGGCGGCGGAAGGGGCGATCCCGGTCATCGTTGGCCGTAATGAGACTGATAATTCGGCGGCGGTGAAATCGATTGAGGCCGTGGGTGGTCGGGCCTGGGCGGTGGCCACGGAACTGAATCAGACTGAGGATTGTCGGCGCGCGGTGGAAGCCACCGTGACGAAGTTTGGTCGCATTGAAGGTCTGGTGAACAATGCCGGAATCAACGACGGCGTGAATCTGGAGGATGGCGACACAGAACGCTTCGTCGCGTCATTGCGGAAGAATCTGTTGCACTACTATGAGATGGCTCATTTCGCGTTGCCCGAATTGAAGAAATCTCGCGGCGCGATTGTGAATGTCGGGTCCAAGGTGGCGGAGACCGGGCAGGGGGGAACGTCGGCCTATGCCGCGGCGAATGGGGGGCGCAATGCGTTGACTCGCGAATGGGCCGTGGAACTCGCCAAGTACAGCATTCGTGTGAATGCGGTCATCGTGGCCGAATGCTGGACGCCCATGTACGCGACGTGGTTGGCCACAGTTCCCAATCCCGAGGAAACACGCCGACAGATTGAAGCGCGGATTCCTTTCGAGCACCGGATGACGACTTGCGAAGAGATCGCCAACACGGTCGCGTTTCTCTTGTCGCCTCGCTCGGGTCACACCACGGGGCAACTCGTTCACGTCGATGGGGGGTATGTTCACCTCGATCGATCGGTAACGGCGCTGACGTAATAGAGTGCGAATACTCCGAACTTTTCGATGAATAGGGTGGCGCGCAGTTTGCTTAAGTTCACTCAACAGCCGGTACAATGTTTACCAGTTGAGTGATCCGAGCGCAGCTTGCGCGAAACCAAGTCAACCATTTATTCAGCGAGAAAAATTATGCGCGTTTGGCCAGGGCGACCTTATCCGTTAGGGGCGACGTGGGACGGAAATGGCGTCAATTTCGCGCTCTTCTCGGAAAACGCGCACAGCGTTGAACTCTGCCTGTTCAATTCGCCGGACGATGAAAAGGAAGCGGAAAAGATTCCTGTCGTCGAGCGCCGTGACCTCGTCTGGCACTGCTATCTGCCTGATGCACGGCCTGGGCAGCTATATGGCTATCGCGTGGCCGGGCCCTACGAACCCGCAAACGGGCATCGATTCAATGCCAATAAGGTTCTGCTCGATCCATACGCCATGGGTATTGGTCGCGACACCAAATGGTGTGACGAGATGTGGGGCTACAAGATCGGCGACCCTGAGACTGATCTGTCGTTCGACGATCGCGATAACGCTCATGCGGCTCCGCTGGGAGTGGTGATCGATCCGGCGTTCACATGGGGCGATGATCGACCACCAAATCATCCCTGGCACGAAACAATCATTTATGAAATGCACGTCAAAGGATTCACAAAACTGCATCCCGGGGTTCCCGAAGATCAGCGCGGCACCTATGCCGGTCTGACATCTCCGGCGGCTCTGGATCATCTCAAGCATCTCGGAGTGACGGCTGTCGAATTGTTACCCGTTTTTCACCGTTGTGATGACCGACATCTGATCGACAAGGGGCTGTGCAACTACTGGGGGTACAACACGCTCGCGTTTATGGCACCCGATCGACACTACTCGTGTGCCCAGACGGCGGATGAGACGGTGCGAGAATTCAAGACGATGGTGCGGGGCCTGCATTCGGCGGGGATCGAAGTGATTTTGGACGTGGTCTACAATCACACCGCTGAAGGGAACCAGATGGGGCCCACGATGACGTTCCGCGGCATCGACAATGCCGCGTACTATCGGTTGTCGCCCGAAGACTCTCGGTACTACATGGACTTCACCGGTTGCGGCAACGGGTTCAATATGCGGTCGCCCCGAGTCTTGCAACTGATCATGGACAGCTTGCGGTACTGGGTGACCGAAATGCATGTCGATGGGTTCCGCTTCGATCTGGCGAGTGCCCTGGCCCGCGAACTTTATGAAGTCGACAAGCTGGGTGCGTTCTTCGACATCCTGCATCAGGACCCCGTGTTGTCCGGCGTAAAGCTGATCGCGGAACCGTGGGACTTGGGTTCAGGTGGATATCAGGTTGGTAACTTTCCGTCACAATGGTCGGAATGGAACGGCCGCTACCGCGACAATGTGCGTCGCTTCTGGAAGGGTGACGGGGGGATGCTGTCGGAGTTCGCGACGCGCATCTGCGGTTCGGCGGACCTCTATGAATGGAGCAGCCGTCGTCCGTACGCGAGCATCAATTTCGTGACCTGTCACGACGGATTTAATATGCTCGACTTGGTGAGCTACAACGAAAAGCATAACGCGGCCAACGGCGAAGAGAATCGCGACGGAGCGAACGACAACCAGAGTTGGAACTGCGGCGTCGAGGGGCCCACGGACGATCCCGAGATCAAATCACTGCGCTTGCGGCAAATGAGAAACATGTTGGCGACATTGGTGCTGAGCCAGGGTGTGCCCATGATCCTGGCGGGCGATGAGATGGTGAAGTCTCAGGGGGGTAATAACAACTGTTATTGCCAGGACAACGAACTGACCTGGCTGAATTGGGACTGGAACGAAGAGCAACAGCAGATGTTCGATTTCGTCCGCGGCATCATTGCTCTACGTAAAGCCGAGCCGGTCTTCCGCCGACAAAAATTCTTCCAGGGTCAATCGATTCGCGGCAGTGAGGAATCATCCGATGTCTGCTGGATCAACATTGACGGTAAGCAAGTGACCGACGAAGTGTGGGAGGCCGGTTTCGTCAAATGCATCGGTCTGCGACTGGATGGCAAGCTGATTGGCGAAGTGAACGATCACGGCGAACCGATCGAAGGGGATACCGTCCTGTTGTTGCTGAACGCGCATCATGAAGAGATCTGTTTCATGCTGCCGACCCCGGTGGAAGAGGCGTTCTGGGAACCGCTACTGGACACGGCCCAGTTTCCGGGACATCTGTCGGAGACCAAAGGGGGGGCACAGTATCGAATCTTCGCTCGCTCAATAGCTCTCCTGCGGTTGATGACCCCGACCATCAAGCAGAAGCAGAAGGAAGGGTTCGTGGCGGCCGAGATCATCGCCGATCTGGCCATGGATACCCCGGTGGGCCGCGAGAGCCATTTGAAATCCATGCACGCAAATAAGGTTGCTCAGTAAAGCCTGAAATGAGAGACCGCTGTTGCAGGACAGCGGTCTCTTTCATTCTTTGGTCGCGATGTCGGGAACTCCGTTCAGTCGCCATCCCTCACGGAGCTCACCGCGAGTGAAGAATTTGAAAGCGACGGTTGCAATCCGTGCGGTGCGGACTATGATGCTGTGATATTGAGACTCAGTCTCAACTCGCCAGCCAGCCCCTTTTGCGGTCGCCAGCTAGCAGTTCCACACCTGTGAGGTGGTAGGAACGCATTCTATAGCAGTTGGTCATGGCGATTTCACTGACTTTCCTGTCCGTGTCTCGCCGTCGAAATAGATCCGATCAAACTCAAGAGTTGAGTTCGATCAAATGCCGTCGCCAGCCACCCCTCTCGGTAGCCAGCCAACGACTCGGTCCCCGCTTAAATCGTTGTCTCTGGTTCCTTGGAAGGGTGCTGTCATGCCGCTTGGTCGAAAGTCTCGTCGTGGTTTTACGTTGATTGAACTGCTGGTGGTGATCGCGATCATCGCCGTGCTGATTGCTCTGCTGTTGCCTGCGGTTCAGCAGGCTCGCGAGTCCGCTCGCCGGACTCAGTGCAGCAACAATCTCAAACAGATTGGCTTGGCGATCCACAACTATCACGACTCTTACACACGCTTCCCGTTGAGTTCGATCGATCCAGGATTGGGTAAGTCGGGCGTGTTTGCGAGTATTCTACCCTACTTGGATCAGGGGAACGCATACCAGCAGTACGACTTCAGTTTGGGGAATACGAACGCGGCAAACCTGGTTGCCGTATCGCAAAAAATACCGGCCTACTTGTGTCCGACTGCGCCGTTCCGTCGGCCAGTTCCAATCAGTGGCTGCGACAGCAACAGCCGTGCTCCAGGAACTTACGCTGCCTGTACGGGTAGTCTGGATCCTTATGGTACGTTTCCAACGACCGCGAATCCGACCTCTGTTCCGAATAATGGTGCGATCGTCAATTCGGGTAGCGGTAGCACCAGCATGCGAGATCTCACCGATGGATCGTCTTCGACCTTGCTGTGCGGTGAGTCAGCCTGGAATTTTGCAGACTACCTTTGGGCTGCGTCTCCGGCCACGCCCTGTAGCGGACAGATTCGCTGGGGTTTCACCTACTGGTCGTCCCCGTACCCGTTGGCTACTGCGTTCACCACTCTGGGGCCTTTCAATCCCAAGTCAATGCAAGGGGATAGCACGCGGTTGTCCAACTTTCGTAGCGAGCATATCGGTGTCGTGAACATGCTGATGTGCGATGGTTCTGCTCGCTACATCAATGAGAACATCGATCACAACCTGCTGAATTCGCTGGCGACGCGATCTGGTGGTGAAATTGTCGGTGAATTCTAAAGTCGCGACTTCTGCATGAGACTTCGTGTGACTGCTGCGGGCGGGCTGCCAGGATGCGACCGCCCCCGTCATTCTCGATCTGGCCTTTGTGTGTGAATGTCTGTTTTCTCGTGAGGGGACTATGTCCTGGACCTTTCAATCTCGTTGGGCATGTGTTGGTCTGCTGGCCGTTTGTTGGATCGTCGGCTGTGGGGGTTCCAAAGGGCCGCAGCGAGTCGCCGTGCGTGGGGCGATACTCTTCAAGAATGAAATGCTGAGAGCGGGCCGTATTACCTTCACGCCGATCGACGGATCGAAGGGGCCGACGGCCGTAGCCACCGTGACCGATGGCTTCTACGACTTCAATGCGTTAAATGGACCGTGTGTCGGCAAGAATAAGGTCCAGATCGAATCGATCATCGATCCTGGCTTCGCGATGGATGACGAGGCGGCCTATGCCAAGGCGTCCGAAGAAAAGTGTGGCGCTCCGGTGCTGCCACCACAACCGATTCCACCCGAATTCAATCAGCAGTCGAAGTTAGTTGTCGAAGTTTTGCCAGATGGCGAAAAGAAACTCGATTTCTCGCTGTGAACAGCGAGAATGCTGTTGCGGATGTTCACCACACGCTCCCCTTCAGTGGTGATGTGATAGCAGTTGGTCAAAGGATTCATGCTGATGTGCTCAAGTGACAAATCGACGTACAGTGCAGGTGGTCGCCTTTGGCAATTGCTCATCAAAAGCGTGACGATCGCCATTGCCTTGTTTTCATTGTCGCCGGCGGCGTTCGCGAATGGATGGACCGGCTTTCAAGGGCCCGTTCCTGAGGGGGCTAACGTCGAAGCGGTCCCGATGACCTGGTCACCCGAAGCGGGGTTGCTCTGGAAAGTCGAGATCACCGGGTACGGGCAATCCAGTCCGGTGACCTGGGGCGGGCGAGCTTATGTGACGTCGATCTCTGGTCCCAAGAAAGAGCACTGTCACGTCACCGCTTTTGACTTGGAGTCGGGTAAGGTCTTGTGGAAGCACGATCTGGAGGCCGCGACCCAGACCGAAAGCAGCAACTACATCAGCAAGGCGGCACCGACGCCAGTGGTTGATGCCGACGGGGTGATCTGCTTCTTCGAAGGGGGCAACCTGGTCGCGTTGAATCACGAAGGACAGGTGCGCTGGCAGCGAAATCTGGTCGAAGAGTTCGGCCCGATCGAATCGCGACACGGATTGGCGGCCTCACTGGAGCAGTCCGACAATCACGTCTTCGTATGGGTCGAACGTCAGGCAGATCCGTACGTGATGGGCGTGCAGAAGGCGACCGGTCGCGAAGATTGGAAAGTGGCCGGTCTGGGAGTGACCAGTTGGGCCAGCCCTCGGCTGATCCCCGTGAAGGACCATAAGCATCTGGTTCTCAGCGGGATCGGACGTATCGCGGGCCTCGACCCCGCGACCGGAAAAAGTCTGTGGAACTTTACCGAGATCAAAGGGAATTCAACGCCAACACCCGTTCCTGTCGGCGATAGCCGCTTTTTGATCGGCGCAACCGCTGGACGCGGCGAAGGAGATGCCGGGAAGGCTGCGGAATCAAATGGTCTCATTGAGATCAAGACGACCGATGACGGCACCTTCAAAGCCGAGTTTGTCTGGAAGGCCAAGAGGGCAACGTCTTCGTTTGGCTCACCGCTCGCGCATCGAGGTCACGCCTACTATGTGAATGCGAGTGGAGTCCTATTCTGCCTGGATCTGGAAACGGGAGAAGAACGCTATTCGAATCGTCTGGGCGATAGCATCTGGGCCACGCCGATTGCCTTCGGTGATCGAATCGGGATCTTCGGCAAAGGGGGCACCGTTTCGATCGTGTCGAGCGGCGAGACCTTCGACAAGCTGGCTGAAAACGTCACTTGGGAAGCTCAAGCCGCCGATCCCGCTGCATCTCGGAATCCCGGTGGCGCGCCCGTGTTGTATGCGGCTGTCTACGTGAACGATCGCCTGCTGCTGCGTCGAGGCGACGTGTTGTATTGCATTGCTTCGAAACGCTGATCGGAACGTGCTGCGTTTGGCATTGCAAAAATGTCCCGCGACCGTGGCGGTCGCCAAACCGTTGTTAATCAGGATCTCTTATGAAACGTTTTGGACTCATTGTCGCGCTCTTGCTGGCTGTCCCCAGCCTGAGCCAGGCCCACTTCATCTTTCTGTTGAACGATTCCACTTCACAGACGGGGAAGGTCAAAGTCTTCTTCGGCGACGCGGCTGAAGCGGATGACCCAGCGCTGCTCGACAAGATTGCCAAGGCGGAACTGTGGACCATTGCTGGACGTGGCGAACCGAAGCTGCTGCCGTTGACCAAGGGGAGCGATGCCCTCGAAGCCGAACTGAACGGCCAGGCTCAGCAGTCGACGTTGATTCTGCGGCATACCTACGGCGTCATGGCCAAGGGTGCCGAACCGTTCCTGTTGAAGTACTACGCCAAGACGTATCCGTTCGCATTGCCAGGGACTTGGAAGGCAGTCCGCGATTCGGAACGCTTGCCACTGGAAGTGGTGCCAACATCCAAGGGAGCTCAGACCGTTCTGCAAGTGCTGTGGAATGGCAAGCCGCAAGCGGGTTCATTGGTGACGGTAGTTGGCCCAGGCCTCGATGCGAAGATCGAAGGCACCACGGATGATGCAGGCAACTTTGCCTGCGAGTTGCCAAAGTCGGGAGCCTACTCGATTCGTGCCAAGCACGTCGAAGAGAAAGCCGGAACTCTCGAAGAGAAAGAATACAAGTCGGTCCGCCACTACTCGACGTTGACGCTGCATCATCAACCTGGGCGATTGGCTCCGACCGCTCACAACTTGCCGGCCCTACCCAAAGGCTTGACCAGTTTCGGTGGAGCTATCACCGGCAACACGCTGTACGTGTACGGCGGCAACTATGGCAGTGCTCATGAATATACGAACGAAGAACAGTCTGGCGATTTGTGGAAGTTGAATCTCAGCAACCCAACTGCGTGGGAACTCGTTTCCGCCGGCCCTCGTCGCCAAGGCCTGGCCGCAGTCGAACACAAAGGTTCGATCTACCGCATCGGTGGATTTGAGGCGACGAACAAGGCTGGTGAAAAGCAGAACCTGGTCTCTCAGAACGACTTCGCCAAGTTGGATGCGGCGACCGGACAATGGATCGCACTGCCCAGCCTGCCAGAGCCACGATCATCCCACGATGCCGCCGTTGTTGGCGGCACGGTGTACGTTGTGGGTGGCTGGAACATGCAAGGTGGCGGTTCCGGAACGAAGTGGCATGACACGGCACTCGCCCTGGACCTCGCCAGCGACAAGCCAGAATGGAAGACGGTCGCAGCACCAAACTTCCATCGCCGCGCGTTGGCCTTGGCCGCCTGGAATGGAAAGCTGATTTGCATCGGTGGCATGAGCGACGGCGGTGGCCCGACGACCAAGACCTCGATCTACGATCCCGCCAAGAACGAGTGGTCCGAAGGGCCGGCTCTGCAAGGGACTGGGATGGACGGCTTTGGCTGTTCAGCCTTCGCCAGCAATGGTGGCCTGTATGTCACGACCAGTTCCGGTTCAATTCAACGCCTGGTGACCGATGGCAAGGAATGGGAATTCGTCGGCCAGATCGCTCATCCTCGATTCTTCCACCGCGTACTCCCGTGGAGTGATTCGAAGCTGGTCATCGTCGGCGGCGCGAACATGGAGGAAGGCAAAACCGAAAACCTGGAAGTGCTGTCCGTTGGCAACCTGGAAACCGCCGCGAAGTAGTTTGGACTGATGGCGAATGAAGAAGAGGGGGTGCGAAATCTGGTTTCGCATCCCCTTTTACTATCCATAGGGAAGATCGTTGGGTCTTTAAGTAGCCTTCTCGCTCCGCGAGAAGAAAGCCAATCAACGCGGTGCCGTGATCGCCATCCCGTTCCGATTCATCAGGACTCGCGGATTCGCCGTTGGCTTACTTCTCGCGGAGCGAGAAGGCTACTAGATCTCGACCGAGACAGGCTCTGGGGTCAGGGCGACGCTTTCCAGATCGAACAACCCCTTCAATCGCAGCGTGATCGTTGATTCCAGTTCCAGTGGTGGCTCGACTAGCCAGCAGACTTCGCCTCCCTGGAATGTGGCGACGGGCTGACCGTCGACATAGGCGACTCGATTGGAGGCCGTGCTGGGGATGCGATCCTGCTTGGTGATGATACCGACCAGATTGAGCGGGTCGGCTCCGGAGACGACCAGTATCTCTTGAGCGGCTCCTTCATCACGCAATCGACGCAATTGCTGGATCGCGTCGGGCAGGGCGAACTGCTCACCCCCGACTCCGACGATGAAGCGTCCCCCACGGATCTCGCCACGCGCTTCCAGTCGCCTCAGGACTTGCAGCACTTCGAACCATGACGGGGCACCGTCTTCGCGTACGAGGAGATCGCGAAACACGATTCCCCAGCGACGAAGTAACTGCCAGGCCCAATCCTCGGCGATACTCGTTCTTCGAACTGCGGGTGCATCCGCCTGAACCGTCGGGGGTGATGCGATCTGTGTCTCGGTGTTCTCCGACGGGTTGGTGAAGGGGACACGCAATGACCAGCGTCCCATCGCCGTGCGTGTCGTGCGGCGTCGCTCACCGCGGTGATGTGCCGCTCGACGGTGTTGATGGGATTTTTCGGCAGTCAAGGTTCTCAGGCCGGCGAATCCGTCGGCCGTGATCCAGCCACGTGTCACGAGTTCGCCTAGCACATCGTCCAATTGAGATGGCAGCATTTGCGTGGCGGTCAACAGGTCCGCGGTGAAGGTGGCACCGCGGCTGTGCAAGATCTCGCACACCTGAACAGCGGGGCTGCTGAGGCCGATCGGATTCGGTTCGGGGGCTTTCGCGGTCAGCCATTCGGCATCGGTTCGCAGGAACAGCGAGATGGGGGCGATACGCGTCAGGCTGGCCATCGGTCGCGATTTTTCCGGGTCGCGAGGTGGCGGAAACAGTCGTCCCCAACCGACTTCTCCGGTCAGGCACAATTCGTCGAGTAAGTTCGCTTTGTACTGGTCGACGCGAGCCGGCAGGATTTCACGCTCCCAGGCGACCGCCGGAATATCCAGGCCCTGTAGTTGAGCGATCGCTTCGAACAGTCCGTTCGATCCGGACCGACGATTGGCAGCAAGCATCCCGTGGTGCCGAGCCAGAAAACGAATAAAGACCTCGACGCTGACCGGTTCGATCTGCTTTCGCAAGCCGTCGAGCGTCAGTCGATGAATTCGAGCTAGAAGGCGTCGGTGACACCATTCGACGGGACGTTCGGATTTGGGTTCATCGGGTTCCGTTGCATACGCCTCGGGGGTAAAGCGACCTCTCAGGACGACCCCTTCACCTTCCAATGCTTCCAAGCAGGCATCGGCCTGACTGACCGTGATCCCGAGCCGCTCGGCGACTCCCTCGCCCGTGATCGGTCCGCAAAACTCGATGAGACCGCGGACCATCGTCACGCGGGCTTCGATCGAATCCCAGTCCTGCCGCACTTCGGGTGGAACGATGACTGTCGGCGTCAGTGTGGCCTGAGGGAACGCGGCCAGTACGGCAGGAACGCGTTCTGTCGCGGCCCAGGCAATCAGCGGTGGATGCTCGGTCGATTCAGCATTGGGGACATCGACAACTGTGGCTCGTCCTGCGGCAACCAATTCATCAAACTCAAGTTGCCAGGAACCGGCTTCGTCGATCGGTAGCAAGAGTCGGCTGAGCAGTGCGTCGTGCAGTTCATCCGCGTTGCGGATCAGCGGCTGCGCTTCCAAGATGACTTGACGAATCGCTTCGGGATCAAGTCGACCGAGGTCTTCGACACTTTCAACGCTGAGCGATCGTCGCGTCGCCACCGCACGGGCGCGACGCTCGGCCACTTCGCCCCCATCGAGGAACGCATACGGGTTCGAGTTCAGCAGTTCGTAGCTGAACGGTGATGGTTCGCGCGTGTCACGGGCAATGAATTCGATTTCCCCGCGTTCGACCCGGGCGAGCACATCTTTCAAGGCTTCAATGTCGTGCGCTTCGTGCAGGCAGTCGTCCATCGTCTGGCGAACAAGGGGATGGTCGGGAAGCTCGATGTCGCCGACCACATTCTCCTGGCAGCCGGTCAACTTCGGGAAGACGGCTGTCAGCAGGTCTTCGCTGCGAAAACGCTGCAGAGCAGGGGGGACTTTTTTGCCGTGTTTGGCTCGCAGCACCTGCAACGCGCGAGTTGCATTCCAACGCCAGCGGTTCTGAAAGATCGGCACGGCCAGGACCGCTTGCTCGAACATGTCCTGCACATTGCGCGGGTTCAGCATGCCGAACATGCTGTCCAACGGGAAACTGTGTTGCGGTCCCAGCGACAACACGATTCCATCGTCATCGGCACTGGCCTGGAGTTCGAAGTCGAACGACCGACAGAAGCGTTTGCGCATGGCCAGTCCCCACGCCCGGGTAATGCGCGTGCCGAAGGGGGCATGAATCACCATCTGCATGCCGCCGCTTTCGTCGAAGAAGCGTTCGAAGACCACGCGACGCTTACTCGGGACTACGCCGAGCGCGGCCTTCTGGGCGCGGATGTATTCGACGATTTGATGAGCTGCATCCGCGGTCGCGTTTGTTTCCAACATCAGCCACTGTTCGGCGGCCAAGGGATCTTCGATTCGCTGTTCAAGTTCTTCGCGCAACCACGAGACTTCGTCAGACAGTTCAAAGGTGCGACCCGGAGCTTCGCCGCGCCAGAAGGGAATCGTGGGAGGTGCTCCACCGGCGTCACTGACGAAGAGATCGCCACCGCGGAGATAGCGAATCCGCCACGAGGTGTTGCCCAACAGGAAGATGTCACCCGCCGCGCTTTCCGTCCCAAAATCTTCATCGACCGAGCCGACGACGGTGTGATCTTCTTCTGTGACGACGCGGATCGAAAAAACTTCGGGGATCGCGCCGGCATTGCTGGTCGCGGCAATCCTCGCACCGGGGCGAGTGCGCAGTCGGCGACCGACTTGATCGTGATGCAGGTAGACACGGCTGCGACCCGCGGCATGTGTCATCCCTTCACTCAACATCAGGACGATGCGGTCGAAATCAACCCGGGTGAGATTTCGAAAAGGATAGGCGCGGCGGCAGAGGGCAAACAGTTCGTCGCTGCCACACTCGCGCGTCGACACTTCGGCCACGATCTGTTGGGCCAGGACATCGAGCGGAGCATCGGGAATGGGGATGATGTCGAGCCGCCCGTGATGAATCCCGCGCATCAACCCCATGCACTCGATCAACTCGTCGCGCGTCAAGGCGAACAGCCGTCCCTTGGGGATCAATCCCAAGGCATGTCCTGACCGGCCGACTCGTTGCAGGAAGGTCGCGATGTTTCGCGGGGACGCAATCTGAATCACGAGGTCGATGTAGCCAATGTCGAGGCCCATTTCGAGCGACGCGGTGGCGACGACCGCCTTCAACTCGCCGGTCTTCAGGCGGCGCTCGGTGTCGTGACGGTGATCGGCCGCGAGTGACCCGTGATGACTGCTGATGGCTTCCGGTCCCAGCAGTTCGCTCAGTTGATGCGTCAATCGTTCGGCCAGCCTACGTGTATTGACGAAGATCAGTGTCGCACGATGAGTATTGATCAACTCGACGATCCGCTCGTTGATCTCCGCCCACTGCTCGTGCATGCAGACCGTGCCAAGTTCGCTTGGCGGGACTTCGATGGCGAGGTTCAATTCGCGTCGATGCCCGACATCGATAATCACCGGCAACTCGGGAGAGCTGGCCTCTGCGCTATCAGGTGAAGCTGGTCCTTCCCCCACTAGGAATCTGGCGATCAGTTCAATCGGGCGTTGAGTTGCCGACAGACCAATGCGCTGCAGTCGGCGCGGGCAGAGGGCGGCCAAGCGTTCGAGAGTGAGAGCCAGATGCGAGCCGCGTTTGTCGCGGACCAAGGCGTGAATTTCATCGACGATCACGGTCTCGACCGACTGCAGCTTTTCTCGTGCCTTGGGGCTGGTCAGCATCAGGTACAGTGACTCAGGAGTGGTCACCAGAATGTGCGGCGGGCGTTTCAGGATGGCGGCGCGTTGCGAGGCACTTGTATCACCCGTTCGCAAGCCGGCGCGGATCGGCGAGATGGCCAGCCCTCGGTCTTCGGCGACGGCCAGGATCTGCGCCAGTGGGACATCCAAGTTGCGATGCATATCATTGGACAAGGCTCGCAGTGGCGAGATATAGACCACACGAATTTCGTCGGTCAACTCGCCTGCTTCCGCCGATCGCAGCAGCCGATCGATCGCAGCCAGAAACGCGGTCAGTGTCTTACCGCTCCCCGTTGGTGCGGCGATCAATGCGTCGCGACCGGCGACCAGATGCGGCCAGCCTAATCGTTGCGGTTCGGTCGGCGACTCGAATCGCGATTCGAACCATTGCTGGATCACGGGATGGAACAACTGCAGCGGCATATCCATGAGGTGCGAAGAATCTTCTTCGCGTTTCCTTTCTGATCGGATAATTTCTTGGGGAGATACCGCAGATTGCCGGCTGCTCGATTATAGAACCTTGAGTTCTATTTCCAAAATGCGGTTATACTGCAATCGTGTACGGATGCCGCCTGATCCTCCGCAGGAGCAGATTGATGTTGCGAAGTGTACTCGCCGTGCTGCTGGGATGGACCGTTGTAATTGCTGGGTCTGTCGCGACTTGTCTCGCGCAAGAATCCACTGATGATGCCGTCGAGCGGCAGAACATCGAACGGTTCGCGACAATCCTGGAGCGAAATCCTCGACGTGGGCCGGCGTTCGACAAGGTTTACGGATACCACTTGGAACGGGGTTCACTGGACACTCTGGTGACGTCGTACCAGCAACAGGCGGAGCAGCGGGAAACCCTCGAAGCGGCTGCGCGGTGGATGATCGTCGGCATGATCGAAGCCCAACGTGGACATGATCCCCAGGCAATCGTGGCATTGACCAAAGCGGAGCAACTTCAGCCTGCGAACGCGATGGCACCGTATTATCTGGGACAGCTTTTCGCGTTAAGCGGTCGGACAGAGGAAGCCGCGGACGCCATGGAGCGAGCGATCCGGCGGAAGCCCGCGATGGCCGATCTGATGGAGATCTACCAGTCGCTGGGGCGACTGTATCAACGATCGCAGAAACGGGCGGAAGCACTCAGCGTGTGGTCTCGCTGGGAGCAGCAGTTTCCCAACGATTTGCGAGTTCAAGAGCAGATCGCGACGACGCTGCTGGAGGAGGAAGACTTCGAGAACGCCCTGCCGCGTTTCGAAGTTCTGGCGAAAGCGACTCGTGACAAGTATCGCCAGTCGCAGTTTCAGGTCGAGATTGCCGAGATCAAGATCCGGCAGGGCAAGACGAGCGAGGGGATCAAAGAGTTCGAAGCGCTGTTGAGTCAATTGAATCCCGACAACTGGCTCTATCGCGATGTGCGTCGCCGCATTGAAGCGGTTTACCTGAAAGGAAACGACCCGGCGGGTCTACTGACTTATTACGAAGCCTGGATCGACAAACATCCCGAGGATCTCGATGCGATCTCTCGTGTTGCCAAGTTATTGATTGGACAGGGAAACGGCAACCAGGCCGAGAAATGGCTGCAGCGCGGCCTCAAAGTGGCTCCTTCAAATCTGCCATTACGTCGGACGTTGATCACGCAGTTGTTGAATGATCGCCGCTACAACGAGGCGATCGCTCAGTATACGGAACTGGATCGACAGGAACCGAACAACGTCGACACGATTCGCGACTGGGGCCGCACGATCCTGAAGGTTACTTCTCGACCGACGGCATCACGTCAGGAGGATGCGGCACTGGTGTGGGGCAAACTGCTGGCTGCCCGCCCGGATGATGCTCACGCGGCACTGCAGGTGGCCGATCTTTTTCGTCATGCCGAAATGACCAAGGACGCGATCAAGATGTTTCGCCGCGCGATCGAACTGGCTCCGGAAGACATCCAGTATCGAGAGTATCTTGGCGAATATCTGTATTCGCTGAAGCGAAGAGGCGAAGCCATGGGCGTCTTGCTGAATATGGCGACAGGGCCTCTGGAGACGGCACCCAACGCCGCCCGCCTGGCCGAAATCCTGGCGCAATATGATGAACTTCCCCAGGCGATCAAAGTCAGCGCCTACGCGTGTCGACTGGACCCGAAAAATCTGGATCTGTTACTGAGACATTCGGCTCTGCTCTCACGGGCCAAGCAACATGAGGAAGCTCTGCAGCATCTGGCCTCATTTCAGAAATTGGTGGCTACCGACGAAGAGCGTGAACGCTGGCTGCAACGCGAACTGGGCGAATTGAAGTCACTCGATCGATTGAGCGTGCGGATTCTAGAAGTGGTGTCGGAGCAAGAGCGGCAACCGCTGTCAGCGGAAAGATGGTATTGGTTGGCCCGGGCTTACGAAGTGAATAGTCAACCTCGAGAAGCCTTGAACGCGATTGCCAAGAGTGTTGAGTTGGACCCGCAGTCGGTCCCGATCCTGGTGACTTCGGCACGATTAAATGAATCGGCGCACAATTTAAGTGTCGCTGTTGAAATCAACACCAAGCTCGCGACGCTGAATCGTCGTCTGCGGACGCAGTACTTGCGACAGATCGCCAGCCTCGAAGAGCGGCTTGGTCATCGTGAGCAGGCCTTACAGGCGGGTCGCGATCTGATCGCCGCGGCCCCCGCGAACTCGGAAATCAACGAGTTTTTCTGGCAGATGTGCTTTCGACTGGGGCGCAAAGGGGAGGGGATTCAAACGTTACGACTGGCTCTACGGAATAATCCTGGTGATCTGCCGACATTGCTTCGATTGGCGAAGGTCTTGTCGGACCAGCATCAGCACCGAGATGCGGTTGAATTGTTATGGAGAGCGTTCGATCGATCACGCGAGCTTGTCGATCGCGTGACGGTTGTCGAGCAACTGGCGATCGCGCTGGAAAACACGAATCAACTCGATTCGCTCTACAGTCGACTGGCACGCGAAAGCCGAGATCCAGCGAAGCATCGCGAGATGACAATCTGCCTGGCGCATGCCTACGAGGCGGTCGGCGATACGGCCACAGCCAGGAAGAAGCTGGAACCGCTAGTCACAGACGAAACCCGTGATACGGAATTGCTGATCTACGTCCGAACGCTGGCGCAGCAGCAACACGACTTCGAAATGGCGGTTCGAATTCAACGCCAGTTGCTGAAGGTGACTGGCAACGATGTCGAGCGAATGCAACTAGTTCAACTATTGTTGCAAGCGGGAAACAGTGAGGAGGCGATGGAGCTGCTCGTGTCCAATGCGGGCGAGCAGCAGTTGACGGCAGAAGCGCTGAAGCTAATCGACACCTTGCAGCACCGCAACCTAACGGCACAAGCAATTGCCCGAGTGCGCGCTTTGCGGCGACGATTCCCCGATAACTGGGAACTCCTGTATCGAGAGGCTAAGTTGACGACCGCCTCGGACGAAGTGAAAGGTCTGTTCGTCGAATTGCTCAAGCTGAATATTCCGGTGGATACACCGTCACTCGCACGACGATCGCGGCTATCGCAACTCACGCCGATCTCGCTGCCGATGATTGAACGACTGGCGAGTTTGCCGCGAGTGAGATATGCATTGCAAGCGCGCAATCCAACGCCGGCCGCCTCTGTTGTAGGAGTGGCCCGGACCCAGGCGCAACAGCTCCAGCAAGCGCAGCAGAATTGGGATCCGATCGACTATGGTGAATCGCGGATGTATGCGCTGGCCTGGCTCGCCGAGACGGTGGGTAGTGGATTCATCGATGAGAAGTTTCCGGAATTGATGGACTCGGTGAGTCGCGAACGATTTGTCGACCAATTCGTTGTTCATTCGATACTCACCAACGAAAAAAAACGTCGCGATTTCGTGCGTCAATTGATACTGCTATCGCCGGACGATATTGAAGCGAAGATTTTCTATCTGCAAAATCTGACACGTCAGCAACTGCCAGGTCAGCAACTGTTAGGTCAGCAACTGTTAGGTCAGCAACTGTTAGGTCAGCAGCCGCCGCCTTTTGCGCTGCGACAGAATCCAAATCAGGTCGGCGTTTCCGGCACAGTGCAATTGATCCCCGGCCAAGGGCAACCAGTGAAGGGGGCACCGAGTCTGGATTCGAAGGAACTCGACGAAGCGGTCGCCATCTATCGCGAGATTGCGGCTCGCCCGGAACTGGTTCCTTACAATGTCCTCCTATTGGGCGGGCTGGCGACTGAGCTGACACTGGCAGATCGGCAATCGGTGGCCGATGAACTGTATGCGAATGTCGCCCGGACCGCCTCGACACGCATTGAAGTCGCTTACCTGCTGTTTCATCAGCGCGCGTCAGGTGAATTGGCCAGCCTACCTAACTTGTTAGACTGCTTGATCGCGATTGAAGAGCAACCGGTCAAGTCGAGCTTAGCGCAGGCCAGCCAGTACACGACGATCTTGCAATTCCTGACACCGGAACGCCTGCCGTTGATTTTGCAAAGTCGTTTGCAGCAGTCCAAAGATCCCGATCTCCTGTGGGCGATCTGGAGTCGCTACGTTCGTTTGTCAGCGCGTCATGCGGTGCTACGGCCTGCTGCGGTTGGAGTCTGGCAACTTCCGATTGTTGCTCCGGCAACCAATACCAACACGAATACGCGGCCGACCCCCGCAGCTTCCCAAGCCCGCGCCGCAGCTAGTCTTAGCGCGGTCCGCATGAATCAGGAAATGCCTGCCGTCGTCTTCGACAAGAGTGCCGCCACGATGCTCGATTTGGTGACCATCCAATTCCAACTGGCCAAACGTACGGACGAACTGGTCTCGAAGATCACTCAACAAGTCCAGAATACGACTGCTGCCAGTGTCGAGTGCTTATACTGGCAGCATACGCTGGCGGATGTGTTGTGGTCGCAAAACAAGCACGATGAAGCCCTGGCGATTCTCGCGGAAGCGATCGAACGCTTCCCGCTGAGGCAAGATCTCAAATTCGGTCTGGCCCTGCAGTACGAAGCGGATCGTCAGATGGAAAAAGCGTTCGACGTGCTCGAGACTGTCACGGTCAATTCCACCGAGGAACGGCGCTCGCTCAATTCAATCCGTTATCGGTTGGCCTTTGCTGCGGCGGAGCCAAATCGGATCCGGCGACTCCTCGAACGACTGACCGAAGAGGATGTCCCTGATCAACAGTTGGTGAGTGTGACCACAGAGATGGTGAAGCACGGTCAGGCGGACAAGGCCGAAGCGATGATCTTGCGGGCGACCAGGAATCGTCGACCGCATATGGCGGAATTGCGGGTTTTGATGGACGCTCAATTTGCGATGGGGGCAATGGAGCGTGCTTCGGCAACAGCCTTATCGCTCCTGAAAGACCTGGACCAATCTCCGCCCGGAATGCGAAATCTTCGCGGTGTGAATGGCAACGTGATCGAGTATCAATATGACACGGTGTCAGATCCCCTCTCGCAACGATCGCGTTGCTATCAGGTCCTGCAGGCTTCGGGACTGTTGATGGATTTGATCAACAAAGAGGAGGCCCGAGCAGATGAGCTGAAGTCCAAAGCAGAGACTCTGAAGCGACTGATCGTCTTGCACCAGGCCGCAGGACATACCAAACGCGTGGAGTTGCTGGCGATCGAGAAGCAAAAGTTGAACCTCGATAAGCCAGCAGACCGTTTGAACCTGGCGTTGAAGTACATGGAGACCGGATTGGAGTATCAGGCCCTTGACCAGTTGACCATCCTGATCGAAAGTGATCCCGGATTCCTGGCGTCAAACGTTCGCCCGACGTTGGAACGATACCGTACATTGGAAGAACGCACCGACTTTGCAGAACTGCTGCTGCAGTTGGATTGGGGATTCTCAAACCGCCAGTTGGCTGTGTTGCGAAGCGTGATTGATCAGTTTGGGGGACTCGTCAGCCGGGCATTGGCCGACGAACTTTTCTTGAGGATGTGGGACAAACACCCGGAACGGCGGATCGATTTGCTGCAACAATTCTCGGAAGAGCGATGGTGGAAGTTAGACGAAGTTCAACAGCAGTTGTCTTCTCTCGTCCTGCCGGACGACACCAATGCCTCTCCCGCCACGTGGACCAGCTTCGGACGAATTGTGCATTGGAAAGGTGACACCGTCGTACCTGGTCTGACAACCGTCTTAAATCGGTGGTTATCACTCGCGGAAGCAACGGGCAAGCTCGACGGGATGGCGGCCGAGATTGAGCAGAAGTTGACGCAGACGCCAGAGTGGATTGGCGGCGAAGCGATCCTGGCCTTGATCAATCTGCGCCGCGGCCGAGTCACCGAGGGTGTCACTGTCTTGAAGCGACTGCGTCCGAAACTGGAAACCGTGTTGCGATATCGCGAATTCATGGCCTGGGAGATCGGAGGAGAATTAGTCCGGCATCGCGAGGGTCTGGACGCGGGTGCCGATTTTCTGACGCTGTCGATCAGCCTCAACCAGCGGCACGACTGGAAATCTGCGGCATCGCCCGGTGCCACGTTGATTGAGGCCTATGTGAAGCATGGCCGATCGGCTGATGCTCGTGATTTGCTGTTGTCTCAGGTGCCAGCGGGGATTCTGACTGATACGAAAGAGATCGTCTCGACCGCCGACTTCTCGCAAACCGCCAACATTGGCAGTCGATTGCGAATGATCGGTTGCCCCATCGATGCGATCGAACTTTATATCACGGCAGTCAGGCATGGTGACGCGACTCACGGAGATCTCGTTGGTGGCCTGTCTGCTGCGCTCCGTGATTTGGATTCAGAGACGTTCGTGAAATTTGTCGAAGACCTGGACACGAAATCTCGACCGTTTAGCCTGCATCTGTTTGTCAAACAAGATCGACTCAGGACTCGATGGGACATCCTCAGCAAGGTCGCACGAGATGTTGAGCTGCGAACTCGTTTTCTTACGGCACTCGACCGCATCAGTGACGAATCGACCGGAAAGATGGCCGCATTAACAGCATCTGCCTACCTGTGTTTCACAGCTGATGATGTGGAAAAGGCAACATTGACGGTGAACAAACTGATCGAAGCCGATCGAATCCGCCCCGCCACGGGAACAGAAAATATGAAAAGTGGTCCTGCGTTAGATGCCACGGGCCTCTGGCTAGTCGCTCGTGAATGCCTGACGCGCAAGCATCTAACAAATCAGGGTGAAAAGCTTGGTCAACGGGCACTTGAAGCGAGCAAAAACCTGGACCGAGAATTCACGACGGCCATTTTGAAGGAATGGATGCTGATCGCAGCCGATGCCGGCGACCAGGCAAAATGCGATCTGTTGGCCACCGAGTTGGAAAAGAAACCGTGATGGCCAACGCTGTGAACAATTGTTCACGCTGGAATAAACGCGGGTGTGCCATTGGTTGTCCGCTTCGGACAACCAGTGCGATTGCGATCGAAAAGCCGCCTAACAAGGCGTTTCTTACTGATTTTGAGTTGTCGTTGGTTGCACGCCGCATAGGCGGAAGAGATCACCGTCATGCCCAACTGGCGTCAGCACTGGTTGTCCGAAGCGGCCAACCAGTGGCACGTCTCTCGTCATTCAAAGCAGAAAAGTCGTTCTCGGCGTTGCTTGATACCCTGTTCGTCCTTCCACTCAAAACTTGAAGACGAAAGGTGTCAGCGACACAGTGATGGCCATCATCACCAGATCGAGCGGGATGCCGACAGCCAGGTAATCGCGAAACTTGTAACCGCCGGGACCGTAGACCATCAGATTGGTCTGATAGCCGAATGGTGTCGCAAAGCCCATCGAGGCGGCCACCATGATCGCGATCATGAATGGGACGTGGCTGACACCCAGAGTTCTGGAGACTTCCAAGGCCAATGGAAACATCAGCACGGCGGCGGCGTTATTCGTGACGAGTTCGGTCAGCACCATTGTCAGAAAGTAGATCACCGCGAGCTGCAGCCAGGCGTTGGAACCGCACAGCGAGACCGATTGCTGAGACAGGTACTTGGCCGCTCCGCTCAGCGAAATAGCTTCGCCGATTCCCAGTGAGGCTCCGATCACGATCAGGACCGACCAGTCGATCGACTCGCGTGCCTGCGTACTAGTGCAACAGCGCGTGATGATCATGGCGAGGGCGGCAATCAACGCGGCTGGCAACAGAAAATCGACAGCCGGGCCAGCGCTCGAAGCCTCGTGACTCAGTAGCGAGGCCAGCAGAATCATTCCCGCCAGAATCGCGACGGCGACCCACGAACGGTCGTGATGAATGGGGGTCGAGTTCTCAACGTGACTGACTAAGAAGAAGTCGCTCGAATTCCGCTGTTGCTCAGCGAAATCAGGGTGCCCCTCCAGCAGCAGCGTGTCGCCAGGCTGCAGGACGATATCGCCGATCTTGCCCGGAATGTGCTTCCCATCGCGAGCCACGGCGATCACAGCCGAGTTGTATCGTGAACGAAAATGCCCATCGCGAATAGACTGTCCGATGATGGGGCACCGGTTCGAGACGACCGCTTCCATCAAACAGCGATGCGAAGTGGGGACGCTTAGTTTGGAAACCTGGTCGGTCGCCGGAATCAATCCGCGAGTCTTTCGCAGATCGACGACCGATTCGATGATGCCGACAAAGACCAGCCGGTCGTTCGCCTGCAGATGTTCGCTCGGCCCGACCGCCGCCAGGATCTCGCCATCTCGTTCGATCTCGGCCAGATACAGTCCGGGCAGACTTCGCAGTCCGGCAGCACGAATGGAAACATTGACCAGCGGCCCGCCCGCTTGCACCAGCATCTCGACGGTGTATTGTCGCAAATCGTCACTCAGGCTGAGGGCCGGCTTGCGATCGGGCAGCAGTTTTTGACTGGCCAGCAGAATAAAAATCACGCCGCCCACGGCGCAAGGGAGTCCGATCCACGTGATATCGAAGAACCCCATCGGCGGCAGCCCCGCCTTTTCCATGGCCCCTTTGACGACCAGGTTGGTGCTGGTCCCAATCATGGTGCAGGCACCGCCGAATGTGGCGGCGAAGGCCATTGGCATGTACAGCTTGGACGGACTGATGCGTGTCCGCTTGCAGATGTCGTCCACAACCGGCATGAACATCGCGACAATCGGCGTGTTGTTCAGGAACGCACTCAGGAAAGTGACGGGAAATAGCAATCGCATCTGGGCACTTAAGACAGTTCGCGGCCGGCCGACTAGCCTATCCGTGAGCAGGCTCATCGCGCCGGTTTGCATCAGTCCGGTGACGATCACGAACAGCACTGCGACCGTGATCAGCGACGGACTGCTGAAGCCGCGAAAGGCAATGTTCACGTCCGGCAGTTTGCTGGAACCGCAAACGGCCTGGCAACTGACGAGAGTCAACAGGCAGCCCAAGGTGAGTAAATCAGGGGCCGCCCATTCCATGGCGAGGGCGATCACCATCACGACCACGACGACCATGACCAGGACTGCTTCCCAACCCATCGATGTCACTTTCCGTAGAAAACCAAGCTGCATCGCACGAAGTTAAGACGCAGACATTGCCCGCCCAGAGTGCCGGTGTCAATATTGCCCACTAACTTAGTGCGATTTATGCGATTTGGCGTTCTACTTCGATTCCGTGACTTCCAGCAGCCCGACATCGATGTATTGGCCGCCCGACTTTTGCAGGCAGTGGACCGCCAGCAGATTTGGCCCTGCTTTCAAGGTGGTGATCGATTCGGGTGTCATGCGGAATGATCGGTAGTCTGTCGTCCAACCCGTCATCTTGGCGGCGAGAACACCGTTCAGGTAAATCTCGCAGTCTTCGTCGTGATGCACGTAGAACCGCAATTCGCCAGTCGGTTTCTCTTTCAGATCAAACGATCGTCGCAGCCAGATGTCGTTCGTCTTCCAATCGGTGCGAACGACCGAGCCTGGCGTCGAACGTTCGCCGAATCCGCCAGGAGCGGACTTCCATGCGGCGTCATCGAAGGTTGGCTTGTCCCAACCGTCGGCGGGCTTCTCTGTTGTGAACTTCCAGGTCTGAGCATCTTTCTGCGATGTTGGTGCCAGTGGGGTCACCGTGGGTGGTGGCAGATAGAGGCTCTTGTGCGCTTTCGCGGCGACCTCCACGGGGATCTTCATCACCTTGCGATCATACGTCATCAGTCCATTCACTTCGGTTTCGACATCGGTGGTCTGCGTGTAGACCGCGGCCGACAGTCCCGGTGAGCCGATCAGCGGGCGCAGGTGTTCGACCAGATCGAGGTACGCGGCGGTCAGCGACGGTTGATCCGGAAAGCTGCGATAGCCCCAGTTCTCTTTGCTCTGCCAGGTATGTCCTTCGAGCGGCAAGCCGAGACCGCCGAATTCACCCAGGACGGCTGCTCGCTTGTCGGTTGGTGGCGGTGACGCTGGACCTGGATAGACATGCAGGTCATGAACATCGCCGACATCGCGGTCTGACCACCCGCTGGCATTGTCGACCAGTCGAGTCGGGTCGTGCTTACGAGTGAGTTCGACAATGCGTGCGGTGTCGAATTGACCCCAGCCCTCATTGAACGGCACCCACATCACGATGCATGGAAACGAACGCAAGGCGTTCATGATCGCTAGCCATTCAGTTTCGAACTGCGCGACTGATTCGGGTGAGCGTTGAATGTCTGGATCATTCGGGCCGATGAATCGATCGCCGCTGGGCATGTCCTGCCAGACGAGCATCCCCAACTTATCACACCAGTAGTACCACCGCGCGGGTTCAACCTTCACATGCTTGCGAATCATGTTGAAGCCGTACTGTTTGGTGATTTCAATGTCGAACTTCAATGCTTCATCGGTCGGGGCCGTGTACAGACCATCAGGCCAGAAGCCTTGATCGAGCGGCCCGTATTGAAAGACGAACTTGCCGTTGAGCAGCAGGCGATTGATCCCTTTCTCATCCTTGCCCAGCGAGATCGTTCGCATCGCGAAATAACTGGTGACCCGATCGACGACTTCACCATTCTGCTTTTCTGTCAACTCGATCGCATACAGATGAGGTGAATCCGGCGTCCATTTCTTATCGAAGCCCTTCCCGCTGAAACTCTTGCCAGCGAGACGTTCGTCCGACCAAGAGATAAGGCTGTCATATCGTTTTCCGTCAGTGTCGATCACTACTACCTCGCTCTCAGTATTCCCTGCGCCGCGAGTTCGCTGATAGTGAACGTTGATTGTCGCTGTACCTTTTTCCAAGTTTGTCGCATGACCAACGATTGAGGTCGCGTATACTTTGCCAACGGGCTCCAGCCAGACTGTTTGCCAGATTCCCGTGGTCGGCGTGTAGAAGATCCCGCCGGGTTTGCGAACCTGCTTGCCACGAGCCTGGTATCCCTCATCGGAGCCATCCCACACACGGACAATCATTTCACTGGCGTCCGGCTTCTTCGCCAAAGCACTCGTGATATTGAACGTAAACGGATCGTATCCACCTCGATGTTCGCCGACTTTGTCACCGTTGACCCAGACCGTGGTCTCCCAATCGACGGCTCCGAAGTTCAGTAGGATGTTCTTGTCGGTCCAAGCTTTGTCCTTGGGAATGGTCACGCTACGGCGATACCACAACGCCTGATCCGGGCCGACCAGTTTCATCACGCCAGACAATGACGATTCGACAGGGAAGGGGACCAGCAGGTGACCGTCCCACTGTGCGGGAGGCGTGGTCTCGGCCTTGGGACGAATGGCATATTCCCACAGCCCATTCAGATTCAGCCAGTGCTCGCGCACCAGTTGCGGACGAGGATATTCGGGGTGCGGCGCTTCGGGCTTCACATCCGCCGCCCACTTGGTCGTGAGCGGAGACGGCTGAGCTTTCCATTCCGCCGCGAACAGCAGTCCCGAAGTCAAACACCAGACCACACAACCCAACTCAAATGCGCGTCTCATGGTTGTCACCTTTCGAATCACCACCCTGATTCTCAATCGACCTGCGCAGATTCAACTAAGTCTGACGGGCGAAGTCCATCGAGGAGAGTGGCCACGGATGGACACGGATAAGAATCAAAGAATGTGTCTTGTGCCGATGAAGTCTCAAAAGTGGGGTGTTGCTACACACTCCAAGAAGAGAATTGATCAGAAGCACTGACCCTGCAACCAGATCTTATTCTTGGCTGCTAATCCGTGTTCGATCCGTGTCCATCCGTGGCTAAATTCCCCGGTCTTACAACTCGGGGATCAGTACCGCACCGACGATGACATCGTAGGCGGCATGGGCTCCGACGGCGATTCCGAAGCCGCGCAGGAAGAACAGGGTGGCGAAGACGATGCCGGCCAAGGTGCGGAACACAAAACTGAACCAGAGCGATCGCGTGGTCTGGATGCGGTAGATCGCATCGGTCAGCATCGTGAACGAATAGCCTTGGTCAGGTGATCCAAGGTAGTGCGCCAGTGAAAAGACGAGGCTGGTCATCACGATCGTGGCACCCATCGACCAGCGATGGGGAATCAAGAGAGCGCGGAATGCGGCATAGGTCACCGGAATCAGGCACAGGCGAAACAGGAACTCTTCGTAGATTCCGGCACCCAGGAATGTGACCGATCGAACCAGGACGCCGGAGGCCCAACTCGTCCCTTCGACGACCAGCAGATTGGCCGGTGATTGGCGGAAGCAGGAGTCGACAGCTTGGCCCATCAGGATCAGAGCGAAGGCAAACAGCAAGCTTTCGGCGATCATCCCGCCGAGTGTATCCCACGACGTTCGCCACGGTTGGCGGCTGGCCCATTGCCAGGCCAGCAGCGCTGCGATCAACGAGAACGGCAAGATCCAGATTAAGTCGATCCCCAGGTGCAGCAGGAACTGCCGCATCCATGCATCGGCCCCGTTGCGGAACGAATCGGATTCTGCACCGCCGATCAGCAGCACGCCCAGTTCGTAAACCAGCAGCAGCGGAAGCAGGAAAACCAAGTTGCAGAACGGCTTACGAGTCTCGAACCAATAATGAGGCTCGGAACTTTCCGGTGGCATAAACGCATCGACGAGCAGATGGCGAAACGTCATCCCGACGAACCTTGTAGGATCGCATTGCACGTAACAGTGGCGTCCCGCGGACGGAAAGCCATCTGGTCTAACCCATGCCGCAACGCGAGACAAAGTGCATCACGCACTAGTGCTACGTCACGCAAAGAGTGGCCCGCAACCTGATGGGAATCGACCACAGGGCGAAACGAATCCAAAGTCATCGCCGCAGCCCGCAGACTCGATCAGGCCGATGCCGGTCTAAGGACGATCCTGCGGAAATTCAGTGGCCAAAACGGGAGCGACAGATCACTTCGTTGATTGACACGTTAAGATGTGACGGTGCGGTCGACTTTGCTGGCCGCACCGAACCGGCGTGTGATCTGGATTGTCGGATTCCATACAGCCGGTGCGGTCGCAAGCCGATTGCAATGGTGCATCGTGTGAGCAGACGGTTTCGTGGAAGGTATGGATCATGGCGACAGACATTCGACTGAAGGATCTGCTTCCCGATTTGACGGATCGCATCGTCGACACCTATCACGACATCGCCACGACCAATCATCTGGGGCACTGCCCATTGCCTAGCGTTGATACGGTGATCGAGATTGCCGAGACGCTGAAAGAGATTCTCTACCCCGGCTATCGCAAGCGGCAGAATCTGCACTTTGGCAACGTCACCTACCACGTCGGCGACTTAATTGACGGGTTGCATGACCGGTTGACGCAGCAGATCACGCGCGCTCTGCGTCACGACTTCCGTCGCAAGAATCAGATTGCATGCGGTGAGGTTCAGCCGGACTTCGAAGCAGCAGGTCAAGAAAAGGCGATTCAGTTTTTGCAGCGCCTGCCCGATGTCCGCCGACTGCTGGCGACCGACGTGCAGGCCGCCTACGACGGTGACCCCGCGGCCGGCAGCCTGGATGAAATCATCTTCTGCTATCCCGGATTGGAAGCGATCACGATCTATCGCCTGGCACATGAAATATTCAAGCTGCAGGTGCCGCTGATCCCGCGCATGCTGTCCGAGTGGGCGCATGGTCGCACAGGGATCGATATCCATCCCGGCGCGACGATCGGCCCGTCGTTCTTTATCGATCACGGAACGGGTGTTGTCATCGGAGCAACGACCGAAATCGCATCCGGCGTGAAGCTGTATCAAGGGGTGACGCTAGGGGCGTTGAGCTTTACGAAAGACGACGAAGGCAATCTGGTCCGCACCTCAAAACGGCATCCGACGATTGAAGAAAACGTCGTGATCTACGCCAATGCGACTGTACTTGGCGGAACGACGACGATCGGGCGAAACTCGGTCATCGGGGCCAGTGCATCAGTCTATGAAAGCGTGCCACCGAACACGGTCGTGACGCTGGAAAAGCCAACCCTGCGGATGCGACAAGCTTCGTAATTCTGGTGCTATTTCCTAAGGCCCAAAGGGCGGGACCTTTGCCCAGCCAGGGCCCTTCGGCCCTGGAATCTGAGCCCACTAACAAATAGTTACTGAGGCCTGAAGGGCCGGTACTTTGATGGAATGGGCCAAGCAGGAAACCCTGGAACGAGACCAATTCGCGGACGATCCCTCACGGGCATATGCGTCAGTCGTCGACTCCTGAGCGGTGCGCCAGATTAAAGGGCCGGCCCTTCAGGCCTCAAGAAGCTATGATTGATGGGTTCAGCTCCAGGGCCGAAGGGCCCTGGCTGGGAAAAGTGCCGACCCCTTGGGCCTGAAGAAGAAGCAAAATCCCCCAAACTCTTGGCGAGAGTAGCACAGGAGTACCGTCATGCCTTCGGCTGCGTGAACTCAATCAGTCGCTCGCACAGCCGGGCGGCTCGGCCATCGGTGATCGCGGCGGATGCCAGCGTGACTGCTTCGCCGATCGTCGCCGCTCGATTGGCTGCGAATAAGGCGGCACCAGCGTTGGCCACGACAATGTCGCGAGGGCCACCTTGCTCGCCAGCCAGGACTCGCCGAATCAAGGCGGCACTCTCTGCGGCGGAAGAAACTTTGAGGTCCTCCACGCGACACGTCGGCAGGCCCAGCGTCGGCGTGGTCCATGTGTGACGCTGCACGCCCCCGGTCGACACCTCGAAGACAGTGGTTTCGCCCCACAGGCTCACTTCGTCCAGTTCATCGTTGCCGCAAACGACCAGAGCTCGCCCGGCACCGAGTTGATGCAAGGCGTTCGCCAGTTTCTCGGCCGATGCGATCCGGCTGGCTCCCACAAGTTGGTAGGCGGCTTGAGCGGGATTGGTGAGTGGGCCGAGCATATTGAAGATCGTGCGGAAGCCGAGTTGCTTTCTGACCGGTGCGGCGTATTTCATCGCCTGATGCAGCAGCGGCGCGAAGCAAAAGCCGATGCCGATCTGATCGACGCAGTCGGCGACCTGGGCGGGACTGAGTTGCAGGTTGACCCCCAATGCTTCCAGAACATCGGCCGACCCACTGCTGCTGGAGACGCTGCGGTTTCCATGTTTTGCCACGGGTTGGCCGGCGGCCGCGGCAACCAGCGCTGCGGCGGTACTGATATTGAATGTGTGCAGCGCATCGCCACCGGTGCCGCAGGTATCGAGCAGGTTCTCGGTTCGGCAGGGAATCAAGCTAGCTCGTTCGCGCATCGCCTGAGCGGCTCCGACCAGTTCTGCAATCGATTCGCCGTTACAGCGCAAAGCGGTCAGCAACGCCGCGATCTCGACCTCGGTCGATCGGCCATCCATGATCGCCCCGATCGCCGCGCGCATGGTTTCAATCGAGAGGTGGCGTCCGTCGAGGAGTTCCAAGATCGCAGTGCGCAGTTCATCAATCATGTCAGGTTCCGGTGGTCGAGCACGATTCCTCTTTCATCCCGGACAGGTTCCGGACAGAATCGGTTCATGGAACATACCGGTAACAGTGTCGAGAACTCAACCAGAGGGTTCTGATTGTTGTTAAGGTTGCGTCGGAACATCGCCCGCGTTCATCAAACCAGCCGCGATCAAGCTTCTTCGGTAGTCCTCTGGAGAATTCAGATTCTCCAGAGTCGAGAGCATTGGATCGACGTTGCGTAGTTCGTCGGTGGCGACATGAAAAGTTGCCACTGTGTCAAAAAGCTGCCGAACACGTAGCTGGTTGTCACACAGCATTCGCTCGATCTGCGGCAACACAGTGGAGCGATAGACTGCCGACAGCGGATGCAGGCGTTCTTGATCGTGGGGGACGGCAATTTCGTAGTCGCCCAGCTTGGCAAACATTTGGGTTACGAAGGCCGGCACGAGTAAAGGAACATCGCAACTGGTGACATAGGCCGCGTCGACTTCATCGCCCAGGCAACGCAGCCCCGCTGCCAATCCTTCGAGGGGCCCGCGATCCTGATGCTCGTCGTGAGTGACACGGATCTCCGATGGCAATGGGGGCAACGTCTGTTGAGCCGCAGCGACGACGACAATTTTTGACGCGGGAGCGACTTCGCTGATCAGCCGGACGACTCGTTGCAGCATGCATTCGAGGCCGAACGGCAGCGTGGCTTTGTCCTGGCCCATGCGGCTGGATTTGCCTCCGCACAGGATGATCGCCCCGCATCGCATTTCTTTTCCATCGCGGACGCTGCCTGCGTCGGTGGTGTTGGATACACTGATTACGACAAATGCTGGCAGCATCGGCTGCGAATTACCACTGAATTGGACAAGCCGACTTACTTATGCCTCTGCGACTTTCCTACTTTGGCGATACCACGATCCCGGTCGAAATCGAGGGGCTGACTCCTGATTGGGCCTGCGACAAGTCACTGGACGAGATCGAGCGGTTCGAGATCTTTCACGGTAATCGCAAGCTGCCACTGGCCGAGATGTTCAAAGTTCATGGGGACGCGGCCGACAAGAACATAGATTTCGAGGGGAACCTGTTCGGCGTGCATTGGATTGGTGCTCACATGGCCAGCGGTTCAATTCACCTGCATGGAGCGGGCGGGCGGCATGTCGGGAGCCAGATGCGGGGCGGCGAAATTCATGTGACTGGGGACGTGCGAGATTGGCTGGGTGCCGAAATGTACGGCGGACTGATTCACGTACAGGGGAACGCGGGAAATCTGGTCGGGACCGGCTATCGAGGTTCCACCAGAGGCATGACGGGCGGCATGATCCTGGTGAACGGCAACGCAGGCGACGAAGTCGGCCACACCATGCGGCGCGGCCTGGTGGCCATCGGCGGCTCGGCGGGTGACATGGTTGGCTTTAACATGATCGCGGGAACGGTGCTGATCTTCGGAGACTGCGGCGTTCGACCGGGTGCCGGCATGCGCCGCGGAACGCTCGGTCTCTTCGGTCCGAATCCGCCGCAGTTACTGCCCACGTTCCGGTATGCTGCCACCTTGCAGCCACAATTTATGGGCGTGATCCTGCGTGACCTGCGATCTCGCGGTTTCAGAGTGGATGAATCACTTCTGACGGCCAGCTTCGACCTTCATCACGGCGATTTGATCTCGCTCGGTAAGGGTGAGGTTCTGTTTCGACATGCGCCCTGAACTGTACTGACACGTCTGGATGCTCCCCATGTCGACTGATCTCCACTCGACTCCGCCGTCGCCTGCCCCTTCACGACGCACGTGGAAATATTGGTACTTCCGATCGCTATTGATCTACATCGGTGTCCCGTATGTGGCGATCTTTGTCTTGATGGGTATCTATCAGCGAGATTTCATTTACCAGCCAAAGAAGACTGGCCGACTTCTTGCCGAGACTGCCATCAACACACCGCCAGTGGAAGATGTCGAATTGCCGACGGCAGACGGACTGACACTGCATGGCTGGCGATATCGTGCTGTCGCAGACAAGGATGCAAAGTTCCTGGTGATCTATTTCCCGGGGAATGCGGGCTGTCGAGCGGATCGCGTCGGCGATTGCCGCGACTTTACTCAGCTTGGCTTCGATGTGATTCTGTTCGATTATCGCGGCTACGGTGACAACCAGGGGTCGCCAAGCGAGACGCTGATGGCGAGCGATGCCAGCCAGGTTTGGGACTTCGCCACGAAGCAGCTTCATTACTCGCCCGATCGAATCGTGATCTTCGGTGAATCGATGGGCGGGGCGATGGCCACGAGGCTGGCGTCGGAGTGTTCCGTGGCGGGAACGCCTCCTGCCGCCCTGATCCTGAATTCGACATTCGCATCATTGGCCGAGACGGTCACTTGGCACTATCCGGTCTTCCCCTTTCAATTCATTCTGCTCGATCGATATCCGTCCGTAGAGAGAATTGTCCGCGTGACCTGCCCCGTCTTGCAGTTTCACGGAACGGCAGACAAAGTGGTGGCGTTCCAGCATGGTCAACGCCTATTCGATGCCGCCCCCACTCGCTCGAAGACAGGTATCGAAAAGCAATTTGTGCAGATCCCCAATGGTCAGCACAATTTCATTACCATGAGCGACATGCGGGATGCCGTGCGAAAGTTGATGAATGCCGTCACACACGATGTTGGTTCGGGAGAAGCTTCATGGTGATCGGTCTTTTTGGAATCATTCTTGTCGCTGCGACCGTCGGGGGCTTGGTCATTTTAGGGCCTGGTCTGGTGTCCGCTGTGGTGGCCCATCGTAAAGGCTATCGGCCTTGGTTCTGGATTTTCTCGTTGGGGCTTGTCGGTCTGTTGGTGACAGCACTGATGCCGGGTCTACGCAGGGCAGACACCCCCGAACTGCGCGACCGCTGGGAAACCCGAGCCGACTGGACGGGCGGCATCCTATCGGCATTGACCTTCACGTTGACGTTCCTGATCCCTTTGATGGGAGCAATGCTCTTCGTGGGATTGCCAGTCGCAAAACCTCTTCCGCGACCCCTCATCGCACCTCCGTCGATCGCTGTCGAAGAATCGATGATGGAGGTTGAACAGATGGAAGCGGTGCCGAGCACCGACCAGCCAGAGTCGGACGGCAAGACTGAATAGAGTTGCTCGCTGAAGGACATCGATTCCTCCGCTCAATTGCTTCTTTATCCGTCCGCGCAAAATCGCGGTTCTGTTGACTTGACAGCCCCGCTCGTTAAAACAATACTTACATTGTAATAGTTAATTAAACGGCTGCCGTATTTGAACAGACGCACTTGGACGCGCATCCGCAGCATGTGGCTTTGAACAGCTGAAACTGCTTGTGGAAAGGGAAAAGATGCCCGTTTTTGGCGACAATCTCGAGTCGATCGGCCGCACGCCGCTCGTTCGCATCAACAGGCTGACAGAGGGTTTATGTGCGATCGTCCTCGCCAAGATTGAAGGTCGCAACCCGGCCTACAGCGTGAAGTGCCGGATTGGCGCGGCGATGGTCTGGGATGCCGAGCAGCAGGGGCATTTGCGGCCTGGAATCAGCGTTGTCGAGGCCACCAGCGGTAATACCGGGATTGCACTGGCCTACGCCTGTGCAGCTCGCGGCTATCGATTGCGCCTCGTCATGCCCGAGACCATGTCGATCGAGCGTCGTTCGATGCTCAAGGGTTTCGGTGCGGAATTGGTCCTGACGCCCGGTGCCGAAGGGATGAAGGGAGCGGTCGCGCGAGCCGAGGCGATTGCCAGTGAGGCAGGCTGGTTCATGCCGCGCCAATTCGACAACCCCGCCAACCCGAAGATCCATTTCCAGACGACCGCACCTGAGATTGATCGTGACACGGATGGACAGGTCGATGTCTTCGTCAGCGGCGTCGGGACGGGCGGCACAATTACTGGTGTCGGCCAGTACTTCAAGAACGAGAAGCGACGCGAGTTGCACGTGGTTGCCGTCGAACCTGCCAGCAGCCCGGTGCTCTCTGGCGGTGCGCCGGGTAAGCACAAGATTCAGGGGATCGGTGCTGGTTTTATCCCCAGCGTCCTCGACCGTTCCATTATCGACGAAGTGTTGACGGTGACCGACGACGAGTCTGTCGCGATGGCCCGGCGACTGATGCTCGAAGAGGGCATTTCCTGCGGGATCAGTTGTGGTGCGGCCATGGCGGCATCATTGCGATTGGCGGCTCGACCGGAGTTCGCTGGCAAGACGATTGTGACCGTGCTTCCCGATGCAGGGGAAAGGTACCTCTCGACATCACTCTTCGATGGTCTGGCGACTCCCGATCCACAGCCTCCGCGTGAGCTTCCTTTTGTCCCAGATCCATACCACTATGATCTCGGTGACGAATAAGACGGCCACGCGATCCTTTCGTATTCGATCAATTCAGCTACTCAAGGACTTTTTTCGATGCCGGACAATTTGTTGCAGCGCAGCGTGACGACCTCGGTCGCGCGAAACCTGGCGAACACGACGAAGACATCACCGAAGATGATGTCGATCACGCCTCGCTGGCTGCTCAGCCTGCTGCCGTGGGTTCATGTCGAAGGAGGCACATACCGCGTCAATCGGACGAAAGTCGAACTGACCAAAGCGGAGCGGATCGGGATCGAATTCACTAATGGTGTCGCTTCGTTCCCGGCCGAATCGCTGCGTAGTGTGCCGCTGTTTTCGGGCCTGCCAGGTCCCGTGATTGAACGCATGGCGAAGAAGTTTGCAACCCAGGAGGTCTCTCTGGGGAACAAACTGGTCGTCGAAGGGAAGGGGGGCAATGAGTTCTTCGTCATCGCTCAGGGTCAGGTCGAAGTCCTGAGCAAGGGAGTTCACGGAACGGACCTGCGAATCGCCTTGCTGACTGAAGGGGAATTCTTCGGCGAAGTGGATGTAGTTTCCGATAAGCCTTCGGATGTCACGATTCGAACGATTACGCCCTGCGTGTTAATGACCCTGTCTCGTAAAGATCTGGATGCGGTTCTGAAGGAGCTGCCAAATCTCAGGACCGACTTCAAGAACGCGATCGACCAGCACTTGGAATTGCGTTCGACAGTCAACCGTTATGGCGAACGCAACATCGATCTGGTTTCGGGGTTTGCTGAAAACGTCGAGATTCCCGAGACGTTCGTCGATTACTCGGCCCATCCGCGCGAATACTCGTTGTCGGCGGTGCAGACCGTGGTGCGCGTCCACACGCGAGTCTCGGATCTGTACAACGGCCCCTTCAATCAGCTTGAAGAGCAGATGCGGCTGACGATTGAAGGGATCAAAGAGCGTCAAGAATGGGAACTGATTAACAGCAAGAAGTTCGGGTTGATCCATTCGGTCGATCCGGCAATGCGGATCAGCACGCGGTACGGTGCGCCGACCCCTGATGACTTGGATGAACTGCTGGCCCTGGTGTGGAAGAAGCCCGCGTTCTTTCTGGCTCATCCGAAAGCCATCGCCGCGTTTGAACGAGAATGTACCTGGCGTGGTGTACCGCCCGTCACGATGAATTTGTTCGGAACCCCCGTCATCATGTGGCGCGGGATTCCAATTGTCCCCTGCGACAAGCTGGAGATCAAAAGCCGCTACCAGGCGAACCTGTCATTCGGCACGACCAGCATCCTGCTGCTGCGAGTTGGTGAAGCCGATCAGGGGATCGTTGGCCTGCATCAAATGGGGATCTCGGGCGAGATCATGCCCAGTCTGTCAGCCCGCCTGATGGGGTTAGACAGCTTGGGCGTCGCGTCGTATTTGCTAACGCTCTACTTCTCCTGTGCTGTGCTGACTGACGATGCTCTCGGCATCCTCGAGAACGTCGAAGTTGGCTACTACCACGACTATCGCGATCGTGGCCACAAGGGATTTGAAGACGGTTTGGGAATCTAGAACGCGTCCAACTTAGCTGTCTCTTCCCGCGAAGAGAAAACTGTTTGGTCTAACCCATGTTTCAACGCGATACATAAGTGCTCTCAGCACTGATTTTTCGGCTAGTGTCACAATTTATTCAATTTGTTTTGGTGTGAAGGATCGGGCTTTATGTCGGATAATTTGTTGCAGCGCAGCGTGACGACATCGGTCGCACGGAATCTGGCAAACACGACGAAGACGACACCGAAGATGATGTCGATCACGCCGCGGTGGCTGCTCAGCCTGCTGCCGTGGGTTCAGGTCGACGGCGGTACCTACCGGGTCAACCGAACCAAGGTGGAACTCACCAAGGCTGAGCGAATCGGCATCGACAGCACGAAAGGAGTGTTGTCGTTCGCTTCTGAGTCCCTCCGCAGTGTGCCGCTGTTCTCCGGGCTGCCAGCCTCGGTGACGGCTCGCATGGCCGCGAAGTTCAAGACCGAAGAAGTTTCGCTCGGCAACAAGCTGATCGTCGAAGGCGAAGACGGCAACAAGTTCTTCGTCATCGCTCAAGGCCAGGTCGAAGTCCTCAGCAAGGGAGCTCACGGGACCGATTTGCGAATCGCGCTGCTGACCGAAGGAGAATTCTTCGGCGAAGCCGATGTCGTTTCCGACAAGCCGTCAGACGTGACCATTCGGACCATCACTCCGTGCGTCTTGCTGACGCTGTCGCGTAAGGACCTCGATGCGGTTCTGAAGGAACTGCCGAACTTGAAAACCGATTTCAAGAAGGCCATCGACGAGCATATCGAACTCCGTTCAACCGTCAATCGTTACGGTGAACGCAACATCGACCTGGTCTCGGGCTTTGCCGAGAACGTCGAAATCCCCGAGACATTCGTCGACTATTCGGCTCATCCTCGCGAGTATTCGATGTCGGCCGTGCAGACTGTCGTTCGCGTTCATACCCGCGTCTCCGACCTGTACAACGGTCCTTACAATCAGCTCGAAGAGCAGATGCGACTGACGATCGAAGGGATCAAAGAACGTCAGGAATGGGAACTGATCAACAGTAAGAAGTTCGGCCTGATCCATTCGGTCGATCCCGCCATGCGAATCAGCACGCGCTACGGAGCTCCGACCCCCGACGATCTCGACGAACTACTGGCCCTCGTCTGGAAGAAGCCCGCTTTCTTCCTGGCACATCCTAAGGCCATCGCCGCCTTCGAACGTGAATGCACGTGGCGTGGTGTGCCGCCAGTCACGATGAACTTGTTCGGAACCCCTGTCATTATGTGGCGCGGTGTTCCGCTCGTTCCTTGCGACAAGCTGGAAATGAAGAGCCGCTATCAGTCGAACCAATGGTTCGGCACGACCAGCATCCTGCTGCTCCGCGTGGGCGAAGCGGATCAGGGCGTGGTGGGTCTGCATCAGGCTGGCATCCCCGGCGAGATCATGCCGAGCTTGTCTGCTCGATTGATGGGCCTCGACAGCCTGGGCGTCGCGTCTTACCTGCTGACGTTGTACTTCTCGTGCGCTGTGCTGACGGACGATGCGCTGGGCGTACTCGAAAATGTCGAAGTCGGTTACTACCACGACTACGAACATCGCAAAGCGACCCCTAAGTAATCGGTCTCGTTCGACGCGTCAGTGACTCTGTTTGATGGTTGAGAGCTTCCCACTTCATTGTGGTGTCCCGCGAGCTGAAAACCGCTTAGTCTAACCCATGCTTGAACGCGACACAAAAAAACTGGATCGGCCGATGAACGAAGTGACACCCGACCTGATCGCGCAGATTGCCTCGCGCATGCTGAACGAACTGCCTGGCTCGCCGTCCGCTCCGACGGGCATTCCGGACCTCCCCTTTGGGGCCGGTCAGTCGTTGCCGCAGGTTCCGAGTAGTCCGTCGATGTCGTCTGTCACGACGATGCCACCGACCTCGCAGTTCCCCTCCATGCCAGCGATGCCATCGCCCAACACGGGGGCCTTTCAATCGCCGATCCCTGGGACTTCGTTACCGGGCATGGCACTCCCCTCCTTTCCTCAGCCCAGTCTGCCATCGCAGATCACGTTCCCCTGGTCCGTCGCCGAAGTACCTCACGGTTCAAACGCGGCGTCATCGGGACACGGTGGGGAATACGACGGACTAAAAGGGTTTGTCGAGAAGCTGCGCAGCACGAACAGTAGATCGCAAGGGGGACTGTGTGCCGAATCACCCGAGCAATCGATCTTGCATCGACTGCTCTCGGGGAACAGCAGCGCGACCCCATCCACAGGGGCTCGACCGTTTGATGTCACATCGATCCGCAAGGACTTTCCGGTCTTGAATCAGCAGGTCAATGGCAAGCCGCTGGTCTGGCTCGACAATGCCGCGACCACGCAAAAGCCGCAAAGCGTGATCGATACGATCTCGAACTATTACTCGAAAGACAATTCGAATATCCATCGTGCTGCTCACACTTTGGCCGCCCGATCGACCGATGCCTTCGAGAAAGCGCGCGAGAAGGTGCAGCGATTCATCGGGGCCTCGTCAGCCAAAGAGATCATCTATGTGCGAGGAACAACCGAAGGGATCAACCTGATCGCCCAGACCTATGGTCGCAAGTTCCTGCAACCGGGCGACGAGATCATTCTGTCGACTCTCGAACACCACGCGAACATCGTCCCCTGGCAGATGGTCGCCAAGGAAAAGGGGGCTGTCATTCGCGTGATCCCCGTGAACGATCGCGGCGAGGTCATGCTCGAACAGTATCAAGCCCTGCTGGGCCCCCGCACTCGATTGGTGTCGCTGGCTCACGCGTCCAATGCCTTGGGCACGATTCTGCCAGTCGTCGAAATGATCCAGATGGCCAAGCGTTTCAACGCGCGAGTGCTGGTCGATGGTGCTCAATCGGTGGCTCACCTCCCAGTCAACGTGCAGCAATGGGACGTCGACTTCTTCGTCTTCTCAGGCCACAAGATTTTCGGTCCGACCGGGATCGGTGCGGTCTTCGCGAAAGAAGAACTCCAGGAAATCATGCCGCCGTGGCAGGGGGGCGGGAACATGATCAAGAACGTCACCTTCGAAGAGACGACTTACAGCCCGCCGCCAGCCAAGTTCGAAGCGGGAACTCCCAACATCGCCGACGCCGTCGGCCTGGGCGCGGCACTCGATTATGTGAACCGACTCGGGCTGTCAAACATCGCCAAGTACGAGCACGAGTTGCTGGAATACGGAACCGAAAAGCTGCGCGAGATCAACGGTCTGCGTATGATCGGCACGGCTCGCGAAAAGGTCGGCGTGCTCTCCTTCGTGCTACCCAATCGCCGCACGGAAGAAATCGGAAAGGCTCTCGACGCCGAAGGAATCGCCGTTCGCTCCGGCCACCATTGTGCCCAGCCCTCGCTGCGACGTTTCGGCGTAGAAACGACCGTCAGGCCCTCGCTGTCGCTCTATAATACGAAGGATGATCTCGATCGCCTGGCAGATGCCGTTCGTCGCATTCATCGGACGTAGCTCCGCAAGCCTCCGCAGCCGGAATCTAAGCAGTCCCGCTTGTGGCACACGCCATTCAGGTTAGAATCGACCGCCTAAGGGTGAACCTGTGCATCGATTCTTGACCTGGATTTTGATCCTCCACACGCTGCATGCTCCGGTCTTCATGCCGGATATGGATGGTGAGTGTCGTGGCGCGCCGATTGAAAGCTTGATCGAGAATCAGGCATGGCACCCGGTCTTGCTGGGTGTACGACCCAACAACGATATCGATCGTGGTCCGATCCGAACCGACGATGAGCAGGAATCGTCATTCGACGGCTCGCAGTTTGGTGACCTGGCAATCCTGACTAGGGTCTCGGCGAACAGCATCAGCAGCGCCGTCTTGTTCTTCGTCGCTGCTTTGCACGAGGGGTTTCGAGTCGAAGGACTTCGCGTCTTTTCTGCCGTCCCTTCGATACCGCCTCCTGTTGCGGGCCGTTCGGTCTGCGTCTGTTATTGCATCTGGCGAATCTAAGCCCTGACGACGAGTCGCTCTTCGCACCGTCAGTGGTCGAGTTCGGTACCAAGTACCTTGTTCTCGCCGCATGCAGCCTCTTTTTCACCCTCGACATGCGCGGATTGGACCTTTGTCGTCCGATCTCCTTGCGCGAGGGTCCACGCCAGATTCAGGCTTTCAGGAGCTTTCCATGTCTAAAAATGGAGTTTCGTCAGATCGAACGTCCGGGTTCACTTTGATTGAGTTGCTGGTTGTCATCGCCATCATTGCGGTGTTGATCGCCCTCCTGTTGCCAGCAGTTCAACAGGCGCGCGAGGCAGCACGCCGAAGTCAATGTAAGAACAACCTGAAACAACTCGGACTCGCGGTTCACAACTACACGGACCAACACAAGGTCTTGCCTCCCGGTTACGTCTCCAGCTTCACGGCCACCGGAGACGACCTTGGAGCAGGGTGGGGTTGGGCCGCAATGCTCATGCCTCAACTGGACCAAACCCCAGCGTTTCAGGCAATCGATTTTTCGTCGGGAATTGAGTCCACAGCAAACGCGACGATGCGCCTTAAGAACTTTTCTGTCTTGATGTGTCCCTCGGATGATGCCCAGCCTCAATGGCCCGCCAGGAAATACGATCCCGCGACTGGGACACCGTTGAATGTCATCTGCAATGTCGGATCGGCGAACTATGTGGGGATGTATGGCATTTCAGAGCCCGGAGTCGATGGGGAGGGCCTTTTCTTTCGCAACAGCAATGTGTCATTCGCCGGGATTACAGATGGGCTGTCTCAGACGATCATGATCGGCGAGCGCTCTCATCGTCTTGGTGAAGCAACTTGGACGGGTTCCGTGACGGGAGCCCTGTTGGCGGGCGATCCCAGCGATGGCGTTGGCCAGCTAGTTCCCGAGCATGGATCCGGCATGGTACTCGGACATGCCGGCGAACGGCATAGTCCTGGCGATCCATTCTCGGACGCCAATCAATTTTACAGCCGCCACTCGGGAGGCGGTGTTCATTTCCTGTTTGCAGACGGCCATATCACCTTTCTGGGACGCAGTCTGGACTACAACGTTTACCTGTCACTCGCCACGCGAGCTGGCAGCGAAGTCATCAGCGGAGACTACTGATGATCCTCGATACATTTGGTCGCTAACTCAGAGCGCATCCCACCTAACTGTGGCGTCCCGCGAGCCAAAACTTACTGCGTCTAACCTATGTTTCAACGCGACCCGGAAGTGCGACCCGCACTAAAATGGAGATTTGATGATGAGAATTCTTCGAGTATCACTGTGCCTGTTGAGCATTGCTTTCGTTGCCGGATGCGGCGAGGCCATTGGAGAGCGAAAGCAGCCAATTGCCTTGGAAAAGGTCCCTGCCGATATTTTGAAAGTGGCCCAAGAGAAGTATCCCGATCTTGTGTTCGAAACGGCATTCACCGAAATTGAAGACGGTCAACCAGTGTATGAACTCAAGGGGAAGGCGAAGTCCGGCAAGATGATTGAAGTGGAAGTGACGAAGGATGGTAAGATTCTGAAGTAAAAATAACCCCGCTGATAAGTGGCATCCGATCGTCGCCAGCAACTGCACGCGCCTGCTTTCGCAGGTGGTTCATTTTGTATGCGGAATTGCTGGCGACGACGAGATTCAGCCCCCAGGCTCAGTCGACGTGGTCGACTGTGGCTGACACTGCGAACAGTACCACGGTGCGGGTATTGTCACCGGCTTTGGGCTTCGCTTGTGACAGGTTGCGCACAGATAGCGCTTCCCTTTGATCGCTGTTTTCGGGCGCGATTGTTTTCCCGTTCTAACGACCCCTTTTGCCATTTGAGTCTCTCCTCGCTCGTTACCATTCCGCCAAAGAATTGGCGTCTCCACACGCGTACTATCAGTTCATCTGATCTCGTCCGAATAGGAAGCTGACAGGTCACCCCCCGGAAATGTTCACCGTGATTGGTGTTTTTCCCTCTGCTCTCGATTCGTGGGTATTCGCAAGATTCGTAGTCCCTTTGGGTTTAACCGGATCATCGCTGGATTAAGAATTCGCAGGCTGCCCCCGAATTCTCTCGGCATTGCCTGTCGCTGCTCGTTAAAGTGACAAGCCATGTCAAAACTTAGCCACAGGAACGTGGCTGTCTGGTGGGTGACTGTTCCCAGGTCGGAGTCTGGAGCAGTTCAATCTGGAAATCCAACTTATGATTCGCCGCTTTGCATTTGTGATTGCTCTGGGTTGTTCAGCAGTCGTCTCGGGACAAGATGAGTCTCAGCAGATCAAGCAACAGATTCAGCATCTGCAGCAACAACTGGAGGCAATGGAGAACAGTCCTCCTGTGAAGCGAAATGTCACGCAGATCGGTGCCGCGCGAGCCCGCAAGGCAGAGACCGGACTGATTGTCCGCATCTACGATCTTGGCGATCTGTTTGCCGTCGCCCCTCCGTATCCCGCCATGCTTCAAAGCGATCTCACGCAAGGCCGAAGCGTCCTATTCGAGATGAACGCGATCCCTGCCACGGGTGCAGGTGGGGGAACCAGCGGCGGCGGGATGGGTGGAGGCATGGGCGGCGGTGGCTTCTTCAGCGTTGCTCCTGGAATACGCGCACTAACAACTGCCTCCACGATCGCTGGCGCAGCAGCAGGGCAAGTCAGCGGCGGCGCGGGGACGATTAAGTCGTCGCAGGATGAAATGATCCAGGTCATTCGCGAAACAATTCGGCCGGACCTTTGGAAAGAAGGGGGCAAGATCACCAAGCTGGGCAACGCCTTTGTGATCTCGGCCGACGAGGACGCTCACGAGCAGATCGAAGCCTTGTTGAATCTGTTTCGAGCTCGCTGGGGGACGTTGCGTACGGTCTCCGTGCGAGCCTGGTGGATCTCACTGGCTGCGGCCGATCTGCGAGCGATGTTGAATACGCCGACGGAAAAAGTGAATCCCGAGGGGCCGCCGGTCTTCGGGGTCATCAGCAACGAAGCGTGGGAAGAATTGATGCAGATCTGGGAACAACCCGCGGGCAACGATGCTCATCGCCTGCGCTACCAGGCGACAGTGACTGCCTATAACGGTCAGACGGTGAACACCATGTCTGGCACGCAAGAACTTGCTATTTCGAACATCGAACCGGTCGTCACTCAAGGTGAAAGTGGCTCGGAGCAGGGCCAAATCGGCTATCGCCCGATCGTCGCGATGGTTCAGCAGGGACTGGCCTTCCAAGTCACACCCGTCACCAACGTCAGCGGCAAGACTGTGCTACTCGATGTCCACAGCCGACTCTCGCTCCCCGCGGAAAATGCCGAGCCCGAACCTCCCCGAAAGAAGGGCGACACGGTTCTGCCAGAAGATGTCGTCCATCCGATCGACCGCCGCAAGCTGAACATCCAGCGTCTCTCGACAACAGCGCGAGTTCCCGTCGACCGCCCCTATCTGATCGGCGGCATGTCGCTCGCCGCACCAGAAACCGATGGGATGCAGCTCTATCTGTTCGTGAAAGTCAGCGTGCAAGAACTGCGAAACGACCAGGAGCCCGCCGATCAGAAAGCCGCGGAGGACAAAGCCGAAGCCAAGTAGTGATGGCACTCGGGAGGACGCGCCAACGCCGTGAAGCATATTCCTGCTTCCAATCACGAGAGCTACGTTGTATTGAGGTACTCCGGCCTCTGTCCTCAGGCCCAAGGGGTCGGACCTTTTCCCAGCCAGGGCCCTTCGGCCCTGGGATAGGATCTTATCCAGCGTCTCTTGAGGCCTGAAGGGCCGGTCCTTTAATCCCAGGCGTATTCGCCCCTGGAAATACGCGCTATTGCCGGTGCCGACCGGCAGGGAATGTGGGTTCATCGGACTATTTGGGGGGGTAGTAATTTCGAGTTTGATTAACCGATGATGGTGAATTTGGTGTGATGCATGGTGAGGATTCGTTGCTTGAGATGTTCGTAGTTTCGGTACCCGTAGGCTCGTCGTTGAAGTGCT
>CAIMFH010000198.1 GCA_903840265.1 uncultured Schlesneria sp. | reverse complement strand
TCTGTCAGATTCGCCGGAAATAGCGTTGTGAACTGGCGCTCGCCCGAACCGACGCGTCCAGATTCCTTCAGTCCCTCGCGAATCGACTTCGTGATCCGCTCCGCCTCCAGATGCGTCGGTGAGACCACGAGGGCCGATTCCCCGGCGGCCACAGCGGCGATGTAATCGGCCGCCAGGACGCGGTCCCGATCCAGATCGTTCACCTCGCGAATCCATTGCAGTTCGTCGAGTTTGCGGAACCCGTCCGCGATCCGGTCTTCGCTCAGCGCCAGGACCGCCTGCTTGTATCGATGCTTTTGACGCTGGATCTCCTTGATTTCCGTGGGGACGAGTCCAGCCTCTTCTTCCAAGAGCCGAAGCGCAGCCCCTCGCTCGACCGATCCATGCTGGCGGCGATCGCCGGAGAGCACGATGCGGGCATCCAGCCGGTCCGCCAGATCGAAGATCCGAGACATGGTCCGCGTGCCGATCATCCCGGCTTCGTCGATCCAGATCATCTGTCCCTGCAGACTCTGCTGGAGTTTGTCGTCGAGCAACAATCGGGCGACCGTGTCGGCATTCTCAAAGCCCTTTTCTTTGAGAACACCCCGGCTCGCCCGTGCCGAGGGGGCGAACGTGAACACCTGCTTTCCGTGAGCCTGGATGGTTTCCACGGCCTCCTGCATCATTGAGGTCTTGCCGACGCCGGCCGCTCCACGAATCAGAATCACCCGGTCGGTCGACTGCAGCACGTGCTCGACCGCTTGGCGCTGCCCGGCATTGAGCCAGGTTCGCGAGAACTCGTGAGGACCATTTCCCAGAGCCGGGCGCGTTCCCCGCCCGGCCCGAGCAAAACCGATCATCCGCTGTTCTTCCGCCAGAACGGCGGGCGTCGTTGCCATTCGCTGTCCGTTGCGTTCCTTGATCAGAAACTTCTGCTGGCGAAAGGCGTCTTCCACGGTCTCCACCGAGGCTTGTCCCACCGATCGCTTTAGAGATTCGGCCACCAACGTCCGTTCGGGAACGACGGACTGCCGTTCAAAGCAGTGATCGGCCGCCAATGTGATTCCGATTCGTGCGCTGTCACGGTTCTCGGCGATCGGAACGCCACCCAGTCCGGCAGCCACCCGTTCCACGGCATCCCGCTCTTCGTCGGTCAAACGGGATATCCATTCCTGACGCAGTTCATCAAGCGTCAGGTGTTTCTGCTTTCGCTCCCGCGTCTTGGCTCCCAGTTCCGACTTGGCGACCGCATCGGTGATCCCGCGCTGGCGGGCTTCCTCCTCGATCTCCTGTGTCCGTCGCGAGAATTTCTCGGTGGTCGATGATCCAATCCCTGCAATTTCCCAGCCAGTCCTGGTCCGTTCGACCGCCAGGCCGAGGTCGGCCAGTTTCCGGCCGAGTCGGGAATGGAACTTGGCTTCAAAGTACGGGGCATCGCGCTTGAGTGAGCCAAACTGGCCAGCCTTCCAGGCCTGTTCCTGCTCATCAAAGGTCGTGTTGAAAACGTAGCAGTGCGCGTGCAAATGCGGATCGGGAATCCCGTCGATCGGCCGGGCCGTGAAATGCACAAACTCGCCCCACGTCATGTTTCCGGTGACGCGATCTTCGTTTTGTCCCCGCTTGCGCACCCGCGTCTGCATTTCGGATTCCATGTCCTGCATGGTCTCCCGGACAGAGTCACGGAAGGCGTCGAGCAACCGTTCATCTTCTGTGAGGCCGTACAAGACCGAGACGCTTTTGGGGACATGGAAGTTGAAATCGTAGCCGACCCGACGCTGTTCCTTCGTGCGCAGCGTCAACTTTTCGCCGGTCTTCGGATGGAGGTTGTCGCACAGCGCATCCCAGTCCTTTGCGCCCACCGACCCACCCAGGCCCAGACGCTTGGCCCCCTCGCCCTGCCACTGGCCGATCAGTTCCTGACCTTCACTGTAATAGTCCGCCGAGCTGAAATAGCTCTTGGCTTGTCCGGCGGAAGTGCTTTCGATGATGCGCAACATGCCTCATTCTACACCTCCTCTGGTTGCCAAATGGTTAACGATTCTTAGTCATTTTGGGGTGGCATTGGGGTGGCGTTGAGGGACATTCAGATTGTCCTCTCGGCGATCTTTCCGCCCAATCCGCGAGGCGACGAAGTCCCTGTTTTTATTGAGAATTCGATCGAAGGAGGTGTCCTGTCCACCCAACTGTCCAGTTGGGCGGCGGCAGGTTGAAATCTGGCACGACAGCCATACGACTGGCCTGCCCAGAAGCCACCCTACGACGGGTGGCATACGAACTTCAGAAGGAAGTTCTGGCAGAGTAAATGTTCCACTCGTCGAATTCAGGTTAGCTACTGGAACTGCGGGCGTTGATCGAATTTTCCGCTTTACGGAGCGTCTCCAGCACCTCATGGAATTTGACGGGAGGAACAAGAAACATCGGTTCCATTTTGGCGTAGTCCTGCCGCAATTCCGCTTCTCGATGACTGGGCGGAGCGAGTCGCAACTTCCCCGATTCCACTTCGGTGTAGTGCGCCCAGGAGGAACCAAAGAATCGAGATTTGAAGAGGACAACGCGTCCCAGGAGATCCAATCGGGCCAGCGCCGCCGCGCCAGCCGGTTGCTTCCACAACGCTGCCAGGTCGGAGTAGTGTCGCGAGAATCGCTCTCCAATCGATTGAGCGGTGGGACGATGGTATTCGGCATGGAGGATCGTCGCCTTCTCCCAGAAAGTACGCTCGACCTCCATCGCCACGACTTCGTCCTGCTCCTTCAGCTCCGGCAGAGCGTCGGCGAGCATCGACGTGATCGTATGGCGACCCACCGGACGTTGATCGGTCAGCGAGCCAAACTCCAGCTTCACGGCCGGAACGATGTAGCCCCCAGCTGCCGGGAGCGTCGATTCGTAGTCGAACCAGAGCACTGGTGAATCGGTCCGGGGATCGACTTCGTAGCGGAACCAGTCTCCCCCCTCGCTGCGCTGGCCGAGATGGCTGTGAGCGATCGCCTCAAGATCACCGCGCAAGCGACCCGCGACAATCTCAGCACACTCCATCTGCAACTGCTTGAATCGTTTCTGTCGCATCGATTTCGAGGGAGCTTCGTCGAGTTCGATTTCGGGGTGGCCGAGCAATGCGGGCGACACCGAGAGGTCAATGTCTTCCGAAAAACGCGGGATCGCATGAAACACCTTGGACAGGGACGTGCCGCCCTTAAAGACGAGGTGCGGTTCCCAGCGTGGATCGGCAAAAATCCTCCCGAGCAGCCAGCAGACCCAGTAATCTTTTTCGACAATGACCGGTAACAGTCCGAGGCGTGCGGCAGCCTCCTGGATGAATACACCCCGCTCTTCCCGGCTAAGCTCGGCCAATCGACTCATGCGCATTCCTTCACTTCCGCCACCGCCTGCAAGAAGGGACGCATCCAGGCTGGAGCCAATGAGATGTCTTCCGTGAGTTGTTTCCGGTCTTTTTCGGACAGCAGCTTCCGCAGCGGTGCGATCCGCTTCATCGTCACATTCGCTTGTCCCAGATACTTCAGGCCCTGGATGACCAGGCCGCTCATGCGCCCCGCCGCTGCCATCGCTCGTGGTGTCGTCCTCCTGAGAACGATCTCGACTGCCCCCACCTTTAACCGGCGGGAAGGTCCGTCGGTCAAAAAGACCGCTTTGGCGGGCACCTGTTCCGAGAGGTGCAGAAGGTTTGCGGCGTAGGCACCGGATGGCTGAATGCGTAGCCGATCCCGACTGGCCAACGCTTTCGCGATCGCATCGACGGAGGGAGAGAGCATCCCCAGTTGCGGATGTGATCTCGGATAGTCGTACAGCCCACGCGCCAATCTCCTCAGGACACCCCGCTTTATCAGGCGGTGAAGGGCGAAATCAACCCCCTGACGGCCGCCAAGGTCCAAGAAATCACTCGGCACGAATACCGAACCACGTCCAGAGCCCTGGATGCGGGTGAGCATCTTGCTTTCCAAGCTTTGCGGCTGATGGCGTCCAGTTGTCATATAAGAAAAACTACCATCTATTTCATAGACATTCAAGCCGAAACGATTGGCACGCCCGCCGTTTGCCATTCGTTTCCGCGGCTGGCGACGCGGATGCAACTGATTCCGACCGGTTCCGCATTCATCGATGCATTCCCTTCCCGTACTGGATGGCACTCCGAATTGTTTGCGGACGTGCGCCTCACCCTGCGGTACGGTGCCTGACGCGATTGTTAGAGTCCTTCGCCCGGCTGGTGTCAGCGTCGGAATGGATCTCCGGTTTTCATTATCGCCGTCCGCCCCACGGCCTTTTGAGTGGCACGCTAAAGCCGTCGCCGATCCGCTCAAGCAGAAAATCGGTTCCCCCTGAAGGTCTCCCCCGATTTTCAGCTTGCCCGGTGCGCTGCGCCCCGGCCTGATCCGGCTTTGATCGCTGTGCCAGAAGGCCGCGATGGGCGCGGCCGGAACAACACGAAAGGAGATCATCTTATGTCTGACACCAACGCCACACCGAACAAAACCCCAAGTCACATCGCTTACCAGGTCCGTGACCGCGAGGGGAAAAAAGGCTTCTGGACCCGCATCGGAAGTGCCTGGGCCCATGCCGACGGCCAGGGATTCAACATCCAGCTTGAATGCCTCCCTCTGGACGGACGCATCACGCTGCGAGTCGCCAGCGAAAAGATGGAATAGTTCAACACCGGGCGGGCCGACGTGCCCGCCCGTTCACCCCAACAACGGAGCCTGACAATGAAACAGATCACTGTCACCTTAACCACCTTCCCACTGGGCCAGATCGTCATCACGTCGAATGCCCAATCCATACTGACCGCCTCTGAAATCGACGAAGCCCTGCGACGGCATGCCCGCGGGGACTGGGGCAACGTCTGCGAGGACGATGCACTTCTCAACTTCCAGGCTCTCGAATCCGGCGACCGCCTGTTATCCGACTACGGGACTGGCCCGCGAAGATTCTGGATCATCACCGAGGCCGACCGCTCGGTGACGACGATCCTCCTCCCACAAGACTACTGACGGAGGCGGCCATGAAACTTTCCATCGCCAATATCGAACGTCATCGCAACGGAATCTGTGGTGCTCCGTTCTACGCCCTGATCTTCGACGATCCCGACCAGGGGCGGATGCTCGGCATCGTGTTCAAACAGGAGCACCATGTCGCCGTGTTCAACCTCGACAAGTTGGCCCTGGGCAACATCGCCTTCGGTTACAACTCCTGGAGAGGCGACCGCTACGAGCCACACCTGCGACGAGCCATCGCACTGTGGGAGGAAATGGAGGGATGACCATGTCCACGCCCAACATTGAAAACCTGACGAACGAAGCTCTGGACGCGTTCTGGAGCGTCATCGCCAAACAGGTTCCGCAAGCAACCACGGGTGATCTTTCGCCGGGAACCGACTTCGCTCTCCAGGTGGCGGCGGAGAACGCGGTTAAGGAATGGATTGCCGCCAACGTTCCCTGAACTAACTTGGCCAGAGGAGGTGGTCGTGTGGGCGATGATTCCGCCTCGCCGATCAGAATTGGCCCGAGATGCGGCTGATACACGACCGGGCTAGTAGCCTTGGTAGGCGGGGCTTGGCCGAGAAGTCTACTTTAGATGGCCGGTGACTCTCGTCTCCCCGACACGTCGCTCCACAACTTCTCGATCGCCTCGACCTGCAATCGGCCTTCGAAATTGTTGCGCCCGACCCGGACATTCGATTGGCCGTGGTGATCCGGCTTGAACTGGATGCCCACCCCCTTGACTGCGATCAATACGCCCAGATGCGGTCGTTCGGCGAACTGCAAGACCAGGCACTGATGCTCCTCGTCAGTCATACGGCGGTAGCCTCGCCGGTGGTCGACGACCCAACTTAGTGCCCCCCCAAGCCCGTTTCCGGCAGTCGCCAAACGCATCCCTGCCAGCATGTTCAAAATGCCCCGCCCGCCAGCGGCAAAGCCAAAAGAATTGTCAGACATCTCCCCTAAGCAGTGCTTAGGAAGAATTGCACGGTGAAATTCGAAAAAACGCCTGTCGAGCCACTACCTTACTTCAAGCTTGGCGCATCTCTGCCAAAGAGTGTTTGACCAACGTCGGAAATCGTGATAGTCCGAGAATCGCAATTCTGCAAAATCGCATTTCTGGCAGGTATCCATGATCATCAGTTTCCTCAATCAAAAAGGGGGCGTGGGCAAGACCACGCTCGCCATCCACGTCGCCGATGCACTCTCGCGCCGCAATCAGCGGGTGCTTCTCGTTGATGCCGACCCGCAGGGATCGGCCCTCGACTGGGCCGCCGCACGAGAGAAGGCACCACTGTTCCCCGTTGCCGGACTCCCCAGGCCATCCATTCATAAAGAGCTGCCGACGCTCGCGCTCGGATACGACGTCGTCATCATCGACGGCCCGCCTCGCGTTTATGATGTGGCCCGCTCCGCCATCATGGCCAGCAACCTGGTCCTGGTCCCCGTCCAACCCTCGCCATACGACGTCTGGGCCGCCAAGGAGATCATCGACCTGATGCAGGAGGCCACGGTCTTCAAGCCGAACCTGAAATCTGCATTTGCGATCAATCGTAAAATCGTGAATACGGCTCTCGGACGAGATGTCGTCGAGGCTTTGGCCGCGTACCCGATCCCGGTCCTCAAGACGGCGATTTGCCAGCGGGTCGCCTTGGCCGAGTCGGCTGCCCAGGGACAGACCGTGTTTGAGACGGCCCCGGACCATCCCGCTGGCAAGGAGTTGCTCGCACTGGTCGACGAGATCCGGGAGTTCACCGCATGAAAAAAGTCACCATTGGCGGCAAACCAACTGCGAAATCTGCCCCCAGTTCACCCGACGACTGGGTCTCCGACCGTGGTGCCTCCAACGAGCCAATCAAACGGTTAACGATCGACATTCCCTTGTCGTTGCATCAGCGGGTGAAAAGCCAGTGTGCCTTGAAGGGCGACAAGATGGCCGACGCGGTCCGGGGACTTCTGGAAACTCATTTTGGGCACGGACATCACGCCGAGGCGACACGGAGTGATCCCGTAACAGAAATGCAGAAACACGATTCTGTCACTTTCCGTAATCACGATGCCGACCAAACCGCAAACTGAAGAAACTGTCAACACGCAACACGTGCTCGAAACACCGGGGACACCGAGAAAGTCCCGGCGTCCGGTGTCCGAGCGGCTGATGGACAGGCGCGTGCAAATCACGAGCGAACCGCCAGATCGTTCTGACTTTCTGCACACGGTCATGTGCCAGGTTGGAATGCCGCGACGTGCGACCGAGGCCCGTGTCTTCGAGCGGCAGAATGGTCCATTCAGCATCCTGCTGGAGGCTGGTCAGCTCTGGAACGGCACCGAATGGAAACCGAAACCATTACCGTATGGCACGACTCCGCGTCTGGTGATGGTCCATCTCAGCTCCGAAGCGATCCGTACCCAGAATCGCCGGGTCGAACTCGGCGACAGCATGCGACAGTTCTTGCAGACACTGGGCGTGCAAACCAACGGGGGAGAACGCGGTGGATACACGATGCTGCGCAAGCAGATGGAAGCCCTGGCCGCTTGCCGCTTGACCATCGGAATGACCTCCGAGGGACGCGTGGTCACGGTCGATGCCAAGCCCATCAAACGATTCGAGGCGTGGTTGCAACAGGACGGTCAGCAGCAGACGCTCTGGCCGGGTGTCCTGGAGCTATCCCCTGATTTCTATGAAACGCTGGCCCAACATGCCGTCCCACTCGACTACCGGGCGATTTCGGCACTGAAGCACTCGGCACTTGCCCTGGATGTTTATACATGGCTGGCCCATCGGCTTTGCCGGATTCGGAAGCCCGAGGGCGTGATGCTGAGCTGGGAGAACCTGCGGGACCAGTTCGGCCAGGAATATGCCCATTCCAAAGACTTCAAGCGGGAGTTTCGCGATGTGCTCCGACAGGTGTTGCTCGTATATCCTGACGCCCGCATCGAAGATGTCGCGGGTGGAATCATCCTGCGAGAATCGCAGCCGCCCATCAGAAAACCAACGATCAGTTTCGCCGGAGTGCGACGGACTGCCGCACCTGTGGATAAGTCGGCCAACTGAAGAAGTTATCCACGCTGAATCGCCCCCCGTCGTGCGCCGAATCGCCCCCCCATGCCGATTAAAATGTGCGCTGAATCGCCCCCCCGTAAAACCTATAGTAGTATTACCTATAGTTCTTGACCTGTAGTTTCCGCACCGGTTCATGTGGATAACCGCTTGAAATGACCGAGGCAGACCGTACCAACGGACCCGCGTTCGCCCGCAAACATGGTCCACGGCAGTGAAGCGAACCGCCCGGCGACCATCCTACCGAGCGGAACGCCATGCGCACAGAACGGCCACTTAAAGGCGATTCTGGCTTCAACCGACTTTAACTCCCTGATTGCGTTGCCGAATCAGTCGAGCATCCCTGGCGATGGTACTGCGGCGTGCGAAGGCGTCGACGGCAAGTCATCTTGCGGGTACCTGCAATCAGACTCTTGCGCGATGCCTGTCATCTGTGTTAAGGTCGTTAACACGGGTTAAGGGGTAGCCCGCATCACAACAGGGAGGAATGTCACATGTCACCACGAAAGCGCACACCGGATCAAGAACCAACGGCAGAAGCCGCGTCAGCCGTCGCCGAACCGCCAACCGCCGAAACCAACGCACAGGGGCAAAGCTTCGCGGACAGGGTTGGACAACGAAAGACGATCATGCCTCCCGACCCGTTCGGAATTGCGTCAGACACGGTGGCTGGAGTGCAACTGTTCGAGAGCAAACGGCACCGCCAGATGGCCCTCAGATTTGGCGAAGGGCGTCCAGAAGACAAGCCCAGCCAGGCGGTCATCGACAAGGTGAAGGAAGCTGGGTACCGCTGGAACCCGGTGGACCGAGTCTGGGCACACCAAGTCACTCCCGAGTCCGCGATGAGCACTCGCATCGAAGCGGAACGGCTCTATCAGGACGTGCGCCAGATGATTCGGCAGGAAAAAGGGATCGAATCCGGACAAGAGATTTCCTTTTAATCCGATCACAGCCCGTCGTTCCATGTCCATACCGCCACGTTATCACCTGAATGATCTTGGTTCCCAGGCCCAACAGATGTCGCGGAATTGTCACAGTCCGCGTGTCGCGATGGTGTTGGAATATGTCGCCCTCGGCTCATTGATCATCATGACCGGTGTCACCGCCAGCCAAGTCTTGAGAGATGTGTTTGGATCGCCGGGGCATGATCCAGACCGTGGTCAGTCGAGGTGACCATGCCAGGCAGTTTCCAGCTACGAGTGTTTTTTCGAGGTTCGCGGTCAACAAGGCTGATTTATCGAACGCCGGAGGATCAACCGCACCCCTCCAGTCACGGCAATCGTCGGGAACATCGAACCATTGCGTATTCCTGACGATGCCCAAGAAACCGCCATTCTGGCGACAGCGTTCACTGTTCTCACTCGATTCTGGCGCTGCGCCGGAACCGGTAACTCAGGTATCGTACTCATCCGAAGGAGCCCCGCATGCAATACATGACGATCGTCCTCGAACTCCTGCAACAACAAACGGAGTTGCACGAGCAGCTACGGATCACGCATACGTTGCTGCCGACACTGGAGACTCTCGCCCTGGAATTGAGAGCCAGCCACCATTCCTGGAAGGAATCGCTCTCGCTGGCGAGGCCGGCCAGCGACCCGATCCAAGTCGCGAGCGAAGCTCTGGAGATAGCGGTTCAGGAACTGGAGACTCGTTTGCGCTCCGCGTCTCCACGGGACGCGAGCGAAGCCTTTTCACTCGACCAAGCGATGGCCTACATCCACAGTCCTACGCCGAAAGAGTAACGAAGTCGCGACAACAACGGGGACTGTTTGATTCCCCGCCGGAAAGACCGTTATCGGACGAACCGTCTCGCTCGGACACATCGACGGCACGGTCAGTCCCGCCGTCCGCCACTCTCGCCAATGCCATCACACCGCCGACCACGCAGCCTCGCAATGGACACCTCGAATCCGGTTCCACCCTACCGATCGCCAGCGGCGAAAAAGGGAAGGCCCGCGGCATCCTCGCCGCCATTCACACTCTGAAGGCGATCGAGCAAGCCGGCCGACCGGCGACTTCGGAAGAAAAACAAGCACTGGCTCGATTCGCAGGGTTCGGCCCTGTTGCCCTGTCGATTTTCCCCGATCCGGTAAGCGGAAAGTTTAAGGACGCCGGATGGCAGGGGCTGGGGGAACAACTGAAGTCTCTCCTGACGACAGCGGAATATGACAGTGCCAAACGCACGACGTTCAATGCGTTTTACACGTCACCCACGGTCATCACGACGATCCACGAGGCCATCGCCCGCTTGGGTATTCCCGCCAACGCCACCCTCCTGGAACCGGGATGCGGCACGGGCAACTTCATGAGCTACGGTCCACCGGGAACGCGGTTCATCGGTGTTGAACTGGATTCCATCTCGGGGCGGATTGCGAAAGCACTCCACCCCGACCAGGACATCCGTATCGAGAACTTCCGTGACACGCGTCTGCCAGAGAACCGGATTGACGCCGTGGTCGGCAACGTCCCGTTCGCCGACGTCAAGCTCGACTATCAGGGCTTGCGACTGTCGCTCCATGATTATTTCTTCGCCAAATCCATCGACGCTCTGAAGCCTGCCGGTGTCATGGCGCTGGTGACCACGCACTTCACACTCGACAAACAGAATGCCGCCATCCGCGAGTACCTGGCGTCCAAAGCGGACTTCGTCGGGGCCATCCGCCTTCCTTCCGATGCCTTCAAGCGGGAGGGAACCGCCGTGGTGACCGACATCGTATTTCTTCGTAAGCGTGACCGGAGCGAACCCTCCTGCCACGTCGATTCCGACTGGCTGGGCGTCGCTCCGCTTACGATCGATGGCGCAGAGGTGACCGTCAACCGCTACTTCGTGAACCATCCTGAGATGGTCTTAGGCCAATGGTCCCGCAAGGATACGCTCTACGGAGGCGAAGGGTTCAGCGTCAAAGCTCAGGGCGAGTTGTCCGGGCAACTCAAGGATGCCATTCACCGTTTACCCAAGTTTGAGCCGATCCAGGCATCGGCCACTGCCGAAACGCCCACACCTGTCTTTACACCGCCACCTCCCGAACGGCACATCGACGA
>CAIMFH010000197.1 GCA_903840265.1 uncultured Schlesneria sp. | reverse complement strand
CAGACGCAACAAGTTTCTCTGTGTTGCGCTAAGTTTAGACAACTGTCAGCCCGAAGGTGTGGACTCATGCTTCTTACATTAACGAACGGTGAGTTTGCAGAAATTGATGAAGACGATTTCTTCACAACTCAAATCATCACGTTTGCAAACGGTGAAACATGGTCTGGTCTGATCAGTGAGATTCGCTGGTCATGCAGTCACCGACCACGCACATCCTATGTTCTTGGTTCGGTAAGAAAAAACAGGCCGGTAACCCTGCATCGATTGTTGCTCAATGCTCCCGCTGGAATGCACGTGGATCACATTGACGGGAATTGATTGAACAACCGGCTCGGTAATTTGCGATTAGCAACATCGCAGCAGAACAACTTCAATCGTCAGCCCGCCGCTCATCAACCCAAGCGCCGAAGTCAACCGTCTGTCTAGGTATACGCACATGCTCGCCCTAAGTGAATCGCCGATTGCACAAAGTCGATCCTTGTCGCTATTCGGCTGCGAAGTCTCATCAACTGGACTCGTGATTGAAGGCGAATTGACGCAGGATCGTTGGGAGGATATTGGAAGAGGACTGGCAAAGCTTGGTCGCTCCCTCATGTGGGTAATCGGCGATTGGCTTTTGGCTGGCGAGTCGGCTGGATATATCCCTCGCGGCAAGCTTCGTGATGCTTGCTCTGTTTTCGGTGTTGAGTATTCGACAGCCGCAAATGCAGTGATGGTTTGCAAGAGGTTTGAATCTTCTTTACGTAAAGAAGATTTGACTTTCCACCATCACCTCAACGCCGCATCCGAAGACAACCCAACCGCCCTTCTTGAATGGGCATCAGAAAACAAAGCCACAGTTCAGCAGCTTCGGGCCGAGAAGAAGCGCCGTGCACAGACCGAAACCGTTGCTTTGTGCGAAACCTCAACAACGTCAATCCTCGATCAACTGATCGCGTCTGGCCGCAAGTTTGGAACCATCTACGCGGACCCGCCTTGGAAGTACGGCAACCAAGGCACGCGGGCAGCGACTGACAACCATTATTCCACGATGCCGATTGATGACATCGCATCTCTGCCAATCGGGGATCTTGCGGCAGAGCAGTCGCATATCCATCTGTGGACAACAAATGGATTCCTGCGTGACGCATTCAAGCTGCTCGACGCTTGGGGGTTCGAGTTCAAGTCGACGTTCGTATGGGTCAAGCCTCAACTTGGACTCGGAAACTATTGGCGGTGCTCGCACGAACTGATGCTGCTTGGCGTTCGCGGCGGCCTGACGTTTCCGCCATCGAACGTGAAGTCATGGATTGAGGAACCTCGCGGCAAGCACAGCGCCAAGCCGCATGAGATTCGGAAGCTGATCGAGCAGATGTCTCCTGGCCCACGACTGGAGTTGTTTTCTCGCACGATCTCCGATGGCTGGGTGTCGTGGGGCAATGAAATTGAGCGTGGGATGTTCGATGGGGACGTTCAGCACAACTGACTCTTCAGGGGATTCAAGAATGGATTACACGATTACAGCGAAGCAGCATTTGATCACGCCAGAGTATGCTGGCCACGTTATGCAGCACTTCAATGTTCGCAATAGAACACAGAACGAATCGGCGATTCGCCAGTACATTGAGCAGATGCTTCGCGATGCGTTCTATTTCACGCATCAGGGCATAGCTCGGGATCGCAACGGCCATTTGATGGATGGCCAGCACAGACTGATGGCCATCATAAAAAGCGGCAAGTCGATGCCGATGTTCGAGTTCACATACTCGATCGACCTGATTCAGCCAAATGGGGAAATTCACCCTGTCATGATGGTCTTTGATAAGGGGCGACCTCGAACGGTGGCGCAGAATCTTGGCCTAAACAACATGGCCAACGCCAGTCTTGTCGCGGCCATCTGCAATGCGATTCGCGGATTCTTGCTCGGGAGCGGTAAGTGTCGCTCAGACGAGTTCATCATCAACGCAATCTACTCGGTCTATATTGACAGCATCGATGCCATTATTTCGGCTGGATGGGGCAGGCCAGATCGCCATGCAATCATGATGAGCGCCCTCGTGTTGCTGCATACCGCCTTTCCTGAACAAGCGATGACTTTGGCCCATCACATAGCCTCAATGGAGGGCTTGCGGACAAACATGCCTGAAAAGGCAATGAACACATTCTTTCGCGGCCAGATGAAGACGATGACTGGAGCCACGCAACGCATCGAGGCTTTGGATCGCCTGGTCAATGGTTGCCTGAAGTTTGTTGACAACGAGCCAGTAAAAGCACTGTGCAGCAGTCAGTCGTCCAAAGATCAGATGCTGGCCTTGCACGCCACACAGAAGACTCTCCTTCAACAGCAATTCGCAGCGTGAGAGCAATCCCATGACCGACCAAAAGCGCCAGGGCTGCCAACGCTGCAAAAAGTGGTTGCCGCTGAACCGATTCGGCTTCCACGGCGCGCAGAAGAATGTTCGACACATTCAATGCAAAAAGTGTCTGACCAGCTTGGAAGGTCAGGAGAAACGATATCAGCCATACGACGTTGATGCCGCGATGAAGTGGCTGAAGTTGACCGGCAGGGATTACTAGGGGAAGTTTACTGTTCGAAGCCAGCTTAAAGCCACCCGTCAGGCCCGTGCTAGTCCAAGGAAACGAATCATGCAAAAGCACCTCCACAAAGTCGGCGACAAGGTCCGCTGCATCGACGCGGAACTGACGCAACTCATCGAAGGATCTACCTATACCGTCACGCTGTTGCGAACGAGTCACGGCAGGCAGTTCGTGCGCGTCGAAGGTTTCGGCGAGCGTGATTTTCTCGGCGACCGATTTGTGCCAGTTGAAGTGGAGGCACCATGCAACCACACCCCCTGCTGATAATCCTCGCCCGGCCATCGCCGCGAAATAGCCGTAAGCGACGGACCGCCGCGTGGTCACGGATGACCATTTCTAATCCCCCGTTCGATTTAACCGGCTACCGGTACGGACATACACAAGGAACAAGCATGACCTACCGCAAAGAAACAATCGATGAGGTGACTTGGGTATACGACGAAAACAACAATCGCATGTCGATTCGGCCGTACAGAACCGAGGAGCAGGCGATTGAGGCCCTGAAGACGTTAACGCGCTGCTCGGACTGCTGGGACTGCTCGGGCTGCTGGGACTGCTCGGGCTGCTGGGACTGCTCGGGCTGCTCGCGCTGCTCGCGCTGCTCGGGCTGCTCGCGCTGCTCGGGCTGCTCGGACTGCTGGGACTGCTCGGGCTGCTGGGACTGCTCGGGCTGCTCGCGCTGCTCGGGCTGCTCGGACTGCTCGCGCTGCTCGGGCTGCTCGGACTGCTGGGACTGCTCGGGCTGCTGGGACTGCTCGGGCTGCTCGCGCTGCTCGGGCTGCTCGGACTGCTCGCGCT
>CAIMFH010000196.1 GCA_903840265.1 uncultured Schlesneria sp. | reverse complement strand
TGACAATTTCAAAGATAGTTCCCAAGTTTTCCAAACACCGTCTTGATCAGCGCACAGCAAAACGGACAATCAGGTCACGACAAAAGTCGTAGGTGCACCGTAACCAACGGGCACGCCTCTGGGCCGCTCTCTTAGCGGAAGATCAGAGGTTCCTGTTCCACAGTTGATGATAATTAAGACCGCGCGGCCCAACCTCTTCCTGAGCGGGGGAAGTAAGTCCCCTGGCCCAACAACACACAACCCCTCTTATCAGATGAGTTCGCAACACAACTGACCCAATACGCCTTCACACAACTTGGCCGTCGCGTTGACCTGCGAAGCGACAAACTCAACGCGCACCAAGAGGAGAATATCCCCATGACGCCTGGCCATCACCACACCCGCGCGAATCTTGATCGCCAGTCCGACGTCAGGAAAGCTCCCATTTGTCAGTTTTGTCAGTCCCCTTTCGCGATTTCCCTTGTTTTCAAGAGGCAAATCTTCCACCCCCCCCAAAAACACTGCCATGGACTGACAAATTCTGCCAAATCGTAAGGAAACTGAAGTCCCCATGATCCCTGCTGACCTGCTCTTCAGCCCTCAATGGGCCACCACGAAACGACCTCACCCGTGTCACCTGGAAAACGCCGCTTGACGTAGCGAATTCGTTCGCTACTTCGCGACCGCACTTAGCAGGAGGAACCAATGGCGAGATCCGCGTCCTCGCAGCCCACTGAAGTCGAGCTGCAGATCCTGCGCATCCTGTGGCAAAGCGGCGGGGCGACCGCTCGCGAGGTCCACAATGCACTCGCGGCGGCCGAAGCCAAAGAGACCAACTATTCCACGACCGTCAAAATGCTGGCGGTGATGTTGGAGAAGGGATTGGTCAAGCGCGACGAGTCAGCCAGTCCGCAGATTTTCAGTGCGGCCACCAGTCAGAAGGCCACTCAGCGACGCATGCTGGGCGACCTGATCGACAAGGTCTACGACGGATCGGCGCTCAGTCTGGTTCTGCAGGCGCTTTCATCACGCAAAGCGACCGCCGGTGAATTGACCGAAGTCCGACGCATGCTCGACGAACTCGAAAAGTCACGACTGCCACGACCTGACCACGAGTAACAGGGGACGCTCATGAAAGCGATTCTGGCAACCGGCTTGGGTCTGTCATTGGCGACCAGCACACGTCTGTTTTCGCCCGGCGCGCTCTTTCCCGTCTGGGGACAACGGCTGGGATGGACGTTAGTCCATTCGATCTGGCAAGTGACGCTCGTGGCCTTCGTCGCCTGGTTGGTTCTGGCCTGCTTGCGACGACAGTCGGCACGACTTCGTTACGGCCTGGGGGTGTTCTTCCTCGCGCTCATGCTGGTCGCCCCGGCGATCACATGGTCGATGGTCGAGATTGCTAAGCCTGCGGCTGTCCTTGCGATGAACGCGTCCTCTGTTCCTCAACCGATTTTAACCGCACCGATTAGCAGCACATCCTCGGTGAGCGGCTCGCCGATCGACACGGCGGCACTGTCGCTGGGTCCAGCTCCCACATTGTCGGAAGATGGACGAGCACCACGAACGGGTGATCAATCACCCGTCTCCATCGCGGAGTCATCGCAGACATCGCCCGTTGCCACAACGGCACACTGGCTCGAACGAGTTCGCCAATCCATTCTTCCCTGGCTGGGCCAGATCGTCGCGGTCTGGCTGGCCGGAGTCCTGTGCTGTGCGATCAGACCTGTTGCCGGCCTGTGGACGCAGTGGCACCTCAAACGCCACGGACTTTCTCCGGTCGCATTCGAAACGCAGCGGCTGATGTCTGATTTGGCGCGACGCATGAACGTCGCGCCGGGGGTCCGCATTGCAGAGTCAGCACTGGTTTATGTGCCGATGGTCGTCGGCTATCTGCGACCGATCATTCTGCTTCCGGCCTGCGTGCTGGTCGGAATGACGCCGGATCAGTTGACCTCGCTCTTGGCACACGAGCTCGCTCATATTCGCCGCCACGACTGGATTGTCAACGCGATTCAAGTCGTGGTCGAGACGCTGATGTTCTATCACCCGGCTGTCTGGTGGCTGTCGCATCGCATTCGCTGCGAACGAGAACTCTGTTGCGACGATCTGGCACTGGCGGTGGTCGGCGACAACCTGGCCTATGGCCGAATGCTGCTGACCCTCGAAGAGCTGCGTCATCGGACGCCTGTTCCAGTGACGGTCCTCGCCGGAACGGGCGGCGAATTTGTGCAACGCATTCGTCGTCTCATGCCTGGTTCGGCAACACCAGAACGAGCGGAACGAGGCTGGCTCGGGGGAATCCTTGCCCTCGGCCTGCTCGCCACCTTCTTCATCGGTTGGCTCGCCACGACGCGATCCGACGCCGAACCACAACAGGCCGTGACCAAGGATGCCGAAACAGAGAGTGACCCACTTCACTCGCAGCAGGGCCAAGGCCTCGTCATCCGCGGCCGCATCGTCACTGCCGATCAATCCCCGTTGCCGCCAGACCTGAAGCTGCAGCGACGTATCACAGGCAGCAATTTTGCCGAGCAGGTGAAAGATGTCGCACTCAACAGCAAAGGCGAGTTCACCATCGATGTCGCTCACGAAGCGGCGTTTGTCCGCTTGTACGCGACCTCGAAAGAGTTCGCCCCCGGTTCGACGCCGCGATTTGAAGTGAAGCAGGGCCAACAGGTCGGCCCCGTCAACATCACGATGCGACGAGGCTCGACTGTTCGCATGAATCTGCGATCAGCAGAGGGAACCCATCCCACATCGGGAACCGCGAACGTCACGTTGCGAAATCCATTCGAGCCCAATTTGGGCACGTTCCCGATCGACAGTGATGGCAATGTCACGATCACTCATTGTCCCAATGAGCCTGTGCAGATCGACCTTTACATGCCTGGGTTTGAGGAACAGCGGATTCACCTCCGGCTGAACTCCGACATCCCGAACGACGTGACAATTCGTCCTACAACACCGGCCCGCTTCCAAGTGGTCGACGCTGGCGGGCAACCGATCGCCAGTGCGAAAGTCCGGCTCTACAGCCGCGTTCGCGCCGACTCGTTCATGCGACCACGAACGGAATGGGGCGATGGTCCCGTGTGGGGAGTCTCCGACACTGATGGACGAGTCGAACTCACCACGCTCTGCACAAATGACCCGGTTACGACCAACGATCCTGGTCCCGCCGATTATGTGTTCCGGATCGACGCTCCGGGTCAGGCTCCGTACTACGTGGGACCAGTCCGTGCCGGAAGCGATCTAGGTCGAATCCAGCTTTCGAAAGCGCTGCGAGTCGACGGCGAAATCATTCGGGATGCTGCTCAACCGGAACGCGTCAGCGTGCAGTGGCGTCAGGCGACACTCGAGCAAGGAGCGTCCACTGGCAAAGGGGAATGGACAACAGCCAAACTGGAAGAAGTCGATAGTCGCCTGCTCTTGAAGCTTTCGGGCCTTCAACCCGGACGGTTCGATCTCTACGCTACTTTCTTCGATCCGAAGGCATCCGAGAATCAAGTCGGCAGCATAATTAACCAACTTGAGTTTCATGGAACTCTGACAAACAACTCTGCCGGGCTGAAGATCGCTCGTGACTCCGTCACGCCCGGCGACGCCTATTTGACGGCGGCACGCGCCTCACTCTTTCCAATCGACGAGATGCCGCCAAGCAACCTGCCTGAGCATGCGGTTCGCCAGTTCGACGCACGCATTTCGGTATCATCAGGTGCAGATTTTGTCGAGACCGGCGTCATCGTTTCAAACGAACGACCGCGCTGTAAGCCGCTGCTGACCTGGTCGCATACAGCTCCCGTTCAGCATTCGATGGGCTATGTCAGTTGGCATGTGATCATCCTCGACGACGGAACAGTGATCGTTCCGCCAGGTCACTCCAATGACATCGGTGCGCACCACAAGCTGTCGGCGGCTGAGCTTCACCACTTGACCGTGCTGCTGAATAAGTATCCTGACTTCTGGGGCAAGCAAGTCCCCAGCAATGCTCCCGAACTTGGCAACTGGCGACACGGCTCTGAATCGATAGTCTACAGTCGCGACGGAAAGCCCAAGGCGTTTCATGCTTGGGATGATCCAGACGAGGCAATCGATCCACAAATTGCAGCAGCCAAGAAGGCGATCACCGACAAGCTATCGCGAATCATCATCGAGGCCAAATGCGGCAGTCGAGCCGCCCTGGCGAACTATCGTAACTTGGCAAATCAGGCGTTGCTGAACGCCTTCACCAAAGCCACTCCCTTCGACGACGAAACTTGGTGCAGCGTAGCCATCGAACCCGACGGAAGCCGCAAGATCGACTTCGCGATGACGACAGAGAACTCGCGCGTCAGCCTGGTTCATCCAATCGGAGGTCAGCCGTACATTGAGTATGTCGAGCTCCACAACGAACGAGCGACTCTCGAGTTGAGCCAGCTACCGTTTCCTATTCAGACTGACGCGAGCGTATCTGAAGCTGATTCAGAATCAGTGGACGCGCAAGCAGTCAAACAAGAACCTCCGTGGTCCGTCTTCGGCAACGTCGTTGATGGCGACGGGAAGCCGGTCCGTGGTGCGAAAGTCTGGGCGAGTACCGGCGTTGGCAGCTTGCATGTGACTGGCAGCGCCGAAACTAACGAGCAGGGACGATACGAATTTCATTTCGGACCAGGCGTGTCGTTTGAAGCGAAAGATCAGGTCCAAATCCAGGCGGCGACAATCATGGTGAGCAAACCCGGTTTCTTCGAGAAGAATCTGTCGCGACAGGGTGATCTCAGGATGGCTCGGAAAGTCCCCGAGACGCCGGATTGGGCGAAACGCAAGAACGACATCATTCTTCCCGACCTACCCCGTCAAATTGATTTCATTCTGTTGCCCGCCGCTCACCTGGCCGGAACATTAATCGATGCCGACGACAAGCCATTGACGGGTTATCGCATCTCGTTAACCGGTGACAATCTCCCTCCCTCATCAAGCGTGATCGGCTCCACGAAGTCCGATGAGAAAGGTCAGTTCCGTTTGGCTCAGATTCCGACCGGCTTCAATTATCAGATCTTGGTTGAGCCGCCCAAAGCAGAACCTCCCTGGAACGCCTGGGCGAGTGGCCCGTTTGGTTTCCGCATCAGCTCTGGTGATGAGTTCTTCGTTCAGCAACCCGATCGCGAAGTCGCCGCGAATCGTTTCGAACTGCAGATCAAAGGGACCGGAGTGAATTGGCGAGCCGCGTTAAAAATGGGTGGCGACCGTCAGAAGTTGGAACCGACCGGCGACTATCTTGTCAGTGATTCCCGTCTACATGCTGCGACAATCCGTCTCACTCTCGATCCCAAGGATGACGCTGACGCTCCTGCAAAGAATGACGGAACGAAACCGAAATAGCGGGGCTCGGACGAACTCATCAACGAGCACCTCTTCATGATTTATTAAGCTTCGAGGTTGCGCTAGTGGACGAAAAATAGTTTTGATCCGACAAAGACCATCAATCGTTGAAAACGGCATCGCCGATTCCGGCAACATGCGGTTGCTCGTTCAAATCGATTTCCATCTTTTTGCGCGAAAATGACAAATCGATCGATTTTCCCGTGAAAGAAACCGGAGCCAGTTACGTCTTACTTGGTGCAGTGCTGAGACGGCTCGAACTTTGTTGAAGGGGCGACGAGTGACGACGGATCAGGAACTTGTAGAACGAGTGCAAGCAGTTGACGTGCAAGCATTTGCCGCACTTGTCGAACGTTACGAACGTAGCGTGCTCGCGGTCGTACAGGCGGAGCTGCGTGATCCCAAAGCGGCACGCAAAGTGGCAAAAAGAACGCTGGTGCGAGCCTTCCGGCAACTTTCCAAGCTGGACGACGGGTCTCAGTTTGGACCCTGGTTGTTAAAGCTCGCTCGCCGCCAATCGATTAACGCTGTCCGCGCAATGCCGACTGCGGCCGGGGCGAAAACGGCTGACGGCCAGCAGCACGATGGTTACGATCCAGAATGGATCGAGCATGAACATATGCTCGGCCTGGTGACACGACTGCCGGATGAAGATCGGCGGCTGATCGGCCTGCGCTACTTCGATAATCACACCGTGCCCGAGATCGCCGCTCTGGTCGGCTATCCGATGGATCAGGTGACGCGTCGAATCTCGCTGGCGCACATGCGACTGCAGTTCTGGTGGAGTCGGGAGCAAGAACTATGAAATCACCACAGCCCATCGAAAATCGTCTGCAGTCGACCGGTACCACTCTGCGAGATCGCCCCTCGGTCGTCGACCAGGTCATGGCCGAAATCCAACGCCGCGCCGCGGCCGGACCATCGCGACCACAGCCGGATACGACATCTAGGCAGTAACGCCTTGTTGTTTTTGTTCTCGTTCTCTTAGTGAAGGTCGCCGAGACCCTGGCTAATCGCAGGCAACTCTCCCTATCTAAGTAGACGCTTGGATTCGGTTCCAGGCCAGCCGGGCTGCGTGGGTACGCGTCCTCATTCTGAAATTCGCCTCAGAAATGAGAGCGTGTATCTACTCTTTGGTGCATCTGCGGACACAACGCGGCTCACCTGCAATCCCATCGGTCAGCCCCTCCCACGCGGCGGCGACGCTTGCCTGTCCGCGACAACTTGTCGCCGTGTCTTCGTCAGTTCCGCCGCTCTTTCCGCGGAATCTCTCAATCAAACACTTGTTTCAATCCGATGTTTGACCTAGAATCTCACTCAAACAAACGTTTGATTCTGATTTCCGCAGAGTTCCACGAAGGCCAGCATGATCGACGACACTCGCCAACGACTGATTGACGCCGCCGGAGCGATCTTCGCCAATAACGGATATGAAGCGGCCAGCATTCGTGACATCTGTCAGCAGGCGTCGGCCAACATCGCTGCAGTCAACTACCACTTCGGCGACAAAAAGTCGCTGTACGTGGCTGCCGTCAGACATGCCCAGTCGTGTGCGGATAGCGAAAACCCCGAAATGACCTGGCCCGCGGACATGCCGCCGGTCGAGCGACTGCGGGCTCATATTCTGCAGATGCTGCAGCGAAAGCTGGAGGGTGACAAACCCGCTTGGCATCTGGGAATCATGTTGCGCGAGATGGCCTTCCCCACGGAAGCCTGCGCGGCCGTTGTAGAAGACTATGTGCGGCCGATGGCCAATGGCATGCGAGCGATCCTGCTGGATCTGTTGGGTCACGATTTCCCCGAAGAAGAGGGAAACATGATCGGGTTCAGTATTGTCGGCCAGGTCCTATTTTATTACGTACATCAACCGATGATCCGCCTGCTGATCGGTTCCGACGCGCATGACGCGCTGACCGTTCAGAAGCTCGCGGATCACATCACCAATTTCAGCCTCGCAGCGATTGGATTGGGCCCGAGTTTGGGACATCCCACGCTGACTCCACCGATACCAATCAAGGCGATGATATGAGCTGGGTCGCCTGGAAAATGCTGACCGGAGATCGCGCGAAGTACTTCGGTACTGTCTTCGGGGTCGCCTTCGGAGTGCTGTTGATCTCGCAGCAGATGGCCATCTTCGTAGGCCTGATGCGGCGAACGGCTCACGCGGCCATTGATGTCCGCGATGCTTCGATCTGGGTGATGGACCCCGAAGGCAAGAACGTCGACGAAGTGAAGCCTCTCTCGGACAGCGACCTGTACCGCGTGCGCGGTGTCGAAGGCGTCGAATGGGCCGTCCGCCTGTATAAAAGTCTGGCCCGTGCCCGCATCGATAACGGTGAGTTCCGCCAGTCGATTCTCTTGGGGATTGATGACCACACGTTGATTGGAGCTCCTGTCAAACTGGTGGCCGGTTCGCTGGCCGATTTGCGTCGTCCTGATGCGATCATCATCGATCGTCCTGGATATCGTTTGTTTTGGGGCGACGGGCCAATCGTGCTCGGCAAGACCTTAGAAATGAACGATCGCCGCGCGGTGGTGGTCGGCGTTTGCGATACTACTCCGCCGTTCCAGACCTTCCCTGTGATGTATACGCGGTACTCGCAAGCCCTCGGCTTTGCACCGCGAGAACGCAACCAACTCTCGTTTGTATTGGCACACGAGAAAGAAGGGGCCGACCCGCAACAAGTCTGCCAGTCGATTCGCACTTCCACAGGTCTGGCCGCGCGGACTCGCAGCGACATGATCTGGTTTGTGATCGAGTTCTACCTCCGATCCACCGGGATCCCCGTGAACTTCGGGATCACGATCGCTCTGGGATTTATCGTAGGGACTGCGATCGCTGGCCAGACATTCTATCTGTTTACTCTCGAGAACCTGAAGCAGTTCGGAGCACTCAAGGCGATGGGTGTCAGCAATGGACGCCTCGTTGGCATGATCCTGCTGCAGGCCACGATTGTCGGCTGCATCGGCTATGGCCTGGGCATCGGTATGACATCGCTCTTCTTCGAATCGACGCAAGGTGTCACCGCCCTGATGGGCTTCTACCTGCCCTGGCAGGTCGCAGTGATCGCGGCCGGTGCCGTGGCCGTGATCATCGTGCTTGCCAGCATGATCAGCTTACGCAAAGTGTTGATTCTGGAACCCGCCGTCGTGTTCCGCGGATAGTGAGGTACGCATCATGGTCGCATCGGTGATCGATCAGCCGTCAACTGCCGCACCCGTCGGTCCCTCGACCGAGGTCTGCGTCTCTTGCCGTGGCGTCGTCAAAGAGTTCGGCGACGGCGAAAGCCGCACTCGAGTGCTGCACGGAATCAACGCCGATGTCTATGGCAGCGAACTGACGTTGTTGGTCGGCCCCAGTGGCTGCGGTAAGACTACGCTGATCTCGATCATCGCCGGCTTGCTGTATTCAACTGAGGGAGATGTGATCCTCTTCGGCACACCGCAATCGCAGCTCAAGGGAAGCAAGCTCGTACAGTTCCGGGCGCAGAATGTCGGCTTCGTGTTTCAGCAATACAACTTGCTGCCATCGCTGACCGCGACCGAGAACGTGGCGATTCCACTATTGATTCAAGGCCAGCCCAGATCAAAGGCTCTCGTGAAAGCTCGCGAAGTCTTGGAAGCAGTCGGCTTGGGATCGCGAGCGAATCAGCTGCCGTCTCAGCTATCAGGTGGTCAGCAGCAACGAGTCGCCATCGCCCGAGCCTTGGTCCACGAACCACGGCTATTGGTGTGCGACGAACCGACCGCCGCGCTCGATGCTCAGTCCGGTCAGGTCGTCATGGACTTGCTGAAGCGAGTCGCCGTGCAGGCGGGGCGAGCGGTCATCGTGGTGACTCACGATTCCCGCGTCTTCACCTATGGAGACCGCATCATCGAAATGGCCGACGGACGCATCGCAGAACCTGGTTCGACTCAACACTAGCTCAATTTTAATTGGCCCGGTCTCTCGGGAGAAATCATCATGCCCAGAAAATTGATCCTGCCCCTATTGGCTGTCATCGCCTTCACGTTCATGTCGATTCATATCGCCCGGGCTCAGCGCGATATTCCGCCTCAGCAACCGCCGCTCGACCCCAGCCGATCACCCTACAAAGCGACACTCGCCGGCGCGGGGATCGTGGAAGCGCGATCCGAGAACATCGCCGTCGGCGCCCATCTGCCGGGAGTCGTCACCGAGGTCCTGGTGAAAGTCGGACAACGCGTGCAAAAGGGAGAGTCCCTGTTCTTGATCGACGCCAGACAGCAGCAGGCCGAACTGGCCTCTCGACAAGCTCAACTGGAATCGTCTCAGGCCAGCTTGCGACGCCTGCAGGGGATGCCACGAGCCGAAGACCTGCCGGTGTCGGCAGCCAACGTCGAGAAAGCTCGCGCCGACATGAAGGCGCTGCAAGACCAGATGAACCGAGCGGAAGAGTTGTTCGCTCGAAAGGTGAATAGCGCCGAAGATCTGGTACAACGACAACAATCGTTCGCGGGAGCCAAAGCGATGCTGATGCATGCCGAAGCGGAAGATGCCAAGCTGAAGGCGGGTGCCTGGACTGAAGACCTCGCCGTGGCCAAGGCTGAAGTCGAACGCATGAAGGCGCTCGTCGAACAGACTCAAGTGGAAATTGACCGACTCCAAGTGAAGTCCCCAATCGACTGCACGATCCTGAAAGTCGATGTCCGCCCCGGTGAGTTCGTCGGCGCTCCTCCGGGCCAACCATTGGTCGTGCTCGGCGATGTTGATGTGCTGCATGTTCGGGTCGATGTCGACGAACAGGATCTGCCACGATTCCGAGTCGGTCTACCCGGCCTGGGCTACATTCGTGGCGACGCCAAGCAGCCACTCCATCTGGAGTTCGTCCGCGTCGAACCCTACGCACAACCGAAGAAGTCGTTGACCGGTTCCGGAACCGAGCGCGTCGACACCCGAGTCCTTCAAGTGATTTACGCGATCCAGTCCTGCGACCAGAAAATCTACGTTGGCCAGCAAATGGACGTTTATCTCGACACTGCCAAGGAATAGGGCGATCGCAAGCCGTGGAATTCACTTGCGAAAAGCACAGCGATAGGCCACCTCGGGCGGCAAATTCATCTCGACAATTTTGGCCCTGTCTACGACACTCCGCCGCGGCCGAATTGCTTGCGACGGGGTGACATGTTGAATCGATTTGAACTGAACCATTGGGACGGCGGAAAACTGGTGGTGAACCAGACGTTTGCCAACTTGCTGCGTCGTCATCATTGGACGACCTTTGCGGTGATTTGGTCACGAACGGCTGAAGCGGCCATCGCGAAGAAACTGCGGACCGATCGAGTCACCCTGCGGTTCACATTGGACGACGCCGGTCGTGAGCGAGCGTTCTACATCAAGCGGCACGGTCGATCGTCGCTGAAGGAATACATCAAGCCGCTGCTCAGCCTGCGGTGGCCGATCCTGGGTGCGAAGAACGAGTGGAACGCGCTCCTTAACTTTCACGAAGTGGGCCTGCCCACGATGACCCCGGTGGCGATGGGTCAGCACGGTTCTGATTCATTTCTGATTACCGAAGCCCTCGAAAACTGCACCAAGTTATCCGAACTGGATACAGCACCTTTCGAAGCAACGCACACAACCGAAGGGGTGGTTCGTGGGCGACATCGCAAGTCACTCGTAACCGGCATCGCTCGGATGACGCAGCGAATGCACGACGCGGGACTGCATCATCAGGACTACTATCTCGGTCATCTCTTGCTGCCGAACCTCGCCGCCAAAGGTGAATCGCCGCCAGATCGCATCTACGTGATCGACCTGGGTCGCGTTCGCAAACAGCGGCCATTGTCCAAGCGTTGGATCGTCAAGGATCTCGCTCAACTGAACTACTCGGCCCAAGACAGTAGCATCACGGAACGCATCCGATTCTTGCGAGAATACCTCGGTCGCAGAATCAGTCCCGCCGACAAGCGATTGATCGCCAGCATCACCGCGAAAACAACCGCGATCGCCCGACACTCGCGAAAGAACAGCCTCTAGCGCTCGTTCATTTTACGGCAGGCAGATTCACACCCAGCAACTGCTTGAGCTGCGCGAACGACCACATCTGCTCGGACAGTCCATCGACACGACCATCGCTCAGCATTGCATCGGCCAACCGACGAACAGCGAATGCCGTCACCGCGAGACTTTCCACCGGCGACACCACGATCTTGAATCCCAGCTCTTCCAGTTCGCTCGCCGAGAGTATCGGAGTCACACCGCCAACCAGCATGTTGGCCAATTGCGGTTTGGGGATCTCTCGAGCGACTCGCGCTAACTCGTCGCGCGACTGCGGTGCTTCGACGAAGATCACGTCTGCGCCGACTTCGGCATATCGATTCGCGCGATCGATCGCCGCATCCAGCCCTTCGACGGCGCGAGCATCCGTGCGAGCAATCACGACGAAATCAGAGTCCTGTCGAGCGTCCAGCGCCGCTCGCAACTTGTCGATCATCTCCTCGATTGGGATCACCTGCTTCCCCGCGAAGTGACCACAGCGTTTGGGAAACACCTGATCTTCCAGCAGCATCCCCGCCGCGCCGGCTCGTTCGAATTCCCGCACCGTACGAATGACATTTGGAATCGCTCCGTAACCCGTATCGCCGTCGACAATCACCGGGACGCTCACCGCGGCCGTCATTCGGCGAGCGGCTTCGGCGACCTCGGCCAGTCCCAACAGGCCAAGATCAGGCAGCCCAAACGCACTGGCAGAAGTTCCGAACCCGCCCAGAAAAAGCAGCGGAATCCCCGCCTGCTCCATTACCTTGGCCGTAAAAGCATCGTGCGGAGCCAGGCTGCGGATGATTCCGGGTGTCAGCAAATGTTCGTGCAGCTGCTTTGTTTTGGGGAAAGACGACATCGCGTGTTAATCTCGGTCGGAAAAAGAAGATGGTTTGAGAGACTCAGGTTTTGGATGAGGCTTATTGTGACGATTATTTTAGTTTCTTCTTGACGCACTACCGATTCTAGCAAACACTAACACTCCGTTATTTTTTGATGCGAATGCGGTGCGTCTACCGTTTTTGTGCGTTCTTTGATTGCGAGGTATGGGCCATGTCTCGTCGCTTTGGGTTCTGTGTTGCGCTCGTGCTAACTTGCCTGATACGCCTGCCACATCTACTGGCGCAAGAGGCGAGTGATTCCGTTCGATTCAATCAACCGATCCCCGTGACGATCCGCATGTCGAATAATGCCATCATCAAGACGATGCTGGTGGGGATCGATCAGGACGGCATCAGCACTGTGTCGCCTCAAGGTCGCGCTGTCGAGTACCTGTTCCCCAAAATTCGAACCGTTCGCAGCCAGGATGGCTCGCTCTTTATCACGCCGGCTAAAGATGATATGGCCGAAGTGATCACTCGTTTGAGTGCCTTGAATCCAGCTCCAGCGAGCCCCAATGCCGCTGGTCCTGGAGTACCTGGCGGGGCCGCGATGCCTGGTTTCGGGCATGGGCAACCGATGCCGTCGCAGCCGGGCTTCAACAATGGAATGTCGGGGGCCCAGATGATGGCGCATGCGCAGGCTCCGTCGCAACCGACTTACAACCCGCCGCCCGACATGGCCTCCACCGCACATGCCTCGATGCCGCCTCAGTTTAACAACTATTCGCCTCCGCCGAGCGGGATGCCGCACTCGCAGATGTCGCAGCCTCCGCAGATGTCGATGCCTGGGATGGGACCGCACCAACAGATGAACAGCAACATGGGTCCGCCGAACATGAGTCAGCAGATGGTGATGCAGTACGAATGCACCAAGTGCCACTACAAGTTTACGAGCACCACCGAGGTCAAAGCGGGTCACCGATGTACCAACTGCGGCATCATTTGGGGCGAAATCCAGGATCAGAGCGGACGCACAATCTCGAGTTCTCCGGCGGCTAAGATCGGTGGCGGATTCGGATTCTTGGCTGTGGTGATCGGGATCATCGTAGCGATCGTGCGCAAGGTGCAGTCGGCCTAGTGCGGGTCGCAGTGTGGATCGGGCGGGGTTATCAACCCAGTCGATCGCCTCAATGATGAGGTCAAACTGTGTGACTGGTTGTGACAGGGGACCAAGATCGCTCCCTTGATCCTCTCAGCGCAAAAAAACACCCGCCGACCAACAAAGGCCGACGGGTGATTCTCTTGGATTTAACCTGACTCAAGCGAGCTTAGTAGCTCGATTGGCTCAGTGTCACCTCGCCGAAGGTGACTCCGTTAGAAGTGAGCAGCTTACCATAGGCATATTTATCAACGTTATCGCTGATGAACCGGCCAGATCCGTCACACATGAAGACGTTCACGCCTCCCATGTGCTGTGAACTTGGACGTGGTGCCCGAGTCAAGGTTTGTGGTCGGTTAATCCATGGCTCATCGACTGCCGTGGCGTATGTCCCCAAAACTTGGTTCAAGGCAGTCGCGGTGGACGTTGAACTCACATTATATTGCTGTGTCAGCGGGCTAAGCGCTCGCATTCCGAAACCAGTGTCATCGACCGTAATTCCCCACCATTTACCAGCATTCAGATTTTCGCTCAGCATGATCGTCGTCGTGGCACCATCACCAGTCGAGATGTAATCGAGAGATGGCGCAAATCCATTGGTTGACGCACGCCAGAACACCCCCGTGGCTACAGCAATATTAATATCTGTCACGTCAGCCCCGCCACTCACATTCCAATCGATTGTCGACGACGTATGCGACAATGGCACAGTCGTCAGATCAACACCTTGACCCCAAATGCTGGAGCTGACAGTACCCACATTCACGACGTAACTAAGCCCGCCTGGTTGACGGAACGAATCCGTGTCATCGGGACATGTGAACGTCTGCAAATAGATTTGCTCTGTGGCATTCAATCCAGCGCTTGTCGCGCGAGCTTTGATGCTCTTGTACAAGGCACCGCTGTCGATCGCGGGCAGGATCTGAATTGGCCAGCCAATCGGCAGTTGCTGAGTAGCACCGCTGCCGCTGACGTCCATGGTGGTCGTGAGCAATGGCAGCAGGCCACCGTTACCAGAAGCAAAGTTCTGGATCGCCAGCGAGCACTGCTTCATGTTGTTGAGGCATTCGAGCTTGCGGGCTGCTCGGCGAGCCGATTGAACGGCCGGAGCGATCAGCGAGGCCAGTACGGCGATGATCGAGATCACCACCAGCAGTTCGATCAGTGTGAAACCGCGGCGCAGTTTCTGTTTTGGGGCGAAGCGAATTCGGGTCATAACAGGTTCTCCAAGAGATGAGGTTGACGAGTGTCAAAGGGTGCGATTGGATTTTGCTTTGAAAGTCGCAGCCCTCGTCAACTGCAACGCCCATTCAAGTTACTAACGCAAATCTCGGTCCGCAAGTACAGCATTCCTCTAACTGCTTATCTTCACTGATGTTTCGCGAATGGAAGGGTTAGAGAAAAGGTGCCGCTGTATCGTTTTGCGCCGAAAACAATTCAAAGTATGCATTTAAGAACGTAACTTGTCACGCAGATTCAACCGATCTCAGGACAATTTTGTCGACCAATCACGTCCAACGAAAATAAACGCACCTCAGTTCAACGTTTGCCGGAATAGCACCATGTCTTTCCAGCGGATTCCATTCATGTTGAGTCTCTGGCCAGACTTGTTCGTATTGGGGGCAAAGCGATAGGAAATGCCACTCACCGGGCTCAGGCCATTGGCCTTCAAAATTTTCATTTGTTCGACCGCTCCTGTGCGGTCGACGACAAAAAATCCGCGATGGGTCGGAGCATCATCTAATTTACCACCAATTCGAATGGCTGTAGCACCTGAAGGGCTATCTGTCGCAACCTCTGCAGCTTCATGGTATTGAGCGGTGATATACACCGCATACGAATTGGTCCGAGTCGTGGTGTTGTTCATCAGCTTCGATAGCAAGCGGTACCGGATGGCGGGGTGCAGCACACTCCCGTTCGGTTGACTGCTTTCAGTTGCGGGAGTTCCAAAGTGCTCCCCAGTGTGACCGATTTCCAATAACCGACGATTTGCGTTGGGGTTTGTGTTTATGAGCAGATCGCTTGGCGTTGAGCGCAGAATGGTGTTTTCCAGCGGACTATCTGCCAAGCTCGATGCAGCGACACCCAATGCGTCGAAACCTTGAAAAGGTTTTGAAGTCGCTGTCCCCGGTACAAAGAGTTGGGCGACAGGATCTGGTTGAAATCCCGCACTGACGTTTGAATCACGAGCTTTGAGGAATTCGACCCACCATTGTCGATTGTCACCATCGGCCGAATCCAAATTCTGGGAACCAACACCGTAGCGGGGATCTTTGACCAATTGATCGTCGTCGAGCAAAGCCAACAGGATCTGTGGTGAGGGAATCATGTTCAGGTTGATCTGCCCATGAATCCGAGGCCACCCATAAAACAGTGGTAGCTTGAAGGGTTCTGCCAACGGGAAGTTGTCTAATCCGGTCGCTGGTGACAATGGAATCGTTAAATTGGAGGTTGTTCCCGGTGTCCCTGGATTCGTAAATGTCGCCGGTACTCCATAGGTTGCCAGAGTACCCCATGTGATGGCACTGGTGTTCGTCAAGCCAGCAATGGCAGGATGCTGATGGGCTCGGTTGGGAACTTCCAGAAACTGCATCAATCGATACCAGCGGTTAGATTGCAGTGACTGGTCTGGGTTGTCGGGACGAAGAATGCGGGATGCAGCCAGCGTGGGAATATAGTTGGCGTTAGTCGCAGTCGGATACAAAGGATCGCCCGTGAAGGGGATATTCAGAGTTGTACGATCAACAAACTCACGGTTCCCTAATCGTCCGTCCGTGAGACTATCAGGGCCATACATCGGAATGAGGAGCAGTTCTGCCAGGGATGTGAATGGACGGTCTGGCTGCCACTGCCATTGATTTCCCGTGGTCGGGCTGGGTGTATTCAGCGTATTCGCAGCGGGCAAAGGGATGTCGGTCGAAGAGTACGAAATCGCCGTTGTACGTGCGTAGCTGCTAATGCCTTTTAGAGCGTTCGTTACATCTGATGCCATGATGGCTGGGGGCGCTTCTGGTGGTGTAATCGTTCCCACGGTGATATATGGCGACTTGTCGACTGTCACCCAGTTTGTTGGCGCTGCGTTTCCGTCGGCTGTCAGGCGCTCCAGAACGAGCTGAACCGCAGAGATTGGAGCGCCGCCTGAGGTAATGCCGCTAACAAACCCACCCGCTGTGCCATCGTTGGTCTGCAAAACGAATCGCGAGGGGGAAGCCGCGCCATCCCCATAGTTCCAGACCATATCCAAATTGCACTTGGGGGTTGGAAACATAAGGTAAGACGTTCCTGTGGTCGGGACCGATCTAAGATTTTCCGTATCGAGTGCGCCGCCGCTAGGGGCAAAGCGGTCGTACTTGCCATCCAAGTCGGTATCGGCGCGGAAGTCACTCGATCGGCAATCCGGGCCAATCTTATCCGTGCCATCTTGCGAGCTGACGGTAAACAAAGCTCCGCCAGTGAGCACCACGTTGTTGCTGGCATCCAGCTGAACGGTCGTCTGTCCATTCACGTTGTTGTTGGCCTGAGTCAAGCCAGCTAACAAAACCATACGGTTGAGCAGCGTCCTCGTTTTTGCTGCGACATCGACACTGTATAGGCTTACCCGCCAGTCACCGCCCGTACCAGCCGTCACATTGACATTGCCTCGAGTGGTTGTCGCAGACGCGAGTTTTACTGGCATCGGAGTGACGTTCTGCAATTCATAGTACAGATACCGTCGACCATTGGTCGCGTCCGTCTGGGTATCGTCGAAGATCGTCATCGCACTGTCGGTATTAGTCTTCACCACGCGGAACGCCATCGACTCGGTGAACGCCAACAACTGCCGTTCCACGCCGTACACGACCTCGGTCGCATCGGCAGTGTTCCAACCAGTACCATTATTGGTTAAATCATTGTCAAAGAAGAAGGCCGTGATGATGTCGTCCGAATCCAAGGCGTCGACCAGGTTGACGGCAAACTGAGCCATCTCTCGCGCTTGTACCGGAGTTGGCTGTGTTGTCGTGTTCGTGCGATAATCGAGATCCGAACCCTGGCACAGCGTATAAAGCAGTGTGTAAATGTCGCGCGCCATGTTCTGGCGGGCAATCGTGGCACCTAGATCCGACACGGAAGTCTGTTCGGGCAGCGGACAGAAGCCAAGCTGCGGATTGGCGGCGTTATTATTCAAGAACAACAGTCGATTTACATCCAGCTTCGTTGACTGCCCAGTCCCTCCCGATGCCATTTGCTGGAGGTAATAGAACAATTCGTTTCGGTACGGATTCGGCACACCGGAAGCCAGTGATGGAGGGAACTGAGGCGAAGTTTCCCAAGCGACATAGGGGGTTGGAGCCAAGGGGATACTGGTCCTCAATTGTCCGACGGGGTGCGCTCCCAAGCCAAATTCACGGCGATCAACACTGACTGTCGTCAGCCGCTTCCGAATATCCCGCGAGTCACTGCTGGCAACCAAATTAGCGGGCATCAAGTCGGCCAGTCGTGAAGAAACATCAGCCTGCTTACTATCACGGCTACTTCCCTGCAAGAAGGTCATTTCCTGCGGGCCGAATACCATGTCGTTGTTGACGGCATTGCTGATCGAGGAGCCATTCGGTGCAACGTATGCCGACCCCGAATAGCTGGAAGACATCAGAACGGGATCCACAATCGTTTCGGTGGGATCGTCCAACAATTGACTGGAACTGGGATTGGTCATCAAAATGGCGTTGTTGGCCCCGGTACTGACAAACTCGCCCCAGCGAATCGTTTGCCCATAGTTCTGATATCCTGAATAGGCTGGCCACAACAGCGAGCCCGATGATAGATTCATCATCGGGTATTGCAGGGCTTGAGGGCCATAAGCTGTAGCATCATCTGATCCGACCCATCCCGCTTCCAACGCATCGTCGGTCAGACCATTTCCATCATCATCAGCTCCGGCGACACCGGGGCGGCCATCAACACCAAATCCAAATCTTCGGAACTGCATACCAGCACCGCTGAAATCGACTGGGTGTACCCAACGTGTGTTGTAGTTTGCTTCCCCTTCATTGCCGTTCCCGTTGTCATCCGTGAGCGTAGGTGCCCAGTTAAAGTTGGGGAAGAAGCGTGCAGATTGACCGGGACGCGGCATGTAGAGCGGACCATTGGTGCCGAAATTAGCCAGGAACGATCGTTGATCTCGATATTCTCCATTTCGTCCTGCAAAGATATCTGTGATTGCATTCTGCAACGAACCGGAACTGGCAAGGCCGATGTGAAACTGGGCTCGGCCATTGTTGAGCATCAGCCATTCCAAGTTCGCCAACTCAACAATGGACCGGCCCGCTTGAGTTGGGTTGCTGGAAGTCACGCTGGAATCGAACAACTGCAAAGTTAGCGCGACCTGCGCGGCCGCCTCGCTGTACCCTAGAGCAGGATCGTTGTAGCTCGTTGATACGGTGTTGTAGAACGGGTCTGCAGTTAGGGCGCGCTGGGGGTTGATTTCATAGGTTGACATCCCCAAGTTCGATTTCGAGAGATTATCTGGCACGTATGTTGGCATCAGCGACGTCGGACGGTAGCCGAGGTAGCCGCCCTGAGGGCCAGTCGTTTGCAGCGCCGCGGTATTGTTGTTTCCGGCAAGATTGCCGGTGGCATTCACATTCAGCAGTCCATTCAAGTCACGAACGCTGATTGCAAACAATGGCACAACAAGCTTGCCATCCCCACGACGAACCGGAGGATAACCCAGATCCATCAGAATGGCATCCATGATCCCATCGCCGTCGGTATCCACATCCAGATCGATGTCGAACACATCACCAGGACTTGGCGTTGCGTTTGGCGTCCATACGCCAAGGCTGCCAGTGTGGCTGGTACCGGGAATGCTTTCCGGCGGGGCATACGGATTCGCGGAGTTTGCTGTGAACGGCTTGCGGACAAATCCATTGTAGGCAGGCAACCCGTTCAAAGCATCATTGATGCTGAAATACCGGGGGATTGGCGTGGTCGTGCTCGGGAAATGCAGCACATTTCCTGACAAATCCAGGCAAACGTGCAAGGGATGCGGTCGCATGCTCGGATAAATGTTGCCGTTGATGTCCGTGCCATTAAACCAATTTAGATCGGCAACGTTTGCCGCCTTGCGAAAGTATTGCGGACGCAAGAATGACGGAATGATGACCCGTTTCTGATTTCCGAGTGCGTCAACAGCAACGCCATCATAACTCAGGAACATGCTGTCAATATTAGGGGAACTGTAGCTCACATCCGGCTCTGGAATATAGTTTGTCGTTGTCGGATTGAATGGAACTCCAGGCCAGATCACCTTGCCCGTGCCCCACTGAATCCCATTGTTGGCTGCGGGGGAATCGATCACATTCAACAGATTGACATTTTCAGTTGTCCCCAGCGCGGCGATTGTTGTGTTTCCATTAGAATCCAAATCGACAAATGGCACCCCGCTGTTGGATCCCAGATGCACTCCTTCGCCGTTATAGGGAATGCCATCACGACCGTACATATTGGCGAGAAAGCTATGCCGTCCGCCCCACAGGATACTCTGAAAATTCGAGTCGTGGGGGCCAAGAATGAGTTGCTGCAGTGCGAAGTCCCACAAGGCATCCGGTTCAATTGAGGGTGCTGTGCGAACCTTGGCGCCTTCTGCCAGGGCAATTGCGTTCGCCCGTTCTTGCGCGGAGAACGTGTAAAACACAAAGCCGAGGAAGGCGAGTGTTCCCATTAACGCGATGACGATCAACAGTGTCGAACCGGAACGAGCCTGTCCCTTCGCACTGGGTCTGCTTAGACGGTTGTAACGGTTCATATTGGAACTCCTGACTTCAGATGGGATCGTGCCTGGCGGCAAGCCGATCACTTTGCGCGAACGATCCCCGCGTCCCGTACACGTTGGGATTTGAAATATGTCGTGAGACAGGCGAGTGGCCTACTCTTCTGGTGCTTCGGTGGTTGTCGCCTGTGGTTTTGCTGAGTCGATCAGTGACTGCACGATGGTCATCTGCCGAACTTGACCACTGCCAGGATCGCGGAAATTAATAGTTATTTGAATGGCAGAGATGGGGCATGGCTTGTCATCCGAACCGGCAAACCCCAGTTCGCCAATATCATCGATACCGTTCGCGCTATCATCATCGACCCCAATGATGCCAGGCTGACCGTCCAAGCCCATATTGAATGGAACAACTGGCGGCTGATTGTTACCGCCGACCACGGCGAGCGGATGCCAGGTATCAAACCGATAGTGGTTCGGCCCATACGAATAACTATTATTCAGATATCCGCGTGCCACGGGACTGAAAGGTCCCATCGGCGCGTTAACGTTGTCGCCGATGTCGACAAACATCTGGTAGACGGGATCCCAGACCTTCACGTCAAATGTCAGGACATTCGACATCAGGATATCCTCACCCCGGCGTAGAAATTCACCGGGAAAGTTGGGAGTCGCCTGCCCGGTCAAGCCCGGTGCATCCGAATACTGAACGATTAAACCCGTGTACGGATTGATCTGCAGATCCGTGCGCGAAAAAGGATTGCCGTAATTGTTCGTTCCTGGAAATCCAAATCCTGTATTTGCGGATTCTCGCAGGGTAAATCGCCCCAGCGGGACGGCATAGTCATCGGCTGTCCCGTATTGCAGATCGACACCAGGATGGGTGGCTACGTTCGCAGCATCTTGAGCCAGTCCTGTCCCCGTGTCATGACCAAACCGCAGATGGGGGATTCCCAAACTGATCGGGAATGAAACAGCCTGTGTCGGGGGATTAGGGCTAGGATTCAGGATGACTTCATTCAGGATTACCTGCTGGGCCTCGCGGCTGTTGCTCAGCGATTCAGAAGCATTGTGGAAGCGAACCCCAGCCGCCATCGGCGTCCCACCGCTGGACTTACCGTTGAAGTAAAACGCCGAGTAATCCAGGTCGCGCCAGAAACTACCGGTCCCTAAGGTGTAATTCTCGGTCCCTGTTCCTGAGTTCCACAACAACGGGTATCCGGTTCTATATGCAGGCTGTGCATCGCCGCTCGCCCCCGGTTCGCGAATCAACAGGACTCGGCGATACAAAATTCCATTTCGCAGGAAATAACAGATTTCAGCGGCGCTCGAAACGGAGGTTCCGTTTCCAAACACACCATCATCAAAATCCGGTTCGTTCTCGGTCAGAAAAACACCGCCGAACTTAGTGGGGGATGTGTTACCAAGGCTCGAGTAAGTGGAATTGACGGTGATCGTGGTCTGCCCACTCGAAAAAGTGGCACTCGCCACCGTGTAGCGACCATCATTGCCGCTGCTGCCCGAGATCCAGACATGTGAATTAACGGGAATATTCGCCTTGTAGTTGCCACTGACCGTAAAATTCTGATTGTCGATGACGCCGACGATCGGTAAGCCACTGAGCCCCGTCGCTTTGCCGGTGAATGGTGTGTTGTCTCGATTCTGTAACTTGATGTTCACCTGTGCCGTAAAACAAAGGCAATCGTCGTCATCTCGCGCCGGATCACCCTCATCGATTTCGAAGTATCCTGATCGTCGCGACAGACTGTGTCCAAGCTGGCGAGTGTCTTCATTAGCCCCAAAGGGGAACACATCGCGAAATGTTCGCTTGTCTAGATCGCCGCGAAAAATCGTGTTCAGCATTCGTTCGCGCTGATCGTTTTCTGAAATCCCCTTCTGCTGCGACAAAGCACCGGTCGCCATCTGAAAGATCTGTGCGAACATGGTCATCATCAGCAAGACGAGCGCCACGGAGACCAACATTTCGACCAGCGTGAAACCGGGCCGAGCGCGACGGGATGACAAATGATGACGCGCGGCATTCCGCCTACGTTTCAAAGTGGATTGCGACATAATCGAATTCCGCCTGCGAGCCAAACTGAAACTATAAAATGTCATGCGATCACTGTAGCCCGGTTCTGGCACCCAGAGGAAAGACGTCGACGATCCCCTTCATGAAGATCGCGGTAGAGGTAGCCGTGCCCGGAGTGACACGTATGTCACGGTCCAGCAAAACCTTCCCCAAGGAGACATCGAAGTTCACGATGCGGTACCACTTGAGCGTCGAGGTCTCAAGCATGTAGTTGCCCTTCTTCAGAAACGGCGTGCCTGTGACGGACACCGTCCGGTTATCATCTGATCCCGGCCAACCAAGTTCACTGGCGTCGTCAGTCGTTCCATTGCCATCATCGTCAACGCCTCCCACACCATTCAGACCGTCAAAACCTGTACTTGCTGGAGTTGGAGGGTTGATGATCATTGGGCTTGCGATGTTGATCGTGACCGGCGTCTCATCGGCTGGCTTGAAGGATCGATTGAAGAAGACGGCGACATCGATTTCCGATTCCCAACTAGTATCACCCAGCACCGTTGGAATCGATAATTTCCGGACTGTCAGGATGTAGGAATACTTGATGTCCTGGGATTCGACTCGGATTCGCGCTGGAGTGAAGCCGGTCGGCAGCGAATTTCCCCAGGAGACCGTCGCTCCTGCCACACCATTCACGTTTCTGAGGACTGCAAACTTACCCGTCGAATCGAACAGGACCGCACGGTAGTTCACCGAGGCGGGGGTCATCCCTGAAAATGCAGTTGGCACGGTAGCAGAGGTGGCAGTGAATAAGTTCACCCTGCCTTCATAGCCTAGCGTCCACGAATCCGGAAGACCCGCCAATTGACGTGCCCCCGCCAACGTCGACGCTCCACCATTAGTACGAGTGATGGCTGTTCCAGTGAGTGTTCCGCCGAGGCCATTCTGAAATCCCAAGGGGTCCACGACTGCGATCGTGTTTAGTCCGATTTGCACATTACTAAGCAATCCCAGGTTGGATTCAATCGCGGCTTCCGCGTTGTTGCGCAGGAACACCGCGTGAGTCAATTGAGTGGCCTGAGCGGTCCGCAGGACCGAAATCGGAAAGAGCGTCGCCAGCGAGACGACCCCGATACTCATCAGCATCATCGAGATCAACACTTCACTGAGCGTCACGCCCGCTCGTGTCGCCGAAGCTGTCGCGCCGAGGGATGTCTGAGCGGAAGGATTGTTAAGCAATTTCATTTGGCCACCTCACCCGTCTCGGCGAAGAAGTACGGGTCGTCTGCCAGCTTTTGAAAATCAACAGCCGGCGTAGGGGTCAGGAAGTTATTTGTGACATTCACCTGATGGACCGAAACGCCGCCTGTCCGCGAAGCCAGTGTCACCCCGATACGGTCACGCTTCACGATCGGCGTCACTGGAGTTGTCGTGGGATCCTCGGTTGCTGGGACTAGCGGCAAGAGTGCTACTGCATACGATGTCGCACTGCGGCCATTGATCTGTTGAAACTTGATGACATCGCCAGCATCGGCGATGTGCAGATGAACCATCCCCAGACTTACTGCGTCCCCCACCGGCAACCCCTTCGCCGAGAACAGCAGATCCATCTGATTGGAGTAAGCCCCGGTAAACAGCAGCGGACGCCAGTTAGCGGGTACCTGCGACCCGTCCAGATCGATTACTACACCTCGCGGCAACTGGACCGGCGTTGAATTGGGCAATGGCTGCGGCAACAACTCCAGTTGGTAACTTAGACCGGAAAATGTTCGGTTCAAATTATTGACGCTACCGCTGGCTGAGAAATCGGCATAGCTTTGGGCAAGCCAGATGACTTCTCCACCAGGAAGTGCTGCGATCGTGTACCAGCGTCCTGTCTCTTTGGGGATCTGGATCCGGGAGCCAACCTGAATCAGTCCGCGGTTCTTGAAATTGCCAAATTGTGTAATACCGGGGATTCCAGTAACGACCGTCCCGTCGAAATTTGTGGCGATCGTCAACGTACCTCCCGAAAACTTTCCGGGAGCGCCAATATATTGGATGGCATTCGCCGAATGACCATCGTTCGGATCGCGAATCAATCGGATGCCGCGGATTTCGCGGGAGTAGATCGCGCGATCACGGGCTCCTACCAGCAACGACTGAATTTGTCGCGCGGCAGAACGAACGCGGTCGCGATCATTCGTAAAATTTACGGCCACGATCGTGATGGTTGCCAGAGCCAACATGATGGCCACGACAACCAGCAGTTCAATCAGCGTGAAGCCGCGCTGGCTGATTCGTTTGGAAACCTTGGGGTTTGCTATTAGTGACCGCATGGTTACTTCCCGGAACTGCTCTGGTTGAGGTTCGTGATGTTGTCGGTCAGAAACTGGAGGGTCAGCGCGGGACCGTTTAACGTAATCGTCGGACAGGCGAGATATCCGCAATCGGTCGAAAAGTCGCTCGGTTCCAGAAGTCCCAACTGCCGATCCGATCCAGCCGACACCACAAGCATCGGTGCGTAAGTGAACGGGGTGTGCAGCGCCAACAGGAGATTCGGCGTCCCCGTTGTACTTCCCTGTTCGAATTGAAGAACAGCGTTACTGGTAGTAAGCGCTGAGATCAGCAACATATAGGGATCATCAGCATCATAGTTCAATGGTTCGTAATCATCGGATCCAGGCCACCCAAGTTCAGTGATATCATCAATCGTGCCGTTGCCATCATCGTCCGTTCCTACAATTCCTGGAGCGCCATCGGAGCCGCAGTTGGGAATGTCGTCCGAACCATAGGCACCCTGCCCACCTACTCCATTGGCTCCAGGCAGGCCATCTGCACCGTAGATTTTTCCGGCTGTGAGAACGAGAGGGGTGGCGAATGTTCGCGCCAATGGAAGCGTGGTTGTTCCCACACCAACGGCTCCTCCTGGTTTAAACAACCGGGTGGGCCATCGATAAAACCGCAGTGGTTCTCCCCAGGCATCCACCAGGCATGGCAAGCCGGCTGTTTCAGGTGAGTTCCTGACTTCGGAAGCCGTGAACGTGTCATCACCGACGGAAGCGGCCCCAAACGTTTCACCGCTGGTGAGCAACGCATAGAGCACAATCCCGCTCTCATACTTCGGGATGAACGACGCAGGAGGGGACGACAGGACGGCCAACGAAGAATATCGTTGCGGGTCATTTCCTAAGGCTTCCACCAAGTTCTGCGGAAACGCTCGCTTCATGCGAAATTTACGGACAATCACTTCAGATAACTCGACGCTTCCGTTATTGGTCGAGTCCTTAAATCGCTGCGCCGCATCGGTGAAGTCCATTTGACGCAGCCCATCGACACGTTCCTGCAATAGCTTGTTCACCTTCGCAATGGTTGTTGCCGTTGCGGCTTCGCGAGCGCCGGCAATGAAGCTGAACATCGCACCCACCGTCAGGGACATCAGGAATGCAATGATGGCGATGACCACCATCAGTTCAAGCATGGTGAATGCCGGACGTCGCGATTTATGCTGGATGTTCATCATCGACTCGCTTGTCATTGCAAACTGTTTAACACTCGTGACCAATCGACTTCATCATGGTCGCTTATGGAGCCAGCGTCCCTTCAGAGAAGTTCGTGATGTTGTCAGATTCGAAGACTCTCTGACCGGAGGTCGGTGCCGCAGTCGAAAAGGCGTTGGGATACTGAGGATCCACAGTCGGAGACGTGGGTAAGCGTGATGATCCGGTCGTGACATAGGCCCCGCCAAATCCGTACTGTTTGTCGTAGCCGGGCGAAATAATCTGGAATCCATTGGGCTTGAAATAAGGAGCGTTCACCCCAATCCCCTGACGGTACGGCTCGATCAAACCAGCGAAATTAGTATTGATCAGGGTGAATTCCGTGTTGCTCAATGAGTTATACCCGCCCCCGTCGTAGGCACTGTAATACAGATAAGGAGCCGTCTGTGAAGGCAGTGGATCCACATATTCTGGGAAACCGTCCTGGTCTATGTCAGTGAATCGACTGGGTAAAAATTCAAACAAGGGGCCTTCCCGAGTCACGCTCGTCCGGTCAAACGGGAATGCCGGATTCTTGGAAAAGCCGCGACAGGCACCGATATTTAGAGGCGTGGTGCCCGGCGTATTCTGGACGTTTGGGCCACTCAGGAAGAACACCAGACATTCTGGACCGGTCAACGTGATGGTATCGGTGGTCGTCGAATTGCCGTTAATGTCGATGCTCGACGTGAAATCGTACTGGGGCCACAACTGACGGATGACTGCCCTGCTGGTCGCATCCCAGTTAGCTGGATTTTCTTGGAGAAGAATCATGCTGGGAGGTTCTGCCCCGTAGGTCGCCTTAAATTTCCCGATCGCCGTTTCAAGCTGCGAGATTTCTGCCCGAACTGCAGTGATGCGAACCCTTCTGAATGCACCCATTACCGCTGGTGCCAGCAAGGCCATCAAAATCATAATCACGATGATCACGGCCAGCAGTTCAATCAGTGTGAAGCCGGCACGCGGTCTGATTATCGGGCGGCGAGGGGAGGGTGCGAGCATAGTGTCCCTTTCATTTTTTAACTGAACCCAAGGTCGCCCGGGTTGGATGTGAGCGTTTGATATGAGTGGTGCGAGCTGTTTTGTGAACTGGCGAGACAGAGGGCGGGGCGCCCTCTGCTCGTGAGGTGAATATTGTCAGGACAGGTCGTTCAGCAGCTTGATCAGCGGCATGAACAGGGCAATAACAATGAAACCGACGATCAGACCGAGGACGACCACCATGAGTGGTTCGAGGAGGTTGACGAGGCCTTCGACCAGGACGGAGACTTCTTCGTCGAAGACGTCGGAGACTTTATAGAGCATGTTGTCGAGGGCACCGGTTTCTTCACCGACGTCGACCATGTTGACCACGATTTCGTCGACCGTGCGGGTTTCTCGCAATGGGATCGCCATCGATTCCCCTTCGCGAATGGCCGCGATGATGTGTTCGTACGCTTTGTAGAAGACGGCGTTACCGGCGGTGTCTCGCGTGATCGCCAGGGCCTCCAAGATGGGGACCCCTGAGGCGATGAGCGTGCCGAGCGTTCGACAGGTTCTGGCGATGATCGACTTACGGAAGATCATGCCGAGCAGCGGTATTCGTAACGAGAGCCAGTCGACGACGAAGGCTCCGGTCTTGTTCTTTTTGATGATCTTGAGCATCAGCCAGAACGCAAACGGGATGGCGGGGCCGAGGTACCAGTAGTTGACGACGGCATCGCTGAAACCGATCAGCATCTTGGTCATCGGGGGGAGTTCAGTACCGAAGTCGTCGAAGATCTTCTTAAACTTCGGAATGATCCAGTACATGATGAAACCGACGATCAACGTGGCGACGGTGATGACCGCGCACGGATAGATCATCGCGCCCTTCACCTTACGCTTCAGGCTTTCGGCTCGTTCTTTGAATTCGGCCAGACGCTGGAGAATGATTTCCAGGGCTCCGCCGGCTTCACCCGCTTTCACCATGTTGACGTACAGGTTGTCGAACGCCTTGGGCTGCTTCGCCATGGCTTCCGACAGGGTGCTGCCCGATTCCACGTCTTCGATGACGCCGAGCAGGGAGCTCTTGAGCGGGCCGGGTTTGGCTTGGGCTTCAAG
>CAIMFH010000195.1 GCA_903840265.1 uncultured Schlesneria sp. | reverse complement strand
TCCAGCTCCGCTTCAGGTTGTTTGCGGCCAATATCCTCGGGAGTGAAGATATCACAGAATTCGTGGCCCAGAATCTCGTCTTCCGTGTAACCCAGAATCCGCTCGGCACCTTCATTCCAAGTCGCAATTTTGCCGTCGGCGTCCAGCATGAAAATGGCATAATCCTTCACGTTTTCCATGAGGATTTGCCAACGCTCTTCCGGATCCCAATTGGTTGGGCTGCGCTTCGCCGGTTGCACCATTTTTCTAACGAGCTCCTCAGGGCCTTGCTCGGACAGCGATCAAAGTGGTGCTCACGCGACCACGCCTTCACAAACACGAACGATTTCCCACCTTATTTTCGCGGGGAATGATCGTAAGTCGAAGAGATGTTTTAGCCAGCAATCAGTGTACCTCACTTTCGAAGATGAAAGCCCACGGCGACCCGCCGAGACTGATGCAGCTAAGCGGTCAGGCATATTTTCGGCACGATTCAGTTCTTGGACCGCACAAAACGCTCACGATCCTGTCCCGAACGACGACTACGCAAGTAAACAATCGGGCACGGTTTAGGCCAAATTCCACTACTGGCAAATTGCTACCGTCCTGAGCCGTGATTGACCCATTTGGTGAGTTCGGATACATACCTCAATCGCTGAACTCATCTTGGTGAAACGAGTGCGCGAATCATGGGCTATGGTTTCCGATCGACGCGTTCCCTGAAGAGATTCTGTACGCTGGCCATCGCTCACTTTGCCTGCCTTACGACTCTTGCAGGCGAGGTTGAGCCGCTGTCGAACGAAATCGAACGGTTCCCGTTCAATCAGGGCCAGGCGATCTATCTTCCCGTCGAACTCCTAGGCGAGAAGCATCAGTTCATTCTGGACACAGGTTGTTCGCTCAATCTGCTGGATGTTGCCTTCGTTGACAGGTTGCCACCCAGTCTCAAAACGATCAGTGCCAGCGGCCTCGGCGGCTCATCCTCCGTCCGACTTCTTAAAGCACCGGAAATGAAGATTGGGGAAAAGAATCCGCGCATCCTCCTGGCCCAGAAGGACAAATTCGTAGGGATCATCGACTTTGCGGAAGTTCGCCTGGCCACCAAATCGAACTGCAGCGGGATCATCGGAATGGAGTTCCTGAAGTCTCAAGTGGTTCGATTGAATCTCGCGGAGAGCTTTATCGCATTTGTCTCCGAGCCGACATCGCAGCCGGCACACGTCGAAAAGATCAGAATTAACGCATTGAAGTGTACAAGCATCTCACTGCAAGTCTCCGGTTCGTACCTGTGTCCCATGACGATCGATACCGGTAGCCAGGACGGGCTAACGATCGACACGAAGCTGTATGACCGGTTACTTCAGGAGAAGCGACTTTTGGGGCGAGGCACAAGGGAATACGTAACATTCGACCGAACGATCACGTCGCGGGTCGGTGTGTTGGATCGAGTCTCATTGGGCCCGTATCAGGTTCGCAACGTCCAGGTGGCTGAAGGCAAGCTCCCGGTGATGGGGCTGCAGTTTCTACGGCGATTCGAAATCGACCTGGATTTCCCCAATCGACAAGCGTACTTCCGTCCAAGTCCGCAGTTCGACTCACCCGACCGCTGGAATCTCTCGGGTTTCGTGGTCGATCGCGTTGAAAATCAGATCGTCGTCCATTCGACCGAAGAAGGAGGCGTGGCTGAGCAGCACGGCATCGCCAAAGGAGACGTGATTCTGCAAATGAATGGGATCCCCACATCCGAGATGCGGTTGGAAAAAATCGGAGAACTAAAGCAAGAGCCCGGCACCCAACTTAGGTTGCTGATTCAGCGCGACGCAGTCACTCGCGAGGTCACTCTGGAATTGAAAGCTCAGCCTGATCCTGTGCCGCCTGATGATGAGTCCGCCGACTTCAAGCGCATCCCCGATTAGAACTCGGCCCGACGCACCTCAATCACGCCAGTCGCTGCCGAACAGCAAGACCTGATACCGCTTGGGGGCGAGATCGCCAACCCTGCCATCGTCAGCGCGTAACGCTACTAACGAATCGGGTCGCTGGAGAGAATCACCTGAAATTAAGTGCAACCGCTTGCCGCATTGGCGAGTTGCCAATGCGGCGAAGAGGTCGACTATGGACTAGACTGGCTTCACGTTTTCGGCGCAAGGGCCTTTTTGACCCATGCCTTCGGTGTAAGTCACCTTCTGGCCTTCGCGCAGTTCATTGAAGCTAGTTCCCTGCACAGCGGAAGAGTGGAAAAACAGAT
>CAIMFH010000194.1 GCA_903840265.1 uncultured Schlesneria sp. | reverse complement strand
TCGGTTGGCAATTCGACGCGATGGAAACTCCGAGGATGACCTAAACAACATTCTTTATCCGCTGTACCGGGTCCGCAATAACATTGCCGAGCTTCCTCATCGTTTTGATTCACCGGTTATTGGCATAGAGGAAGTAGTGAAGTCCGCTACTGCAGCGATCATGGGTAAGTCGGAAATGAGCGAAGTTCACAGGACAGCTAGCAATGTGCTCAAGCTGCTTGAGGCCATTCTTGACCTAGAAAATCCCATTTCGGGAATTCTGCAAAAAGTAGTCTCACCCAAAAGCCTTATCGTCGTCAAGGATCATCACAAAGTGGCGGAGCTGAATCACTACGCCAGTGAGCATTTCAAATCAGCGAATGAGATTATTGCGGTCAGGAGTTTGAGCAAAGTTTCGCCTGCGGAACACATTGTCTACCTGGGGTCACCCATGAGGCTTGCGAGTAACTTCGGCGGTGGGCTCGACACGAGATTCTTGCTCGACCCGCGCGCTCGTTTAAACACCTTCATCATGTACTCCTTCAGCAAGATTCCGAAGGTTGATGGCTTGATCGAGGGCTCGAACATTGCCCCGTCCCTAAGCGGATATTCAAAATTCATCACCGGATTGAAGGCTGACGATGGCGACGGAATAACCGATTGGGATCTAATCGGCGCGCAAATGAAGCGCCCCAGAGATTCTGCCGAGTTGCATGAAAAGGCGCGCTTCATTGGGCTTGCGGGAAATCACTATGTCTGGGCAGAGTCCACATCAACGAGTCGGTGTCGCGTCTTGACGGTGGATTCAAAGGGCTCGCTGGATCTTGAGACCATGCCCCTGAGTGAACTTGCACCAGATCACTACATTGTCGAACGAACTACGAGTTCTAGTGGTTCGATGATTGATCAGCTTGCTGATTCCCTCGGTGCGGCGAAGTTGCGTAAATCTCAGTTGGCATTCAAAGAGTTGCTTCGCAAACAAGCCTCCATTTCGGGCGGATTCACGAAATTTGAGCGCACACTGAAAACAGTCGCAAAGGTGACCACCACGAATATCCGTCACTGGGCCTACGACCCTCGATCAATCGGGCCCCAGAATGAGATTGATTTCATGAAAATAATGAACCACCTCGGCGAGTCGGAGCAAGCGGAACAAATGTGGAAAGACTTCAAAGAAATCCGTCGATTGCACCTCAAAGCCGGTATGGAAATTCTCGCCCGGCTTCGGGAGGCGCTGATGGCGCAGGACGTTATCCCACAGCTCACAAAGGGTGGTTTTGTACTTGTCACCGTTCCTTCATGCGGCACCTTGGGAGCATTCCGCGTAGAGCATGTGAGTGAAGAAGTGATTGACATTCCAGTTAGTTGGATTGATGTGATTCAAAAAGAAGATGGAGCTTTCTAATGGCCACAATGCTTCCCCCGTGGCTCCCACACGACGTCGTTCTTGGAGAACGAAGGGTTTTTGAAGAGCTTCACGACAATCCAATTTCCAACGATTGGATTGTTCTGCATAGTTATTGCCTATCTCGACACCTCTATCAGGAGCGAGGGGAAATTGATTTCGTGGTAATCGCACCGGGACTTGGTGTAATGGTTGCTGAGGTCAAGTCGCACCGGTCTGTGAGGTACGACGGCTTGTGGTTTCTCGGACAAGACCCCCCGACGGCGAAGAGTCCATTCGACCAAGCGAAAAACAATATGTACAGCATCAAGAACTTGATCCTCGACGCTGGTCGGCAGATACCAGCGATTGATTACTGCGTCACCTTTCCACTTGCTCGTTTCGACCATCGCTCACCGGAGTGGCATGACTGGCAGCTTGTCGATAGCACCAAGGCAGAAGCTAGGGGGCTCACTGCGTGTATCCGTGCTGCGTTTACGGGCCACTTTTCTGCATCAGGAACATCAGAAGAGTATGTTCGTCAGAATTTCACGTTGGAAAATGCTCGTTCCCTCGCGGAGTTTCTGAGGCCCCGATTTGAGCTTTCGGAAAGTCTGGCGTCAAGAAATAATGCCCTCAATCGCGAGTACAAAGTCTTCCTAGAAGAGCAGTTTGAGGCGCTCGATCAACTCGACAGCAATGAACAGATGCTGTTCGAAGGCGCCGCCGGCACTGGAAAGACGTTGCTCGCGCTCGAGGCCGCACGCAGAGCGCTGCTTACGGATCAGAAAGTTTTAGTCCTGTGCTTTAATCGCCAACTGGGTAAGTTCCTCAATTCTGAGCTCGGGGAAAACCCGAACCTCGT
>CAIMFH010000193.1 GCA_903840265.1 uncultured Schlesneria sp. | reverse complement strand
TTCCCAACACCACGCTCAACTGAGTCGGCAGCGTCAACTCAACATCTTCCTTGGGAATAGCCACGCTCAAGCGGTAGTTCGCGGCGCGGCCGCCCACTTTGCCGGAGCGGTCTGTCACCACGATCTTATAGAGCCCGTCCGCCGCGGGAGTCATGGCCAATTCCGGATCGACTGACCCTGCCGCATCGTCATTTGTGGCGACCTGTTTGCCGTCGGGGCCGATGACCGTCAAATCCAGGTCGAGCGGTGAACCGATTGCTCGCGCGGCTGCCGCGATCACATAGGGCTGGCCCTTGGTCATCGTGACGCTGTACTGATCTGATCCGAACTGCGTTTCAATCGAGCCGGTCACGGCAACGGGTGCCGTGAAAGCGATTTCGCCAGCGGTCGGCTCCACGTTCTCAGTCAGGTCAGAGACAAGGAGCCTAACTGGCTTTGTCACCCCCCATGGCGTTTGAATGGGATAGTCGATGAAAGTGGTCTCGGGATCGGTCGGAAAGGCGACATCACGTGTCACGCTTTCCAGTTGCTGACTACCTGTCGCGAGACCGATTCCAACAAACTCGATCGCGCAAGTCTGTCCCCTTGGCCCCCCTGCCGGATACGCCGCCGTCGCATGTGGGGCCGCAGTCAGCATCAGGCGGTACACGTACGATCGATCACCGCCAAAGTCCAGATCGTGCAGACTGAGTTCATAAGGGACGCCTGCGTCCGCATGCATGGTGACAGTGAAGTCGCGACCTTCTGTATCCGCGACATCCAGCACCGCGCGCCCGGACGGATCGTTCACTTTGAGCATTGCATGCAATGGTGAGCCGATTCGACGAGCGAGGATTTCGATCGTGACCGGACCCGCTGCTGGAACGCTGAACCGATAACGATCGATTTCTTCAATACGTCGTATCTGACCGGAAACGGTGATGGGGATCGCGGATAGTTCTTGCGGAGTCTTGCTCTGCGGGACTTCGGGAACCTCCGGCATGTTTCCGATGTGCAGTTGTCCAACTGGTGATGCGCCATTCGCGTTGGCGACTTGCCAGCGAATCAAACCCGGTGCGATATCGGCTGGGACCGTCAGCTTCGCCGCAAATTCGCGCGGTAATGGCCAAGCGTAGCCGCGTGCCTTGTAACCAAACCAATACGGTGGCTCGGTAATCAGCACATCTGATGGTTTACCGACAATCTCCAACTTGATGCGTGGGTCATGTACAAAAAGCTGCGTGTCCGGCGTCCAGTCGTATCCGCCAATAACCACATCGACGGTCGTTCCTGCTCGGGCTCCAGCGGGAAGGACATAGCCGATTTCGGGGACCAACTGGGCGTGCGATACCGATGAAGTGACAACAGCGAAAATGAATATGGCGACGATTCGCCGTGCGAACAGTGGCGTCACTCTGCTTCCCGTCAAACCTATCATTCCGTGTTCTCTCGCATGCACGAGTTGGCCTCTGCAAGTCTGTTGGGCGGTGTTTAAATGAGCAACCCAGGAATCAGCTTTCCGCCGTTCACCAAAGGGACTGGTCGGCCGAGCGGATCTGCATACTCTTTGTCCGCGTCGATGCGTAGCAGAGTGTGTATTGTCCGCAGCAGATCATCGACGCTGACCGGATCGCTGGTGGGATAGGCGGCTTGAGCATCGGTCGATCCGATAATCTGGCCTGGCTTCACGCCGCCCCCGGCGAACAGGATGCATTGCGCCATTGACCAGTGATCGCGACCCGCCTGAGCGTTCACGCGTGGCGTCCGGCCCATTTCACCCATCATCACGACCAGCGTTGAGTCGAGCAGTCCGCGTTGTTCCAGATCTATAATCAAAGCGGCGAACGCCTTGTCAGCCGGGGGAATGAGATCGCCCTGCAAGCTGGGGAAGCAGTTAAAATGAACGTCCCAACCCGGGGCATCGATCCCTACGAAACGGCAACCGGATTCAATCAGCCTGCGACCGAGCAGTGCGCTCTGGCCGATTTGAGACATCCCGTATGACTCACGTACATTGACCGGCTCTGCCTGAATATTGAAAGCTTTGCGTGCTTCGGGCGATGTCATCAAGTCGCGAGCTTTCTGGTAGTACGTCCCCATCGCGGCGGCTCGACCTGTCCCTGGTTGTCGCTTTTCCAATCCGGCCAACAGCCGCTGTCGCAGGTCGGCTCGCTGGATCGAGAGACCTTCGATTTGACCCAGATCGCGAACTTCAAAATCGGGCTGGCTGGGATCGGCTTCGATGACGAATGGGGCGTATTCGGCTCCGAAGTAACCGGGCCCTCCGGCCGACATCGGATGCGGCATATTAATGTATGGCGGGACCGTTCCGTTCGACCCCAATTCACGACTGACGATCGAGCCGAGGGAGGGATAGAGTTCGTTGGTCGGGATCGGATATTCGCCATCGGCAAATGTGGGCCTGCGTCCCGTCATCACGTAGTGGTAACCCGTCGCGTGGCCGTTATCGGTATGAGTGTGACTGCGGACGACAGTGAACTTGTCTGTGATCTTGGCACACTCTCGGCAATGCTCGGTGAAGATCACGCCCGGGGTTTTCGTCGGAATCGTTTGGAACGGACCGCGAATTTCGACTGGCGCTTCGGGCTTCGGGTCCCACATGTCCTGTTGAGGTGGTCCCCCTTCCAGAAAGATGAAAATACACGACTTGGCCCGGGCGTTTCGTTTCTGGCCATCTGCCTTCGCGGCATCTTCGGCTCGCAGCAGACCCGGCAAAGTCAGTCCGCCGAATAAACCGGTGGCACCCAACCGCAGTGTCTGACGGCGACTGATGCCGTTACACAGTCGCTGCCGAGGACCTGGAAATGGAAGCTGAAACATCGCCCGTACTCCTTCGCAACCTCGTGTGTCGCTGATCTCAATACTTAGTGGTTGTACAAGAACTCTTTCGTGTTCAGCACAGACCAGAGAATGTCTTCCACTGCAACTCGCCGATTTCCGCTGGCCGCACTGAATGCGGTTTTCATTAACTGTCGTTCTTCATCTGTCGGAAACCGGCTGAGGGTCGCCAGGTAGATTTCATCGGTGATTTGATCGTCGGAAAGCGTCGACTCCGCCAGTTTGCGAGCGGTTCCGTGGCGATGCGCGATTTTCTCATTCACTTCGGGCGAGTTCAGCAGATGCAGTGCTTGTGAGATGCTGGGCTCGTTGCTGCGTTCGCATTCGCAGACAGTCGCCCGAACTGGCCGACCGAAGATGCGAAAGAAATAGGACGGCATCCGATTGTCCCAGACCTGGATCGATCGAATCCCCTCGGGCCAGCCATTGAATTTCTCGGGGACTCCCGTGGTCTGGCTGATCGAATCGAGCAGTACTTCCGCAGGTACCGCTTTCGGGCGGGCGTGGGAAAAATGTTGACGATCGTCGCGATTCAGATCCGTGGCGATTCCCAACTGATAAGCGCGTGATAAGAGGAGCGTCTTGCTGAACGCCTTCAAATCGTACTTCAGCTCTTTCAAATGAGCTTCCAAGGCATCGAGCAACGGTTCGTTGGTCGCCGGATTGGTGACACGCATGTCATCGATCGGTTCGACCAGTCCACGTCCGAAATAATGCGACCACAATCGATTGGCGATCGCGCGTGCGAAAAACGGATTGTCGGCGGCGGTCATCCAGACTGCCAGCACCTGTCGACGGTCAACAACATTGGAAAAGTCAGCGGTGCTGGCCCCAAGGGCTCGGGCCGGGACCAGTTCTCCGGTTCGTGGGTGCTTTTGATCTGCCCCACCGCGAGCAACAATCGCTTCCGTGCCCTCCGGCAGCTTCTTGACAGTGATGCCCGAGAAGAAGCCAGCCAAGCCGGCATAGTCGTCCTGGCTCCAGCGTTCACTGGGGTGATGATGACACTGCGCGCATTCGATTCTGACGCCGAGAAACAGTTGGCTCACGGCCCGGCTGGTGACTTCGGGCGTGTCCAACGATTTGAAGAACGCCGCCGGGCTCTCGCTTTGAATGGGTCCCTGCGCCGCCAGGATCTCGCGAGCCATTTCATCGTACGGACGATTCTCTGCGAACTGCTTTCGCAACCACCGCGTCAATCCGACTGTTCCCTGCGGTGTAATTTTCAGCTTGTCGGCCTTGAGGAGATCCGACCATTTCATCGCCCAGTAGTCGACATATTCAGGACGCTCGAACAGAGCATCCACCATTTTGGCTCGTTTGTCGGGAGCTTGATCGGCGAGGAACTGCCGAGCTTCAGCCGCGGTGGGTAACGTTCCGATGACATCGAGATAGGCCCGTCGCAAAAACGTCGCGTCATCAATAGAATCACTGGGCGGAATCCCCAGGCGGGTCAACTTGTTCCAGACATGCGTGTCGATAAAGTTCGCCTCGGCGGGCTTGATGAACGTGCTGCCAGGACGAGGTAAAGCGACTCGACAGACAGCCACGTGCCCGAGGTAACGGATGAGCACTGCCGTTTCGCCTGGTATTTCACTGGCTTGCAGCAACCCACGTTGATCCGCGTCAGCGATGTGCGGCGCGTTTGAGATGTAGTCCGATTCCACCGTCGCACAGCGTCGTTCGCCCCGATCATCGATGGCCCACACTCGCAATTGCTGAGTCCCCCTCGGGGTCATCACCAACTCTGCAGGTTCCACTTGGATCGAAACAATCCGTCGTTCTTCGGCAACATGGGCCGGTGCGCCCGATGCGATCCAACGCAGCAATCGCTTGTACTGTGGGCTGCCAGGTTCAATCTTGCGACCACCACCGTGAGGAGTTTCGGCCGTCGCCTTTCGCAGGATCAGGCTGGTTTCCGGCGCGGTGAGCGACAGGCGTCGCCCCTTTCCCTCTTTAGTCAATGCATCGTGATCATAGGTCGTATCGAAACCCAGCAAGCTCAGTTTGAATCCATTCTGCCCCTCGGCTTTCCCGTGACACCCTCCGGAATTGCATCGCGCTTTGGTCAGGATCGGCTGAATTTCGTGCTCAAACGAAACAGGCAGCGGTTTGCTAAACCCGCTGATAGTGATAGGAACTTGGATATCAGTCGCACCGCTGCGAACCAGCAACTGCGTTGATCCTTCCGCCAGCGGATAGATCAGGCCGCCAGCATCGACGCGGGCGATTGATGGATCTTTCATCTCGAACTGAACAGATCTGGTCGAATCACGCGTGACGCCATCTTGGACTTCCGCTACGAGAAGTTGTTGCGAATCTTCCGGACGCTCAAGTCGGACGGCGACGGGTGTCACTCGGACTTCGGCGGATCCGACGATCGGGCAGGCGGCGAAACACGCAAAGAGGACGATCAGTGACAGTTTCTGTGCAAGATTCAATTGGGGACTCCAAGTCGAAGAACCTCACTTGTCCGCTGTGCCTGGAATATCAATCGTAGTTTATGGATGTAATCCATAGTCTGGCAAGGCGAATGGAATACGGAATCCCACAATGGGTGCAGGCGCCTGGGGGTGATCAACTGAGGGCAGAAGAGAGGTTGGACAGGCATCATGGGACTTCAGTTTCCTTACGATTTGGCAGAATTTGTCAGTCCATGGCAGTGTTTTGGGGGTGTTTGAAGATTTGCCCCTTGAAAACAAGGAAAATCGGAAAAGGGACTGACAAATGGGAGCTTTCCTGACGTCAGACTGGCGATCAAGATTCGCGCGGTTGTGTGATGGTCGAGCGTCATGGGGCAGATTCTCCTCGTGCTGCGTTGAGTTTATAGCTTCGCGGATCGACGCGACTGCCAAGCCGTGCGAAGGTGTATTTGGGTCAGTTGCAGGTTATTTGCCGTTGGGCCAAGGGGCTTACGCCATCCCGCTCAGAAAGGCGATGTGCGGCGCGGTCTTCAGTATCAATCGAATAGCAAGAACCTCTGATCTTCCGCTGAGAGAGCGGCCCAGAGGCGTGCCCGTTGGTTACGGTGCACCTGCGACTATTGTCGTGGCCCTGATTGTCCGGTTTATGGTGTGCTGATCAAGATGGTGTTTGGAAAACTTGGGAACTTTCTTCGGAGATTTCACTGACAAATTTTGACAGCCCAGGACAATATTTGACATTGGGGGACAAAACAGGCCGGTTTTTCGCCGTTTTCCTCAAAAAAGTGCGTGTTTACTGACAGTTGATTTGCAGCGGCAGAGAGCGCTCTGAAAAGTGCTGTTGACGAGACTGCAGATCTGAGACAGGTGTCAGGCAATTGCCGGATCTCCAATCAATGACTGCACTCACCCACGACGAGAGGGCTGCCTACCGCCGCAGTCGCTGATTAGCACTTCGCGCTGCGTCCGCGACCCCCTCATCTTCGTCGGTTGCGGCGATCTCCAGCGCCTTCAACACATCTTCAGATGCGACACCGCACCCCCCGAGCGCGAGCGCCGCATTTTCGCGAACGATCGGTTCGTCGTCGTCGAGCGCTGTGATCAGCTCACCGACAAGTGCTGCGGCCTTCGGTCCCCACTGACAGACAATCGCAGACGAGTTTTCGCGGACTTCCGCTTGAGGATTTGCAAGCAATCTCTGGAATCGGGGAAGCATCAATTCCGCCGGGAGGTCAGTGCGTTCGCCCACTGCGGTGACAACCACCGCGAGCATGAGCGGCTGAGTTCCTTCGTCATCCAGCAAAGTCAGCAACACCTCGCGAGCGGCGGTGCACTCCGGCGCGACCTGTGTCAGTGTTCTCGCCGCTTCAAACCGAACGTCAGGGTCTTCGTCATTCAAACACTCTTGCAGGCTGGTTGAAGTGCTCGCCCAATTCTCGCTGGAAGGCTGATCCCCAGTGCGTGACTTCAGTTCGCGTAACTGTTTGGCAGCGAGCGCTCGCACCCCAGAATCGGCATCGCCGAGCGAGCGAGTACTCCATTCCAACGCCTGCTGTGGCGAACCTGTTGAATTTACGCCAAGCAACGCGCGATAGCGATCATCCGCCGACGCCGCTTGCTGCAGGACACTGATCCACTCTTCGGCAGAGCGGCTCGAGAAAGGTGATGGAGGCATCTCAGCTGTTGTTCCAAGTTGTTGTGACATGATCGCCAGGTTATGGCGCAACTTTAAATTCGGCGTCCCGCTCGACTCGACAGACGCGTAAGAAATAGTGTTGATACCATTTCTCGCGGCCACTGGCCTGCGCCTCTAAATGTTCAGCGTGCTGCTGCCAGTTTCGAATTGCTTCCAAGTCGCTCCAATACGAGACGGTCATCGCAGCGCCTGTTGGATCACCGACGTGCTCCATCCCCAGGTACCCCGGTTGCAAGGCGGCGAGTTCGGACATTCGCTGAGCCGCCTGGCTGTAGTCCGCATTGTCGATGGACATCTTTTGCGATGTGAAGATCACCGCATAGTAAGGTGGCTGCGGGGTGGCGGCAATTGTGTCCATGAACGGGCGAACTTTCGGGAAGAATCGAAATCGACAATCTCTACCAATGCATGACGAAGCCGCCGTCCACATTGATCGTTTGTCCTGTGACTTGCGCCGCACGTGCCGATGACAAGAACGCGACCATGTCGGCGATGTCTTCCGCCGATTGCCAGCGTCCCAACGGTACAATATTGCGAACTTTGTCGCCCGCCCAATCGTCGTAAGAGCGGCGTTTATCGAGTGGCTGTTGATCGTTCCACGCCTGCCAGACCTGGCGATTCAGCGGCGTCTGCACCATGCCGGGGTTCACCGTGTTTACACGTACGAGATGAGGAGCCAGATCCTTCGCCAGGCACTGTGCAAAATTGATGTTCGCGGCTTTACTGGCGCTGTAAGGAGGATCGGTTTGCGATCCGATTTGCCCGGCGACCGAGGCGACAAAGACCATTGTTCCGTTTCGGCGAGAGATCATGCCCGGTGCGAGCAACTGAGCCACGTGAACCATTCCCATGACGTTTACGTTCAGCACTCGGTGCCATGATTTCGGGTCGACGTTTGTGAAAGGGAACCCGAACTGACCCGAAGTCACCGCGGCCGCATGCACCAGATGGACAATCGGCCCCAGATTACTTTCAGATTGCTCAAGAGCCGCGCTGACTGAGTCGAGCGAACTGACATCGACGGAGAGGCCAGCGGTGGTCACGTCGAATTTCTTGGCGAGCGAGTCGGCGACGGCACCAACATCACGGGCAACATCCCAAATCGCAACAGGACATCCTTCGCGTGCCAGGGCCTCGGCACAAGCGAGGCCAATCCCGCTCGCGCCGCCCGTCACGATGGCGGCTTCGCCCTTCAATTGCAGGTCCATGTCGTCTCAATGAAGTCAAAGGTGTGGCAAATGTGGCATCTTTTTCTCAGCAACACAAGATACCATCATGGCTGATCGCGAGCACGTGATCTGATAGAGTTTCAGTCCCCCGTCACCAGCTTCATTGATGTCATGCTTTTGGATTCTGCTATGAAACTTGGATTGATCAATTCCGCCTGGGCTCAAGCCGGTCGCGAAACGGCCTGGGGGATTCAGAAAACGAAGGAGTTGGGTTTCGATTCGATCGACATTTTCGCAGATCCGCTCGACATTGATGTGACCGAGCGGTTGCTGATCCGGCGCGAATGCGAACGAGTCGGCCTCCCCATTGTTTCGATCTGCTGCGTCGCCACGGGCCTGATCGATTTCAATCCCAGTGTCCAGCGATTCCATGTGGATCGTGTCGCCAAGTATCTGGAGTTGGCCCGCGAGTTCTCTGCCAGGAATGTGTTGCTGGTGTTGGGTGAATATATCTGGAATCGCGAAGTGATTCGCCCCGAAGATCAACGGGCCTTCGCGGTCGATAACTGTCGTCGACTGGGTGACTACGCTGGCGAACTTGGCTTGCAGATCGCGTTGGAACTGGAGCCCTTCCCTCTGTCGCTGTTGAATAACGTCCAGACGATGGTGCAATTCATTGACGACGTGCATCTTGACGCGGTGCAGGCGAACATCGATATTTCTCATCTCTGTCTGGCGAATGTTGCACCAGAAGAGTTGCGCCGTTTGAAAGGCAAGGCAATTCACGTCCATATCTCGGACTGCGATGGCAAAGTCCATGGGGATCTTCCTCCAGGCCGGGGAGTCGTTGACTTTGCACCCTACCTGCGCGAGATCGCCGACCTCAAAATCGACGGGGCGATCTCCATCGAACTGGAATACAGCCCACAGCCGGATCAGATCGAAGCCTGGGTGGAAGAAGCCTATCAAGCCACCGACAAACTGATGCAGGCGGCTGGCCTGCGTGACTGACTCTGTCTCAGTCGTCAGATTTCAATGCGGCAGCGGCCTGCTGAGGTGTCTGTCGCCAGAATAAAACCAAGCAAGCAGGTAACAACAACAACACACCCATCAGGTTACCGATGATGGTGACGCTGGTGAGTTCTGCAAAACGACGAGTCGGAACAAAGTCAGAACGGAACAGCACTGCCATGCCAAACAGCAGCAGCATGCTGGTCAGCACGATGGCTCGGCCTGTTCCCAGGAAGGCCTGACGAACCGCCATGACTTTGTCCCCTGTTCGTTCCATCTCCTGTCGGAAGCGGTAGAGAAAATAAATCGTGTTATCGTCGGCAAGGCCCAGACAGATCGTAAACGCGATGACGTTCGCCACGTTCATGTCGTATTTCATCAATCCCATATAGCCAAGGGTGATGGCCAGCGGAGTGAGGTTTGGCAACGCCGCGATCAAGCCGACCCGGAACGATCGAAACTCAAATGCGATCAACGCAAAAATGACCAATGACGCCGATAACAACGCATTGAAAAGGTCGCGGACGAGAATCGTTAATGCTTGAGCATTCACATAACCCTCTCCGGTTAACTCGGCACGAACGGGACCGTTGGCAGGAAAGACCTCGGCCAGACGTTGCTGAAGTTCTTCAATCAGCTTCAGTGTCTCACGCGACCCGATTTCCTGCAGTCGCAGTCGGATTCGTGCACGTTTACCATCTTCGGAAACGAACGAATAGTAATGAAAGACCTCTGGAAAGCGCTGAACGAAGTCAGCCGTCCGCTTGAGCCGCGCTTCACCGATCTCGCCCAATGGCACTAGCTCTAAATCGGTCTCATCCCGTTTCCGGCCAGGCCATTTGTGGAGCAACTCGCGGAAGACATCGGCGTAGGACTGACCTGACAAAATCCCCGGCAGCGATTTCACGCTTTTCTCTGCCTCCGCCACCTGTTGAAAGACGGCGGGTTCCATAAAGGCACCCGCATGATCCGCAGTGAGGCTGATCTCGAGTGGCATGATTCCGGACAAGTGCTTCTCGATGACGCGCATCGCTTTCATCGAAGGATGCTCTTCGTGGAACGTCTCGCGGATCGCGTAGGTGTTGATGACAACGTGACTGCCTGACCAGGCGGCGGCCAGGACCAACAGCGCGGCACACCCCATTGTGGCCCAGGCATGTCGCGCGACAGCATACCCGAGGAAAGTGACAATTCGGGTCAGCACGCCCGGCGTTGTTTCATTCGTGCCGACATAGGTTGGGGCGGGAAAGAACCGGAACAGAGCTCCCAATGTCAGCAAAGTGCTGACATATTGGAATCCGATACCGATGGCGGCTTGGCCGCCGAACATGCTTAGCACTTCCGAGCGAGCGAGGTAGAGGCTCGCGAATCCGACTGCTGTGGTAACGGCAGCCAACAGGCACGGCGGAGCCATCCGCGCAATCGCTTCCCTCGCAGCGGTGCGGCGATCCAGTCCGGCGGCAGATTGCTCGGCATAGCAGGTTACGATCTGCACGCAGCTCGAGACACCGATGATCATCAGCAGGATCGGCAGGATATTGCTGACCAGATTCAGCGTGTCGCCGGTAATTGCGAACGTCGCCATCGTCCAAGTGAGTCCGATTCCGACAGCGCAAAGTGGAAGCAATGCCCCCGACAGACGCCGGAACATCAGGCCGAGCACAATCAGATAGACAACGCCACCCAAAGGCATCAGCGTCGCCATGTCTCCCATCAGATCCTGAACGATTTCGATACGAAGTTCAGGGAGCCCGCTTAAGAGCATCTCAAAACCGGAAGGAACCGGGTGCTGTGCGATGACTGCTTTGACTTCATTCACTAACTTTGTGAGCGAATCAATGTCTTTCGCTGCCGGGTCGAGGAAGACGGCAATGACAGAAACGCTATCGTCTTCGCTTAGCAGACCGCCACGCACCATTTGGGAATCGGCCAGCAACTTTCGCACTCGATCGGATGCGGCCTGGTTGACGACCACTTCCTCGATCATGGGCTGCAGTGACAATCCGCCGAACGTAAAATGAGGGACTTGCAGGGTTCCAACCGCGTCTGTTCGAATCACGCCTGGAACGGTTTTCAACTGCTCGCAGATGTCGATCTGCCATTGCAAAGCCGGCATGCTCAAGGCATCTTGCTCGCCGTTCGCTTTCAGGACGACCAGCAGAATTCCCTCGTCATAGCCGAAGGTCTGTTTGAATTTTTCGGCGTAGGCCAGCAACTCGTCGTTGCCGCGATAGATCGATTGAGGCGTGAAATCGAACTTCACACCGCGCGCGATGGCCAGCGAGATGAATGCCGAGAGCAGCAGACCGCCAAAGACCAGAATCGGGTGCGAAAGCAGGAAATCTGCGAATCGCAGTAATGTTTGATGAACTCGCCTATTCATCGTCTCACCGGCCATATCCAATCATAACGTGCAGCCAACAGCGGCGTCCGCATTGTTGGTAGGGCGGCCACGCTTCAAAATACGTCAGCAAAAAACAAATCACACGGGACAGTCGCTATTATTAGTGGAGAATGCGATTCAGATCGAGAGAGGTTTTCGGCCGAACTTTTGACACCAAATCACTCAGTGCGCAGCAACTCGTGGCGAGACAACTCATGAACGACGCAGTCATATTGGCCGCTTGTAGGACACCGATCGGAAAATTTCAAGGGGCTCTCTCTTCGTTGACCGGGCCGGAATTGGGAGCCATCGCCGTTCGGGCCGCTTTGACTCGAAGCGGCCTGGCACCAGATCAGGTCAATGAAGTGATCATGGGGAACGTCCTTGGAGCGGGTCTGGGCCAGGCCCCGGCACGTCAAGCCGCGCTCAAAGCGGGTTTGCCAGATTCGGTGGCCGCACTCACGATCAACAAAGTCTGCGGGTCGGGATTAAAAGCGATCATGCTGGCGGCGCAAGCGATTCGCGTTGGCGATGCCGAAGTCGTGGTCGCCGGTGGCTTGGAATCGATGAGCCGCGCGCCGTTTCTGGTCGACCGCAACGGACCGGCGCTTGGTGATCGTGTGTTGGTCGATAGCCTGATGCATGAGGGTTTAACCTGTGCCATCAGCAATCAATCCATGGGGCTCATTGCAGAGGGGCTGGCGGCGTCGGCAGAGATTTCGCGAGCAGATCAAGACCAATTCGCACTGGAAAGCCATCGCCGAGCCATCGCAGCTACTGAGGCCGGTGCATTTGCGGACGAAATCGTGCCCGTGACAATTTCCCAGCGCGGCGGCGACCGAGTAGTTTCCACCGACGAAGGCCCACGCGCGGATGCTTCCAGCGAGCGACTCGCAAAACTAAATCCCTCATTTCTGAGCAAAGGGTCGGTCACCGCAGGCAATGCCTCGATGATCAGCGATGGTGCTGCGGCCGTGGTCGTGGTGTCGAGCGAATTTCAGCGAGCTCATGGATTGAAAGCGATGGCCAGCGTGAAAGCCTCCGCAACTGCTGGATTGGCTCCGACAGACTTATTTGTCGCCCCGGTCGTAGCGATCCGCAGAGTGCTCGAAAAAGCGGGACTGTCGATTGCCGACATCGGGCTATTTGAAATCAACGAAGCCTTCGCTGTCCAAGCCCTGGCTTGCATCCGTCAATTGGGGCTTGATCCGGCACTCGTGAATGTGAACGGCGGGGCGATTGCACTTGGGCATCCTCTCGGTTGCAGCGGTGCACGCGTGGCCGTCACTCTGCTGCACGCGATGCATCGACGAAAAGTGAGATACGGGATCGCGGCGCTTTGCCTAGGGGGCGGAAATGCTGTCGCGACCGTGTTCGAGGTACTCTAACCCGCGATGCGGTCGACTCGCCGATTCAGTGCATTGTAACCATTGAACCAAAGTGTTTTCGTATGTCGCTGATTGTCTTGAAACTTGGTGGAAGCCTGCTGAGTTGCCCCGATTTGGCAACCCGGCTCCGTAACTTGTTTGCCAAGATCGAATCGTCGCGAGTCCTGGTCATCGTGGGCGGCGGTGAGTCGGCTGATGTCGTGCGGAACTGGAGCACGCGGTTCAACCTCTCTGACGAGGCGGCTCACTGGCTCGCACTGCGATCGCTGTCCGTCGGTCGTGCTCTGGTAAGAACATTGCTGCCTGAATGGGGCGATGTCACCACGCGAGATGAAGCGATCCGATTCTGGAAAGCTCAAACTGCACCTCTGCTCCTCAATATCGAGGCATCCCTGTCGCTTGCCGAATCTCATGGTGAGACATCGCTGCCACATACGTGGGACACGACAAGCGATTCGATTGCCGCTTGGGTGGCTCAAGAATGGGATGCCCACGAACTGATCTTGCTGAAGTCGACGGACCTGCCTCGGAATTCGACGTTGCATCAAGCTGGCGAAGCGGGCTTGGTCGATGCCAATTTTCCGCAATTCGCGAACCAGATACCGCAAGTCCTTTGGTGCAACTTGCTGGCGGATGATCCTCAGATCAAGCGATGGCTGGACTACGGAGTACTCCAGTCCAGTTAATCGAGGGCTCCGGCGAACGGTTACTGTCGCGGAGGAACAATCCATGAAGATCCCTGTCATCCGCGGCGTCATCGATCGTCGAATCCTGGTGAACTACCGAGTCGATCCGGCTGTGTTGGCTCCACTGTTGCCATCGCCCTTTCGCCCCCAGACGTTTCGCGGATTTGGGTTCGTTGGGGTCTGTTTGATTCGCCTGAAGCAGGTTCGGCCCAAATTGCTGCCGGCGTGGTGCGGAATCTCGTCGGAAAACGCGGCACACCGGGTTGCCGTCGAATGGGATGATCAAGGGACGACCAAAACCGGCGTATATGTCCGCCGTCGCGATACCGATTCATGGATGAATACACTGGCCGGTGGACGAATCTTTCCCGGCGTACATCATCACGCCAAATTCGATGTCCATGAGACCGTTAACGATCTGTCTGTGGCCCTGAAGAGCGATGACGACGATACGGCAATGTCAGTGCGCTGCCACCGCACACCCGCACTTCCGGCAACGTCGCTCTTCAAATCGATTGACGAAGCCTCTGAATTCTTTCAGATGGGTGCCTTGGGCTACTCCGAGAGCAACGCCAAAGGCCGCTATCAAGGGTTGGAGCTGCATTGTTTGAACTGGTCCGTTCAACCGCTGGCGGTGGATGAAGTTCGCTCGAGCTTCTTTGACAACGAAGCCTTCTTTCCCAAAGGCTCGATCGAGTTCGATTGTGCGCTGCTCATGCAGGGGATCGAACACGAATGGCATAGCCGGCCCGATCTTTGTGGCGACTGTGCTTGATTCGCTGGTGATCGCTGAATCTTTCTGCCGTTAAGCTCTGGCTGCTCTGTCTGCTTTCGTGTGCCTCGGTTATCCTGTGCGACAGCTCTGTTTGTTCGACTGGATTCGAGGTTTGTGGAATGGCCCGCGATTTTGCCAATGAGAGTTTGTCACACGATCCAATTCACGGATACATTCCGTTTATTGCTCGGTCGGGCCTTCCCGCGGGCGAAGTGGCCGAGCAGGAAATCATCGATCATCCGTGGGTGCAGCGGATGCGACAGATTCATCAACTGCAAACAGCCTGGTGGGTCTTTCCTTCGGCCGAACATACGCGATTCCAGCACATCCTGGGGGCGATGCATCTGTCGTCCGTCGCAATCTCGCATTGGTATGATTCGCTGGTCGAATCGTGTCGCAATGTTCCTTCGCGAGCGTACGTCGAGAGCCTGTTGCGAATGGCCGCGTTGTTGCACGATGTGGGTCACGGTCCGTTCGGCCATTTCTTTGACGAGCATTTCCTGCATCAATTCGACATCACGCACGAAGACATCGGTGGCGTGGTCATTGAGCACGAACTTGGCGACCTATTGCGCCGAATTCGCCGCAATCCCAACGGCCAGCTTCAGCCTCTCGAGGAACTCGACCCGCAACAGATCTCGTGGCTGATTCGTCGGCCTAAACGAGATGCCGCTGCTGAAGAAGGACATCCCGATTGGCTGCGCAAACTGCGATCACTCTTCAGCGGTATTTACACCGTCGACAACATGGATTTCGTGCTGCGTGACGCCTACATGTCGGGCTACAACACCAAGGCATTCGATCTGAATCGCATCCTGCACTACTCGTTTTTCACGCCAGCCGGCCTGACGATCCACTCTCGCGGCCTGCCTACGTTGATCAACTTCATCGAAACGCGAGCCAATCTGTTTCGCACGATTTACTTTCACCGCACAGTTCGCGCGGTCGACTTGGCGCTGGAAGAACTGTTCCCCGAAACGATGCCTTATCTGTTTCAGGGCAATCCGCTTGATCAACTCGACAATTATCGCAAGCTGACCGAATCATCGTTCTTAGTCGATGTGATGCGTTGGGGCGACAGCAAGCAGGAAGAACTGCAGGAACTTGGTCGGCGCTGGCGGCTGATACTGGCTCGTAAGGTCGAGTGGAAGATGGCCTGTGAAAGGACGCTGAATTTTCATTCCGGGACTGCTGAACGAACGACGATCTTCTCCGAACCTGATCTCGTGGTGCGGCGGCTGCGAGAACGCTTGCCAGCGGATCTGAAGCAGATCCCGCTCAAGATCGATGTGGCGCGTCATTACCATCGGCCGAGCGGGCGGTTGCCGGCCGGCGGACAGAATTTCTTGCTCGACCCTGCCGTTGGAGCGACTCAAGAACTTTCTGATGATGATCTGTTCCGAGCACTTCCAATCAGCTTCTGCATCTTCCGTGTCTACTCTAAAGATCATCGCCACGACGGTGTGCTGAATACCGCTCTCAATTCGGTCCTTGGTGATGCGAGTGACGCGAAGACGAACATGTAATCCTGTCGCTCGGCTCGCGACATCATTACGATGCGATGATGAGTCCTAAATCGTCATCCTCCACCGTTACCGCTGCCTCAGCCGGCCAATGGGTTCGCGCCTTCGTCGCGATCTGTACGGCCGTATTGCTCGCATCGAGTTGCGTGCAGACGTGGCTTTCGTCTCGAGTGCTCACTTCAAACTTCATCAGTCCAGCCAGTTGGATGTCGCTGGTCGGTGTTCAAGTTGGTCCAGGCGGTGCGCCTGACGAAGCTCCAATCGAATTCACGTCCATCGCGGCAACCGCGGCCGCGATGATCGTGTCGACATGGATCCTCGGTTCCATCTTTCTCGCGCGTCGAACGGGACGAAGCATAGCCTCTGCGCTGGTTTGCTGGGGGTTGTGGGGTTCGCTGTGGTGGTGTTTGCTCGATCTCTGGGAATGGGCGTGGATCGGTGGCGGTCTGATCGGTTGGCAAGGGTTGGTCACGTTTCTGACTGTGACGCCACAGTTCTGGTTAGCGTTCTGTGTGAGCGGCTGGCTCACGACATTATGTTGTCTCAGCATCAAGCCTGCGCAATCGACACTCAACGTGACATCGGAATCGAGTCCACGAACATCAACTCGGTGGCTCTGGCTGGCCTGTGGACTGTACATCGTCATTTTTACGACGATGAACTGGCGACTCTATTTCAATCTACTGATCCCGCATGGCGATTCCGCCATGTACGAGGAACATCTGTGGAATGTGCTGCATGGAAAAGGATTCCGCAGTTACTTGGATCAGGGATTGTTCTGGGGCGAACATATCCAGTTCGTGCATCTGTTCCTGATTCCACTCTATGTTCTCTGGCCTTCGCATCTGCTGTTGGAACTCGCCGAATCAACCGCGCTGGCTCTCGGAGCGTTCCCCGTCTACTGGATGACGCGACGGCAGTCGGGATCGGACAAGCTCGCGCTCGCGGCGTCGATTGCCTATTTGCTTTATGCCCCGATGCAGTTCCTGGACATCGAAATCGACCTGAAGACTTTCCGACCGGAAGCCTTCGGCATTCCTTTGTTGCTGCTGACACTGGACCAACTGGAACGCCGCAACTTACGTGGGCTGCTGCTGGGGATGTGCATGACGTTTACGGTGAAGGAAGACTACGCCCTGATTTTCGGCCCGCTGGGTCTATGGATCTTCACTCGCGATCTCTGGCAGCGTCGAAGCCAGACAGTCATTCAAGCCTCCAAAGTGCGATGGTGGCTGGTCGGAATCTCGATGAGCGTCGGCAGCGTCGCGTATCTGTGGGTGGCAACGCGAGTCGTCATGCCCTGGTTCCGTTCTGGAGCCGAAGTTCACTACGCTCGCTACTTCGAAAAATTCGGCAAGACTCCCGAACAAATTGTGCAGACGATGGTCACTCAGCCGGGCTTGTTGTTCGGCGAACTGATTTCGACGTCAACGGTGCTGTACGCGTTGGCAATGCTCGCGCCGGTCGCATTTCTCGCGTTTTTTTCCCCCGGCCGACTGGCGGTAGGGGGCCCGTTGTTCGGCATCCTGTGCTTGAATGAACTGGCGAAAGATCCGCGTCATCAGTTCCATGCCCCATTGGTCGCCATCGTCTTCTGGGCGGTCACCGCAGGCATCCCGAACGCAATCGAGTGCTCGAAGATCATCGTGGCCCGCCTGTCAGAAGTAACCTTATCGCCCGCGCTCTTGTCCACGTTGATCAGATCGCTGCTCGTTACCACCGCGCTGGCGACGAACTTCTTCTTTTCGCTTGGTCCGCTCGGAATCTCCTTCTGGGATCCTGGGTCAAGCTGGTTCTGGCGAACGCTGTACGCTCCCAGCCGACGTGCGGCTCTGTTCGCTGGTGTCCCTCCGAAGATACCGATCAGCAGCCGCGTCGCATCCACCGACTTCGTGCATCCACGGTTCACTCACTACGATCGCTCGTACGACTACAGCGGCTATCGCCGCAAAGTGAGCAACTACGAGGAACACGTTCCCGAAGACACCGATTTCATCGTGATCGACACCCAGCATCGTTACAGCGAAATCAAGAATCCGTCCGAAATCCCCGAATACCGCGACCACCCAGAGCAGTGGGAACTGCTGCCTGATCAGACCGAGGGGTATTTCATCATCCTGATGCGGAAACGCTGACCATTAGATTAGCGTCCCTCTGCATGCGCATTCTTCCGCAGATAGATTCCAATGAACGCGGATCACACATACTTCGGAATCTTGGGCTCGGGAACTTCGTCCAGTAATCTCGCGATCACAGTTTCTGAAGTCATCCCCTCGGCCTGAGCCTGAAAATTCGTCGACAGGCGGTGTCGCAGCACGGGGATTGCGACTTTGCGGATGTCTTGCATGGAGACGCTGGGGCGACCGTCCATCGCGGCCATCGCTTTGCCGCCGGCAATCAAGAACTGACCGGCGCGCGGTCCCGCTCCCCAGTCGACCATGTCACGCACGAACTTGGGAGATGATGGATCGCCCGGTCGCGTCGCGCGAACCAGTCTCGCGACGTAGTTAATGGTCAATGGCCCCGTTTCGATGGAACTGATCTGCTTTTGCAAATACAGAATCGCCTTCGCCGAGAGAACTTTGCGAACCTCTTGCCGCTCGCCCGATGATGCGGACAGAATCTTTTCTTCTTCGGCCAGGTTCGGATAGTCAACCTTTACGTTGAACATGAACCGGTCGAGTTGGGCTTCGGGAAGCGGATAGGTCCCTTCCTGCTCGATCGGGTTCTGCGTGGCGATGACGAAGAACGGCTCGGGCAACTTGTAAGTCGTCTGTCCAACAGTGACTTCATGTTCCTGCATCGACTGCAGCAAGGCCGCCTGCGTCTTCGGTGGGGTACGGTTGATTTCGTCGGCCAGCAGAATGTTGGTGAAGACCGGACCTTCGACGAATCGGAACTCGCGCCGACCCGTGTCATTCTCATCCAGCACGTTTGTGCCGGTGATGTCGGATGGCATCAAGTCGGGGGTGAACTGAATGCGTTTGAACTGCACGTCCAGGATCTGCGCGATGGTCGAGACCGTGAGCGTCTTGGCCAACCCAGGAACACCGACCAGCAGGCAATGTCCGCCAGTGAAGATCGCCGCCAGGATCTGTTCGATCACCGATTCCTGGCCGACGATGACCTTGTGCAGTTCCTCCATCATCAGTTCGCGATGCTTGCGAAACTTCTCCAGGAATTCGTCAAAGTCTGGTTTCTTGTCGGCCAAGATGACTCCACGTAATCGCTTCGAGACGGATGGCGGATAGTGACACGGACTTCCAATCTATGCCAACGGGCAGTAGATGGGAAGTTTGTCCACATGTTCACACGTCACGATCCGAATCGCGGCGGCCGCTTTTCGTTGAAAGCTGCGATCCCTTCTCGTGCATCCGGCCCTTGCAGGCAGCGGATATACCCCGCCGTATCCGCTAGATAAGCGATCTTGGATTGCACCCCTTCGTCCTGATGCACCAACCGCTTTGTTTCCCGCAGAGCACTCGCCGGACGCGCCAACAGTTGCGTGGCCAACTCGCGAGCAGCAGCCTGCACACGTCCCAGTGGCACCACTTCATGAGTCAGGCCGTAGTTCGCTGCAACTTGAGAAGTGATCTGCTGGCCAAGCACGCACATTTCCAGCGCCCGGGCCTTCCCGATCAATGCGGTCAACTGGGCTACCCCGTAACCGGGTGGCCATCCCAGCAAAATCTCAGGCATCCCAAATTTGGCCGAATGAGCTGCAATGCGGAAATCACAGGCGCAGGCCATCACGCACCCTGCTCCCAGGGCCGCTCCGTTGACCGCGGCGATGAAAACTTGCGGCAACTGTTCCCAAGTCAGGTACATTCGAGCTTGTCGATGGCTCAGTTGCGTCGCCACATCGATCGGCAGCGTGCCGACTTCGCCCACATCGTCTCCCGCACAGAATGCGTCCCCTGCCCCGGTGACGATGACAACTTGCACCTCGGGATGCCCCGCAAGCCAGCAGTTCAACTGTTCCCAATCCGCGGTCATCTGCTGGTTCACCGCATTCAGCTTTTGAGGCCGGTTCAAAATGACGCTGGCAATTGCACCATCGACCGTGACAGCAAGAGTGGGCAGCGGTTTCAAGTCGCCAGAGTTTGCAATAAGCGGCATTGGCAGGACGACTCCCTCGGAAAGTTTGGACGCTTTCTCGGCTAGGCGCTGGGTAAAGCGATCTGTCTGAATAATAGCGCGGGTATGTGTTCCCTTGCCGATGAGATCGACCGCATCGAACGCTTGAATCTCGAAGTCGATCAGCTTGCGGTTCACCGAAGTGACTCGCGCGACCGCTCGAACTGCCGCACCGATGGGTGTCGCGGCCAAATGCTCGATCTGCACGACGGCTCCGACTGATTCTTCGCCGTCGTCCAAAAACGGGCGAATTGCCTCTCGAGCGGCCAATTCCATCAGATTAATCATGGCCGGTGTGGCAAAGACCACCGCACCGCCGGGGCGGTCCGCCCCCAGATGGATGACGTGATCCGCGCCGACAATGGCCTGAAGTTCACCGACCGTTCCGACAGTAAGGCCTGATTTCATGGGGTTTCTTGGGATTCCAAAGCGACGAGTTGAAAGCGGATTCAGCCGGACAAGTGGCTTGCAATTTCACACGTGAGCGAGGTCACAGGAAGGGGCCGGGGCTTCGGAATGATCGTCACGAATTACCGTTCTCGTCGCCAGTTTTCCATTAAACTGCATGAATTGACGTTTTCTTTTCCGATGCCTCGGCTATAATCCGTCCCACTTTGATGGTCAATGGTGACTGTCAAAGAGGAAGATGACTGCCGTTTTTGTCCACCTCATGCTTTTGTCCTCTTGCTCACTGCCCACTTTGCAGAGTCCAAGATCGCCAAGCCCGGTGACGTTCGACGGCCGCGTCCCCATCGGATTCCCCTCGACGAGCTACTCGGGAATCGCTCGCCGCGGTGACATCGATCGGACGTTTGGCCTCGGTTTGGCTTAGATCTTCCCTGCCTCGATTTCACGTGGCAGCCAGTGACCTGTTTTGGGTGAGTGTCATGTCACACTCACGAAGGATGACGATGAGCAAGAATTTGTATGTTGGGAATTTGTCGTTCAATACGACCGCCGATGATCTGCGAGATTTGTTCTCGCAATACGGCTCAGTGAATTCGACCCAGGTGATCTCGGATCGTGAAACCGGTCGTTCACGCGGATTCGGATTTGTGGAAATGGCCGACGGAGCCGAAGCTGCAATCCAAGCCGTGAATGGTGCCGATTTCCAAGGCCGCGCGATTACCGTCAACGAAGCTCGTCCTCGTGAAGAGCGAAGCGGCGGTGGTGGTGGTGGCGGACGAGGTGGTTACGGTGGAGGTGGTGGCGGCTACGGAGGCGGCGGTGGAGGTGGTGGTCGCGGTGGTTATGGAGGCGGTGGTGGTGGCGGCCGTTATTAATTGAAATGAGTTGAGCGACTCTCGACTCTCAAGGCGATTGATACAATAAAATCGCGGCGGGAAGAATTCGCTTCCCGCCGTGTTTATCGCCTGAAGATGTGCCCGGGCACCCTCCGTGTGACCGGAATTCGAGACGACACTCTATTGATGCGTCTTGTGATTGAATTGTTCCAGTGAGCCCTGTGCTTGGTGCTCCAGATGGATGGACTTGGTCCGTCCGACAATTCATCGGCTTCTATTTGCCGTTTTTGATGTCGCAATTGGCGAACTTGGCGGGCTATTCCTTCGGGCGTAGCACGGGCGTCGTGCCAATCGCGTTGGCTTCACGAACGGCTGTCCCAGTAAATGGGTGTGGCAATTTTGTCACGCCGTTCGTTCTTCGTGCCAGCCGATTGCTGGTTAGACATTAGGATAGTTCTTTGACTTCTTTTGCTGACTTTGATTTTGTCGAACCGATTCGACTGACCCTGCAGAATGAAAACTACACGACCCCAACGCCCATTCAGGCGCAGGCCATTCCTCATTTGCTCCTCGGCCGCGATCTGCTCGGCTGTGCTCAGACCGGAACAGGTAAGACCGCTGCATTCGCGTTGCCGATCCTCAATCGCCTGGCCCTGTCGCGTCGCGCTCCTGTGGCACGCAAGCCACGAGTGTTGATCCTGGCTCCGACCCGCGAGCTCGCACAACAAATTGATGAAAGCTTTGCGACTTATGGTCGTGGGCTGAAGTTCCGACAGGTCGTGGTCGTCGGTGGCGTTAGCCAATTGCCGCAAACACGCATTTTGAACCGCGGAGTCGATATTCTCGTCGCGACTCCCGGGCGCCTGCTCGACCTGATGGGACAGGGCGCGATTCGGCTGGATGGATTGGACACATTCGTTCTGGACGAAGCCGATCGCATGCTAGACATGGGCTTTCTTCCAGCGATCGAAAAGATTGTTGCCGCATTGCCGGTGAAGCGACAGTCGCTGTTCTTCTCCGCCACGATGCCACCGGCATTGGCTCCGCTGGTTAATCAACTGCTTCGCGATCCGATCCGCATCGAAGTCGCACCACAGTCGACGACAGCCGAGCGAGTCGAACAGCATGTGATGTTTGTCGCCCGCGAAGACAAACGCGCACTCCTGCAGAACATCTTGTCTGATGTCACCGTCAGTCGCGCGATTGTTTTCTCTCGGACGAAACATGGCGCTGACAAGATCGCTCGCTTTTTGGATGCGGCCGGGATTTCGACCGACTCCATCCACGGCGATAAGTCACAAGCCGCTCGTCAGCGAGCTCTGTACGGCTTCCGTGACGGACGGACGCGAGTGCTGGTCGCCACCGATATCGCTGCTCGTGGAATCGACATCGATGACATCTCGCACGTCATCAACTATGACCTGCCGATGGAGCCAGAGAACTACGTCCATCGAATCGGTCGAACGGGCCGAGCTGGTGCCGAAGGGATCGCGCTGACATTCTGCGACGCTGATGAACGCAGTGCCCTGCGTGGTATCGAAAAGATGATCAAGAAGCAGATTCCTGTTCGTACCGATCATCCGTATCACATGCAGGGAGGCGCATCGCAATCGGCTCCGTCAGCGGGCCGACGACCAGCACGTCCGAATAACGGCCGACCTGGCGCTCCCGGCAAAGGGAATGCGGCTCGACGATTTGGTGGCAAGCCAGCCCAAACGGCGACCGGTGGACGTCCGCAACGACGGCCTCAAAAAGCAGGTGCAGCTCCCCGTTCCGGCGGATCGCAAGAACGATAAACTGCTGAGCGGAGCGACATGAATGAACTTCGAATCGAGCCGGCCCAATGGGTCGGCTCATTCGAAATTCTTCCGACGCTCCCGCTTCGTCTTCAGCGTGGTTATTATCAGCTCAATGGCTGATACAGCGCTCGGCCGAAGTGATTTATGTTTGTGATCAAAGGATCTGCCGCGAATGTCCGCCCCTCGAATTTGCGTTCTGCGAGCCCCGGGAACGAATTGCGATACCGAAACCGCGTTTGCATTTGATTCCTGCGGTGGACAGTCCGAGCGAATCCATCTGTTCCAACTGCTGGAACAACCCGCTCTGCTCGACGATTTCCAGATCCTATGCATTCCAGGCGGATTCAGCTATGGCGACGATATCGGGGCCGGTGTCGTCTTCGCCAGCCAGCTTCGCGGCCACCTTGGCGACGCCATGCGTCGCTTCCTGTCGGCCGAAAAACTGGTGCTCGGCATCTGTAATGGATTCCAAACACTACTGAAGGCGGGCATCCTTCCTGGTGGCACGGGCGAGTCGTTAGCGGCTGAACGCCAAGACGCAGAGGCGACGCTGACCTGGAACTTAAACGGCAAATACACCGCCCGCTGGGTTCATCTTAAGGTCACCGCGCCTGGAAACGTCTTTTTGCGTGGAATCGAAGAACTCGACCTGCCGATCGCGCACGCCGAAGGACGAATCGTTGTGCGTAGCGACCAAGTGTTGAACGATTGGCGCGGACGCGGCCAGATCGCACTCAGCTATGCCGAATGGTCACCGGTCGAGTCCGGATCCAATCCGATCAATGAACGTTGGGCCGCAAATCCAAACGGTTCGACAATAGACATCGCCGGCCTGGGTGATCCCACCGGCCGCATCCTGGGACTGATGCCGCATCCAGAACGATTCCTGTTCGGGACGCAGCATCCGCAATGGACACGACTCGGTCTGACCGGCGATGGCGCTGGGCGTCAGATCTTCAAGAACGCCGTCGAGTACTTCAACTAGACGATCATTCGCGACGTTGGTCGTTTAGGCTTGGGTGCCACGGTTTTGGAGTCTTCGACAAAGCCGTGCTGGTGTGGCGTTCAGCGTTAAAAATGATGGTTTGCTATCGGGAATGATAGACAAGACATCAGGTCAAAGTAGAAGAGAAGACACGTCCTTGTCGAAGACTCCAAAACCGTGCAACGCAACGCCGTTAACCCTTTTTGTTTTGCGTTAACGGGGATGTTCTGAGCGAGTCGTTGTTGTGCTTTGGTGGCGTAGAAGATTTGCGGTGGCTTGGAACGGGGTTCGTATTTTTTCCGTGGATAGCCTCGGCTGCGTTTGTCCC
>CAIMFH010000192.1 GCA_903840265.1 uncultured Schlesneria sp. | reverse complement strand
GTTGGTCCAATTTTCTCGACAGAACGTCTACACCGCCGGACAACCGAGCCGCGCCTCCCAAGAGGGCGTAGACACGTTTTGCGGGGGAACCGAACCGAATGCGACGCAATAGCTCGGAAGCAGCCAGTTGACGCTCACGTGCCCTAAGAACTCGAGCCTGCAAGTTGACGCAGCCTCGGCACCACGATGGAGCGCACGACTGAGACTTTGACCGCAGCTTGAACGCGGACAGCGGCTGCATGCCGTGGCACTTTGGACAAACCCGAAGTTCGTCAAAACGATCTGACATCCCGCGGAGGTGTCCTTTGTTGAGCGAATGACAGTCACGACGTCAGATGCCGAAGTGGTCACGAGAATTCAGTTTACCATCGACTGCAGATCAAAGTGTACCGCATCTAAGTTGAGTTTTTCTGTCGTGCGGGTAGTTTGACCCATCGGGTTGCCACTTTGTTTGCAAGCAAGGCGGCTTCACGGGCTAGATGACGTGGTTGCTCCCCTTGTCGCAGCCAGCTCTAGCCCGACCCGATATCTACCGACAAGGGGCATCTGAGATGGCGGTCACACCTGGCGAGTTCGCAATTGCGATTACAGATCTTCGTAATAGGCTAATGTTCGATCGGATCGCGTTACTGGAGAACCCGGTCGGGTTGATGAAAGATCTCGAGAAGACGGTACGCGGCTTGATAGACACAGCGGCAAATCTTCCGGAATCTCTCCGAGATGAGGTGCGGTTCCTGTTGGAAGACTTGCGGCGATGGCTCAACATTGATGATTTCGCGAAATCGTACGACCAGTCGAACAATAAACAATTCGATCGTGCCGTGCGGAGCGGGATCACAAAGATCGCCTATGTGTTCGAGAATAAACTCAAAGCTCTCTCGATTAAATTGGCCGTGTGGCTACCTGAGGGACCAAGGAAGACCGAGCCGTCGACTCCTTATGAAAGGAGTCCGGATGATTGGACGGATTGGACGAGACCAATAGCAGCACGGAAATGGTTCCCAAATATCACCAGCGACTCCGGCTGGACGGACTTTGCAAACGTGATGCGGCGTGAGACTTTGATATTCAATCACCCGATTTCGAAGGCCAAATTAGTCAAAATCCATCGGTCGGTGTTCTCGCGATGTGGTGTCCAATTTCCTGCGAAGTCGACTTAGCTGGTCTGATCCAGATTTCGTACCGCTTTTGTACGGCATCTCACGAACTCCTACGGGACGCATCGTTGCAACTAGCCATCTGAATTTGAGTCGCGAAGATGGTGCCTGAGTGACATCACTCACAGCAAAGCCACATTTGGAGTTGCGGTGCTGTCACGTAGGAATAGCAAATGGCGACACCTATTCGGCTGACGATCACCGGACTTGCCGCATCCATCGATCGGCAATACGGCGCGAAGATCCCGGCCTGGAAGCTTCGTCGAGTGCTCGACTCGATGGATGCATCCGGCGCGATTGAACTGCAGCGTGTGGCGAACTATCGCACAGTCTCTGGCGACACCGTTGGCAGGGTTGCCGACGAACTGCAGCGACTTGGATGGCTTTCGATTGGGGATGCGGCACCATGCTGACGATGACCATCAATCAAGAAGCGGTCGCCGAACTGGTAGAACTTGTCGCGACAGCAGTCGTCGCCAAACTACAGGCCGATTGCACAGCTCTCACTCGCCCAGGCCGGGAGGTCCTCACCGAAAAGCTACTGCTCCCAACGGATGAAGCAGCGGCGGCCTGCAGTATCTCGGCCCGATTGCTGTGGGATTTAACTGCACCACGCGGGCCGATCCATTCTGTCAGGGCTGGTAGCCGCGTTTTGTACCCGATCAGCGAGTTGCGGCGATGGATCGAGGCAGAGACTAAATCAAGCGTCGCAGCATCTACGAAATAATGCAAAAGCCCGGCAGGCTGGCAGGCCATAACCGGGCGAATCAATGGAATCTCGATTATGACCACACTTCGACAAGCAGACAAGCTGCTTCAAAGTCTTCCCAACGAAGCGATAGACGATCCCCATCGACTCGCGAGATTGTTCTTGAATCAACACTACTCACTAGCGAATGGATTGCGCAAGCTCGTCTGGTGGCAACGTGATTATTGGCACTGGGACGGCTTGCGATGGCAGGAGTTGAAGAAGCACGAACTCATCGCGATTCTTACTCAGTCTGTCAAAGCAGAGTTTGACCGAGCAAACATCAGCGTGCTGTCGAAATGGACTCCTGCGAAGGCGGGTGAGGAGCGCCCGAAAGTCAAACCCGTTACGAAGGCGCTATTGGCCAACGTTGACAATGCTATTGCCTCACTCACAGTACAGTCCGATAGTGTTTCAATGCCTGAGTGGTTAATTGAGGATCCGCCATTCCCCGCACGCGAATTGCTCGCTACAGCGAAAACGCTACTTCATTTGCCAAATTTGTTTTCGGGGAAGCTTTCGGAAGTCGATCCGACACCAATGCTATTCAGTGGAAACTGCCTCTCATACGACTATTCCCCGGATGCAACGTGCCCAAACTGGCTTGCATTTTTGAAATCGCTCTGGTCAGACGACCGAGAGACAATTGACTCACTTCAAGAATGGTTCGGCTATCTACTGCTTCCCGACACTCGGCAGCATAAGCTACTCATGTTGATCGGTCCGCCACGAAGCGGCAAAGGGACAATTGCGCGCGTACTTCAACTATTGCTCGGTGAGGGCAACATTGCGAGCCCGACGCTTTCCAGTCTGGCCGGTCCATTTGGTCTGTGGCCACTACTCAACAAGCATGTCGCATTGATTCCAGATGCTCGACTAAGTGGCCGTGACGATTCAATTGCAATTGTTGAACGATTGCTGTCTATCAGTGGTGAAGATCCTCAAGACGTGCATCGAAAGAATCTGCCGACACTCACAGGTATCCGGATGCCGATTCGCTTTGTTCTGATGTCGAACGAGTTGCCGAACATGCGGGACGCATCTGGAGCATTCATGACTCGTGTAGTCTTGTTGCGAATGACTCGATCATTCGCTGGGCGGGAAGACAGAGACCTCGGCCAACGGCTTTTCGGCGAACTGCCGGGAATTCTGAATTGGTCTATGCAAGGGTGGCGTCGGCTGCACGAACGTGGCCACTTCGAACAGCCGAGGTCCTCAACTGAGTTACTTTCAGAATTGGCGCACCTGAGCAGTCCAATCAAGCAGTTTGTCGAGGATGCTTGTTATGTTGGACCGGGATATGAGGCAAGTATCGCTACATTGTTTGCCGCCTGGACAGAATGGTGTGTGGTAAATCACCGTGAACACATCGGGAGCCCTCAAACATTGGGGAAAGATCTTCGGGCAGCACTGCCAAACATTGATACACGGCAACCGCGCGTCGGAAGTCAACGACACCGAGTCTATTCGGGAATCGGAGTCAAACTTGGTTCGTGAGTGGCACTCGTTGGAACGCGTGATTTTCGTTTGCACGCGTAGTTCGATGAGCAGCATGTTTAAGTTGACGACGCATAGGTTCGGTATGCGTTCCAGCGTGTTCCATGTGGACGGACAACAAGGTGGGACGAGTTCTGATCATGCGTGAATTCTTCCGCGGCTGGCGACGAAAGGCGGGGGTAGTCACGCTGGTGATGGCGTGCGTAATGGCGGGGATGTGGGTGCGAAGCTATCTTGCAGACGATCACATCTGGGTCGGCACACCCTATCAACGGCTTGCTGTGCTATCTCAGGAGGGTAATTTTTCATGGGAGTCGAACTCGCCATCTTCCAGTTCATTTCATTTTGATTATGGAGTGACCTCGATCAATACCATGCTCCGTTTTGAATCCTTGGCGTACGCAACCCCATATTGGGCCATCATCGGTCCGCTAACCCTTCTCTCCGCCTACCTGATCCTCTGGAAGCCACGGAAGTTTGGCGGACAACAATGAAAAACTCATCCTCCGACACCAGATCGCCGAATGTAACACATCCCTTGACTAGCGTCGGGGCTCATGTTACAGTTGTCGCAGATCAGTTGCACCGACTGATCGACAACTACTTCGGGGATTCGGCCGTGCAAAAAATCGTGACTTACTTCCGAGTGTCGACGACGAAGCAAGGCCAGTCAGGTTTAGGGCTGGAAGGTCAGCAGGCCGCTACGGACGCATTTGTCGCCCGCCGTGGTTGCCAAGTCGTCGGTACTTACACCGAAGTGGAATCGGGCAAAAAATCAGACCGTCCACAGTTGGCGAAAGCCCTCGCGCACGCGAAGCGATCGAAGGCTACGCTCGTCGTCGCCAAGTTGGATCGACTCGCCCGCAACGTGCATTTCATGTCGAGTCTGATGGAATCGGCAGTTGACTTCATCGCTATCGATTTGGAGCACGCAAACCGGCTGACGATTCACATTTTGTCAGCCGTGGCCGAAGGTGAAGCGAAAGCCATCAGCGATCGGACTAAGTCCGCATTGCAGGCTGCGAAGGCTCGCGGGACTCTGCTCGGTTCGGCCCGTCCCGGACATTGGGACGGACATGAAGCGAAGCGTTTGGAAGGATCAGCCAAAGGGGCGAAGGCATCCGCCGAAGTTCGGGCAAAGGCCGCAGATGAAGCGTATGTCGATCTTGTTCCAACGATAAAGGGACTGCGCGACAGCGGGAAGAGTTTGCGACAGATTGCCGAATCGTTGAACGCCGATGGGCACACAACGCGAACCGGCAAGGAATGGAACGCGGTTCAAGTTTCGCGAGTTTTGGAACGGGCGAACTGATTTAGCGAAGGGCAGTAGATGGCCAGTCTCTCGACGAACGCCAAGGGGCAGCATCGGATTCTATTTTTTGATGCCCAAGGCGAGCGACTCTCGATTTGGTTGGGAAAAAAGCCGGTCCAATGGGCGAAGACATTTACTGCTCGTGTTAAAGCCCTGGCAGCGGCGAAGCATCTTGGCGAGCCATTAAATCGGGATCAGTGCATATGGTTGACCGAACTCGCCGACAATCATCATGCGAAGCTTGTCAAAGTTGGATTGGCACAACCTCGCAATCAGAAGGGGCAAGACCCCGTCGGACCGACGCTGGGCGGTTTCGTTGATGCCTACATTGCAGGTCGAAAGGATGTAAAACCGAGAACGCGAACCAATTATGGGGCGTCTCGGTCCAAGCTCGTCGAATTCTTCGGCGAAAGCCGGGAACTCGCAAGCATCACTGCTTTGGACGCAGATCAGTTTCGGGCATCGTGTAAGGGCGATTCCATGTCGGAGAATTACACCCGAACAGTTATCAAAAATGCGAAGCTGTTCTTCGCTGCTGCGGTCAAAGGCAAAATTATCACTGAGAACCCCTTCAAGGGGCACAAAACCGGATTGATTGCACGTCCCGAGCGGATGGAATTCGTCGATTTGGAGACGACCCGGAAAGTCTTAGCCGCATGTCCGAACGCCGAGTGGAAAGCTATTTTCGCTCTCTGTCGATTTGGTGGGCTGCGGTGTCCGTCAGAGGTTCTCACCTTGAAATGGGATGGCATTGATTGGGAGCGGGGCAGGGTACTCGTCCGCTCGCCTAAAACCGAACACCACGAGGGGGGCGAATTCAGAACGATTCCGCTATTCCCTGAACTGCGGAATGCACTGAGCGAATTGGATCTAGCGACTCCAAACGGCGGAGAATTCGTGATCGCTCCGCGAACGAATGGCGGAGCGTCAAACCTCCGCACAACGTTCCTCAAGATCATCGCAAAAGCTGGCGTAAAACCGTGGGGAAAGCCGTTTCAGAACCTGCGAAGCTCACGCGAGACTGAGCTAATGCAGAGTCACCCGATTCACGTGGTGACCGCATGGATGGGAAATACCCCCAAGGTAGCAATGGAAAACTACCTGCAGGTGAGGGACTCGGATTTCGACAAAGCAATTTTGACGCAGATTTTGACGCAGCGTACTCCCGTTGCGGGGGGTGGCGGTTCGCAGGGTGATACCCCCACTAACGAAAAACCCCTTGTTTCCAAGGGGGACGCGAAAAGCCGCGAACGCACGCAAAGCAAAAGATACCCCCGGCAGGAGTCGAACCTGCGACCTGAGCTTTAGGAAAGCTCCGCTCTATCCAGCTGAGCTACGGGAGCGCGTGACTGAGATTCTATCGGGCGGTGGCATTCGGCGAAAGAATGGCGTGAGTTCTTTCGCCGTGC
>CAIMFH010000191.1 GCA_903840265.1 uncultured Schlesneria sp. | reverse complement strand
TGTGTCACCCGCCGCTGGTTGTGTCACCCGCCGCTGGTTGTGTCACCCGCCGCTGGTTGTGTCACCCGCCGCTGGTTGTGTCACCCGCCGCTGGTTGTGTCACCCGCCCGAGGAAGCCAATTCCTGATCCCTTCGAGCTTGTCTCGATGGAGACGGGCTTATGCACTACGTCACCTGCCGCCCGTCTGATTAGTGCAAAAGCCCAATTCCACCGAGATGAACTCGGCGGGGGTATTGAATTGCTCCGAGATCATTCGCCAAAAGGAGGTTGTGTCATGCGCTGTCTGCGAAAGTTCGATCGCGAGGTCGTGGCGGACAAGCCGATATGTGGCACGTTTCTGATGCTTTGGGAAGGGCGTGGTCTTGGCTTTCCTCACCACGCTCTTCGAAGACTCACGGCCGTGCCAACCGCGGGAGGTTGTGTCATGCAGCAGACGTCATCTTCTTTGCGTCTCCGCGCCTTTGCGACTTGGCGTTGAAAACCCTGCCACGCAAACACCGCCGCGGAGTTGTGTCATGCCACATTCGATCAGAGGTTGTCACGGTCATTCGTAGGACGGATTTCCAATCCGTCCGAATTGGCTTCTTGACGGGACGGATTGCAAATCCGTCCTACAGAAGTTCACGCAGGGGGTTGTGTCATGCAGGGCGCAAAGTTTCTATCGAACAAGGTTGCCTGGATTCAGCGCGCTCCTCGGCGTGGATTACGGCTGATTCTTCGACGGGATCAACTGGCGTTCGCGTTGTTTGCGGAGCTGCTCGATCTGCAGTTCGGTGTCCTGGTTCCAGCGGATGCCGTCCAGTTGGAAGTTGGCCAGGTCTCGCAGGACCGGGTCTTTGTCCGAGGCGGCGACTTCGCGGTAGGCTTCGACGGCCCCCTTCCATTGAGACCGCTTGCGCAGGCACGTGGCGATCAGGTACTTGACCATCAGCCGGTTGTCGTCGCCGACGGCGACTTTGCGGAACGCCTGCTCGGCCTTTACGTATTCACCAGCGCGGAACAGAGACTTGCCGAGGGCGAATTGGTCGACGGCGGAATCGGTCACCGGGGGAACAACAATCTCTTCCGGCCTCGTCGAGAGGACTAACTTGGGACGTTGGGGCTGTTCGACCTTCTTCGTCAGGCCTTGCGTCGCCAGTTTCGTCAGGATGTCGAGCATCTCTTGTCGCTGGCGGATCATTGTGCGATCGGCGTCGGCTTCGGCCGCACGAGCACTACGAGCCACCTCTTCGCTGAGCGAATGAAACGACCGCAGATCGGATCGGAGCGCATCCAGCTCCCCTTCCAGTGTCTCGCCCGCGTTATTGAAACTGCTGGATCGACTGGGGATACCGGGCGCGGGCGGCAATTGGAGGGGCACCGAAGGCAACGGCACCGCGTTTAGTTCGGGAGCGGCCTGCATTGGCGATGACGGGATAAATGATTGCGAAGGGATATAGTCCTGCGCGAACAGCGTCGGGGCGACCATCAACGAAGCCAGAGTTACCAATCCGTGGAATCTCATATCTTAATGTCCGTGACTAGAGTCTGCTTTCTTTGGTTCCGCTTGCTGACCGATCGATTCTTCCTGCAGGACATCATTATCCGTGGGCAGGAAATAGGTCCCCAGCGTCACGACCACAAGTTGTCGATCGGGTGATTTTAAGGCGGTCATCGATTCATGCGAAGCACAAGAGACCAATCGCAATCGCGCACCGGCAAGGCCGCGTGATTCCAAGGCGACTTTGACCGCCAACGCTCGACGAAACGCCAGATCGTGTCCGCCGGCCGCATCACGATGCGCTTCTTCTTGCGAGCAGTGTCCTTGAATCACAATCATGCGATAGTGGTGCCGCACGATTTCGGCGATCTCATCCAGATCCGCGTTCGCCGACTTGGGAATCACGTCCGAATTGCGCCCAAACCGCACGGGCTTGCCCACATTCGACTGAGCCTTCACCCACGTATCGCGTTCCTTGTTGGCCGATCCCTTGATCGCGGCCGACATCCAGCGCTGGCCGCTGAACGAATGGCCACTCGTCCCTTTTTGCGTCAACACCTGCAACACGGCGATGTCGAGAGGATCTTTGGAATCGGGTCGCGGCGTGTAGCCGAAGCCAAGCTTGACCGAGGCCAGGATTTTCAGCAGATCTTCATCAGAAGCGGTCTTTTGCGAGCCTTGGCACAACAGGAGTACGAAGAAGCTCATCAGCAGGATCACCATGTCGGCGAAGCTAACGATCCACATGGGTGCGTGACCGCCCCCTTCTTCGTGGCCGCCCTTCTTTCCTGGTCCGCCGTGGCCCGACATTCATCCTGCCCTTCTGTGACTGCGTCCCCGTCATCCCATCAACCGCATCAGGCGGCTTGCTCGATCCTGGTCGCTGTGCGGCCGTCCAGGAAGCTGAGCAACGTCTGTTTCAATTCGGTCGGAGAATGCCCTGCGGCAATCCCCATGATTCCCTGCAAGTACAACTCTTTCAGCATCGCTTCCTGGTTGGCACGAATCCCCAACTTATCCGCCAGGGGCAGACACAGCATGTTGGCAAACAGCGATCCGTACAGCGTTCCCAGCAACGCCACTGACAGACCACCACCGATCGCCGCAATGTCGCTACCCATGTTCTGGAACATCACGACCTGACCGATGATCGTCGCCGTCAGACCGAAGGCCGGGGCATAGTTCCCCATGACCGCGAATACTTTCTTACCAAGCGAATGACGTTCACTTTGTGAGAACAATTCCAATCGCAGGCTGCTTTCAACCGCTTCATGGTCCTGGCCGTCGATCACCATCCGCAAGCCTTTGGCCAGGAACGGTTCCGAAACCTCGTCCAGGCGACCTTCCAAAGCCAGCACGCCGTCTTTACGAGCGACCGCGGCGAAGTCGACCATTTGCAACAAGGCGGCTGTCAGCGAAGTCTCGCGATAGAAAATGCACTTCCCCAGGACGCTAAAAGTCCCCAGGAAGTTCTTCATCGGCATACTCATCATCGTCGCGCAGGCCGAACCGACGATCACCAGCAACACCCCTTCTGTGCTATAAAAGCCCATCAGGTGACCGTGCGTCTGGTGGTACATGGCCCCGACGATAATCGCCACTGCCGCTACAAATCCGATGATCGTTGCAAAGTCCATGTCACACGTTTCCACAGTCAGATCGGCGCATCACTCCGTCGTCTCTCTCATCGAACGTTTTGGCCAAACCTTGCCATCTTCCATGGCTGCCAAACGTGGGAGTTGGCGTAAAGACTGTCGCGAAATCGGACTTCACCGCATGTAACGAATTTTCTTCCAAAGTGGGGTTTGCTTCGCAGGGTTGGCGGGGGGAGCTTCATAGCCAGCCGGCATAATTTGAGTCGGAATCGGCTGCAGTTGAGGCGGAGCCATCTGTGGCTGCATTTGAGGCGGCATCCCCATTCCCGGCATGCCTTGGCCCGGCATCGGCATTCCGGCATCCGGCGGCATCAACGAGCTAGCAATCTGCTCGCAGACAAATCTCTGATAAACGTCCGGCGATTCCAACGGGCGGTCCAGTCCCAGCAGCCCCTGACGCCAGCTCAGGTTTTGCTGCAGATACGATTGAGCCTGCTTGGCCGTGGATAACTCCCGTGCGTCCCACAGTCCGTCGGCCGAGGCAATCGCCACCCCTTCTCCAGGACTGATCATGATCAATGACAAGCCGACACGAGGCGGCGCATACGGATGATACTGCGTCACATTGCCGTACAGCACGGCTTGGGCATCGTACTCTCGGGCGATCCGCAGCAGTTCGATTTCATCGAAGGCTCCGCGCAAGAAGATGTCGCGGGCTCGTCCGCCCTGATCCTCGGTCGTGGCCACGACCACATCGAATCGACCCGCTCGCTGCAACTCAGCCGCCAGATTCGCCTGGATCTCGACCGAGACATGCGCATACGCCGTCTGGTTGGCCATTGGCATCAGCACCACGCGTTTGACGGTGGTCCAGTCGAAGTTGGGCGCGACGAATTGTTGAAACGGCGCTGGTGGCGGGCAAGGGGCTGTTGCCGCGGTCTGGACCTGGGCATGATGCGCGCACCCCATGTGCAGGCTCAGCCACATTCCCAGAACGTAAAATCGCCGCGGCATGGCAGTCACTATTCTTCAGGAGAGTTTGATGAGTTGTTGTTGGACTCCAGCAGCTTTTGGAGCAGCGGAGCCATCGTCTGGATCAGGGCTGCGTTGTCTCGATCTGCCCCATGTACTTTTTCCTGCAGAGCCTTCACCTGCTGACGCAAATATTCGAGTTCGTCCCGTGCCGTCTGGACTTCCTTACGGGTCGACTTGATTTCGCGAATCGCCAGCAGCAGTTGGTCATCGCGCTGCTTGACCATTTGACTGAGTTCGGAATTACGTTGGCTGAGGCCGTCGATCTGCTGGTCGCGGTCGTTGATCAGGTTCATCAACCGAATCGATCGCTCGGTGGCAGTTTCGCCCGGCAACAGGCCCAGGTGACTGCCCAGGATCGAAGGAGCCTGCAGACGTTCCGTGGGGTATGGCGACCCCGGCGCATTCAGCGGCGCTGCTAGTCGAGGAAACAAAGGTGCCGGCATGGAGCCCACAGGAGGCGGAACAGACGGAGGAAATGCGGACTCAGAAATATCATCAAAGTGTCCGGCCGGCTTCACTGCACTGGTGGGCCTCGCTGTGGCGGTGGCCGCGGGCGCTGGCTGGGCGTACGTCACGGGAGTCACTCGTTTTGATGTATCGGCCGCGGCACGGGGGTCGGGTCGTTTGCCGCCAATCCCATACGCGCCGATTCGCGGGGTCATTTTCCCCGCACCGAAATTTCCCTGCGCAACGAGTTGTCGCGACGTGGCCCCGGGGATCGGAGTTAAGTTGTAGGCGGGCGATAGTGGGTTCGAAGAGGACGATTGCGGAGGATAAGCGACCGCAGCAGGAGGCACGAAGTCGACCGGTTGAGCCGTTTGATAGGAAGACCGCACTGGCATCTGCCCACCGGGGGGCGGCGGGACATGCGAGTCGTCGTCGACAAACCCGTTCTGACCGCGCGCAGCGGTCAACGCGACGCCTGTTCCGAACAAAGCGGCGACGACTGCCATTCCCAGTGACTGATGAACCGTATCATTCCAATTTGCCTTAAAGGCGATTTGCATCTCGGGGAGGGCCAACTCCTCAATCCACCCGTCTCGTCAAGTCGCCCGCGGCTGATCCTCATACGAGCACCAGATCCGCATCTTCTCACCACACGAACAGGTGATATCGATTGCTTTCACGACATCCCCTTCACGAACCAACTCGACGCTGTGTTGACCTGTGGCATGCGTATGCGCGCCGCCAATCCGAGCCACCTCTGTGGTCTGGATGACTCGATGCCCGGGAAAAACCGCTTGCGGTGTCTCGCGAACAAACTTGTCAGCGGCTCTGGCTGTCATCTTAAACCCTCATCTCATCAATGCCTTTTGGGAGGGCGAGGCTCCCGCCGAGCCGCGCTCCCAAGTTGGACCCTCAGTGACATCTAGTGTGGCACGTCCCTGAGTCTTCGAAGGGCGTGGAATTCACTCGCTTCTAAGACCACACCCTTCGAAGACTCAGGGATGTGCCACACCGGTTCTCTTCAGTGAATCTTTCCCACAAATCTCCACCACTTATTCTTCCTTGGCCATGACATACTCACGCAACTGAAGCTGCGCTGACGCCAATAGCCGCGATACTCGTGATTCGGACAGGTTCAGCACCTGCCCGATTTCTTTCAGTCGCAAATCTTCCATGTAGTACAACGTCACGACCAACCGCTCACGCTCTGGCAACGCCGCAATCGCTTCGGCCAGCAGTTGCTTCTGTTCATCATGCTCCATTCGCTGCTCATCAGCCGAAGCACTCTTTTCGGGATCGACTTCCAGTTGCTCCAACGAATGCACATGGACAAACGGTCGCGCGACCAATGCGTCCAGTACTTCGTCGGCCGACAACCCGGTCTCGCGCACCAGGTCTTCGGTGGTGACCGGGGCCGGCAGTCGATCGTGAGCTTTCATCACCAGCGAAACGCGGCGCATCAGATCTTGTGGCAGCGGGCAATTGCGCCGTGCCTCATCAATGATCGCTCCTCGAATTCGTAGTGAGGCAAATGCTTTGAAGTCCACTCCGCGAGTCGCATCGAACCGCTGCGACGCTTCGACCAGTCCCAGGATTCCCGCCGACTCGAGGTTTTCCACATCCACGCCTGAAGGCAATCGAGCCGCGATCTTCCCGATCAGATGCCGGACCAACCACAGGTGTGCCACGACCAATGCGTCACGAGCCGTCTGCTCGGCTGTGCGCGAGTATTCTTGAAGTTTACGGCCTGCAATCGCTGACATGACGACGACCATCCTTGGTTGTCTGATAACTCACGGAACCGGCAGCCAGTCCCAAAGCACACGATCCCGGCCGACGTCCGTTCGTCCGAGAAAATCAATCCGATATGAATGAGAGGAGATGCGGTATCGATTGTGTTGAGAATTGAAAATCCGTCAACATGACCCCCCGCCAGAACAGAGACGCAAGGCCGGGAACGTGGTGAACACGCTGGAGATCGGCCCACCACCGGCAAGAGTTGCCGCCGAGTCGCCCTGACGCTAGTCGAGAGGCGAGCCAAAAGTACGCCGCTACAACACAAAAACCGGAGGGTGCCACGGTTTTGGATTCTTCGACAAAGCCGTGCTGGCTTGGGATTCAACGTCAAGAATGGCAGACTTCGATTTGATGGCGATTCGATGTCAATGAAGATCAGAGCGGAAGAGAAGACACGGCCTTGTCGAAGACTCCAAAACCGTGGCACCCATGCACTCCGAATAGGGAACCAGCAAGATGATCAAAACGCTTTCGAAGCTCCTGCTGGCACTGCTGATGGTGAGCGCCGGCATTCTGCACTTTGTTCGGTCAGGTTTCTTCCTGAAGATCGTCCCCGACTATCTGCCGTTCCCGCTGGAGATCGTCTACATCAGCGGCGTCTGCGAGATCACCTTAGGTGTCTTGTTGTTGATTCCGCGATTCTCGTCGCTGGCGGCTTGGGGCATTGTCGCTCTGTTGATCGCCGTCTTCCCCGCGAACATCTACGCCTATCAGCATCAGGAACTGATCCCTGCTCCGCAAATCGTGCATCTGCTCAGGCTGCCATTACAAGCGGTGCTCATTTGGTGGGCCTATTGGCACACTGGACGAATCAACACTCTTCTTGTTGACGAAACCAAGCGTCATTAGCGCTGGATCAGCTTCCGGTGCACTTCAGACTCGCTGCGTTCGATCAGTTGGTGAGCACGTTCCAGCAACGCTTTCGTAGGCAGTACATGAGGCTTCTGGCCACTCGCATCCGTGGACTGCGAATTGTCGAGGAACATCCCCGCCAGCAGCCCGTTCTTTAACAGAATCGAGCCTGGATTGCCCGACATCCGACCATCCAACACAAACGTCCCTGCAACTTTCGCGTCCTTAGGAATCGATGTCCCACTCACAAACGTATTTCCCAAGGACTCGACACGGTGCGCGGCCCCGGGCATCGCGACGTGATGACCACCTATCGCCTCGTGCAGGACATCCCCAACGCGGACGTCTGACGCCAACCAGTTCACGGGCCAAGTGACCAGCTTTCCCGACACAGAGTAGATCGCCAAGCCAAGCTGTTCATCCGCAGCGATCAACATCACAGGAAGTTTCGAACCGACTAAGGTCATCGATTCGATTGGCGCGCCTTCCTCTCCAATCGGAAAACGCTGAGCACTCCATGACGCAGACAACAGGATCGATCGCTGCTCATTGGCATCAATCACAATCGCCGGAGCGTCTCGTTCTGCGCCGCGCCAGGGGGCACTCATGTGCAGCATCCACAGGGGTCCTGATTTAGCAGCCGTCGCATCGTCGCTGAGGTTGGCCGCGTTGGATGACAAAGGAAGTGCACCACTCCCTGGACCAATGCCTTCGCCGGCCTCACCTGCTCCCGCTCCACTGCCGCCAGTCGGCAACGCTGGTATCGACTCGGCCGATGGAGCACCTGTCGGCGCGGTGGTAAGTGGTGCTCTCGCAGGGCCGACTGCGGGCAGCATCGCACCCCGCAGTCCTGTCCCTGACCGCTGTTCTTGATCCATTCCACTGCTGCCCATCCCGCCCAGCGGCCCCACTGGCCATGGCCCTTGCACTCTATTTGCGTCCATGGAGCCGCTGGCTCCAATCCCCGGGGTTGATGCCGGTTCCCACTGCAAGTTCGGATCTAACAGTTCACTCACCCGTCGTTCGATAATCTGCTGAGCCGCCCGATCGCGAAGATCGATCGAATCTTGAATGGCAGCCATGCGACGCTGCATTTCAGCAAGTTCGACTCGCACCGAGGTCTGCCGCAATGAGAACGCATAAGCGACGCGGTTCCGAAGTGATGCCATCGACTCGTCATCTCGATTCGAATTCGACTTCATCGTCGCGGCGAAATCTCGAGCGGCCTTGTCAGCACGCTCATAGTCCTTTTTGCGTTCGGCTGATGAGACTTGCGGAGTGACAACTGGCTCTCCCAAAAGCTCGCTTCCACCTCCGCGACTCATTCCGCTCAAACCCGCCCCTCCCCCTGGGCCTTCAGGCCCAAGGTAAAGGCCTAGTCCACCGCCAAGGCCCCGCCCCCTCGCCGGTTCGTCAACCTTCGGCACGAAGCGTTTTACATCCTGCAAGTTCACGATCAACTTCTTGATCTCGTCAAACGCTGCATCGGGAACTCGTACGACGAGAGAGTTGGTGGGCGCATCCACGGCAATCTGACCTCGCGCAGTGGGGATCAGCGTCTCGATGATTTCTTTCAGTGAACTCGCGTTGACCCCTTGGGCCGGAATGATGCGTAGCGAAGGGATCTCGCCCACGATGGGTTGTGGAGACGGTGCCACGCCTAGAATGCCGAAGCCTGTCGTGCCAGTTGAAGGTGGGACAGCGGGCACCACTCGCTGGCGATCCATGCGGTCCAAACGCTCGGTCGCAGTCTCCCCTGCACGCAATGATTGACCCAGGGCCTGCTTACCGTCCGGTTCCCTCACCTCTGGGTCGACCCGCGGCGGCACCGTTCCCGGTGTGGCAGGTTCTACCGCCGCCGGAGGAGTCGTTGCTGGCGCAGGTGCCAATCCTCCGGGCCCCGGCAAACCAATGCCTGGCACCGGCGTGTTCTCCTGCGAAATCCCCGCAGAAGCCCAGATCGTCGCACCGACGATCAGTCCGCCTAATGCAAACATCACTCTTAGCTTGAATCGTGTCATCGCTCAAGTTCCTTCCCACCATTGGAAACGTCGGGTGAAGTGACGGGGACGGGGACAAGGTTGTCATCCCAGATGCGCTTGGCACCAGCTTCGACTGCATCCAGATCAAGTTGCAACTGGTGCAGATCACCAGGCCCATCCCAACTTTCGCTGAGCGGGGCCACCGGCGTTTGCACCTGAATTGGTTGCGGCGGAGCCAATGACGGTTCGACAGCCATGCTATCAGGCGTAGGGACAGCACTGGCGGACTGTTGAATCCTCATGCCGCTTCGAGACAGCCACATCCCCACAAACAGGACTATCGCCGCCGCGACCGCGGCCAGTACGCGCCGATTGAGAGACCAGCGCGTCAGTCGAAGAGACCTGTTTTCGAAAGGCTTCGGCCGCAATGTCTCTGGCAGATCCACCGTCATTGGCTGCTGCACATGGGCCAGGCACTGTTCCAATAAGCTTGCCACCTCATTCGCACTTTGCAGGCGATGATCCGGCGACTTGTCGTGCAATCTGGCCACGATCAGTTCCAGCCACTCCGGCACATTGGGATTGATCTCACGCAGCGACCGAGGTTGCGTATCAATGATTCGCCGCAGTACGGCCAACGCAGACTCGGCTCGAAACGGCGGACGGCCGGCACACATGGCGTAGAGTACGCTGCCCAAGCTAAACAAGTCCGAACGAGCGTCCAGCGCTTCGCCGCACGATTGCTCAGGTGACATATACTGCGGCGTTCCGGTCACGATGCCGGTTCGAGTCAGCGATGCATCGTCGACCGCGCGAGCCAACCCGAAATCGGTCAGCATCACGCGATCGACACTTTTCTC
>CAIMFH010000190.1 GCA_903840265.1 uncultured Schlesneria sp. | reverse complement strand
CCTGCCGAGCCGCGCAAGTTATTGTGACCTGATCGTTAATCGCGGCTCGGCAGGAGCCTCGCCCTCCCAGCGAAACGCAATTTCCCGAACGAATTGTCGATTCAATGGATTTTGATGCCTGAATCTGCTCAGATTTAGTTCCGCCTGAAATTCCTGCCCGGTTCAGCACGAAGGAGCCGCCAATGTCAAAGCCGTTTGTCTCGCGACGTACCGTCCTCAAAGGTTTGAGTGCTGCGGTGGCTTTGCCTTGGATGGAATCGATGGGGCCGATCGCCAGTTGGGCGGCGGATGCCTCTCCTGTCAAAGCGGCAACGGCTCCGAATCGCATGGCGTTTCTGTACGTCCCGAACGGCATCAACATGGCCGACTGGACGCCGAAGACTGAAGGGTCCGGCTACGAACTGACTCCCGTTCTGGAAGCATTGGCTCCGGTCAGAGACGACTTCTCAATCCTAACCGGCCTGACCGCCGACGGAGCTCGTCCGCACGGCGACGGTGGCGGCGACCACGCACGAGCGTTGGCTTGCTACCTGACGGGGGCTCATCCTGTCAAAACGGACGGCACCGACATCCGCAACGGCATCTCGGTCGATCAGGTCGCGGCATCCCGCATCGGCGATCAAACGCGATTGGCTTCGCTGGAAATCGGCTGCGAACCGGGGGCCATGGCGGGCAACTGTGACTCAGGTTACAGCTGTGTTTACTCGTCAACGATGGCCTGGCGATCTGCCACTCAACCGTTGCCGAAAGAAGTGAATCCCAAGCTGGTCTTCGAACGTCTGTTCGGATCGGGCGGCAACGATGACCGAGCTCAACGCGACAAGTTGCGCCGCAGCGTGTTGGACTATGTTCGTGACGACACGCGCGATCTGCAGTCGAAGCTCAGCAAGAACGATAATCGAAAGCTGGACGAATACTTCTCGTCGGTCCGCGACATCGAACAGCGGATCGAACGAGCGACCCATCTGCCCGAAGTGAAGGCTCCGGACTATCCTGTTCCTGCCGGGATTCCCAAAGATTTCCCCGACCATATCAAGCTGATGTGCGATCTGATGGTGCTGGCCTTCCAGGCCGATGTGACTCGCATCAGCACGTTTGTCTTCACGAACGAAGGGAGCAATCGCTCGTACCCGTTCGCCGGTGTCTCCGAAGGGCATCACGATCTGTCGCATCACGGCAACGATGCGAAGAAGAAAGAAAAGATCCGCGACATCAACAAGTTCCATGTCGCGCAGCTGTCGTACCTGCTGCAGAAGCTGAAGTCGATCCCCGAAGGCGAAGGAACGCTGCTGGATCACTGCATGATCGCCTACGGCAGCGCGAACTCCGACGGCAACGCTCACAATCACGACAACCTGCCGATCCTATTGGCAGGAAAGGGCGGTGGCACGATCCAATCCGGCCGTCACATCGTCTACCCCAAGGAAACCCCGTTGAGCAACCTGTGGCTGTCGATGCTCGAACGCGTCGACGTCAAAGTCCCATTCCTGGGTGACAGCACCGGGGCGCTATCTGGCTTGATGGGATAGGCAGAAGAATTTGACCACGAATCTCACGAATAAGCACGAATAAGAAAAAGCGGAAAGTGAGTTACTGGAGTGCTCCCGTAACTCATATCTGGTGTTTTGCCTTATTCGTGTCAATTTGTGAGATTCGTGGTCTCGCCTTCCTCTTCCCGGATCGCCTTCCCCGCAAGGCTGACCCATCTTATAATCGCCGCTTCGAACCTCGGCCGCTTGTCGCCTGTCTGGTGCTGCGGCTGGTTTGTTTTGCGGACCTCTTCGATTCAAGGATACTGCGGTGCTACGGACTCATACCTGCGGCGAATTGCGCTCGACTCACGTAGGACAAACGGTGACGCTGTGCGGCTGGGTCGATACCTACCGCGACTTTGGTGGTCTGGTGTTCATCGATCTGCGAGATCGCTACGGATTGACGCAAGTCGTTTTCAGTCCAACGTTTGCTGAAATACACGAAATCGCCCGCTCGCTTCGCAATGAAGACGTGATCCGTGTCACCGGCGAAGTGGTCGCTCGTCCCGCCGACATGCAGAATCCCAAGCTCGCCACCGGTGACATCGACGTCCGCGGCCGCCAGTTGGAAGTGCTGAACAAGAGCAAGACGCCACCATTCTTTCCGACTCAGCCGGACCTGCCAAACGAAGAATTGCGGCTGAAGTACCGCTTCGTCGACCTGCGCCGCCCCGCCGTTCAGCAGGCGCTGATCCTGCGTCACAAGATGTGTAAGGCGACTCGCGACTACTTCGACGAAAGAGACTTTCTGGAAATCGAAACGCCAATGCTGGGCCGCAGCACTCCGGAAGGGGCTCGCGATTACTTGGTCCCCAGTCGCGTGCACGAAGGCTGCTTCTACGCATTGCCCCAGTCGCCACAGATCTACAAACAGATCCTGATGGTCGCCGGCTACGACCGCTATTTCCAATTGGCCAAATGCTTCCGTGACGAAGACCTGCGAGCCGACCGGCAGCCCGAATTCACGCAGATCGACGTCGAAATGGCGTTCGTTCAGCAGGAAGACATCCTCAGTACGATCGACGGGTTGATGGCTCGTCTGGTGAAGACGCTGCGTGGGACGGAACTTTCGCTGCCGTTGCTGCGGCTGACTCATCGCGAAGTGATGGAACGGTTCGGGAACGACAAGCCTGACCTGCGGTTCGGCTTGGAACTGACCTGCCTGGGCGACATCGCCAAAGAGTGCGATTTCGGCGTGTTCAAGACGACGATCGCCAATGGCGGACGAGTCCGCGGCTTCTGCGTTTCGCAGGCGGCCGACAAGTACAGCCGCAAGCAGATCGACGAACTGACCGCTTTTGTACAGCAGTACGGAGCGAAAGGGCTGGCGTTCTTCCGCGTGAAGGACGGAGAGCTCGATTCCCCGATCGCGAAATTCTTCAGTGCTCAGCATCAGCAAGAAATGATCGCACGGTTCAACGCGAAGCCGGGCGACCTGCTATTCTGCGTCGCCGACACGTTCAAGGTCAGTTGCGCCGCGCTGTCGGCACTACGCAACCGCCTGGGAAAAGAATTGGGTCTGTATGATCCTCAAGAATTGAAGATTGCCTGGGTGCTCGACTTCCCGATGTTCCAATGGAACGACGAAGAGAAGCGTTGGGATGCTGAACATCATCCGTTCTGCCAGCCAGTCGAAGAGGACATCCCGTTCCTCGAAAGCGATCCTGGCAAAGTGCGAGCCCAGTCGTACGATCTTGTCTGCAACGGCTATGAAGCCGCCAGCGGCAGCGTCCGTATCCACGACCCCGCCGTGCAGCAGAAGATCTTCAACCTGCTCGGCATCAGCAACGAAGACGCGGAAGCTCGCTTCGGCTTCCTGTTGGAAGCCCTGCGGTACGGAGCCCCTCCGCACGCCGGCGTGGCCCTGGGTCTCGACCGCTGGGTGATGCTGTTCCTGGCCTCCGACAACATCCGCGACGTGATCGCATTCCCGAAGACGCAGAAGGCAGGCGACATGCTGACCGGAGCCCCGGCCCCAGTCGACCTTCGGCAACTGCGTGACCTGCATATCAAAGTTGATGTTCCCAAATAGGATCTATCGTGCGATTAGTACTTCTCTTCGTCATGGCGAGCGCAGGTTCTGCAGTCCAGGCCGACGAAGAGGAGGTCGTCGCCAGTGCGATTCGGCCGGCCAACGGGATCGAATGGTGTGCGATGACTGTGAAGGTCGTCGATGCACAGGGAGTTCCAATCGAGGGTGCGACTGTCCGGCCTTGGGCCCTTCGCGCTGGGAATGCGCATGGCGGTTGGGATGGCCAGATTGGTGCGCCGCGCGAAACACTCACCGACCCCAGCGGCCAAACCAGCGTCGCCTATCCGAAAGCAATGACTTGGGGAACTAGCGAATCGAATCCTGTGATTAGTGTTTCGGTGATCCTCAAACACCCCGAGCTTGTAGCGAGAAACGTTCATGTCGACATTCCTGTCGGAGAAACGCCAGCCGTTCCAGAATTGATGTTAAAGCCGGGCATCCGTTTACGAATTGCTGGTGTGGAGCCGGGGACCGACAAGCCTCTAGATAATTGCTATCTGTTCATCGAGAACCAGGATGTTGGGGCGCAAGAGTTCGCCCGCGAGGCGGACGGCTGGCTGCGGTCGAACCCGATCAGTGAAGATCGTCGCTGGTTTCGCGTCGTTCACGCCGAGCCTGGCAAGTCCCCGCGATTCAGTCAGTCTGTCGCCTGGACACCCGACGATCCAGCATCGCGTGAGCGGCGTGTGGAGGTCCGCGCTGGCACACGTGTTCAAGGAAAAATATCTGACAACGTCGCCCGGCCGATCGAACGGGGGCATGTAGTCGCGTGGTGTGGATCTCCGATTCGCAAAGACGACGAGAATCTATCACGATCGCGGCCAATCCTTTGGCTGGAAACAGCATTGATCGAACGCGACGGATCATTTGTCTTCGAGTCGTTGCCATCAGGATATCTGGCTCAGTTCTATGCCTTGGCCAACGATTCCATCTCCGCTCAACCCACGGATGCGGCCTTCGAACTTTGCTGCAAGTGGTTTGCCGTGAAGCAGCAAATGCAAGAGTTCTTTCGGAACGGCCAGATGATGCGACTGGCGGGAAGTCAATCCGAACTGACGATTGAAATGGAATCTGCCGGAGAGGTTCGAGTCACGTGCCTCGATCCGGACGGAAAGCCGTTGCGTGGAATCACGGTCATGAGTTGGCCGAATCAATTCGTCGTCGGTGCCGGATCAACAGTCTTTTGCGATCGACGTTCCAGTCTTAGTGGTCTGCAAGCCACTTCTCAAAACTCACCTTGGTGGAAAACAAGCCACTACGCCGTCGAGACTAGTGCAGATGGAGTGTCAGTGATCCGCAACCTGCCCGCTGGAAATCAGTCATTCATTGCCAGCAATGAGTTGTGGGCGAGCGATGTCACTAACACGAAATCGATCCCAGGCAGCCCTGCCGAATTGGTGATTAAGCTACATCGTCGACCGTAAAGATCGCACATCTTCCGCCAGCAGCGTAGTGGCGATTTGACATTGGAGTTTCGATTGAGACATTTTGCATTGGCCGCAGCGTGGATGATGTTCGCGGTGGTGTTGCAAGCGGCATCTCCCGATGTCTTCGAAATCCGCGTCCTTGATGAAGAGACCGGTCGTGGTGTGCCGCTGGTCGAATTGAAGACGGTGCATGACACTCGCTTTTTCACGGACTCAGCGGGATATGCCGCAGTCCGTGACCCGGAACTGCTGGGGCAAAACGTCTTTTTTTCGATTCGCAGCCATGGCTATGAGTTTCCTAAAGACGGCTTTGGGATTCGCGGACGGGCCTTGAACGTGGCTGCGGGTGGTCGCGAAACGTTGAAGATCAAGCGGCTGAATATTGCCGAGCGGCTGTATCGAGTCACTGGCGCTGGGATCTATGCGGATAGTGTCGCGTTAGGGCATGAGGCTCCGATACTGCAGCCTTTGTCGAATGCTCAAGTCATGGGTTCCGACAGCGTCGTGATGACCAGATATCGCGACAAGATCTACTGGTTCTGGGGGGACACGAATCAGTTTCGCTATCCGCTGGGAAACTACAACGTGACAGGGGCGACATCGAAGCTGCCCAGCGACGGAGGCCTCGATCCTGCTGTCGGTGTCAACCTCGACTACGTCATTGGAGACAACGGCTTTGCCAAGTCAGTCGCCAAACTACCGGGAGATGGTCCGACGTGGATCTTTGGCATTGTCGTCTTAAAAGACCAAAGCGGCCGCGAACGAATGTATTCGGGCTACGAAAAGATTCGCGGCAGCTTGGACGTTTACGAACGAGGCATTTGCGAATTCGATGATGATCGCCAAGAGTTCGCGAAGTCACTTAGCTTCGCGCCAGACGTGCCGTTGCATCTGCATGGGCATCCCTTCTTTCATCGAGATGGCGATGTCGACTATGTCTATTTCGGTGATCCTTATCCCGTGATGCGTGTCAAAGCGACATCGGAAGCACTGCTGGATCTCAGCCAGTACGAAGGCTTCACCTGTCTGGTTCCTGGCAGTCGCCAAAAGTCGGCTCAGGTCGAACGAGGTTCGGATGGAAAGGTCGTCTGGGGATGGAAACGCGATACCGCAGCGATCTCGTTCGCGCTGCAGGAGTCACTTCGCAAGCAGCAGCAACAACTGAAATCCGACGAAGGGTGGCTGAAGCTGACTGACGTCGACAGTGACAAGATCATCGAAGCGCATCGCGGCTCTGTCACGTGGAATCAGCATCGCCAGAAGTGGATCTTGATCACGACGCAGATTCGTGGAACGTCGATGCTTGGTGAAGTCTGGTACGCCGAAGCGGCTCGGCCGGAAGGTCCGTGGGTGAAGGCGAAGAAAATCATGACCCACGACAAGTACAGCTTCTACAATCCCAAGCAGCATCCGCAATTCACGGCGGGCGACGGCCGTTATGTGTTTTTCGAAGGGACGTACACACAGTCCTTCTCGGGGAACACGGATCCGACCCCGCGGTACGAGTACAACCAGATGATGTATCGGTTGGATCTGGATGATCCGCGATTAGATGCGGTGAGAAAATGAGCTCGTCGGCCATGCGAGGATTGTGATGCTGCGAGAAGAAGATCTGGAACTGCGGGTTGGTCGCGCTAGCCACGGCGGTGATTTTCTGCAGTTACTGCATGTCCCGACGGGACTCAGTCGCTACCATCCCGGCCCGATGAAGGGTGTCAATCAGTTTGATTTGCGGCAGCGCTGGCTAAAAGAGATCGAAGCGGAAATCGCTGCTCGCGGCCTCACCCAACACATCGTCCCGGCGTATCGCCAAGCATCGAATCGGCAACACCGTCGATAACCTGCCAAGATCACGCCGGTTGCAACACCGGGCTGCCTTCCAGAATCTCGTGGTACAGCGCGGCTGTTTGATCGATCATCCCTTCGACGCCGAATTCGCGTTCCACCAGGTCTCGTGCGGCGCGGCCGATCGTTTGGGCTCGCCCGTGATCGTCGAGCAACTCCGTGATTCGGTCAGCCAGCGCCTGGCTGTTTGAGGGCGGAACCAGCAGGCCGGTTTCATTGTCGCGAACGGCGCTGTAGACGCCGCCCACTCGAGTCGCGATGACCGGCCGGCCCATCGCCATAGCATCGAGCATGATCGTGCCCAGTCCCTGTTGCAGCGAAGGCAACACGAAGACATCCATCGCGGCCAGTGCGTCGTCAAAATCGAGCAGATTCGGGACGAACGTGACTTTGTTGTTGATCCCAAGTTCGCGCGACAATCGGCGCAGGTTCGCTTCTTCCGGGCCAGCCCCGGCGATCAGGAATTCGACTTCACGACCGGTCGCCAGGACTCGCGCGGCGGCCCCCAGAAAGAACGGGAATCCTTTGACCGCTTCGAGCGCGCCCGCTGTCCCGATCACCGGGACGCGATTCGGAGTGAACACCTTCAACGCTTCGCACGAGGCCGATCGGTCGACGCCGCTGTGAATCGTGGTGACGAGTTTCTCGGGCAGCTTGGTTCGATACAGCAGGTCGTCGCGAACGGCATCGCTAACAGCGACGATCCGCTGGCACCAGCGAGTCTCGATACACAGTCGCTCGTTCGGTTGCAGATAGTCATGCACGGTCAAAATGAATGGACGCTGCAGATGCCGGGCGATCCAGCTTCCCTGACACATGACACCACGCGACTGAATGTGAATCAGATCCGGCGGCTCCTGCCAGAGCTGGCGCAGCAGCATGCTTCGCACGACGCTGCCCCAGACAGGCCAGTCAAGCTGTGACAGTTCGTTAATGTGCAACTCACGCCGGCGTTCGCGATCGATCAAGTGGGCGTCAGGGCAGACGACACTGGTTCGGAAGCCGCGTTGCGGCAGGTGTTCGGCCAGTCGCAGCGTATAAGAGCAACTGCCTCGGACGGAAAATCGTCCGGCGATCAGTAACACCGAAGGTTCAACAACCGACATACATTTTACCGCTGGATAAACCAGCGATACCTCTTACCGCAGGGACTTAGGACGAGATAGAACCTCGTTGAGCAAGATGGCTTGCCGGACTCCCTGCGGGTTGCGTAACGCTTGAATGAGCGGGTGGACGGCCTGAACCTGGACAGCGCCCAGAGTTCCGTCCGTGCCAATATCGTTTCGCACGGCATCAGTGATATCTCGCTGAACGGCCGTATCGACATCCTTCTTAACATTCGCATCGACAGCCTGAGGGCCAATACTACTGCGGCCCCCTTGTCCCATCGCAGTTTGAGCCAGATGGGTCTGCGCCAGGCGATTGCCAGGCCGATCGGGCTGCGTGGGACGCTGCTGCGCTGCGGCTGGTCGTTGCGGCTGTGTTTGCTTGGGTTTGGTTGGTCGCTTGTCACCAGGGGGGCGAGTCTGCCGGGCGGGGACTGGACGTTTTTTCTCGCGTTCCCGCTCTCGTTCTGGTGCTGGAACAGGTTTCGACGCCTGTAGAAACTGCTCCTGATCATTCGGCTGTTGCGGGCGAGGACGAGGGGCGACGGGCTTTCCTTGAGGAGTATTCCCCTGGACCAGGTTCACAATCCAGCTGATCACCGAAATGATCAGCACGATTGCCATGACGACGCCACCTTCGGCAGCCGCGACGACAGTGATGAAATCGGTGTTCATGATCGTGATCTCTGGAATCGAACCGAGTTCGATTGCCTCACTATTTACCAACGCCGGTGCCGGCGATCGCGGATCGCATCTGCGTATCGGCCTGGACGTTCTTCAATTCATAGTAGTCGACCAGTCCCAGCGACTGATTGCGGAACGCTTCCGCGATGGCCACGGGAACCTGAGCTTCGGCGAGCACCACTTCGGCTCGGTTTTTCTGTACGTTGGCGACCATTTCCTGTTCGCGAGCGGTAAAGTCGGCGCGGCGTTGTTCGGCCTTGGCCTGGGCAACTCGCATATCGGCTTCGGCCTGATCAGCCATCAAACGAGCCCCGATGTTTTCACCCACATCAATGTCGGCGATGTCGATCGAGACGATTTCGAAGGCTGTCTGTGCTTCCAATCCTTGATTGAGCACCGTTTCCGAGATCATCTCGGGGTTCTCGAGCACCATCTTGTACGACGCCGTTTTGCCGATCGCCTGCACGATCCCCTGGCCGACTCGTGCGATAATTGTTTCCTCTGTCGCTCCGCCGATCAACTGGCGAATGTTTGTACGGACCGTCACGCGAGCACGAGATCGCAGCAGAATGCCGTCAGCAGCCACAGCGTCGAGCGTGCCGGCCCCTTTTTTCGGATCGGGGCAATCGATCACCTTCGGATAGACACTGGTACGGACGGCTTCGAGCACGTCACGACCAGCGAGGTCAATTGCTTGAGCAGTCTGCCAGTCGAGATCGATGTTGGCTCGATGCGCCGCCACGAGTGAGCGAATGACGTTCGGTACATTTCCACCGGCTAAGTAATGCGATTCGAGGTCTCGTGTTGAGATCGGATAGATCTCTGTCAGCCCCGCTTGAACCGCCGTGATTTTCGCTCGCACGATCACCGTCGGATTCACGCGTCGGATCGACATCAAGACCAGTTGCAGGAACGAGATTCCTGCGTTGGTCATATAGCATTGGATCCAGAGTCCGATGTACCTCGCGAAGATCGCGAAGAAGATCAGGACCACAAAGAACAACACCGCGGCAACGCCAATGAGCGCTCCCGTAGGAAGCGCAGCCAGGATCAGCGAATTCGGCATAGAGAACTCGTCTGCTTTCAGGTAGTCGATAAAAGTTCGGTTCGGCATTCAGCAGGATCACATGGCTTGCGCCTCGTCGATCCCATCGTCCTCTATCATAGGGCATCGCGTCTCATTTGTGGCGCAATGCTAGTCAGTTTATCCCCGAGATTCGGCAATTGTGCTCGAAATCATTAACCCTGCGGGATCTCAAAGTCAAGCCGTGACGGAGGTTCTGTCGAGGTGCCGGCGTTGACCGCAGGCCGTTCGGCGGGTCGGACTAGCAGACGAGTTCCGTGGACTTCGATCACTTCCACCGACTTTTCGGCGTCGATGATGATCCCTTCCGAGATGGCGTGAAGTCGCTCGCCATTGACCACGACCAGTCCACCTGGCGTCAGCGGTGAGACCGTTTGACCGTATTGGCCAATTAATTCTTGCAGGTGTCTGGCTCCGGCAGCGAACGGCGTCAGGTGTTCGGCATCCGGACCTTCGAGCAAGATCTTCTTCCCCATTGATGTTTTCGGAAGAATATAAAAGGCCGTGCCGAGAGCCGTCGGGACCAGAACGAGGATCGCTCCGCAAAAGGCAATGAAGTAATTCGGATGAGTCGTCCCCCACGCGCGGTAGGCAAAGACCACCGACATCACCAGCGAGACGAACGTAACGATCCCAAGCAGACCGCCGGACGGAATGAACACCTCGGCGACCAGAATGCCAATGCCGGTCAGCAGCAACAAAATCGCGAAGGTGGCGTTCGAGTCCATGACGTTCGGAAGCAACCCTGCAAGATCGGAAACCCGCAACGCGACACGCGTGTCGCAGTACGTCGTAGTTTAGCCGACACAAAGGCGGAGACAACTGCGGAACGCGACTTGGCTTGATCTAGCGGGTGAAAAATTAAGACACAGAGACAGGAAAGTCGCAGAGAAGTACTCTGTTTTCTCCGCGCCCTTCCTGTCTCCGCGTTTCAACTTTAACCCCATGAGTTTCGGGATCTCGCTAACTCTTAACAGGTGGAGCGAACTGATCGGCCCAGCGTGCCGCACCGCTGTGGCGCATTGCCATGTTCGCCAGATGAGCGGCCGATGCAGCGGAAACACCCGCTTCAATCGGGGCCGTCGGTTGCTTGCGACTACGCAGGCAGTCGACCCAGTTGGTCAGGTGGACCATTTCTCCGTCGGGCTTATCGTAGAAGTCGGCACCGCGTGGTCCCGTGCCGAGAATCAATTCCGACGCAGGGACTTTCGACTTTCGCTCGGGGATCACCACATAGCCTCCGCGATCGACATGAATCGATGCTTCGGTTCCCTGGAACTCGATCCGCGCTCCATTGCGAGCATTCGAGAACATCCCTTCGAAATGCATCTGGATGTTGCCGGGATACTTCAGCAATGTCTGCACCGCATCCGGCGTTTCCCAGATTCCTTCGCTGTTGATGTGTTGACCGATACTGACCGCCTCATCGGGATGATCGACGTTCAGCACCCAGTGGGCGACATCGATCCAGTGGACCATCAGGTCGGTGAATATCCCGCCCCCGAAGTCCCAGAACCAGCGCCAGTTCAGCATGCGATAGGCGTCGAACGGTTGGTTCTTGGCATTCCCTAGGAACATTTTCCAGTCGACGTGATCGAAGTCGAGCATCGGGACAATCTTCTTGAAGCGATCCTGGTTGCGGTTCCAACTCATGTGAACTCGCACGATCTTGCCGATATGTCCCCCCTGAACCAGATCGCGAGCAGCGACGATATGCGGCATCGAGCGCTGCTGCATGCCGACTTGCACGATCCGTTGATACTTCTTCGACACTTCCAGCAGCATCGGTCCCTCAGTGATGTCGTGCGTGACGGGCTTCTCGACATAGACATCTTTCCCGGCAGCACAAGCGGCGGCGGTCAGCGGAGCATGCCAGTGATCCGGAGTCCCGATGACTACGGCGTCGATGCTCTTGTCATCCAGAACCTTTTGCCAGTCCTTGGAGATCGTCGCTTTGACATCGGCCAGTGGCTTGGCGAGTCCAATCGAGTGATCCCAGACATCGCACAGCGTGGTAATCTTCACCCCGGGAATCAGACGCAGAGATTCCATCAGTTTGCGACAGCGACCACCGACACCAATGCACGCCACGCTGATCTCGTCATTTGCCGCAAAGGCAGTCGCCGGAGAGAGCAGGGCGGATGATGCTGCTAACAGGCCTGCGGCTTGAAGAAATTCGCGTCGAGTCGGGTCGAACATGGTGATGCCTCTGGTGGTGTTTCAAATCTCGTCTTAGTTCAATCGTCCGAAGTAAAGCTCAGTGTCATACTCAAAGCGGACTTTACCGTCCGATTGATGATCACGAAACAGTCGCTCAAGTGCCGTCAGCATCTCTTCATGACGCGGTTGGCCTGCGGCGGGTGCGTAGGAAGACGACAGCAATCGACCTCCCAGGCCGTCGAAGTCGAAATCCTGAAAGCTGGGAAACGATCGATATTCAAAGGGCTGCGGTGCGAAGAACTGCGAAATGACCACTTTGTCGATATTGGTGTGGTTGATCTGCTGATAGTCCGTCGCGAACTCGTTCAAGAGGGCCTCATATGCTTTGAGGAACGGCGTCGATTCGGTCCGGCGCGAATTCCAGAACAACGCGACGTAGCGGTTGGATCGCAAGATGCGTGAGAACTCGGCACGAGTGCGGTCGCGATCAAACCAGTGAAACGCCTGCCCGACCGCGACTAGATCCACAGACGCGTTCGGCAGGGATGTCGCTTCGGCGGTTGCACTGGTACTGCGGAATCGGGACTCGCTCGCGAATCGAGCTTCCGCGGCACCTCGCATGTCCGCGTTGGGTTCAATTCCGAAGACAGTACATCCCAATCGCAGGAAGAGATCGACCGAGATCCCCGTCCCCGATCCGACATCCGCCACGATCGACTGCGGAGTGAGCCCCGCTTCGGCTTGCAGCGTCTGGATCAACTGGTCCGGATAGCTGGGGCGATAGCGAACGTAATCGGCAACTCGATTGGAGAATCGGGTAGTGGAATCAGCGGCTGGCGACATCGTGAGCTCCAGACTTAGGCCCGCCACGGATTGAACACAGACGAAACACGGATTCGGAAAGTCGTCCGCTCAAAACGTCATTCGACTGCATCTTCGAAGAGGAGCGTGGCCGATTGGGTGACCGGTTTCTTCTTCGATTTCTTTGGCTTCTGAGGTTGTTTCTCACTGCTATCTGAAGTTGTCGGCGACTTCGCAATCGCGATTCGACGTTCCCTCTTAATGGGCACATCAGGGGTCGACGGGGCGCTGTATTTGGGTTCGGCGGCCCCATCCAGCGGATCTCCAGGCGTGATCCCTTCCAATCGAGACAATCCGCGAGCGATGTATTCTTCGCTGATGTCAAACGCGACGAATTCGCGACCAAGTTTCTTCGCGACGGCGACTGTGGTGGAACTGCCGCTGAACGGATCGAGCACCAGTTCGCCGGGGTTCGAGCTGACCTTGATGATCCGGCCCAGCAGTTGTTCGGGCATCTGGCAGCCGTGGAAGCCTTCGCGTTCCTTGAACGTGCCGGCGACGCGCGGGAAGTACCACGTGTCATCGTCGGGATTGAAGCCGTCGGTCAGGTCTTGTGGACGTAGGATCCAAGTGTCGTCGGGCAGGCGTCCGGCGGCGGCTCGTTTGTCGGCATAAACCAGTTGGCGTGCCGAAGGAACCAGCACCGCTTCGCGGTTGAAGGTGAACTGTTTGCTGTCTTTGACAAAGTGAAAGATGTGCGTGTGCGAGCGGCTGAATTTGAATTTGCAGTTCACGCCGAAAGTGTAGTACCAGATCACCCAACTGCGGCAGTGGAAGCCAATCTCCTGGCTAAGTACCTTGAGCTCGGCGGCGTAATCGTCACCGATGGCGAGCCAGAAAGTCCCGTTTGGCTTCAGGACGCGATGGACTCCTGAGATCCACTGGCGTGACCAGTCGAGATACGCCTTTGGATCCTTCTTGTCCCGGTAGACATCGTATTCGAAACCGATGTTGAACGGGGGATCGGCGAAGGCCAGATCGACGCTCCCTTCGCCCAGCGCCTGCATCGCTTCAATGCAGTCGAGCCGGTGAATTGTATTGAGCGGCAACATCAGGCAGGCCTCCGTGCGATCGGTCGGGAACGGTCCCCGGCAGGGGATGGGTCGACCAGTATCCTGCCAGATTGCGAGGAAATTTTCACGTCGACACGAAAGTCTGACTTTGCGGGCTTGGTTCCTGTGGAAGACCGGAAACGGGGATGGCTCGGCGACATTTTGCTGGCAATCGTGTTGCCAGGGGTCTATGCTTGCTCTCCTCTTCCTTTCTCACGTCTGGTTCGCGCTCAATCGAGACTCATCATGATGAAGATGCTGCGTATTCTCGCGCTCGGTGTCGTCGTTTCTACCTCCATTCTGCCCACGTCGTGTGAGGCATATGTGCGTCATCTGCGTTTGCCACTGGCGGGATGTCACAAGTACGCCGTCGGCAAAGGCTCTGTCACGTTCGCTCAAAACTACAGCGATGCGGTACGCGATGGCGGAGGCAGTTTGATCGTCGAAGTCAACAACGTCCCGCTTCCGCCTGGTACGAACCTGGAAGTCATGGTACATGGTAAACAAGTCGGCACGTTGATGCTGGACAAAGAACGAAACGGCCGCATGGTCTTGGCATCGACAACGAAGCAGGGGATCCCGCAATTGACGGAAGCGTCCATTGTGACGGTTAGACTGCCAGCCGGCGCTCGGGTTCTGTGGTAATCGCCGGTGAACTCAACCTCTCTTATTCTGCGTCTTTCTGCGAAGTCTGTCGTTCAAGAACTTCATCCGCAGATGGCGCGGATTGAGTGTTGACGATTACGCCGTTGGCCAGTTCCGTTCTTGAAGACACCAATCAATTTGCGAGATTGCCATCTGGCACGCGCCCTAATGCAGCTTTAGACTGCATCGGCTATGCACTACATCCCTGAATCCACTTGCGAGATGCTGCGCGGCGATCCGACGGCGACGGGCAGTCAGACTCGCAGCAATTTTCATTATCTCTCGGCGCCGCTGTATGTTCTGACGGCGATTGTCGCTGCGCTGTTGGTGGCCGACTGGCTGCTGGGGAGCGGGGCACCGGTCTCTTCGAAGACTGCAGCTTGGCTACCGGCCGGGTGGCCGAACACGCTGTTTGGCTATCGGCTGGCGTTGGTGGCGGCGGTGCTGGGCGGGGCACGGATTCTTTACCACGCGCTCGATGGACTGCTATCTGGACGCGTGGGAGCCGATCTGGCACTGACGATTGCGTGTCTCGCGGCGATCGTGCTCGGGGAACATCAGACTGCGGGATTGGTCGTGCTGATCTCCCTGATCGGCGAAAGCCTCGAAGGGTACACGATCGATCGGGCTCGATGGGCCGTGCGGCAGACGTTTGCCCTGCAGCCCGCGATGGCTCATCTGACGCAGGACGGCCGTGAGCGGGACGTGCCGATTGCGGAAGTCCGTGTCGGCGATTTTGTCGTGGTTCGACCGGGCGAACGGATTCCGGCTGACGGCAAAGTGGTGTCGGGAGCATCCGCTGTCGACCAGAGCGCCTTCACGGGTGAAAGTCTGCCAATCGACAAGTCTGCCGGGGACAAGGTCTTTGCCGGAACGCTCAATCAGTTCGGTTCACTGACGGTCGTGGCCGAACAGATTGGTTTGAATACGGCGCTGGCTCGCGTAGCAGATCTGGTGGGATCTGCCTCGTCTCGCAAAGCTGATCTAGAACGGATCGTCGACAAGCTGGCTCGTTGGTTTCTGCCCGCAGTCTTGCTGGCGGCGTTCCTCACGTTGGTTGGGTGGCGAATCGGCACTGGTTCATGGCAGCGCGGAGTGATCCCGGCCCTTAGCGTGCTGGTCGTGGCATGCCCCTGTCCGCTGGTGCTCGCAACGCCGGCAGCAGTAATGGCGGCGCTGGCCTGGCTGGCTAGACGAGGCGTCGTCGTGCGCGGCTCGCAGTCGCTGGAGCGACTGGCGCGGGTCGATACATTTGCCTTCGACAAGACCGGGACGCTGACTCAGGGAGCATTGGCACTCGGCGAAATCATCCCGACGGCGGGGCTTTCGGCGGAAGAGGTCTTGCGAGTCGCCGCCGTTGCGGAGCGCCAGAGCGAACATTTGCTCGCACGGCTCCTGGTCTCCGCAGCAGATCAACGCGGGCTGACCACTGTCGCGCCCGTCGAGTTCGAATCATTCGTGGGTGCGGGTGTAGTCGCGAAGGTGCGTGATCAAGATTTAAGCGGAACGGGCGACGGTTCGCCTCTTCGAACTGTCGTGGTCGGTAATCGGCGAATGCTGGATCGCGGCGAGATCGCGTTCTCGGCCGAGATTGCTGCGTTGGTGAAGAGCCGCGAAGCGGCGGGGGAATCTCCGCTGGTCGTGGCGATCGATGGTCAGGTTGTTGGCGTGATTGGTGTGCGAGAGACCGTTCGCGCGGAATCTCAGCAGGTGCTGCAGGATCTGGCGGCTGCAGGGATTACGCGATTCGCTCTGCTGACCGGTGACAGACCTCAGCCGGCGGATGCGGTGGTCGTCGCGATGGGGCTGTTCGATCATGTCGCGACCGAACAGCTTCCGGCGGACAAGGCTAAGTGGATCGAAGAGACGCAAAAGGCAGGTCATCGCGTGGCGATGGTTGGCGACGGCGTCAACGACGCTCCGGCACTCGCCACTGCGGACGTGGGCCTGGCACTCGGTAGAGCAGGGGCAGATCTGACGGCCGAAGCGGGCGATATCCTGCTGTTGGGCGATCCGCTGCGTCCGCTGCCAGGTTTGTTGCGATTGTCGCGAGCGCTGGTTCGCAACATCTGGCAAAGCATCATTCTGTTCGCATTCGGCTTCAACGGGCTGGGTGTCTTGGCGAGTTCGTTAGGGTGGCTCAGTCCTGTTAGTGCGGCACTGTTTCACGAACTGGCATCTTTGGCCGTGATGGCGAACGCCATGCGGTTGTTGTGGTTTGACGGCTGGTCCAATACCGCCACGGTGCGCTGGCAGTCAGGATTGCTGACGGCGGCGGATCGCTTTGCCGAATCCCTGTCACCGTCGCGCTGGATCTTCTGGTTCATGGAGCACTGGCAGGTGACTGCCAAGCTGATCGGAGCGGCGGCCTTCGTCCTGTGGATGCTGTCGGGAGTGGTCCAGGTCGAAGACGACCAGCAGGCACTGGTGACGCGGTTCGGACGCTATCGCGCCACGTTAGACGCCGGACTTGCCTGGCGCTGGCCGTGGCCGCTCGAACGAGTCACTCGCGAGCCGGTCGATCGAATCCACAGTGTGGGGATCGGGTTCCGAACGTCGGACGTGCCGCCGAGTCGCAAACAGACGGATGCGTTGGGGCCGGGGATCGTCGAGTGGACCAGTTCGCACGAAGACCGTGAATCGGGTGCATCGGCGGACGAATCGCTCTTATTGACGGCGGACGAAGTGCCGGTGGAACTGACGGCCGAAGTGACATACCGAATCCGCGATCTCAAGCAGTACACGTTCGGTGGTACTCGCCGGCCCGAGAGCGTCTTGCGCGCGGCCGCGGAAAGCGTGCTGCGCGATCTGGCTGCTCAATCGTCGCTGGATCAATTGCTGACGGATCGCCGCGCCGCGCTGGAGCGGAAATCGCTGGTCTGGCTGCAGGAACGGATCGACACTTATGGCCTGGGCGTGCAGGTGCTGGACCTGCAGTGGTTGGATGTGCATCCTCCCAAGGGAGTCGTTCCCGCATATCGTCAGGTGGCCGATGCGCTGGAAGAACGCGAACTGCTGATCAATGAGGCCGACGCGTACGCCGACCGGATTTTGCTGGGAGCAGTCGGCGAAGCAGCAGTCCGCCAGTTGAAGCAATCAACGCAATCCCCGGTTGATGCGTCGTCGCGTCACGAATGGAAATTGGATGACACCTTGTGGCAGCAACTGATGCGAGTTCAGTCGGATGGCCAATCACTGCTGTCAGGGAACGCCGCCGCAATCCTGAATGAAGCCAAAGCCAATGCCGTGAAGCGGACCTCCTCGGCAGAAGCGGATGCCGGGCGACTCCAGAAGTTACTCGCCCAGTATCGCAAGTCGCCGCAGCTAACGATGTCGAACTTGTACTGGGACGTCGTCACGCAGACATTGGCGTCTCGCCCATTGACGATCATCGATCCTCAGGCGGCAAACCGCCAGCAGATCTGGTTAGGCGAACCGCCATCCGCTGCGATGCCAGCTCCGCCAATCATCCAGTCCGAGCCAATTCCCGAGTGAGCTCTTCAGAGTAGACGGCACTCTCCGAGTGCCGCACTCGGCATACGAGGTATGCCGTCCACTCCGCGTCAGCAAGTTGATGAGCTTGTTGCCCACCAAGATAAGTCGAGATGAGCCGGTCGCCTGGCCTCTGTCTACTTCGGCGTCACTTCCAGGGCGACCGACTTCGCTTCGCCGTCATCACTCAGCTCGACCGGGACTTTAAACTTCAAGCTATCGATCTTGCACAGACCCCCTTTGCCGTCGCGACAATAGCCGTAGGTGATCGAGACCAGCAGCGTGGCACTGCCTGTTTTCTTGGTCACGGGCAGTTTGAACTTGGCGGTGGCACCATCGTCGCTGGTGGCTTCCAGCCGCGTGTCATGATGGCCTTCGGCAATCAGTCCGGCGTCGCCGGTGACTTTGTATTTGACGGGCAGCAGCGGGTTCAGTTTGAAATTGGCAGGCAGCTTGAAGCTGATGTTGAAATCAATCCCGTCGTCGACTTTCAGCTTCTGAACATCCACCGCGATTTCGCGAATCTGAGTCGAATCGGCGGTTTCGGCGGTGATCGGTTTGGGCGGCACCAGCCCTTCGATCGCCAGTTCACTCGCCTCCTTGGTGGCCATGTTAACGACGACGATTCGATTGTTATTCGTGTCGGCGATGTACATGTTCTTGCCGGCAATCGTCATCCCCGCGGGTTCGGCGAATTGAACTGGATCTAGGCCCGTGCCCGGCTTGCCCGTTCCCAGCCATGAGGTGACCTTGTGGCTCTTCAGATCCACTTGCTTGATCTTGTGGTTGTAACTATCGGCGACAAAGGCCGTCCCTTCGTGCAGTACAATTCCCAGCGGATGTTGGAAGCGAGCCGCCGACCCTTCGCCGTCAACGTCGCCGAACGCGAACAGGCTGGCACCGCGTGGCAGATCGTGGGTTCCCGCGATCGTCTTGATGCTGCCCGTCGGCTTCGTCAGATTCGCTTTGGGTTTGGTCGAGATGCGACGCACCGCCGAACCTTCGCTGTCGACGACGTACAGCACCGTGCCGTCGTTGACGATGCCCGAAGGCTGAGCCAAAGCTCCACTATCGAGATCACCATCGGTGATATCTTCGCGACCCGATCCGGCATACTGCTGAATGGTTTGCGAACCGAGCTTGTGCGACCAGAGTTGGTGCGGACCGGCCATGGCAATGTAAAGCACTTCGTCGACCACGCACAGATCCCAAGGGCTATTCAGTGCGGTCGCCAACAGGTTTCCGCCGGGGGCTCGCGAATGAGATTGTTCGCCCGTTCCTGCCAGCGTCGCGACTTCCTTCTTGCCGAGATCGACCGTGCGTAACAGATGATTCTCAGTGTCGGCGACGTACAGGATGTCATCGACCAGTGTCATCCCTTGTGGGTGATCGAACTGAGCGTCGGCGTAGCTGCCATTCTTCGCTCCGATCTGCCCGCTGCCGATCACTTCGATCAGCTTGCCGTCCAGCGTCGCGATGACGATGCGATTGTTGTTGCTGTCGGAAATGAACAGACGATCGTTGGGGGTGTCCGCCAGGATCTTGCCTGGGAAACGCAGAGGTGTGGCTGCGGCGCGGTTCCGCTCCAGATCGAATCGGATGGGGGTTTCGTCCAGTGTTCCTTTTGCCTTGTGATAGGCGATCAGTTTGCCCAGGACTCCATCGAGCAACTCGCGATTTCCTTCGCCGGGGGCGACACCGCAGTAGTTGCCTTCGGGGTCGATCAGCACCAGCGAGGGCCACGAACTGATCTGGAACTTGCGCCAGACAGTCATGTTGGCGTCGTTGATCACAGGATGCTCGATCTCATAACGCAAGATCGCCTTGCGGATGTTGCCCGTTTCTTTCTCGTTATCGAACTTCGCCGAGTGGACGCCGATCACGACCAGTTCTTTACCATATTTCTGTTCCAGGTACTTCAGGTCCGGCAGGACGTGCATGCAGTTGATGCAGCAGAACGTCCAGAAGTCCAGGATGACGACCTTGCCTCGCAGGTCTTTCATCGAAATGGGGCCGCCCACGTTCAGCCATTCGACGCCACCTTCCAATTCAGGCGCGGGAAAGGCTTTCGGGAACGGGTTCTCGACCCGCCCTTTCGGCTTGTCGATTTCTGGCTTGGCGTCTTGTGCCGAGAGCAGTCCTGGCGAGCAGGCCAGCCAGACCATGATTCCCGCCAGGATTCGTGTGGCAGAAGAGACGAATCGCAAGCTTGAGTCAGACGACGCAGACAGCATGGGCGGGTTCTCCGGTTGGCAGACGAACTCATCCCGGCACCGCAAAGAACGCGAACACCGGAAGGATCGTTTGGAATCGTATCAGACGCGGTGGTGACTTCCAACGCGATCGAATCGTTGCAGCCCAATTCAGCTGCCAAATGACGGTAGGCGATGCTGATCTTTGGGGTGATGCCATCCGAGTGTGACAATCACACATCGCATTCAAATAGCCGGCTTTCTCGCGATGAGTCGTGCCACGGAACGGTCCGGCAGATCGACCTCTTCAAACTGCTCAATAGCCAGATTCGGGAACAATCGCGGAAGCTCATTCGGCAGCAATGTGAAGCGATCGCTCTTCAGATGGTTGTCCGATCGTGTGAGGTGCTGTTGAGCAAACGTTTCATAAACCAGAGTTCCCCCCGGACGGAGCGCTGCTTCGATTAACGAGGGCAGTCGCTCGCGATCGAGGAAACGCAAGACCGTGATTAGATCATAGGTGGAAGGGTCGGGAGCATAGATATCCAGATCTGCCGCAATCCAAGTGACGGACGAGCAGCCCGTCGCGGTGGCGGATTGAGCTGCCAGAGAAAGGCCGACTTCGGAGATGTCGACCGCATCAACTCGCCACCCTTGTCGCCCCAGCCAAATGGCGTTGTGACCCAAACCACAGGCGAGATCCAATGCTCGGCCCGGAATGAGAGCGGTCACCGCGTGACATAACCAATTGTCCGGCGGTTGCGTCGACGGAATCGCTTTTCCCGAGTACTTCGCATTCCATTTTTGTCGGTCTGAATTAGCCAATGCGAGCCTTCTCAAGCTGTTTTTGGTGGGGATTCAAATCTCGGCTCGTGCCGGTCAGGTTTTGACCGGTCGCATTCTCGCGTAGGCGGACTACACCCCTCCCACGGCCAGCGAATAATAGAAGGATGGGAATCGCACGGTCGACCACGGAAGCGACGCAGCCTGTGCGGGGGGATTTGGGATGAGTCACTCGGATTAATCGGATTTCTTTATCAACAGGTTGCGCTTTTCGGTCAAACTCGTGGGTCGCAACTGCGTAAATTTAAATAAGAGATTTGTACGAGAAAGGACGCTGGCTCCTACTCGCCGCAACCGGCGAAGAAGCAATGGTTGCGAATATCAGTCAGCGGTTCAAACGTTCGCTTACGGTCATCAGGGCGACCCGCACAGAGAACGCGAGAGAAACAGGGGAGGTCATGATGGTATCTCGACTCGTTCGCAATTGTGGTTTGGCGCTCGCGATGGTCTGCGCAATACCCGGTTTGACGCTCGCACACGGTGGTGGTGGCCACGGTGGCGGCGGCGGGCATGGGGGAGGCGGAGGCCACGGAGGTGGCGGTGGACATTTTGGAGGCGGAGGCGGCCACATGGGCGGTGGTGGCATGCACATGGGTGGCGGCGGAATGCATATGGGCGGTGGTCACATGGGTGGCGGGGCCATGCACATGGGCGGTGGTGGTATGCATATGGGTGGCGGCAACATGGGTGGTGCCCGTATCGGTGGCGGTGCGACACACATGGGTGGCGGGGCCATGCATATGGGCGGCGGGATGAACCACGGACTCGGTGGCTCCAACATCCATAGTCTGGGCGGAGCACGAATCGGTTCCAATGGTGGAGTCGGCCGTGCTGGCGGTTCGTTCCTCGGAAGTCACGGCAGCATGGGGAATGCTGGCGGGCTGCGATCTACAAACTTGTCGCACATGGGTGGTGCTAACGGTCTCAATCGCGGTGGCTCATTCCTGGGCAATCACGGATCGGTTGGCGGCATGTCAGGCGCTCGGATGTCGACGGCCATGCATAGCGGCTCGTTCCTCGGAAATCACGGAGGAATGAATGGCGGACGTGGTGGCTTGGCCTTGGCCTCGCACAGTGGGGCCGGTGGATTCGGAAACCACGGACTTGGTGGCGTCGGCGGTAACTCGTTCGCGGGTCGTCACGGCGGATCGTTCAACGGTGTGGGCAATGGCAATCGGCTGAACAGCACCAGCTTCAACCGAGTGAACAACACCAACATCGTTAACAATTCGTATGGTCGCGGTGGTAACTGGGGTTACGGTGGTTATGGAGGATACGGCCGCGGCTATGGTGGTTATGGAGGCTACGGTCGCGGTTACGGATACGGCGGCTACGGGGGGTATGGCCTCGGTCGCTACGGCTATGGATTTGGGTATCCGTACGGTGGCTATGGTTACGGTGGTTACGGCTATGGACGTGGCTTCGGTGGTGGCTTGTTGACCGGCCTGCTGTTCGGCCTTGGTGGGTACGGAGGCTACGGCTACGGTGGATATGGCGGTTACGGTGGCTATGGCTATGGAGGGTACGGCGGATATGGGGGCTACGGTGGTTATGGAGGATATGGATCAGGTTACGGCTATGGTGGCTACGGTTATCCGTCATACGGATACAGCAACTACGGTTATGGTGGCAACGGGTATGGATACGGGAGCAACTATGGCTACACCCCATATGCCACAGTCGTAAACCCAACACCAGTTGTGGCTGCGTCGGTCGGTCCTTCGTTGACGAATGTGGCTGCCACAACGCCAAACAGTACCTCGACGGCCGCGAATAACTTTGCCGACCAGGGTGAAACCGCGTTCAGGAACGGCGACTACAATGCCGCCGCTTACTCACTGCAGCATGCGGTGGTCGACAATCCAAGTCCTGTTTTGATCCTGATGCACGCTCAAGCCTTGTTCGCGACCGGCAAATATCCGGAAGCGGCAGGTGCGACGCAGGCCGCAATGAGCCAACTGCCTAAGGATCAATGGGGTGTTGTCGTAAAGAACTACAAAGAGCTGTACGGCAAAGTGGGCGACTACACGAGCCAACTGCGAGGTCTGGAAGCAGCCGCTAAGGACAAGCCCAGCGACCCAGCCCTGCGGTTCCTGTTGGGTTACCACTACGGCTACCTGGGATATCCTCAGCAGGCAGTCGATCAGTTGAACCAGGCCGTTGGGTTGTCGGCTCAGGACGAAATGGCCAAGCAACTGCGAGACGAAATGCAATCCAAGTTGCCAGGTGCAGCGGTCACGGTTCCTGTGCCGTCCGCCGTTCCATCAGCTCCGATCATCCCACCGGCTCCGACGCTGACACCCCCAGCATCGGCTGCCATGAAGAAGTTCGGCCTGAACCTGTCGGCCGTGATGCCGAACGGAACTGGTCAATCCTTTTCAGGAGTATTGGCGAGCTAGTTGATTCAATGATTGACCTTCGTTGGCCATTCGAGCAAGTTTTGGACTCTCCACTTGTTCGAACAGGCTGACGAGGGGTCTCCCCAGCCCGAGGCACCGGTGATGATTCATTGCCGGTGCCTCGAGTTTTTATTGCCCTGTAGCCCAGGTCGCCAAGACCTTGGGGTAAGCATCATTCGAGGTTGTTCGCCCATCGACTTTGCCCAATCACTTGGCGAGATTGGCGACGCGGAATTAGTGCTACGACTTCAAGTCGAGTTTCACTTCGTTGGTACCACCCTTGATCGTGCTGGAAAGGTCGGTTGTTTCCGGGGCTCGGTACTTCTCGGGCACCTTCGAAACGGCGGGCATCGGGTTCTCTGGCGTTGGCGTCGGAGGGGTCACGCTCACCTTATATGTGCCGGGGACCATTCCGCCGGTCACGACGAACTTGCCGTCGGCTACCTTGGCAATGGCGGCGTCACCTGTCGAGGAGGATACGAAATTGACGACACCTTCTGGCAATGCTTGACCATCCAGTGTGACGACTCCACGAACTGTCGAAGGTGCGGTGGGTCGAGATGAATCTCCGCACCCAATCGTCGCCAGTAGACACAGGGAAGAAGCAAACCAAGTCAGGCCCGAACTCTTCATTCTATTCTCCGGAAAATGCTTTGAAATAGGGTTCCGCGAGTTGGGTCTTCCCAACTGAGCGGCAAGTTAGAATTCGCCGAGCGGAACGCCGTCGTTTCGCGAGCACAGATTCACCAACGTGTTGAAGTCGACATTGTTCGAGATAAACCGGACGGAACCGTCGGCTAACAAGCCATGAATTCCACCAGTGTGGAACGAGTTGATAACGGTGTTCGCATCCCAGGGGTTGTCAGACCCTCCCGCCGTCGTCGGCGAGTTGATCTTGTACTGAACACAGGTCACACCGACGCTCCAGGAATCTGTACCCGCCGGATTGGATGCGGTGATGGGGCTTGGGTTGTCAAAATTTGATCCCGTGAATCCACCGTAGTATCCGCTACGAATATCCTGCGTCCCGATGCGACCCGATTGTTCGGCCACCATCATCGTATTGGACGTTCCGTCGACGGCATCTCGCATGCGAGTCATCTCGTTAACCAGCAGCATACCGTTGTTCGTATAGAACCCCCCGTAGTTACTGGCCGAGCCGACAACGCGTCCTGCGACATCTGGATAACCACCAGCGATGCCGACGTACATGGGGACCATCGTTAATTGGGCATTGGACCCGAGATCGGGACAAGGATCCAAGGTGCTCGACGGACAGACGTATGCCGGAATCACACGGCGAGACAGCGCTGTTGTGTTGACCGTCGCCCCACTTCCCCCAAACGCCACCGTATAGTTCATAGCATTGTACAGGGGGGCCTGATCCAAATAAGGGAAGATTTGCAAACGCCAGTTCGGGATCATCATCGCGTTCTGCTTCAACCCGAGTGATCCGGGTGGCCAGCAAGAGAAGGTGCTTTCGTAGTTGTGCAGAGCCAGTCCGATCTGCTTCATGTTGTTCTTGCATTGCGTGCGACGGGCCGCCTCACGCGCCTGTTGCACTGCGGGTAACAGTAATGCAATCAACACGGCGATGATGGCAATCACCACCAACAATTCAATCAGCGTAAAACCCTTGCGAAGAAGTCGATGCATACCATTCCTTCCAATACGCGAATACAAAATCAGAAGACATAGTGAACGAGAAGTCCGACAATGAATGGACAGCGCCGTTCCACTTTGGAATGAACGCAAGTCGCGTGCCCGCTCGGACCACTCGTTTCGGTGTCGATCGACCCTCGAAGTCAGCAGCGCCCTCGGCAGAAGCAGAATCTTGCACTATGGCAGCACAAGACGACCGTCTTACGGTTGTCCGAGGTCGCTTTGTTCCATATCGCTTCGATATCTACCGAAGTATGCGACACCTTGTGAGAATCCGAAGGCGTGCTGAATCACTTACAAGTGAAGAACTCACTCGCGAACGCACGCGTATCTGCATGGCAAATGTGTCGCGGGCTCACGCAATGTGCGGAGCCAGACTTATGCTGGCGCCCCGCCAATCGATAAGCGATGTGGGCTTCAGAATCGCAGTTTGGAAACCCGCTAATTTCGGGGATGCGCAAATGCCAAGTGCACTCAAGAGAGATGTGATGCTGTCGGCAATCATGACTGCGATCAAACATCTGGGCTGCCAAAACCGACAACCAACCTTCGCTCAAAAATAGGACGCAGGCCTCACCTCGTCGGATCAGCGACGATCGGAAGCCTGCGTCAGATTAATGCCACGTTCAAATGAACGGGCAGTCTTTCGCTGAAGACAGACAAGCTTAGAAATCGCCCACTGGCACGCCGTCGTTTCGCGAGCACAGGTTGGCCATCGTGTTGAAGTCGATGTTGTTGGAGATGAATCGTACCGATCCATCAGACAGCAACACGTGGATGCCGCCCGTGTGAAATGAATTCAGCACGGTGTTCGCGTCGTAGGGGCTGTTAGACCCCCCAGCTGTCGTTGGTGAGTTAATTTTATACTGCACGCCCGTCAGACCGGCGCTCCAGGAATCACCCCCACCAGGGTTGGACGACGTGACCGGATTGGCGAAACTGGTGCCCGAATAGCCGCCATAATATCCCGCGCGAATGTCCGATGTCCCCACCTGGCCCGACTGTTCGGCAATCATGATCGTGTTCGATGTCCCGTCGACCGCATCGCGCATTCGTGTCAATTCGTTATGCAAGAGCATCCCGTTATTCGTGTAAAAGCCTCCGTAGCTGCTGGCTGATCCTACAGTGCGTAAAGCCACATCGGGGTAGGCCCCCGAGATTCCGACGTACATCGGGGTCTGGATGAACTGCGTGTTGTTCGCGATATTGGCACAGGGATTGAGAGGGCTCGATGGGCAGACATAGCCAGTCAGCACTTTATTCGAGAGGGTTGTCGTATTCGCGTTGACGACGTTTCCCGCGAACGGCAGTCCGAAGTTCATGCTGTTGAACAAGGGGGCTTGATCGAAATACGGAAAAATCTGCATCCGCCAGTTAGGTGTGCCAGCGTATGTGGACGACCCTGCTGGTGTGTAGTACGACCCGATTGGCCAGCACGTATACGTACTTTCGTAGTTATGCATGGCCAAACCCAACTGCTTCATGTTGTTCTTGCACTGCGTTCGGCGAGCCGCCTCGCGCGCTTGTTGCACGGCAGGCAACAGCAAGGCAATCAGCACGGCGATGATGGCGATCACCACCAGCAATTCGATTAATGTGAAACCCTTCCGAAAACGACGACTCATACCATTCCTTCAAAAGAAGCCACGACAAGTGGTAAAAAGACGGTCTACGAACACGCATTTGACCGGGGCGAAGCGAAGTACGGCAGCGATAAACGCTTTTCGAAGGAACTAGATCAAGTTCCGCATGAACTGCGGATCACCTTCGGATGCCGAACTTTGACTGAGATGGCCCATCGATGCGTAACGCAACTCGCGTGCCTGTTGCCGGTGTTTGCTTTTCTGCAGGCGAGTTTGGAGCGCGGGTTGGGTTCGAAAACCTGTTTATTCGGCAACATGCCGCCTGCGCAACAACAAGTAACCGATGCAAATCAGCGGAATGGGCTCTCGATGACGCTCAGTCTGTTCCTGTCGCGTGACAATCCGAAACTCCCGGATTGTTTTTGGGATCGTACTCTGGATCACGACCCTGACGCGTGTCGCTCGTGCAGCGCTGTCGCGCGCGGATGCAGAGCTAAAATCTCCAATCGCAAGTTCCCCTTCGGATATGCGAAATCCTGACGACTTTCACGGCGGCGCGATGAGTTTATTGATGCAACCGACCGCCTAACTCGATCCGCGACATTTCCCTCGATATACTCCGCAGCACTGAATCCATGGCGGCGATGGACAGGCGTTCGTCAATCACGTTGGCAGGGAAGGCAAACCGGGATGTCCAAAGAACAGCTCTCGTTTCACGACAAACTTTATGCTCTCGCCAGGAATTACTGGTGGTGCTGGCAGCCGGAAGTGGTTTCGATCTTCCAGGACTTGGATCGCGTCCGCTGGCGGCAACTCGATCACAACCCGATTTTGCTGCTGGATGAATTCACGCCAGAACAACTGGAAAATCGCGGGCGCGAAGCTGTCCTGCACTCCCGAGTGAACTACGCCTATCGCCGCTGGGTGGAGTACATGAACTCCAAGCACACCTGGGGCGACACCCACGCCGGCGTGCTGGGCCACAATCCCGTGGCCTATTACTCCGCCGAATTCGGCATCCACGAATCGCTGCCAAACTATTCGGGCGGCTTGGGCGTCCTGGCTGGCGACCACCTGAAAAGTGCGTCGGACTTGGGGATCCCCCTCGTTGCTTGCGGACTGTTCTACCAGGAAGGCTACTTTTCGCAGCAGATCGACGAAACCGGTTGGCAACGTGAAGTCTATCCGTACGTCGACAATGTGCGCCTTGCCGTGAAGCAGGCCTGTTATCCGAACGGAGAAAAGGTCATTGTGCAGGTGGACACCCGGAAGGGGCCCATTTTTGCGCAAGCCTGGCAAGCCGACGTCGGACGCATCAAGCTGTTCCTGCTCGACTGCAACATCGAACAGAACTCGCCCGAAGATCGCAAACTGACCGCGCGACTCTACGGCGGCGACCAGCGAATCCGAATTCGACAAGAATTGCTGCTGGGCGTCGGTGGTACGCGTTTACTCACCGCCTTGGGCTATGAACCCAGCGCAATCCACATGAACGAAGGTCACTCGGCGTTTGCTCCGCTGGAATACATCCGAATGCGGATGGCTGAAGATGGACTGACGTTCGACGAAGCGTCACAGAAGGTGGTCTGGCACTGTTGCTTCACGACTCATACTCCCGTTCCGGCAGGTCACGATCGTTTCGATTGGAACCTGTACGAGGAGCACCTGGGCCCTATCGCTGACCAACTCGGCTTGGGTGCGGCAGGACTCGTCGGACTGGGGCGAGTCGACCCCAACAATCAGCACGAGTCGTTTTGCATGACGGTGCTGGCGTTCAAGTGCAGTCGTCGTGCAAACGCTGTTTCGAATCTGCACGGAGTTGTCAGTCGACGCATGTGGACGAATCTGTGGCCTTGGAAATCGGAAGAAGAACTGCCGATTGGTCACATCACCAACGGGGTGCACGTCTCCAGTTGGCTGGCTCCGCAGATGCGATCCTTGTACGACCGCCATCTGCCACTGGAATGGTATCTGAAATCAGGCGAGCCTGAAGTCTGGGCCGGATTCGACGATGTCACCCCCGGTGAGTTGTGGGAAACGCACCAGTCGCTGAAGAACCGGATGATCAACTTCGCCCGCGGACGCATGCAGCGACGGGCCGAGCGAATCGGGGCTTCGGCCGCGGAGATCGCCGAAATCCAGACCTGCCTCAATCCCGAAACGCTGACGATCGGCTTCGCTCGCCGATTCGCTCCTTACAAGCGAGCGGATCTTGTCTTGCGCGACATCGAGTTCCTCGGCCAGATCATTGCCGACTCGAAGCGTCCGGTGCAGTTCATCTTCGCTGGGAAATCGCACCCGGCAGATGACAATGGCAAGGCGATTCTGCAGCGGATCTTCCGTTTGACGCAAGAGCCTGGCTTCAAGGGGCACGTAGTGTTGTTGGAAGACTACGACATCAACCTGGCCCGCCATCTGGTGCAGGGGGTCGATGTCTGGTTGAACAACCCACGTCGACCGCTGGAAGCGTCGGGCACCAGCGGCCAGAAGGTGGTGCTCAACGGTGGCTTGAACTGCTCGATCCTCGACGGCTGGTGGGCAGAAGCCTTCGATGGACAGAACGGCTTCACAATCGGCAGTGGCCGATCTCACGTGAACCAGGATGTTCAGGACGACCGCGACGCCAAGGCTCTGACCAGCGTCTTGATGGACGAGGTCATCCCGCTGTTTTACGAACGCGACGAAGACGACGGACTGCCGAATTCGTGGATCGCCCGCATGAAGCGATCGGTCCGAACCCTGGGCTGGCGCTTTAACGCCGACCGCATGGTCATGGACTACGTTCAGCAGGCCTACATCCCCGCCGCCGGCGGCGTGTCATGCGACATGAGCCGATTTGGTTGATCGAACGATTTACTCGGTTGTCCTCAAAAGAACCAGCCGCTGATGGACTCTCGATCTTCAACCTCACAACTCGACGAAACCGCATCGAAAGCGAAGATGCGGTTCGTCGACGTTGTCAGGATCGTTGCGTTTGGAATTCTGGGCGCCGCGAGTCCTTGGATCGTGTGGGGCTTGGTCAGCCTGATTTTGCCGTTGCTGGGCTATCAGTGGGATCTGCTACGCCACTTTCCAGCCGCGAAGATCTCTGTCCCGACATCCGTCATTTGTGGCTTGTTGCATGCGTTGGCCGAGTGGCGGTCGCTGCGTAAGCGGTCACTTCCGACTGATCCAGCAATCGAAGCCGCCGCCCGCCAGGAGTTCGAGTCGCGTGATCATGATGATTTGCGCGAGCGGCCACGGTCCGAAATGAAGCACTAGCAGTACCTCTCGCTAATTGTCCGCGACTTCACTGGGTGCCCTGCCAATTCTGTGAAAGTCTCGGGACAACATCGCAGTGCTGCTTGGTTCGGCAAAAAGAGTGCATGACTCGTCGGGCGGGCCATGGTAAAAAGACAGAGTGAGAAGGAGTCCTCAGATGAATGTCAGTATCAATTTCCCGGACGAACTCGAAAACGCTTTGCGTCTCACGGCAGCCGCAGCGGGAACGGATGTCGGAACCTTCGTCAAACAAATTGTTGCTGAGCGATTGGCAGAGCGGGAGCCATCAGTCGGCGCGAGTGTTTGCTGGAGGTGAACGACATGCACTATGACCGCGACTCGATCCAGATAGTCGATGTCGTGAAAGGAATCCGCGAGCACCGCGAGATGTTTTTGCCCCCGGATCGACCGATGGGTGAATACCTTGCCGAATTGACGGCAAAATTGGCTCAGCTCCGCGGTTCGCATCCGGCCACCGTAGATCGCCTCGGCAATTGGTGGAAAGTATCGTCCGCTGTTGACTGGCTGCGAGAGTATTCAACAGACGGCGAGTTCAATGTCTTTGACAAGATGGTTCCGTATCCCGCCGCAGGTTTGTTTATGTTCCACCCCGAAGTGCTGCTCACTGCATACGCAAACTGCGTTGTCTCAGTCGTCGGTCAGCGGATTGAAATGCGGCCTGCCACGTACGCGGTTCCAGATCACGTTCGCGAGTGGTTCTTACCATCTTCCGGTCGAAGCATCTGCTTTGAAGTCAGTGATGATTAGAGGTTGATTCTTGTCGTCGGCGTCTTACCCCGCCCCCCACTCAAAACGAAAAGAGCCCCGCTTGCGAACAAGCGGGGCTCTGGTGTTTCGTTGGTTGGCGTGCGACTTATTGAGGAGTCGCTGGGCCGGTGCAGCGGATCAGGTGATCGTGATCGATGTAGACGACCTGGATCGTTTCGTCTTTGTGGAAGAACGGAACTGGCCAGTCGGATCGGATCACCTTGTCGTAGTACACGGTGCACTTGTAGTGGCAGTGATGCAGACGAGCGGGACCGACCAGTGGGTAGAACCGGCAATCATCCATGCGGTCCACGATCGGCTCGACCACCATCTTGACGTTGCTGCGTTGAGTTTCGGCCATGAATGACGCACCACCCGATGTTTCATTGGGCAGGGCTCGCATGACCTCGTCAGGATAGGGTGGATCCTGGCAGAAGGTTGGCGCGTGTTCGCCTTCGACGGGGTCCAGTACTGGAACCTTGTCGTAGCGTTCTTCGCGAATATACGCATCCTCAATCAGTTCGCTGTAATACGGACTGACAGGGATCAGCGGCGTCGTTCCGTAGAAGCCGGCCAGTTGGAAGGCATTATACAGCATGCCCGCAAACAGGCCGTAACCCGTCATCGAGACCAAGATGCAACCACTATTGGTCATTGTCATCAGACCGAGGCCGACCATAAGACTGATGCGTTTGAGCAATGATCCTGGCTTCATCATCATTCCTCTCCGGGAATTCGCTGACTGTCGACGTCGAGCCGAAGTTGGCTGGTGACGCCATCAGGGTGACTCAGGAAGTGAGTCGTCTGATGGTTCTCATGTGTCCTGCAGATCATCAACTGATGACCTCGTCACACCCAGCGGCCATCCGATCTGAACGGTTATGCTGTATGTATCGAGTCTTTCAGGTCAAAACTTGTGAGAATCTTCCGACTTTACCGATTATGGCGATCAGGTTGTTGACCCCGGTCATTAAATGGAAACAGCGTCTGCGAAAGGGTTCGCAGACGCTGAGCCATTCATCGGCAGCCAGATCACGGTCAACTGGCCGCCTTGCAGCAGATAGAGCTGACGCTATGTCTTAAAGGTTCTCGAAGCGAGCTTGTTTGTGGGCCCATGACAGACCGACCGTGTGAAGCATCGCGTGTCCGTGGGGGCAAGCCCCTGGACATCCGATCACCAGTTGTTTGGATTGAAGTACCACCACCATTTGTCGGTGCGGGTCCGGAACATCAGGTTCCATTGTCCATCATCCCATCGCAGGGTGGCATCGCGCCATCCCAGCGGAACTTGAGGATACGGATAGAACGGTCCGATGTAAGGGAACGCACTGGCACTGTACTGTGTCGGGTAGTTCACAGCAGCCGAGTTCGGATACTGAGCGTAAGACGGCCAGGCATAGTCTGGCAGGCTTGGATTGTTGTACACCGCTTGTGAAGCACCAGCCCCGGGTTGACCGTAGGTTGGTGGCATCATTGGTGCGCCACCTGGACCCATTGGCATGGCACCTTGAGGCATGCCACCCATCGGACCCTGTGGAGGCATACCACCTGGACCACCAGGCATTCCGCCATCCTGGCGATAAGCCGCCGGATGCATTTGAGCTCGTGGAGGATACTGTCCCTGTTGAGGAGGGAGCTGACCCTGCTGTGGCTGGTACTGACCCTGTGGCGGTCCGTAAGGCCCCTGTTGAGGAGGACCGAACTGACCTTGAGGTGGACCATACTGGCCCTGAGGAGGTCCGAACTGACCCTGTTGCGGAGCCGCCGCCATGGCCGGTTCTTGAGTGCATGTCAGTCGGTTTGCGACTTGACGAACACCAGGGATGGCTTGAACAACTTGGGTCGCCGTGGCTCGTTCGGCTTGTGTCCCGACGCTGCCACCTAACAGGGCGACACCGTTGTTGTAACGGATCTCGATGTCGTAACCGTCCAAATTGGCCGCGGACAATGCCGCACCGATTTGATTGGCGACTTCTTGATTACCGCCTGCAGGAGCAGCAGCGACTTCATTGTTTACCTGCTGGACGCGGTTGCCGGCAGCGGGGGCAGCCATGTGATTGGCCGAGACCACGCCTCCAGCAGCAGCAGGTGCCGCTCCGGCTGGCTTCTCAGCAGCCTTGGCTACTGGCTTGGCCACGGTCAACCGGTTGTCGACGCGTGTCACGCCGCCAACTTTGCCGACCGCTTCCTGTGCTTTGTCACGCATCTTGGGATCGGCAACGCTTCCGGACAGCGTGGCAACGCCGTTCCTGAAGTCGATGCTGATGTCGCCTTGAACTTTCTTCGCCTTCATTGATTTGGCGATTTCGTTCGCGACCTTCTGGTTCTCTTCTTTAACGTTGCTCTTCTCGGCCGCAGGCTTCTCGTCCGCTTTGGACTTGGCTCCAGCGGCGAGTGTCATTCCGGGTGTTGCTGCCAGCAACCCCAGCGTTAACACCCACTTCCCGTACTTACGCATGGAATGGTTCTCCTTCGATTCCTCGCTGACCGTCTTCGAATCTGCTGGGACGGGCTCATCCGGCGACAAAACATTCGAGAATGGCATCGAATGGACTTCATCGGAAATCCGGACGACGAATCAGCCGTTTGGTGGACCACATGGTCCGGCCAGAATTGCCGCGGAGACGGAACTCGTGCTCCGCCAACCCAGGCGCGCTGATTCCCCGTTCCATCTATTCATCGGTCGGGAAAGTCCGGATACACAAACTATTCTGGTTGTTTCGAGAAAATGAGTTCTAACGAAGAGGCCGGTTGAATCGAGTTCAGCGAATTTCGGGCAGTGACGCTCACCCCACACTCAATGCCCATCCAACTGAGACGGTACTGGAATGAAGTGGCTTAAGATGTTTTTGGGTAACCTGTTATGCGTCTTGATTCGCCGAAATTTGACAACAATCCAGTCAATAGATCTAGACGATCTAATACGACTCGTTTCCCAAATTCCGCAGACTGCCAACTCGATTTCGCCTTGGAATGCTGCGGCGCTGGTTATCAGCTGCTGGTCGCAGTATACTCCCAACCCCGATTTACGTGCTGGTCGCGGATCGGTAACGGAAAAGCTGCTCGGCATTTAAAGAGACTCAGGAACGGCGATGCCTCGTAAATCACCCAGTCGGTTGGAAATGCGGAAGCAAGTCGAAGCGGCCGAAGCCGCTGGCGGCGAAAAGGGCGGCGAAGAAAAAAAGACGCGCGCTAAGTCGACGAAGGCGGCTGCCCCTCGCGCGAAACGCACCAAAGAAAAGGTGCAGGCGCGCAAGCGACTGGTCTGGGTCGTCTACAGCGGCAGCATGAAAGAAGAAGGGCGCTTCGCTTACGACCAACTCGAAGCGGCTCACGAAAAAATCGAACAGCTGAAGCTGAAGTCCAAGAAGCTGTACTTCATTCAGCCCGTTAAAGAGATCCTCGGCGAAGGTGGTGTGGTCATCGCCAAGACGGCAGTCGTCGATCTGGATGACGAACCCGTCAAGCCAAAGAAGAAGCCAGTTCGCTCGGAAGATGATGAAGAAGAGGAAGAAGAAGCAGACGACGATGACGACGACGAGTGATTCGTGTCGTGATTGACTGCTAGAATAAAACGCCCCGGCCTGATCATTCAGGCTGGGGCGTTCGGCTTTTGATGGCGACTGGCCAGCCGATCCGCAATCGCGGAATCCATTAGCAACTGGCAGGCGTGAAAGATTAGTATCGGAAAGGTGATGAACGGCAGGCTGCGTCCATGAGTGATCGCGGGCATGGCCGCCACCAATAAGCCCACTGGAAGCGTCTTCTGACTTCCAGCAAACAGTGTCGCGATTCGATCTTCGCGAGCGATGCCCGAGAGGCGTCCGCCCACGTGGGCTACTAACATCGCGGCCGTATGCACTCCCGTGCAGGCCAGCACGAGTGCCACGAATTCGAATCCTGCTGGCCAGACATCCTGCTCCTGCAGTCGACCACCGGCATCGATTGCCGCTTTGAAGACGACCAGCAACACCAGGCACTGTGCCAGAATACCGATTTGAAAACGGTACGCCTTTGCGATCGGCCCCAGTAGCGGTACGAACCGAGAGACTTGGCCGACGATTGTCGGTAGCAGGACGGTGACGGCCAGGTTGCCGATGACCGGCCACGGGTCGATATCCGCTTCCATTGAGATCGTCCACTTCAGCCACAGCGGTGTCAGGAAGACCGAGGCGAGATTGGTGACCAACGTAATCAGAAGTGAAATCGCATCGTTCCCCTTGGCCTGTCTCGTCGACACCGAGGCCGTGGCCAGAGTGCAAGGGACGACCGCGGCAATCATTAACCCCAGCGCAAAGTCGGGCAATGAGAACCACACCGTTACTGGCCACGCGATCAGCGGGAGCAGGCCGATGTTGACCACCGTTCCCCAAATAACGGGGAAGGGCGTTCGAAACGCATCCCGCAGGCGACTGCTGTCTAAGCTGAACGCCATCAGAAACAAAATGGCGATCGTCGTAGGAGCTGGCTGGATTCGACCCGAGATCGCTTGTCGCCATTCATTGCTGGCCAGTAATCCGTAACCCATTCCGCCGGGAAGCACGATCAATAGCGTCAGCAGAAACCATGATTGAACAATCCATCGCATGGAGGAGGGCTGACCGTTGTTCGTACTTGGTATCGACATTACGCCTTCACCGAACCCAGTTCGCTGGTGCCGGTGTATTGGCTGCGAATCGAATCGATCTTCATCAGAAATGCCTCCAGTCGATTTCTTTCTTCGCTGAACTGTCGACAGTCATGTTCTATTTCGGGGAACAAGCCGGCCCCCATTTTGGCTGCGGCCAATTCACTGGCGAGTTCCTGGACTCGCCGCGTCAGGCCGCTGCGCAGTCGAGCCGTGAACATCATCACCAGCAAGGCGGACCACAACACCAGGAACAGCGCCGCCGGAATGTAGAAGTTCGCTTCCAGATGCGGCTGGCCCAGCCAGAAGGTGTCGTAGAAGAAATTGCGACCGACTCGATAGAGCAAAAATGCGGGCAAGCAGGCGAACAGGATTTCGAAACGAAACCGTGTGAACCAGTGCGAATGCCGCCGCGCTGTCTCCAGGATCAGATCGTCGATTCGTCGAGCGGCATCCGTGATGAATTCGTCCTGCACACCGGCCGCTGCTTGTCGCAGTCGATCGAAGGATTGATCCATCAACATCGAACGCTGCAGACGTGCCGTATGAACATGTCCGGCGATCACCAGTTGAGCTTCGCGAAGATCCGCGTCACTCAGACTGAGCGTTGCGACATCTTCCAGTCTTCGATCGGCCTCGCTGGATTTGGATCGTGAAGCAAGCCAGCGCGACCCGTGGAACGCGCCGACGAGGGCCATCTGGGCAGTCGACTTCGCTCGCATCAATGTGTAGGACGCCAGCAGCGCGGCTTGGCTATGCCACAGCCGCAAGACCGAAGCGAAGGGACTGTAGCCCCACAACTGAGTGACCTGACCGAGCAGTCGTTGTTCCCACAAGCCGCGACTGACCAGCAATTCGTCCTGCAGTCGAGCGGCCATGCGCTCGGTGGCGTGCTTGCGTTGATAGGCCAGCGTCTGCTCAAGCTGTTCGACGGCTGCGGCATTCCCGGCAATCGTGTCACGAGCCCGTTCGACCACTTCGTGAACCAGTCCCAGCAGATTGGCTCGCCGAATACGCACGCGTTGTGCTGCCGATAGCTCTCGGAACAGCAGGTCGATCAATCGACCGAACTCACCTGTCGGCCTGACTCCAGACCGCTGTTCTTGAATGGCTTGTTTGGAATCGACGAAGAACAGGTCGTTGACCGAGTACTTCGCGCTCAGTTGCTTGCGCCAGTCGTCGCGAATGTCTTCATCAAGATCGGCGTGAGTCTGCACGAACACTAACCGGCAGCCGCTCGCGGCTTGCAATAGCTCATCGCTGACTTTGGCCGAGCGGTACTTTTGCTGAGTACTGACATACAGCAGGACGTCACAATACGGGAGCAGGCGATGCAGCCTGGCGAGGTTACTCTCTGCAGTTTCGCCTTCAGTGGTGTCTGGATCGGGACAATCGATCAGCACAATGTCTCGCAACAGCGGAACATCGCGAGTGACGACTTTCAGGTCGGCCAACGGCAAGTCATAGGCTGACAGGTCCGTCTGCGGATGCGCCAGTACGATCGGGTTGGTTGTTGTCGGTCGCTGTCGACCGGCCATCGTCACTTCTTCGCCGATCAACGCGTTGACCAGCGAACTCTTACCGACACCCGTGCCGCCAAACGTGGCGACGACCAGCGGGGCTTCGACGCGGGCGCGCAGCGGTTCGATCCGTTGCAGCAGCCGCTTCACCAGAGACTTGCCATGACTGACGGTCTCCCATGCGGAAGGTGCTGCGGACCACGTCGATAACTGAGTGACCAGTTCGTCGATATGCGCCAGCAATTCGAGTTGAGCCAATTCTGTCGTCATGACTCGATCTCTCCCATTCGGCGCGTCAGGTCTTGTAACAATCCTGCCACTTCATGGAAGGAGGGGGAGTCGGCGACGGTGGCGCCCGCTTCCAGTTCGGCCAGCAGTCCACCCAGCAAGTGTTGCTTCAACTGATCCAGGAGCCAGACTTCGCGACGTTGAGTGAACTTTCCCTGCAGTCGCAGCAGCGAGGCTTTGGCCTGTCCCAACATTCCCGTCGCCGCATCCACAGCCGCTTCACCGGCGACCGTCGTCGCTGCGACGGCCGAGGCATCAACGGCCATGTGGGTCAGTGTGTGAGTCGCAGCGTCTACCAGAAAGTGCTCCGCCCCGACACCGCCGCTCAGAGCGAATCCCACGGTGAAGACTGGGCGGAATACTGCTGTCGCTCCATCCACTTTTCGTAGCAGATCAAACAGTGGTTGACGCTCGGTCCGCAGCCATTCCATTTCGGTGCTGACAAGTTCGTGGATCAATGCGTCGAAGTCGAACTGGTCGTGCTCTTGCTGCAGGCAACTTAGCAGTGCTTCGCATGAGGTTCCCGAGAGCAAGTGATTCAATCGCGCCGTGAGTAGAGGGTTGTTGAGCGTGGTGATGATGTGCAACTGCTCGTACAGTTGCTGCAGCACTCGCACGATCGCGGCCCACTCCTGCTTGCGATACGCACTGATGGGCTCGACAGCGGTGTGTCCGAGACGTGTGCGAACTGCCTGCCAGCCGGTTCGCACGGCACCGCCGATGCGTCCGTAGAAGCCGTGAATACCGGCGGTCCAGGCTTCGCGATGGTTGCGCCACCAGGCCCACATGTCATTGATGATCAGCGAATTTGGCGGCGTGGGCCAATCGGCGTTCTGGACCATGCTGCGTCGCAGAAAAACTCCGGCAGCATCGCGAAACTGCTGGCCTCGCGAACGAATCTGTTCCAGGTAAGCGGGGGCTCCGCTGTGGCTGTCGAGGACGAACTGCAGCGACCCGCGTAGCGTTCGCAGTTTGATCTCGGCGAACCGCAGTCGTGAGAGGACTTCTGAAAGTGAACCACGTTGCGTCAACTGTGGCCCCGTCGTTCCCTGCCATTCTCGTTCTTCGAACTCGAGGGCGATCGCCTCGGCCGCTTTGCGATTGTTCGGGGCGAGGTAGACGTATTCGGGCTTCAGGCCGGTTTCGCTGCAGAAGGTGTTTAGCCAGACGGGCCAGTACTCTTCGTCGTCGGGGAGTTCGACCTGATTGAAGACGATGATCGCGGCTTTGTCTTCGGTTGCCGCTTTGCGAAAGAACTGTTTCACCGCGGCATCGTTGTATTTTTGCTGAGTCAGCACGGCGACTAGCACATCCGCCGCCTGGCGAACGGCGTCGGCTCGTTGCCAGTTGATGGGAGCATCGCTATCGACATCGGGAGTGTCGAGGATCACCAAGTTGTCGGGGACTCGTTCGTGCGAGCGCCAAAACAGACAGTTCTCGGGGATGCTTTGTAGAGCTTCGTCGCCGCCCGCCCAGGGACGCAGTTCAAACGAAGGGAAGAGCAACTGCAGATCGTGGGTCTCGGTGAACTGTTCGGGGACCAGACAAACGGGGTGTTTGGTGCCTGAGGCTAGTGGGCTGCTGGCGCTCGCTCGAAAGCCCGCGATGTGGTTGAACACGACGCTCTTGCCGATGTTCGTGCCGCCGACGACCGCCACAATCAGATAGGCACCGTCTTGAAGTTGCGGGAGTAGCTTTCGCTGCAGCAGGTCGAACCACTCACGACCTGCGAGGGCCGGCAACTGCAGGGCGACCGCGGCGCTCTCCAGCTTCGCCAAGGAGGTCGCCAGCTTTTGAACCAGGCCGCCGAGTTCCTGCAGCGCACCCTCGCGTCCCGCCGAGTGTGCATTCGGCGAGGCTGTATCGAGCGCAGTTGGATCACGCGGTCCATCAGTCACAAGTCAGCCTATCTTTGAATGACAAGGCTCACTGAAGTCACGAAGATGCGGAACAGTTTGTGGGAGGGCGAGGCATGCATCGGGCCGTGAATGGCGTTGGATGTCCATCGTTCATCGCGGCTCGGCGGGAGCCTCGCCCTCCCAACTCTGTGTTCTCTGTGCCTCTGTGTTTCAAATACTCTTCTTGTTGACTACTTCGAGACGTTGACGAAGACCTTCAGGGCGTCTTTGTCTTCGACCAGCAGTCGCATCATTTCTTTGTAGTTGTCCAAGCCATCGACAGGGTTGGTCAGGATTCGTTCGGTCACACCGGGATAAGTCAGTTCGCCGTGCGACAGGGCTTGAATCCCTTGCTCGAAGTGGCTGCGGTTGCCGTTCACGCTGGAGACCAGCAGCTTGTTGCCCAACACCCATTCGAGGTTGATCTTGGCGGCATCGATCTCGACCTTGTGACTGCCGCCGGTGATGCTGGTCCAGCAAAGGGCTCCGTTCAGGTTCAGGACTTCCATCGATCGGAAGCAGGCTTCGGCGTTGCCGGTGCATTCGAAGATGATGTCGGGGCGACCGACTTTCTTCGCCAAGTCATGCAATGAGGTCTGCTTGGTACTAATGTATTTCGCACCGTAGGCTTCAGCGATCTCGGACTTGCGATGCGGACCTGGCTTGGTGGCCAGGGTGTAAACGTCCAGGCCGCGCAGGCGCAGCATCATGGTTGCGAGCAAGCCGATCTGGCCCGATCCCATGACGAAGGCCAGCTTCGGCTTCCAGACCTGTAGGCGCTGCTGAGCCAGAAACACCTGCTCCAATGCCTTGGCGCAGACGCTGGCGGGCTCGGAGAGGACACCCAGGTGTTTCAGTTTGACGGGAACGTGGACCATGTATTCGGCGTCGTCGACGAAGTACTCGGTCATATAACCGTGGCACAGGTTGATGCCGCGTTCGTAGTAGACTTCTTCGCTGGTGATGTCGTTGCGGCCGATTTTGTCAAACAGCGACCCGCCCGGTCGGCGAACGGTGCAGGAAACGTAGTCGCCGACTTTGAACTCGGTGACTTTGTCGCCGATCTCGACGACCTGACCGAAGCTCTCGTGGCCGATGACCAGGTGCTCACCACCGGGAGGGGCGTTGCCGTAGAGGGCTTCGTTGATTTCGCGGTCGGTCGCATCGACACCGATTTGCAGGGTTTTCACCAGCACGGCGCGGCCTTCGGGGATCTTCGTCACATGCGGATGTGGCTGATCGTTCAGCTTGGGCTGAGGGATCTCGCGGAGGTGAACGCTGTTTGGCTTACCAGGCAGAACGGCAACGGCTTTCATGGTGCATCGCTTACGGTGAAATTAACGGAAACTGACTTTTCCAGCGGGACGGAAACGAAGCCCAAAGTGTATCCGACTGGGCGGCGTGTCACCACGAATGCGAAAGGGAATTGCAAATTGCAAATTGCAAATTGCAAAGTGAAAATTGATGATCGGGACGGGTGAAGGCGGGCTGAGCGCGAAGGGCTGAAAAGGCAATGAAGACGAGGCCACGGATTGGCACGGATGAACACGGATTTTTAGGCGCTCGAGACAGAGTCTTCTGGCGCACGAGCGCATGCAACAACTGCGCAGATGTTTAGGTTGAGGCAGGGCACTCGGCGCCTCGAACATTACGAAATGGCAGAATTTGTCAGTCCATGGCAGGTTTTTGGGGGGGTACCCCATTTTGTCAGCGAGATGTCTAGCGGGATTTTGTGATTGGGGGTGTAGCGCCTGACACATGGATCTGCCTCCAACAAAAAACGGCCACACGTGTCGACCCGGTTTGGCGGTCAACAGGTGTGGCCGTTGGTTACGGTCCACTGAAATCTCGTTACATATTCATTGAGCCGTTATGCCATTTCGGGGTGCGCGGGGCTAGACGGTGTTTTGCCTATTTCGGCAATTTGCGGTGAAAATGTCGGGAGACTGCCTCATCGGACCTCCGGATGAGCCGCGCTGCGTGGCACGTTATTGACAGATTTTGACACCCCAGGACAATTCTTGACAATGGGGGACAAAACGACCCTGTTTTTGGCAATTTTCCTCAAAAAAGTGCGTGTTTTGTGACAACGGCACATCGAGCGCGTTCCCCAGCCTTCCTCACTGCAGACTTCGATGTCTTTCGGTGAACTTGTGAGGGTCAAAATTGAAACGCAGAGAAGAGGTGAACCACGGAAGACACTGAAAGCACGGAAATAGGAGAGGAAGTGGACCACGAATCGGACGAATCGAAAACAGCGGCGAGAATCTCGGAATGTGAATGCCAAGCGGGTTGTCAACTTGACCCGGAGTCGGTGGGGATTCAGAGTGTTGGCGTGGCGTGCCGAAGCCTGTCGTTGATCTTGGGCAAATTACCTTTGACGTTCGGTTGCAAAGTGACTGCGATGGGGACAGCCAACGACATTCGCCGCAAGCTTGCTTTGGGCCGCATGAGTACCTCGGGCGCACTGTCGAAAGCTCTCGAACAGGGCCATCTTGATTTGGTGATTGAGCTCTTACCCGAGTTTGACGACGCATCTGTATCCCTCGACGCATTGTTCAGGGCGGCCCGTTATGGCCACGTTCAAATCGTTGATTATCTGGTCCGACAAGGGATCGACATCAATGGGCGATCAGCTAGTCGGCCATTCTCAGGTGTGACACCACTCATGTTGGCTGCCGCTGAGGGGCGTCTTGAAGTCGTCCAATATTTGCTCGCCGCGGGTGCGGACCACCGGCTTGCGTTTGTTTGGGCACAAGACGGGTATGCCCGAACAGAGTGGCCCCCACGAAAGTTCTCGCCGGAACAACGCCGACGCTACCATGAGATCATTCATCGATTGGGCTGTTTAAAATAAGTGAACCCCATGGCATAAAGGTTGAGGTAGATCATCAACTAGGGAGGCCGAACGAGGCGGTCAACTTGACCCGCGGTCGGTGGTGGTTCAAAGTGTTGGCGAGTTGGTCGGAGTCCGTCGTTTAACGCAGGCAAGTTCTCTTTTTCGTTCGGCAATCGAATGCAGAATCTTCCTGAGGAACTTCGCGGCGCAATTGTTGGGTTCGTCGTTCTGCTTTGTAAGGGGCTGCTTGATGATCCTCGTTGGGACTGGGATCTCGACAAGTGTGACTGGAAGGGCTACCAGTGTGGATTTACTGATCCAACGATTCTGCGCACAACGATGGCGGTGTTTGTGAATAGGCTCCAGCTGGATGATCGCGGCAATGTCGTTAACTACGACAATGCAAAGTTTCGAGCGTTCCAGTATTTTCGCTCGCTAATTGACGATTCATTTCCATCCGCAGCGATCGACCCGCCGATGCGATTGTCCGAAATGGAAGAACCAGATTGGCTTCGATGGTGATCGGGAAAGTGCTGGCTGAAAGTCGATCGACATTGATCAACGACATAGCTAGTGAGTCGTTGCTTCCGTGCGGGCGAGCCGACACGGAGAGCAGAAGTCATTGAGGAAGAGTGGGCTTGTAGCTTGTCAGTTGTGATCCCGACCGGGGCGAGCCCGGCGGAAATCGGGTTGTTGTCGACATCTGAGCGGCGTTGCGGCTGAGGCTATGAAAGTCTTGTTTTCTGGTTTCCGTTGGACCTGTTCCAACGGGACCGACAACTGATCGCTACAGGCAATCACGCTTTATCATGCTCTCCGTACCGGTTCATCCGGACGGAAGCAACGACTGTGGGCTACGCGATTCAGGTTAGAGGTCCTGTCGAGAGATCCACTTGACCCGCAGTCGCAAGCGATTCAGAGTGTTGGCCTCTGTATTGGAGGCCCGTTGTTCAAAAGCGGGCGAACAACCTTTGGTGTCAGACGGAGAAAAGCTATGCCTCAGGTCGTGCCGGAAGTCTGGAGGTCACACATTCGGAAGCACCTTCGTGAGGACCGCGATCGCCTCTCGGCTGGCGATTTTCGAAGTGATCAGAGCGTCATCATCCGCTTTCCTGATGGTTCGCATGTTCTCTTCCGGTATGCGTTCGCTCTCAAGGATGAGTTGGCGGGCGAGGTTGCTGTCTTCACGGAGCATTGCGGGTATCATGTCTTTCCATTGGGCGAAGCAGAAGTCGAAGTACTCCGGTCCATATGGCCAGACGACCGTTCCGAATAGTTCGGCTGCAAGAGAGTAGCAATAGAGCCTGACGTGTCGGTTAACGTGGCGCAGAGCCGTTGGCGGTTCATAGTGTTGGGGTGTTGATTCGGTGGCCGACTGGAACGACCTGAGGACCCGGAACATGAGAATCTCTGACTGTGCTTGCTTGACCGTACTGCTGCTTGTCGGGTGCGATGCGTTTGGAAGCGGTTCGAAGCCACTTTCGAAGACTGCTGCTCTGGATGTCTATATCGTATCGCCCACGAAGACTCCAACCGCAAAGGTCGTTGTTCAGCCCGGTACCCAAAGTCCGGTCTATCTGGTGACGCCGCCGTTCATTTCTGCGGTCGATGTGGAATCGGTTCAGCGGTCCAGGGACAGCAATCAGTCGCCCTCGCTCAGCGTGAAGTTGACTCCCGCTGGTGCCACGAAAATGGCGAACGCGACGGCCAATGTTGTGGGAACTCAGGTGGCATTTCTGGTGAACGGCTCGCTGGTTTTTATGCCCACCGTGAGTGAGCCGCTCGCGGGACAGTTCGTGATTACTGGAACGAATGATACTGAAGGATTGTTCGAGCAGCTCATGAGGAACTGATCGTCGCGACAAGCAAATTGGGATGCAGTTCGTTTTCGCGATGCCGCGTTCAACGACTAACTACCATTTGGTTCGAACGTGGCCGTCAACTTGACCCGCAGTGGCTGGCGGTTCAGAGTATTGGCGGTTCGGTTCGAAGACCGTTGTTGATCGCGTGCAGGGTCTCTTTTTCGTTTGGCGGAGCAGGCAAAGCGGTGAAGACTCACGTGCTGGTTTTTGTCCCATACGATGTGCCAGGGTCTGATCTCAGCGAAGCGGTCTTAAGTCGACTGGAACAACACCGCCGGGTTGAATCTGATGAATCACCACGACCCGGCCGATTCGATTACGTCGTGGGGGCGTTTGGAAAAACGTTGAATGACCCCATTGCCGAGGGACGATTGCCGGAGCAGGAACGGAGTACATGGTCCGGAAACGTCTGTGACAAATCTCGTGTTCCACCCAATTTTGTGCCCGGGGCATTGGTCACGTCAGACGGGACGTGGCACGACCTGAGTGATTTTGGTTGGCGAATGGTTGACGGGGCAAGTGCTGCCAACAGAGACTCACTGGCCCGATGGGGTGCTCACTACAGAGCGTTGCTGGCTGCCGCACCTGATTGTTGGGTCCTTGAAGTTTGGGCGCACTCATAGCGATGACGGGAAGAACTGATGCCTAAAATGCCCAAGTGGAAAGCTCCGAAGAATATTGCTAAAGCGCTCGAAGAGGGTGATGGGTCATGGGAGGATGAGCGCTGGTCGCCGATTCTCTTGACGGTGATGTCTGGAACCGAGCTTGATGGGAGAGCGATCCCGGTCGCATGGCAGATGGAGTTTGATCCGTCGGAAGAGGAATTCGAAGCGGTCAACTCAAAGCTGGAGGAGTTGGAAATCGACTCGGACGGCTATGGTTGGGGCGAGTTCATTCGCAATGCTGTCGGCAAAACCGATCCGGCGTTGGCGAAGCGCCTGCATCTTGACGACTGTGAAACCGACACGTGCGTGATCTGGGTGGAGGTGGAAGAAGACTGTCGAGTGCTCGTCGAGAGCACGTGGAATCTGGTCTTTAGCAAATGACCCAGGCACACCGAACGAGTTGGTCAACTTGATCGGTCGTGATTGACGGTTCAGAGAGTCGGCGAACTGATCGAAAGCCCGCTGGCGAGTGAGGGCATCGGTGGGGTGGCACTCGCGGGACGGCTTGTGGCTGAGTTCGTTGGTGGTCGCATCGTGCGGGACAGTAGTCCGTAGGCGAGCAGAAAGTATGTCGGGGCGGAGACGAGGAAGGCAATCAGCAGGCCCGCCAATGCGACCGCCAGGCCTCCGGCGATGTCGGCCGTCGTCAGGGTGATGTCTGGAGAGATCGAGATGACGGACAACGACGATAATGAGCCCTTGATCCAGCCGCAGATGCTGATGAGGCAGGGGAGCGGCAGCAGGATCAGGTAGGCCGCCAGGACGGATGCTGGGCGTTGCGACGCGACGAGATAGCAGGCCCCCGCGAAAATGGCCGCGGCGGAAAGAAGTACCAATAGCGACGACATCGATCCTTGAGTACTTAGGATCCATCCCAGTTCAGACATGGGGGGACTTGCCTGGCCGAGTAGTGGGAGCATGGTGAATTGCATCGTTAGCCGCCTTCGAGAAAGGGCAGAGGAGAAGTGGAGTTCAAAGCTTGATCTAACACTACATAATATTCAACCTGAATTTTCCCAATTGACGACGGATTCGATCAAGGTTCGCTCCGCGAGGCTGACGAGATTCACGTCGCCTTCAATGGTCGGGAGCAATTGCTTGGGGCTGCCGGATTTCAGGTTGACGAAGGCTTGCTGTATTGAGCTGGAATGACGCCTCTTCGTGGTCCTTCTTCTCTTTGCTCAATTTGACGACGTCGGTCCCACCCTCTATGCTGCCGAGACATGTCGCGGAGTCAGCTCGCTGGCCTCAAACTTGTTGCTCAAAAGACTCGTAGGCCATGGAATACGCTTTCCGGTTTTGTCGAGTCGCCTTGCCTGAACGATGATGTGCGGATTGGACAGAACTTCGCTATGAATCTCGTGGAACTTGCTCAGCGAATTCGCACTTTGCGTCTTGATCAGAGACTGACCTTGGAAGAGGTGGCCGCGAGGACGGGCCAGACACGAAGCTGGCTTTCGAAGGTCGAGAACTTTCGTGTCACACCGTCGTTGCCAGCGCTGGCGGAAATCGCTGGAGCTTTGGGGATTTCGACGTCGAAGTTGCTGGAAGGGCTGGATGAAAAGCCGGTCCTGGTTCTGGTCAAACACAACGAACGCAAGATCGTCGACCGCAATCAGTCGCCACAAAATACGTCGGTGTACGAGTCGCTGGCTTACAAACGTGCTTCGCGATCGATGGACCCGTTTCTGATCACAATTCCGCCTGGTGTGGCTCGAGAAGAAGCGCTGCCTCATCCGGGCGAAGAGTTCCTGTTCGTTCAATCGGGGACAGTTGATCTGGAGTATGACAATGTGGTTCACAAGCTGGCGACTGGCGACAGCCTGTACTTCGATGCCACAGTCCCGCACCGCTTGATGAACCCCTATAAGAAGCCGGCCGTGGTGCTGTGCGTGTTCCAGTCGCCGCTGGAATGAATTGTTAGTTCGCTCAATGCCTTGCGAGTGGCAACAGACCAAGGCCCTTCGTCGCATCGGTTCCATCACGAGGGGACAGATGGGACTTATCCCAGATCTTTATCTTCGATGGCGCGGCTGACGCGCGGGGCGTTGCCCACGCGGTTAAACGACGGCTTATGGCCGCTGATTTGCGTCGTGGGTGCCAAGCCATTGCCAATTCTTCATCGGTTCGTGGCGGGAAACAATGTTGACTGCGAGGAAACATTTGTTCATGATATCACACCTGTTGACTGGTGGTCACATTCAGGAGGGTATCCGATGTCTGGTGAATTCAATCGACGCCAATTTGGTGTGTCGCTGGCTGCGCTTCCGCTGAGTGCGCCGCTGCTCGGTTGGGCAGATCAGGCTCGTGCCGCTACTAGCGAAGACGGTCTGGGTTTTGTTGGCCCGATGGTGGGGGATGTTTCGGAAACGACTGCGAACGTCTGGTTTCGACCGTCGGTCGCTGGAAGTTACCAACTGCACATTCAGGCACCTGATGGCAAACGTGATCTGCAAACGCTGAAAGCGGAAGCGTTGCCTGCCAATGATCTCTGCGTCGTGTGGCGCGCCAGCCGGCTCAAGCCTGACACGAAGTATCACTATTCCATCCATCAGGGTTCGAAGGTCCTGGTTGAAGGGGGTGAGTGTCAGTTCAAGACGGCACCCGCTGCAGGTTCCCCCACACATGTTCGATTGGCGTTCGGGTCGTGCGCCGACATGAAGCCGTTGCCGCTCTGGTCGCAGATCGAGTCCGATGATGTGCAGGGGTTGGTGTTGCTGGGTGATACTCCCTACGTCGATTCGACTCGTCTGGATGTTGCGCGACAGAAGCATCGAACATTCCTGGGGGTGCCTGAACTGGCCAAGCTGATTCGGCACACTCCCACTTGGGGAACCTGGGACGATCACGATTTCGGTGGGAACGACACCGATGGTCGGTTGAAGGGGAAGGAAAATACTCGGCGTGCCTTCGTCGAATATCGCGCCAATCGGGAGTATGGCGATGGTGACCAGGGGATTTACACCAAGTTTCAGTGCGGCCCTGTCGAGGTCTTCCTGCTCGACACGCGCTGGTTCTCGCAAGCAGAGCCATCCCCCGTCGATCCCTCGAAGCCGACGCTGCTGGGCCAATCGCAATGGAAGTGGTTGAAAGAGTCGCTTCGTTCTTCAAAAGCAGAATTCAAAATCATTGCCTGCGGAATGATCTGGGATGACAAGGAGAACAAGGAGTCGGACGATTGGGGAACGTATACCTACGAACGAGACGCCTTGTTCGAATTCATTGGGAAAGAAGGAATTACGGGTGTGGTCTTGATCGGGGGCGACATCCACTGTTCGCGCCTGCTGAAATACAAGACGACAGAGCAAGTCGGCTATCCAATTCATCAGTTGATTGTGTCGCCCATCCACGATCGCACGATCCCGTCTCTGAACGTGCCGCATCCCGATCTGGTTCATGGTGCGGCGATCCCTCACGTGTGGTTGAAGGTCGACGTGGATACGACGGGCTCTTCGCCGACGTTCCGCGCCGAGTGGGTTCAGATGGACGGGAAGCCGATGTGGACGCTCGAACTGACTGAAGCGGACTTGAAACGATCCCGACTGTGACGAAACCTGGATCGACCGACCTTAAGGGACTTGAGACGGGATTGATTGATGGAAGGGATGATGTGAACGACCAGACTGCGTATTTCGGTGACACCGCTTGTGATCACCTGGCTTCGATTTTGGAGGCGGATCGGCCACTGCGGATTTTTGCCGTGCTGGATCAGCAGGCCTATGCCAACTCAGGGGCCAAGGATCTGCTGGAGCAGTATTTTTCCGGAAACACGACCACTCGATTCATGGACTTTGAGCCGAATCCGAAGCTGGACGATGTCAGAAAAGGGATCGAGCTTTATCGGCAGGCCGAACCCGAATTGGTCGTGGCTGTTGGTGGCGGAACATCGATCGACATGGCCAAGCTGATTCGGGCTCTGGCGGGAACCGTCGATCCAGAAGCCGTTATTCGCGGAAAGTCACCGATCGTCGCATCACGTTCGCGATTCATTGCGATTCCCACGACGGCAGGTACGGGCAGTGAAGCCACTCAGTTTGCGGTCGTCTATATTGATGGCGAGAAATTCTCACTGGATCATGCGTCACTTCGCCCCGCGATTGCGATTGTCGATCCGCGACTGATGAACACATTGCCGGCTGCCGTGACCGCTGCCACCGGGTTGGATGCGTTTTGTCAGGCGATCGAATCGATCTGGGCCGTTGGAGCGACGGACGAATCCGTTCGTTATGCACAGACGGCGGCCGCACTGGCGCTTGCTCATTTGCCACAGGCGACGAACGCTCCCAACAGCTTGTCACGGGAAGCGATGTCTCGCGCGTCATATCTGGCGGGCAAAGCGATCAATATCAGTCGGACGACGGCATCTCATGCGCTGTCCTATCCGCTGACGTCGCGATATGGGATCCCTCATGGGATCGCCGTTTCACTGACACTCGCCCCGATGCTGGCTTACAACGCGGCCGTGACCGATGAAGACTGTGTCGATGTGCGAGGTGCCGATCATGTCCAAGCGAGAATCCGGCTGATCCTCGACATTCTCGGAGCGACAAGCGTGCTTGGGGGATGTGCTCGGATTCAGTCGCTACTGGCTGAGATCGGCTGTCCAACGTCCCTGCAGGAAGCGGGAATTGCATCAGCGGACGAGCTTCGGGACGTGATCGAGGCCGTCAATACTCAGCGACTGTCCAACAATCCACGGAAGGCAACGTCTGTGTCGCTGTTTGAACTCTTGTCACCAGCGTCGATCCAGAACCGACCTCAAAAGCAGACGGCAGCGGCGCTCTGAAGCGATATCACCCGTGTTTTCTTTAACCCACAGGACCAATGACCGATGAGTACTGCTTTGCCGATTTCCCTGGTGGTGTTTGACTGGGCCGGAACGACTGTTGATTTTGGGTCGTGTGCTCCTACTGCTGCGTTCGGGCAAGTGTTCGGTCGCCACGGCATCACCGTGAGCGACAAGATTTCGCGCGGGCCGATGGGAGCCAACAAGCGAGATCATCTGATCGCGATGCTCAACGTTCCCGAAGTCGCTGCCCGCTGGAAAGAAGTGCATGGCCGAGACTGGAACGAGAACGATGTCGACACGATGTATCACGAGTTCATTCCGGTTCAGCTTGAGGCCATCGAACAAAATTCGGCACTGGTCCCGAATCTGTTGGAGGTAATCAGCAAACTGCGCGGCAAGGGGATCCTCATCGGGGGGACAACTGGTTATTTTCGCCAGGCTGCCGACGCGGTGCTGGGACTGGCGGCGAAGGCGGGGTTCGCTCCGGACGTCAACATTTGCGCTGACGATGTCCCGCAGGGCCGTCCTGCGCCGTGGATGATCTATCGCGTGATGGAGCAACTGGGAGTCTATCCGCCATCGACTGTGGTCAATGTCGGAGACACCATCGCCGACATCAAGGCGGGACTCGCTGCCGGATGCTGGTCGGTGGGAGTCTGTGACAGCAGCAGCCTGACGGGATTGTCGTTCACACAGTACCAATCGCTGTCCGCCGAGGAACGAGCAGAGCGGCTTCGTTGCACTGCGGAGGCATTCCACGAAGCGGGTTGTCATGCGGTCGTTAATTCAATCAGCGAACTGCCAGCGCTGATTGAGAAGCTGAATGGGCGGCACTTGGCAGAAACGACTGGCGCGGCGAAAGTCAAAGTCGAGCCACGCCAGATGGCTTCCACGTGAGCGTACTGCGTCAGCACGAAGTCGCTGAGGATTGGTGCTCGATGACCGCGGAGTTGCCAATGTCTGCGGTGATCTCGTAGGAATGCAGGCGGGCTTGGTGATCATAGATTTGGGATGTGATCATCAGTTCGTCGGCAGAGGTTCGTGCGATGAAGTCGTTTATCGCCTTGGCCACTGTTGACGGGGAGCCAATGGCGGAGCAGGGGAGGACTTGTTCGATCAAGGCTCGTTCTGCAGGGCCGATGCGATTCATGTAGCCATCGACGGGCGGGGGCAGCTGCCTGGGGCGGCCGGAGCGCAGGTTGACGAAAGCTTGCTGCATCGAGCTGGCTAGTAGCACGGCTTCGGCGTCGGTGTCAGCGGCGAATACGTTGTAGCCGAGCATGACGTGGGGTTTGTCGAGTTGCTCGGAGGGGCGGAACTTGCTGCGGTAGAGGGCAATCGCCGGCATCATCTCGGCTGGGGCAAAGTGCGAGGCGAAGGCGTAGGGGAGGCCCAGCATCGCGGCCACCTGAGCACCGAAGAGGCTTGATCCCAAGATCCAGACGGGGACTTTCGCTCCGGTGCCGGGGACAGCTCGAATCAGTTGGCTTGGTTCCGGTGACATGAAGTCCATCAGTTCCATCACATCTTCCGGAAACTGATTGGCGTCCGTAGCGAGGTTCCGTCGCAACGCTCGCGAAGTGGCCTGATCGGAACCTGGGGCGCGGCCGAGTCCCAGATCGATGCGACCGGGGTAAAGGGCTTCCAGCGTTCCGAATTGTTCGGCGATGACGAGCGGCGAGTGGTTGGGCAGCATGATTCCGCCCGCGCCGACTCGGATCGTGGAAGTTCCACTGGCCACATGGCTGATCAGGATCGACGTCGCGGCACTGGCGATGCCCGGCATGCCGTGATGTTCGGCGAGCCAGAACCGTTTGAAGCCCCAGCACTCGCCATGCTGGGCGAGGTCGAGCGTATTGTGAAACGACTGGGCCGGACTGCCACCCTCGGTGATGGGGCAGAGGTCGAGAATCGAAAACGGAATCATGAACATCGCCTTGCCCGAGCGGAAACAAATGACGCCCCGACAAGGGGCGTTGATCGTTGTTCGGGTGGAATATGGAACAGGAGTCCGAATTGTAGACGGGTCCTCGTGCGGGTCGAGGGGGGGCTGGACGCATCGGTTAGCTGCCCTACGTCAGTACGTGGGTCACTTTGCTGGCATGGCGGAGGAAGGAGAAGCGATTTTCACGCGAAGACGCGAAGACGCGGAGTCGCGGAGAAGAGAGGAAGGGAGGGGCGTGCTGACTTTGGGGCGTTACTTGCATGGAGACGGTTATCAACGCGGAGACGCAAAGGCGCGAAGTCGCAAAGGGAAGAGGAGAAATTTCAGAAGGCCTATGTGCGGAGGGTTCTTCGAACTCTGTCTGTCTTCACTTTGCGTCTTGGCGCCTTTGCGTCTCCGCGTTGATACCGTCTCCATGTTGATGTGGTCGCTGCCCAAACCCTGATGTCTCTAGTATGCCGCTCCGCGACTTGCCGCTTCGCGTGAAAATTGCTTTCTCCCCTGCAAAGCAAGTTATCCGCGTGCCGGCGCAGCGCGGCTCACCGGGTTTTTTTTGTTGTGGCGGTGAGTGTGGATGGGCCAGGGGGCTTACGCCCCACGCTCAGGAGTACCCGAAACGTGGATGATGTCGTGTTAGGGGTAGAACGGGCTGTTGTCGTTTTGGTTGCGGGCGACTGGGGTTTGGGCGGGGAGTTGCTTTCGAGTCGACTGAGTTGCGGGGGCTGGCTGGCGGGTGGGGGCTTCGCGGTATTCGTAGAACGGGCTTTCGCGGTTGGCTGAGGGTTGCCAGGTTCTGGTTTGAGTCATCGGAGATTGTGAGGCGACTGGTTGGGACGCGGGAGGGGCTGGCTGGAATGTGGGGCGGGCTGTTCCGTAGTTGGGTTGGACGTAGGTTGGCTGAGAGTTGGCTGGCATGCGTTGCATGGGGGCCTGACGAATTCCGCAGGAGCCCGATGAACAGGCTGGTCCACTATAAGGATAAGAAGGTGTGTTGGAAGAGGGGGCACTGTAATAGGTCTGCCACGGCATCGCCGGGAAGTACCAGCCTCCGTTCTGGGCGAAGGCGCTGTTACTGCATGCGACTGCAGTGACGAATGCCAAACTCATACAAAACTGTTTTGCATTTACCTTTTTACCAAGCATGATGCGAATCCTTTCAAAACTGGCAGAGTCGTTCTTCGTCGCGATCGCGAGCGTTGTTTCAAGCATCGCAACGAGCATGCCGACGGACGCGGACTGAGTTCGTTGTGCTCTGAACGCGCGGTCGGATCGATCCGTGATAAGAAATCCGGGTTATCCGGTCGCCCAGGCGGCAGCTTCTGCCGATTCACTGTGGCTACAGACGTGTTCTTCCACGTTCTTGCAGCCAACTGTCTCGTAAACATTGCAGTGGCTGATCTCTCACCACAGTGACTCTTACAATTTGGAGGAGTCGCAAGTCGCTGTTTTCCAATGGGAAAAAGCCCAATTCTCTCGGTTATGAGTGCTTTCGATACGCTTGAACGGCAGGTCTGGCCGGTCAAATTCAAAAAAGGGATTGACACAACGACTCTGGCACGATCGCTGCTTATCACCTTTTCTCATGTGACAGTCATACGACCGACAGTCACACCAAAGGATTGAACAGGTCGCACGATCAACCAAAGGGAGTACTAAGATGTTGATCCTCACACGGAAGCGAAACGACGCGATCATTATTGGCGACAACATTGTTGTGCGAGTGATGCACACTTCTAAGGGAAGTGTGAAGATCGGGATCGATGCACCGGATTCGGTTCGCATCATCCGCGGTGAACTGCACGAGATGACCATGACGCATGAGGACGGCGTTGCCGACACTCTGCTTCTTCAGCACTAGTGCTGGTCGCACTCATGGGATTGTGCACTAAGAACTGACGTTAGTGCGGCGAAAGATCGCCAAGCCTGGGATTTCTGCTGAGCAATTGTCCCCAAGCACCGTGACCGGTGCTGACTCCTGGAAGGAACCGCAAACATGACGACTTACTTCACGAACCGACGTTTATTCGGAATGGTGGCTCTGACTCTGTTCTATGCCACGACACTGGTGCAAGCTGGCGATAAAGCCGGCAACACGGATTTCGGTACCGCTCCCGATAGCTTTATTGGGAAGCTGGAGCCGACTCCCAAGGGCCCGATCACTCTACGAGAACGTCTGCTTCGTGAAGGAATCCTGGACGACACTTCAGTCGCTGATGCCAAGCCAGCAAAGTTCCGAGCTCGTCAGCCACAAGTGGAAGAGTTGCCTGCTCCACCACGACAGGTTACTCCGACGGAAGCGTCCCCGGTTCGCAAGCCGGCTGTCGAAGAACGCAAACCACCAAAACAGCTTACTGTCGCCGAAAAGATCCAATACCGATATGCGGATCCTCGCGAACAACGATTGCTGGAACGATTGAATAACCAGACGGCTCAGCAGTTGTATGTGGAAGTGTCGCAGATGGTGGACGCTCGCCATATCAAGCCTTCGACGTATGCTCAGCGAGTCGATGCCGCGTTCGAACACCTGGACCTGGCGTTAACCACTCGTTCGTTCCAACAGACGGCCAAACTGCAGGCTGATGAGCAATCGCTGGGACAGTTGAGAGACGCGTTGAATCAGATGCGTCAACGAGTGAACGTGAAGAACCTGGATGACGCCGTGACGACGATGAATCGTGTGCAAGACCTGGTCAGCAGCAAAGTCGGGATTCGACCCGGGGCGGTTGGCCTGGAATTCGTGCATGCGGAACTCGATACGCTCGATCAGTTCTCATCACTGATCCCTCCTGAGAAAGTGGGTGGTCCGAGTGTCGGATTGAAAGAGAACATCGTGGGGATTGGTGTCGAAGTCGAACCTCATACTGAAGGCTTGAAGGTGCTCAAGGTGCTGCCAGGTGGTCCTGCTGCAGAGGCTCAGATTCGTCGAGGTGACGTGTTAACGGCTGTTGATCAGCAGACACTAAAAGGTTTGGAATTGAATCAGGCTGTGGAACACATCCTGGGACAAGTCGGATCGTCACTGAAGCTGGACTTGCTGCGTGGTGCTCAACGAGCCGACGTGACGCTGGTTCGTCGCCGAATCGTGCTGCACGCCGTGGCTTCGAAGATGGTTGATGACAAGGGTAAGGTCGGATACATCAAGCTGGAATCGTTCACCGAATCGTCGGTGAAGGAAATGGATGACGCGTTGATGGCCTTGCACAATGACGGGATGAAATCGCTGATCATCGATTTGCGAGGTAATCCTGGTGGGCTGCTGACCTCGGCGATTGCAATCTCGGATCGATTCCTGCCAGCCGGGACAATCGTTTCCACAAAGGGTCGCAACGCATCGGACAACTCGAAAGAAGAAGCCAACTATGCTCAGACCTGGAAGGTTCCGCTGGTGATCCTGATCGATCGCAATAGTGCCAGTGCCAGCGAAATCCTGGCGGCAGCGATTCAAGAAAATGGTCGTGGAATCATCGTCGGTGAACGGTCATACGGTAAGGGGACGGTTCAGACTCTGTTCCCACTGCAGACGGCTCCTGCTGGATTGCGATTGACGACGGCTAAGTTCTATAGCCCTGAAGGTCGCGAAATGGCTGGTGCTGGTGTGACACCGGATTTGAAAGTTGACCCCACGATTGGAGACGACGCTGAAAACGACGCTGCCATCGCTGCTGCCTTGAAGACCGCGGTTGATCCACGGTTGAAGCAAATGGCTTTGCGATACATCCGCACCAGTGAAGCTCCACGAGCTGCACGCACGACTATCTGATCGAGTCAAGACGACTCGCTTTATCACTTCCATCGGAAAAGGATCACCGATGTTGACGGCCAACATTGAGGACGGACCAAGAGGTCCGTCCTCAAAGCTTTCTTTGGGTACGGTTTTGAGTTGTTGGTTGCTGTGAGCCAATCCCGCCGACGATTGAAACTCGTGTTGAACCGCGACGATCGATCTTCGGCGGAATCGGCTACCAAATGCGGAGAAGAGATGAACCACGGAAGACACGGAAGGGGCGAGAGGAAGAAAAAGAACGGGACCACGAATCGGACGAATTTGCACGAATGGAGATCATGACGGGAAATGAATGCGATTCGAGTTGCTCTTCTCGTAGCCAAGGTCCGCAAGACCTTGGACGGATGTTGGTTGGCGTGGTCTACTTCGACTTCTGTTCAAGAGTTCTGGGTGCCACGGACTCACCATCTTCGGGGTGGCCGTGCTGATAAAGAGGAAGACACGGCGACGTCGAGGACTCCGACACCGTGGCACCCGTGAGTTTTGTTGCTTGAGATCATCAGATCCTCAATGATCGTCACCTGACGACCAATTCACAGATGTGCCGTCCAAATTCTTATTTGACGTCGCGTTGCCAGATCGTGATCACCACGTGAGAATTGGCATTCAACCAATTCAACGACTGGAGCAGCAGTAGGCATGACCGACGAGACGACAACCGCGATTACTGTATACGACTTGAGCGATCGAACGCAGATCGAAGTGACGGGCGAGGACCGCGCGAAGTTTTTGCACGGGTTCTGTACGAACGACATTAAGGGCTTGCAGCCGGGGCAGGGGTGCGAAGCGTTTCTGCCGAACATCAAGGGGCGAGTCCTCGGCCACATCTTCGTGTTCGCTGGGCCGCAATCGTTGTGGCTCGATACGACGGCTGGCCAGGAAACGAAAATCATCCCGCATCTGGATCGGTATCTGATCCGCGAAGATGTCCAGCTGGTTGGCCGATCCGAAGAACGGGGCGAGCTGTTTGTCACGGGGACTCATGCCGCGCAATTGCTGATGGTTGAGGAAGGCCTATCGCTATACGGGTGCGTGTCGCGAGAAGCATTCGGCAATCCGCTCGATATTCGTCGGGTTGATCTGTTGAACGAGCCTGGCTTTCTGCTGTCGATGCCGCGGTCGGCGATCGAGGCGACTCGTTCGAGTCTGCTGGCTGTTGGATGTCTAGCGGGATCGGCCGACGAATTTGAGACTCGCCGAATCGAAGCGGGTTTCCCGTACTACGGTCGGGATATCACCGAGGACAACATCGCTCAAGAGGTGGCTCGGACGAAGCAGGCGATTTCGTTCACCAAAGGTTGCTATCTTGGGCAGGAACCGATTGCACGGCTGGACGCGATGGGGCATACGAATAAAGAACTACGGCGGGTTGTCTTTGAGCAGGGGGCGACTCTGACAGCAGGGACGTCGATTCTCGCTGCAGATACTGAGGACGAAGCGGGAGTGACTACGTCTGTCGCGCCGAATGCGAATGCTAAGGGAGAGATTGCGGTCATCGGGTATTTGAAGACACGGTTTGGTGCGGCGGGGGCGAAGGTACGAGTGTCGGAGGCTCAGGGCGTGGTCCAAGACCAACATTGAGCGGTTCGGGAGAAGTGAATGTCCTGGTCACCATTGAGTTCTCCGTTACATGTCGAACACTTCCGACAGCGGGCAAAATGGCTTGCTCCCTATGCTGAATTGATCGGCAAGTTAGCGACTCTCGATCAGGCAGAGTTGGTGTTCGGCCACTGGAGTCACGACCAGTTTTGTATCGGAACTGACCCCAACGATGAAATGTCTTGTGAGATCCAGAATACACCGATCTTGACTATTGAGCATGTCAGCGGAAATCGTTTTCGAATCCGCTGTGCATTGGATCGGAAGTCACCTTTTGGCTGGTACAAGGATGGTGAAATCCTGAAGTTTCGCGGCGTTTGCTATGACTCGCGTGGTGACGAAGCTGTGCTGAAAATCGGCCGGATTATAAACGACGCTCTGATCACTCGTTCCGTAGACTCGTGATTGATTTACAGGTCTTTGCGTCTTGGCGCCCCTTAAACTTTGCGTTAATTGGTTCCGTTCGAGCATAGTAGCCAATAAACTCTTGGGCCACCGAGCATGACCTATGTCGACATCATCAATGTGATTGAACTGGTCTGGTGGCCGGCGCTGGGAATCTACGTTGCCAGACGGACCGTGGGGGCTTCGCAGCCTTGGCTACGATTGGGGGTCATCGCTGCGATCACGCTGGTTGTGTTTGGGCTATCCGATGCGGTGGAGCTTTACACAAAAGCGTGGTGGCGGCCTTGGTGGCTTCTGGTCTGGAAAGCGGCGTGTATCAATATCCTGGTGGGATGTGTGATTGTTCGGGTGAGGCTGCTGCGTCGACTACGGGCTCGATGACAGTGCATGATTTGCGAAGTCAAAGTCGACAAGACTTTGGGGGAGCAACAACCGAGGTTGAATGCTCATCGACTTCGCCCAATCTCTTGGCGAGATTGGCTACAAAAGAGAAGACACGGCGACGTCGAGGACTCCGACACCGTGGCACCCGGAGTGGGAATCAGCGGGCTCGCGACAATTAGATGAGTTGAAAACCTGTCCTCGACGGGGTCAGTTGGATACGCTGGTAGTAGGTCCAGTGAACCCCTCATCTTGAGTTCAGGAGATTCTGCATCATGGCAGCAGCAATGGTTACTCCCCCGAAGATTCGTCAGACCAATCTGTTTATTGGTGGCAAGTGGCAGGAGTCGCGTAGCGGCAAGCGATTCGCCACGATCAGTCCTGTTACTGAAAAAGTGATTGCGGAAGTCGCTGAAGGAGATGCCAGCGATGTCGATGCCGCGGTAAAGGCCGCTCGAGCAGCATTTGATTCGGGGCCGTGGTCTCGGGCGGATGCGCGTGATCGTGGCCGGATGATGAACAAGTTGGCTGATTTGATGGAAGCCAACCTGGAAGAATTGGCGGCTCTCGAGACGCTCGATAATGGCAAGCCGATTCGAGACGCTCTTGCGGCTGACTTGCCGCTGGCGATTGATTGCCTACGTTATTATGCGGGCTGGGCTGATAAGCTGACTGGCGACACGATTCCGATTCGCGGCAATTACTTCTGCTATACGCGGCGTGAACCCGTCGGAGTCGCAGGCCAGATCATTCCGTGGAACTTCCCGATTCTGATGGCCGCGTGGAAATGGGGACCGGCTCTGGCGGCTGGCTGTACCATTGTGATGAAGCCGGCCGAGCAGACGCCGCTGACTTGTCTGCGGATGGCCGAGTTGGCTCAGGAAGCGGGGATTCCGGATGGCGTGATCAACGTCGTTACTGGCTATGGCGCGACTGGTGCTGCGATCGTCAAGCATCCGGGTGTCGACAAGATCGCGTTCACCGGTCACACCGACACCGCGAAGAAGATCATGGTCGATGCCGCGGGGACGCTGAAGCGGCTGACGTTCGAACTGGGTGGCAAGAGTCCCAATATCGTGTTTGCCGATGCCGACATGGACGCCGCCGTGGCCGGGGCCGAGTTTGGCCTGTTCTTCAACCAGGGGCAGTGTTGTACCGCGGGTTCGCGATTGTTTGTCGAACAGTCGATCCACGACAAGTTTGTCGAGAAGGTCGTGGCCCGAGCCAAGACGCGCCAGACCGGTGACCCCTTCGATCCGAACACGACTCATGGTCCTCAGGTGGATGCCGACCAGTTCAATAAGATTCTGGGCTACATCGACAAGGGGAAATCAGAAGGAGCGACGTGCCTGACCGGTGGTCGCCGCGTCGGTGACAAAGGCTTCTTCATCGAACCGACCGTGTTCAGCAATGTGCGTGATGAAATGGCGATTGCCAAGGACGAAATCTTCGGCCCGGTGATGAGCATTCTGCCATTCAAGACCGTTGATGAAATCATCGAGCGAGCGAACAGCACGTGCTACGGCTTGGCGGCGGCAGTCTGGACGCGCGATGTACAGAAGGCTCATCGCATCGCAGCCAGTGTTCGCGCCGGAACCGTGTGGGTGAACTGTTACGATGTCTTCGACGCGGCAGCTCCGTTTGGCGGCTTCAAAATGAGCGGCATGGGTCGCGAACTTGGAGAGGCTGGACTGGCGAACTACACGGAATCGAAGACCGTGACGATGAGCTTGGGTTAATCGGAAACAGCAATGGCGCGGCTCACCAACGTTTTCAGGTGAGCCGCGCTGCGTCAGCACGCGGACCCGATTGTCGATACAGGCAACTGATACCAGTCGAAATCAGGTAAATCCGTTGTCGCTTGCCGTAGAGAAGTCGTTAGCCCCATGTTCATCGGGTCCGCGTGCTAACGCAGCGCGGCTCACCAAAATCAAAAGCCTTCTGCGTCAGCACGCGGACCCGATTGTTGATACAGGCCACCAAATGCCAGAGCCAATCAACCTAGTGAACATTGAACGCTATTGGTTCCTGACATGGACCACCTATGGCTCTTGGCTACCTGGTGACGAACGGGGCTTCGTTGGTTCCGACTTCGATGATCGTGGATATCTGGTTGACTTCAACGAGTTTGCGACTCCATCCGCTCCTCCGAACCCAAATCTGTTCGGTGCGCTCGAGCGAAGGCTGAAGTCTACTGAAGTTCTGCTGGCTGCCGCTCAAGCCTCGGCTCTGTTGGGGCAGTTTCAGGAAACGACGAGGTTTCGCAGCTGGCTGTTGATTGCGACCGGAATCGTGCGGACTCACCTGCATGCGGTCGTTGGCGTTTCGGGAGATCCTGATCCCGAAAAGATCTTGGGTGATTTGAAGGCATATGGAACTCGTTGTCTCAATCGAATGGGAACTCCTCGGGAGGATTGGTGGACGCGGGGCGGATCGAATCGAAAGTTACCTGACGAACGGGCGGTTGAAACTGTTGTCCACTACATTCGCAATCAGGCGAACCCTTTGTTGATTTGGACTCGGAGCGAGGGATTGATCGTACCTCGTGGCGTCGAAAAGTAGTTTCGCAACTTGCGCGACGGGTCCGCGTGCTTACGCAGCGCGGCTCACCTGAAGAAAACGCATTCCCATGAAAACACCACTCATTGGCATTACGGTCGACAACCTCGATACGGATCGATATGTCAGCAACATCGCATATAGCCAGGGGATTGCCGGGGCTGGGGGGCTGCCGTTGTTGTTGCCGCAGGAGGTGGAACTGGCGGCATCGTATGTCGAGATCTGTGATGGGATCCTGTTGACCGGGGGGCCTGATGCCCGGCTGGAGGGGTTTGGGATTGCTCGGCATCCTATGTCGGAATGCATTGAACCGCGGCGGCAGGTGTTTGAGATGGCGTTGCTGGATGCTTTGGCGAAGAAGCCACAGCGGCCTGTGTTGGGGATTTGTCTGGGGATGCAGTTAATGTCGCTGCATGCCGGGGGGCGGATGAATCAACATCTGCAGGATGTGTTGAGTGCCGATGTCGAAGAGCATCAGCACAACAATCGGCACCGGATCTTGGTTGAGGTGTTGGATTCGGCGCTGTTGCGAACGGCGGGGCTTCCGGGGAAATCGGTGCCGTCACGAGGGCTGAAACCCGAAGAAGCCAGGGGACTGACGTTCCCCGCTCAGGAAGAGAAGCGATATGGTGACATCGACCTGAGCGACCAGACCGTGGTTTCATCGCATCATCAGGCGGTTGATGACGCTGGTCGGCTGCGAGTGGTGGCACGGTCGCCCGCTGGCGTGATTGAAACGGTGGATGATCCGGCTCGATTCTTTTACCTCGGAGTGCAGTGGCATCCAGAGCGTGGTGAGGGATTGTTCAACTTCGATTTGCTGAAGCGGTTTGTTGACGTATGTCGCAAATGATATGCGTATTTACCGCAAGTGGGCGAATTAACACATTTCTCTGCACTCTGGAGGGGCGTTCAGCGGTACGATGAGGTCTGCAAATCTCAACCTCCGATGAAAGTGAGCATTCTATCGACATTAAAGTGGGCTACGAACTGATTTATGACTGCCCGCAACCGACGCCTATGTTGTTGATGCTCAACATTCATTACAGCCATGCCTACGAGATCCTTGTGGCGGACTGTCTGGTCACCAATCCCAGCGTGACGGTCACCCCCTATCGAGACGGGTATGGCAACTGGTGCAGTCGGATCGAAGCCCCTGCCGGCCGAACAACGATCAGCACGACCGCGGTCCTTCGTTTGAAGGGAACCCCTGATCCTGCTTGTTACGATGCTCGCCAGCATCCTGTCTGGGAACTTCCGGAAGACACGCTGCCGTTCCTGCTGGGAAGCCGGTATTGCGAAACAGATCTGCTGAGTGATTTTGCCTGGAAGCAGTTTGCTCACACGCCGCTTGGCTGGGCTCGCGTGCAGGCGATTTGCGATTTCGTCCACAACCACATCAAATTCGATTACATGCAGGCCCGGGCAACTCGAACGGCCATGGAAGCGTTTCGTGAGCGGATTGGGGTCTGCCGAGACTATGCCCATCTGGCTGTCGCGTTGTGTCGCTGCCTGAACATTCCCGCTCGGTACTGCACGGGGTATCTCGGCGATGCGGGGACGTTGCCCCCTTATGGCGTGATGGACTTTGCTGGCTGGTTTGAGGCATTCCTGGGTGGTCGGTGGCACACCTTCGACCCTCGCAACAACGTCCCGCGAATTGGCCGAGTGCTGATTGCGCGAGGCCGGGATGCTACTGATGTGGCGATCAGTACCACCTTTGGCCCGAACACGCTGGCGGGATTCACAGTGATCTGTGATGAAGTGACGCCGGTCGCTGTCTAGTCCGCGCTGGGGCAGAGCGACCATCGATGCAAGGTGGTCGGCTCGGCACCTGTGGCTTCGTACAGAACGGTCGCGGCGAAGTTGTGGATCGGATCAAGGGCCAGGATCTGCCAGCGGTCGAGTTCGGCAGGTTGATCGAAGACCTCAATCAATCGGGCCGGTTGGTGCGGATTCAGCGAGACGGAAAACTTGTTGAGTGGAAATGACAATCCGCTGCCGGTGGCCTTCAGATAGGACTCTTTCGATGTCCAGCCGCGATAGAAACCGGCCAGCTGATCGCCTTCCGGCAGCTCGATGAGTTCGGCCGCTTCACGCGGTGAGAAGAATCGAGTGGCCAGCTTCAAAATGCGGACGGCTGGGTCGATCTGTTCAATGTCGACACCGATCGGTCGGTCGAGCGCGATGGCAATCAGTGCTTGATCGGCCGAATGCGACACACTGAATTCGATTTGTGAGGCCGGGGGCGTTGATCGTCGCAGTGCCGGTTTGCCGTGCGGGCCGTAATCGAATTCAACTTCATTGGCTGTACAGTCCAAGCACGAAGCCAGCAGTTGCCGCAAGGTGGCTCGGCAGACAATAAAATGCCGTCGTGGTTGCGGGACTTTGAAGCGGTCCGCTCGCGCGACTTCTGTGGGTGAAAGCAGCGTCTTCAAGCGATCGAGCGTGTCGTCTTCGACCTGCAGGGGGATGCGAATGACGTGTACGTCGTGCCGCGACAGTGGCAGCAGTTCAGAGAGCGGGGGCCAGTCGGATGAGGTCATACCGAATAAAGTAGCGAAGTGGTCGGGCGGGATGTAGGGCCAGCCAATTGTCGCAAGACGATTATCGACAGTACCACTGGACCAACCGGGGAATATCTCCGGTGGAAGCGAGTGAGCGGACGCGGCTGCGTGCTGCGGTTTGGCCGAGGGCGGGCGAGTACCCGTGATGATGATCGACAATTGATAGCGCGTGCGCGATGTCGTCGGTCGTGAGCTGGTTTCTTCCCTCGCCGACGGCCAGCCATCGGGCGATCCACATCGTCACCGGCAGGACCAGTAACAGACTGTGAAAGCCTTCGACGAACGGCACGTCATAGTAGGCGGGGCCGCAGAAATGCAGGCCTTGGACTTTCACGCGAAAGTAGCGAGTAAAGATTTCCTGTTGATCGGGCGAAAGCGGTCCAAATGAAGGCTCTAAGGCACTGAACGGGACTGAGTGAAATAACTCTTGCAGTGGTGGGATGTCTCCCTGACCGCGAGAAAACTTCCAGACCGCTCGCAGCAGACGCCAGCGGCCCAGCCAGCCTTCGGCGACACTGGCTGCGGTGTCTTTGCGAGCGTATTGAGCGACCAGCAACCGAAAGTAGAGCCGACCGACCTTAGTTGGTTCCACGAGATTTGACCGCAGCGACGGGACTTCTGCTGCGGCTGCGGTCTGGACCAGTTCCAGGAAATCGCGAATGCGGTCGCCGCGAAGTTTGGCGAATGTCGATTGACCGACCAGGCTGGTCCAGACATAGGCTTGCAGCACGCGGTCGAGAAACGGCGTGTTTGCCTGGGCCAAGGTGGCATCCAGGGCGTCGACAAATCGATGAAAATCTGACCAGTCGACTCGGTCTGTCGCGTTCAGGGCAGGGGGCGCGATCGTTGTCGAATCTCCGGGAACGACCGCATCGGCGATGCGTCGAATCTCCGCCTGCTGGCTGCTGACCGGGCGTCCCACGTTCTTCACGACAGAGGGACAACTGAACCGCAAACTAACCGCGACGGTCTTGCCGGCAGGATGAAACGCGTAGGGGTAGACTCGGCACGCCAGCGGTTTTCCGAGTTCGCCGAACTTGGCGTGAATGCGGCACAGCCCCTGTTCGTTGAGGAACACGCACGCCCCATCCGGTTGATGGCCCAGCCGATAACGCGGGGTGCCAAACCAGCCGCTCATCGGTACGATCGCTTTGTCCGCAGGAACTCCGTCGGCCTCGGTCCAGTTCTGATCGATGATTCGCTGTCGTTCTTCCGCGGTGATTTCGATCTGATGTTGGCGGCAGCAACCGCCGCAATTGTGGCAATCCCAGTTCTGAAGGACGGGCAGGCTGAGGCGGACCGCAGTCATTACTTGTGTTTGTCCACGATAGAGTTAGGCGTCGCCGATTTCGGGGCAACGAGCAATAGTACCATCTGCGCGCCATAGTTTAACCGCGTGGACATCGCCCCGCGCGTGCGCTGAGATCTCGCTTGGATGCGACTGCGAGCCGGTTGACGAACTTTGGTTGCCTCTAACGACGCGCGGGGCGACGCCCACGCGGTTAAACGACAGATGATGATTTCCGAAAGAGATGTCTTGCGGACTGTGCGGATTTACCTGAAATGGACAGATTTGGGCCGAAGACCCGCTCAAACATGGCGTTCAGATCGAAAGAACTCCTTGCGAAAGAGTAACGGGCACGGCATCATTTATGGAACCGCGGGCGTTTTGCCATTCATATCGGCGGTCCTATCTCGCGTTGCAGTTTCAGAAAAGTGCCTGATTAAAGACGACCTTCGTCTTCGGCAGACGTTCTAGAGGATTTTGTGCATGGCTAGCGTAATCCAGAAGCAGACGTTGACGATCTGGTGCGGAGCGATCGGCTTGGCAACTTCGCTGGTGGTGGGATGCGGATCGTCGAAACCACCGGCTCCGCCCGTTGCGGCTCCGGCGGCAGCTGCGCCGGCGGGCGGTCACATGCCGATGATGGCTGCCGCACCGGGAGCTCACGGCGCCTCGCCTGCACCTGGACAAGCGCCGATGCACGGCCAAGCTCCTGGCGGAGGGCATGGAATGCCAATGCCAGGTGCACCATCGTCGGCTCACGCGGGTCCAACTGCCCATGGGGCTCCGTCCAGTGCCCATGCCGCCATGCCAGGTTCTCCTTCAATGACTCCCGCACAGATGATGGCCAATGCTCATGGCCAGGCACCGACATCGGGTTCCCCTGCGGCCGGTCCGACTTCGGCGAACCCCGCGATGGCTCACCATGGTCAAGCAGGCCCTGGCGGACCCGGTCAACCGAACGGTCCGGCAACGATGCCCGCTGGTCATGGTCAGGGAGCCCCCGGTTCAAACATGGCGCCAATGCCAATGCCATTGCCCGGTGGCGGGCACAATCAGCCCGGCGTCGTTCCTGCGAATATGGCCGCAGCGGCGGGGGCTGCGGCAGCCGCCGGTCCTGGTGGAGCTCATGCAGGTAATCCGGCGGCGATGGCTGTTCCCGGAGCAATGAATGCAGGGGGGCTGGGAATTCCAGGTGGTGCGGCAGCAGCGTCGCAATTTGAGCCCGGTTCTGCAGAAGAAGCGTTAGCGAAGTTCTGTGTGGCGATGGCCGACAGCAATCTCACTGAGGCAGCGGAGTACATCAGTCCGAAAGCGAAAGGGCTACTGGCTACGATTCGCGATGGGAGCATTTCTGAAGAGAAAACGGATGAGTTAAAGGAGTCATTCTCGCCGCAAGGCATGACGAAACTCAATGCCCGACAGACAGGGGTTGGCAAAGCCATCAATTTAGGCAACGCCAAGCATGAACTGCTGAGCTTCACGCTGATGAGAGAGGCCGACGATGCCTATTTGCTTCGCGAATTCAAGGTTTCGAAACTTCCTACGAATACGCGAGTCCCGGGGCGTAGGTAATGATTTGTGGTGGGAAACCTTCGCAAATCAAGCCGGTTCTGTGCGCGACAGTAGGATCGCCCATCGTGTTATCACGTCAATAAACGGCGTCCAGATTCTCCCGCCAAAAGCCCGATCCACCTTCAGCTAATCTTCAGGTCAAACCCGGTATTCCAAACGGTGCCGGGTTTGCCTTATTCTATAAGTGACGCGAAGTTGGGTAATCGCCGCAATCGCTTCATGGACACGATGTGCCCATTCGATGTGAGTGCTGGATCTTCAACGCTGGCTGCAGGTTGACGGGAGAAATTGATGCCGGACATCTTAGCGATTCATTGGGACAAGCGACGATTGCGCGTCGTCGAGGCGTCCATTGGGTCGAGCGTCCGGGTCAATCAGAGCTTTACGCTCGATATTCCGGAGACATTGAAAACAACCTGGTTGCGAGATGCGCTGCGACAAAAGGGGACGACGGCTCGCCAAGCTATCGTTTGTCTGGCTCGCGAAGAAGCCATTCTGCGTCAATTGGAATTGCCTGACGTCCCCGATGACGAACTGCCGTCGATGGTGTACTTCCAGGCGTCGACGCGATCGACTACGCCACTTGATCAACTTGTCGTCGACTATCTCCCGTTGCCGCGTCGCGCTGGTACTGTTCAACGCGATGTGCTGCTGGCTACGGCACCCAGGTCGACCGTCGATCCGATTCGTGCGGCACTCGGTGATGCGGGCGTCGAATTGCTCTCGTTATCGGTCACGTCGTTTTGCCTGGCGGAACTCGTCCTGCGTGCCGAGAGCGCACTCGGGCTGACGCGACCACATAGCCGGTTGGTGGTGTATGCCGATGCCAATCGTCTGGAAGTGGTGTTGCTCGGCAAGAACGAGCCGATCGCGGCTCACATGGTTCGTCCTCCGCTGGACGAGCAAGGCCGTCCTGTCATTGCGAAGTCGGCGGCAGACGTGTCGCGAGTGCTGGTCCCCGCTCAACCGTGGCTGACCAACAATCCGATCGAGAGCATTTGGATCGTTGGAGATTCACCCGAATGGCAGGGGCTGGACGACGCACTGCGCGAACGCTGGAACTGTCCTGTCGAACGATTCGATTCGCAGGTCAGCGGCAAGATTCGCGAGCTGGAGTTGTCGAAGCTGAGCGATTCGATCGCGCAGTTCGGCCCAGTCCTGGGCTTGGCGCTGACTCGGCTGCAACCTCGATCGCCTGTTCTCGATCTGCTGCATCCGCGACAACCGAAACCGAAGCAAGACCCTCGCAAGCTGCAACTGGCCGCTGGTTCCGCGGCAGCCCTGGTCGTGATTGCTCTGTTCACGTCGTACTACCAGCTTTCGCTGGCGAGTCTGGAAGCGAGCATTAGTCAGACGCGAGATGAAGTGACCAAGCTGAGCGGCCAACTGAAGGTTGATGAGCCAAAGCGTAATGCCGCCTTGATGATTGGCGAATGGAAGACGCATGACGTTGACCAACTGAAACAGTTTGTCGAGCTTCACGAAGTGATGCAGGGGACCGGACGGCTATATCTGGCGGACTATGATTTCGGGCAGATCACGGGCGATGCGATCGCCAAGCTGCACGCCACAGGCAATGCCCGCGAACGGACCGATTGGCAGCAATTGGCGCAGCGTCTGGTCGATACCCGCAGCTATCAGGTGAAGCCGTCGGAATTGACGCAGCAGAGCCGCGACCCCGATTATCCGAACCGATTTGCACTCGATGCGAACCTCGTTTCGCCGGGCAAGCCCGCTCCGGCCACAGCGCCCGCGAGTCCAACCACCAGGAAGGACAAGTAACGAGCGATGCAACGACGACAACAATACCTGCTGTTCGGTCTGATCGCCGTGGTCGTGCTCTGGCAAGGGGCGCGCATCCTCGATTCCACGTTCCTGCAACCGCTCCGCGATAAACGGACGGAGTTGGTGGAACTGGAAAAGACGGTTGGGCTGAAGAAAAAAGATCTGATCGAACTCGCACGACAGAAAAAGAGTCTGGACAAGTGGAAGTCCCGCAGTCTGCCGCCTGATCCGCTGAAAAATGCGAAGGCACGTCCTGACGCCTTGAATGCGCAGCGCCTGTATCAGGACTGGCTGCATGACCTGGCACAGTTGAGCGGCTTCGAAGATCTCGAGATCCGCCCCGAACGTTTGATGGTGTCGCGCGACAACGTCTTCGTGTCTGTGAACGTGAAGATCGAAGCGCACGCTCACTATGAGCAGATCTGCCACTTTCTGAATCGGTTCTATCGTGCCGACATCCTGCACCGAGTGACTGCCATGCGCGTGCAAAGTCGCGAATCGGACGGCGACCCCTTGCTGCAGATCACGATTGATGCAGAGGGATTGGCGATCGTTGCCGCTCCACAGAATCGAAGGTTATTCCCGCAGACCACTCTCGAAGAAGATCTGGCGGAAGATGCGACGGAACTGATCGTGGAATCGACGGACGGCTTTCCGGAGAAGCCCGATTTCCTGATTCGCATCAAGAATGAACTCTTGCGAGTGACCGCGATGAGCGGAACAACCTGGACGGTCGAGCGAGCTCAAGATTTCACAACGGCATCGGCCTGTCCTGTCGGGGCGAGTATCGAGCAGATGCGGTTGAATGATGAAGTTCCGGCACGTTCGGCTCAGGAGATCAAGCAACTGCTGGCCAGCAACGTCTTCGTCAAACCGGCTCCGCCAGTGCAGTACAAGCCCCGGATCGCGCCGCTGGGTGAGAAGACGCTGACCCGAGGCAAGCCGATCGAGTTCAGTATCGTCGCCTTGGGCTATGACCCCGCCAAAGGACGGCCCGAGTACTCGCTGGTCGCTCCGGCACTCGAGGGGAGCAAACTTGATAAGTCGTCAGGCAAGTTCTCGTGGTCGCCGTCTAAAGAGCAGAAGGCCGGTAAGTACACGTTCAAGATTGATGTGAAACATCCCTCGGCGACAGGTGGCCGGTTATCGGAATCTGTGACCGTTGTCCTGCGCGAGCCAAATACGCCGCCGAAAATCGCAACGAAGCCTGCTCCGGATGTGTTCATCGGACGGCCCTGGAAATTCGCGCTGGAAGCGACCGACGCCGAATCGACCAAGACCAAACTGACTTGGAAACTGGGTGAAAATCCTCCACCAGGAATGACGATTGACGGCCGGACGGGTGAAATCAACTGGACCCCTGACGAATCGACCGAAGCGGGCGAGAAGACGGTTCAAGTCACCGTGACGGATGATGGCAGTCCCGCTCAGTCTGCCTCGCAGCCTTTGAATCTGAATGTCCAGGACGACGCGGCGATGTTTACGTATTTGACGACGATCTTCTCGGTGGATGGGAAGGTACTGGCCAAGCTGTACGACCGTTCGCAAGACAAGTCCACAGACCTGCGCGTGGGAACTCGCTTCGCCGTTGCCGATATCCATGGCACGGTCTCTCAAATCGATAAGAAGCAGATTGTCTTTACGGACGGCGAAGACGTGCATCGACTTCAAATCGGTCAATCTCTGCGCGAGTCGTCCACCGATAAACCCAAGCCGGTTGTCTCTGAAACGCCAGCCGATGCGACCCAGCCAGCCAATGTGACGGCCGTGGCGCAAAAGCCCGATTTGAAGGTTGGTAGCGACGAATAGTGGGTGATCATGCGGACAGGGACTGCATAAGTCTATTCTGCATAGGGTGATGGGGCGAATAGGGTCGAGGGGGCGGATGGGTTGCCCTGCGGTCGGATGTTCGCATTTCGTCCGTGGCTTCCTCTGGTCTGAAGACTCCCGAGCTTTCGTGGCGGTTGATATCATCTTGCACACGCTGCAACGTCCGACCGCGAGAAGAATTGGAAGTTCGTGACCGAAGCCAAGACCCCCACGAAGCCGACCCCCAAGGGGAGCTTCCTTAACGACATCAAGATTCTCTGGCATATGGCTGTCACCGGGGGACGTGGGAAGACTCACGAGGAACGGCTGGAGAACTTTTACTCGGGGCAAGCCGCGGGATACGACGCGTTTCGCAAACGTCTGCTGCACGGACGCGAAGAGCTGTTTACCGCGCTGCCGACCTCGCCCGGTGTCTGGGTCGACATGGGGGCCGGGACCGGCGAGAACGCTGAGAACTGGGGCGAGCGGCTGACGGACTTCAAGCAGGTGTATCTGGTTGATCTCAGTTCGTCGCTGTTGAAGGTGGCCGATCAGCGGATTGCGGCTCGTGGTTGGAACAACGTCTCCACTGTGCATGCCGATGCAACGAAGTTTCTGCCTCCCGAAGGGGCGGCTGACATCGTCACGTTCTCGTACTCGCTGACGATGATTCCCGATTGGTTTCTGGCGCTGGATCAGGCCCGCCGCATGCTGAAGCCGGGGGGGATTCTGGGGGTGGTCGACTTCTTCGTCGCTCGGAAATGGCCGGCCGACGGCCTGTCCAAGCATGGCTGGAGTACTCGCACGTTCTGGCCCACCTGGTTTGCGAACGACAACGTCTTCCTGAACGACGACCATATTCCGTACCTGCAAAGCCGCTTCGAAACATTGTCATTGCAGCAGCACAAAGGCAAAGTCCCCTATCTGCCATTTGTCCGCGCGCCGTACTATCAGTTCGTCGGTCGCAAGCCAGTCAACGAAAGTTAAACTCTGCAGCAGAATCTGATCGCGCTCGACACGACCTCAGGGAGGATGGTCAACCATGGCGAGGATCTTCTACAGCATGGCGGGCGAAGGCCGCGGCCACGCTGTTCGCGTGCGGACGTTGGTCGAACATCTGCGGCATGCGCACGAACTGGTGCTGTTTGCTCCGGACGAAGCGTACGATTTCCTGGTCAAATCGTACGGCGATGAATGCTCCGTCGAAAATGTGCGACTGACGCGGATTCCGGGGATCAAGTTTCACTACACCGGAGGCAAGCTCGATCTGTTCAAGTCCATCGGGCACGGGTTGAATTACGCTCGTCGTGACCTACCAACGCTGGTCAATGCGTTTCGCCGACGGATTGACGCCGAGCAGCCAGATCTGTGTATCAGCGACTTCGAGCCGTCGTTGCCACGGGCCGCTCGAAAGGCAGGCGTGCCACTGATGAGTATCGATCATCAGCACGTTCTGCTCGCTTACGATTTGAAGACGTTGCCGCTGTTGCTGCGACGCTATGCGTGGTGGATGAGCTGGTCGATTCGCTACTACTACGGCAGCGGGCCCTATCAAGCCGTGACGTCGTCGTTCTACACGCCGCCGCTGAAGGCAGGATTTGAAAACGTGCAGCAGGTCGGTCCGATGTTGCGCGAAGACCTAGTTGCCACAGTACCACAACAAGGCGATTTTCTGCTCTCGTACCTGCGAACGAACACGCCGCCGCGAGTTCTGGAAACGCTGGCGGCTTGCGATTGGGACGTGCGAGTTTACGGCTTGGGCGAACGGCCTCGACAGGGCCGCATTACGTTTCACGCGATCGACGAACAGCGGTTCGTGAATGATCTGGCCAGTTGCGCCGCGCTCGTGAGTGCTGCCGGAAACCAATTGCTGGGGGAGGCCTTGTATTTGGGGAAGCCCGTCTTCGCGATCCCCGAGGAAATGCATCACGAGCAGCAGATTAACGCCTGTTTCCTGAAGCAAATGGGAGCGGGCAACTGGTGCGTCTTGGAAGCATTTGCTCTAGATCCATTGCAGAAATTCTTGAGGCAATTGGATAGCTACCGCGCCAACACGGCTGTGCTTTGTGGTCGATTGAATGGCACGCCGGATGCACTCGCTGCGATACGCACGATGCTGACGCGTCATGGTCGCGTTAACCGATCACTCGTTCCTGAGAGAAGCTGACGCGATGTCGTGCGAGCCGCAAACGAATCTGCCAGTAAAGTCTTGTGTTCAAAGGCGCTCGCGCCTGTGGTTGGCTGCGGCATTGTTGCTCGCGGTGGCCGCGATCTTTGATGGTTCGCGATGCACTCCGGCCGACCCTAACAAACCAATCCAGATCGTTGGTTCCGCGTCGTTGGAGTCTGATAGCGCGGTCCTGCGTGTCGGGACGTTTAACATTCACAGTGGCAGGGGGCGTGATCGAAAGACGGATCTGGCTCGCACGGCGAGTGTTTTCAAGACACCGCTCGATGTGGTGGGGTTGAATGAAGTGCGAGGGACCTGGAGTCAGTCGCTCGGACCGAATCAGGCTGAGCAACTGAGCCAACTGTGGGGGATGCAGTCGGCATTCATGCCGACCGAACGACGATGGTGGCACGATCACTTTGGGAACGCCTTGTTGACACGGCTATCGATTCGCCAGATCCAGCGACTGCCGTTGCCCGGCCTGCGAGGGAAGGCGTTTCGGTGCGCTGCCTTGTCGCAGGTTGAGTTTCAGAAGCAGACTGTGCAACTGCTGACGGTCCATATCGACAGCCAATCGGACCGCGAACCGCAACTGCAGGCCGTCATTTCGATGTTCCTGGCGTTGCAGGCGCCTGCGATCCTGATGGGCGATCTGAACTCGACCTCGGATGATCCGCAAATGGGCGAGTTGCTAGCTCACCCGGACGTGGTTGATGCTCAGCAAGAGACGCCCTTAGATGCCCGGGGCCGAAAACGGATCGACTGGATCCTGGCCCGCGGCCTGCGGTGCCGATCGGGAAAGGTCGTCGAGAATGACGCCTCGGATCACCCGGCCCTCGTTGCAGAGTTTGAAATCGAGCAACCAATCCCAACTCCGTGACCTGTGGCGGGATGCCGAAGCGTAGATATGAAAATTTGCTGATTTCGAGTCTTCCGAAATCGCTCATAGGGCGGCTAATTTTTGTTCGAGTTCGCCGCTTCTCGGATGGATTTGGAGCCGAGAGAAGTGGTGTCGTCTGAGGGATCGGTTGATGCGCCTCAGACTTTCCCTGAGAGGCGATTCTTCGGGTAGCCGAAATGTGAAGATTCGTCGTGTACAGACACCAGTCGCGTTGTGAAATTGCGGGAGGGGATCAATCGGGATCTGACAGAAGCCTCAGCGCTTCGTAAGAAAGTCATTTGATCGATTGTTGTCGCTATTAAGTGAATACTGAAAAAGAGTTGTGATAAATTCGCGTTGCCGAAATCGATCTGAAACTGATCGTCCCGCGTTCCTCACAACTGGCGAATGTGATCGTCTTAAGATGGCCCAACTCGCCGTGTGAGCGTGCCGCAAATTTTTTCACAAATCGATAACTTCGTGAGCGAAGCCCACTTGTGTGGATCGCGCACCGGCAAGTGGTTGTATCGCGAAAACAGACAGTTGACATTCTCAGATCGCAGCTTTATGTTGAGGCCCCGTTGGTCCCCAAGTCTTGGGCTTCAGATTCGGTCGAGGCACAACCGATAGTGGTTCTGTCCTCGGCTCTCTTGGTTCCTCTAACCCCCTATTTTGACCTTCGGATTCTGGATTCCTGTCGGCGGAGTTTCCGTTGACTTCTTTGTCTGCGCCCTGAAAAACTGGATATGAGGAGTGCATGATGCACGAGTCGAAAGGAATGTCGATGTCAGCAGGTTCGTCAGTGGCAGTGGCTTCAGGAGCAGGAACTGCTCCACGTAACCTGCCCGAGACCCGACCCATGTCAGTCCCCCCTCGGTTTTGCCCCGCCGATACCGACCCATTCACCACGGTCGAATGGGATTACCGCACCGCCGCCATCAAAGATGAAAATGGCAAGGTTCTATTCGAACAGACCAACTGCGAAATCCCTGCCACGTGGAGTTCCTTGGCGACAAACGTTGTCGTGTCGAAGTACTTCTACGGCGAACCCGGAACTCCTGAACGCGAAGTCAGCGTCAAGCAGGTGATTCACCGCGTCGCTCGGACGATCGCCGATTGGGGGATTGCCGACGGTTACTTCGCCAGCCGAGAAGATGGCGAGAACTTCTACCGCGATCTGGCCTGGATGTGTCTGCACCAGTACGGGTCGTTCAATTCGCCCGTGTGGTTCAATGTCGGTCTCTACCATCAATACGGTGTCAAGGGTGCGAGAGGGAACTACCACTTCAACCCCAAGTCACAAGAAGTTGAGCGTCCTGCCACGTCGTACGAACTGCCACAAGCTTCTGCCTGCTTCATTCAAGCGGTCGATGACAACATGGAAGACATCATGCGTCTCGCGACCAGCGAGGCGATGCTGTTCAAGTTTGGTTCGGGAACCGGGACCGATCTGTCGACCATTCGTGGATCGAAGGAAAAGCTCTCGGGCGGGGGAACTCCTTCCGGCCCGCTGTCGTTCATGCGCGTCTACGATCAGATTGCCGCCGTCGTGAAGTCGGGCGGTAAGACTCGTCGTGCTGCCAAGATGCAGTCGCTGAAGGACTGGCATCCGGACATCCTTGAGTTCATCCAGTGCAAGAATAAAGAAGAGAAGAAGGCTCGCGTCCTGATCGACAGCGGCGAGTACGATGCCAACTTCAACGGCGAAGCCTATTCGTCGATCATGTTCCAGAATGCCAATCTGTCGGTCCGGTTGAGCGACGAGTTCATGCGATCGGTCGAAGAAGGCCGCAAGTGGAAGACTCGCTGGGTCACCGATCCGACCAAGAACGGTCCTGAGTACGACGCTAAGTACGTCCTGCGACAAATGTCGGAAGGGGCTTGGGCCTGTGGTGATCCTGGTGTGCAGTACGACACCACGATCAACAAGTGGCACACGTGTCCGAATTCGGGCCGCATCAATGCCTCGAACCCTTGCTCGGAATACATGTTCCTGGACGACACGGCCTGTAACCTGTCGAGCTTGAACCTGCGTAAGTTCCAGCGACCCGAGGGGACTATCGACGTTGATCGCTTCCGAGCGGCGGCGTCGGTGTTCATCACGGCTCAGGAAATCCTGGTCGATCACGCCAGCTATCCGACCCCGACGATTGCCAAGAACAGCCATATGTATCGGCCACTGGGCCTGGGCTTTGCCAACCTGGGCAGCCTGCTGATGTCGATGGGGATTCCTTACGATAGCGACGCTGGTCGTGGGATCGCCGGATCGCTGACCGCATTGCTGACCGGCCAGGCCTACCTGACCTCAAGCCGGATCGCTGGGTACCTCGGTCCGTTCGCCGGATACAAGGAAAACTCCGAGCCGATGCTGCGAGTGATGCGGATGCATCGCGACGCTGTTGATCGGATCGACTACCAGTGTCCAGAATACCTGCGCGTTGCCGCTGGCAAAGTCTGGGACGAATGCGTCGATTCGGGCCGTCAGCACGGTTATCGCAACGCTCAGGCGACAGTGCTGGCTCCAACCGGAACGATTGCGTTCATGATGGACTGCGACACGACTGGGATCGAACCGGATATCGCTCTAGTCAAGTACAAGCAACTGGCTGGCGGCGGGATGATGAAGATCGTCAACCGCACGGTTCCGTTGTCGCTGAAGACGCTCGGTTACGATACGCCTGAGATCGAGCGAATGATCAAGCACATCGAAGATCGTGAAACGATCGAAGGTGCGGCCGACATCAAGCCTGAGCATCTGCCAGTGTTTGACTGTGCGTTTAAGGCCACCAACGGTACGCGCACGATTCATTGGAAGGCGCATATCAAGATGATGGCGGCAGCTCAGCCGTTCCTGTCGGGTGCGATTTCCAAGACCGTCAACATGCCTTCGGACAGCACGGTCGAAGACATCGAGCAGGCTTACTTCGAAGGCTGGCGATTGGGACTGAAGGCCCTGGCGATTTATCGCGACGGCTCCAAGCAAAGCCAACCGCTATCGACCACGAAGGAAGGGGATCGCAAGAAGGGTGCGAATGGCGATCGTCCGGCTCGTCGTCGCCTGCCCGCCACGCGACAGTCGCTGACTCACAAGTTCTCGGTCGGCGGTCACGAAGGGTATATCACCGTCGGGCTGTTCGAAGATGGAACTCCGGGTGAGCTGTTCATCAGCATGGCGAAGGAAGGAAGCACGATCGGCGGCCTGATGGACGTGATCGGGACCGAGACTTCGATGGGCCTGCAATACGGCGTGCCGCTGGAAGTGCTGGTCGAGAAGTTCTCGCATACTCGCTTTGAACCGAGCGGCTGGACGCCGAACCCGGATATCCCGGTGGCCAAGAGTCTGGTCGACTACATCTTCCGCTGGTTAGGAATTCAGTTTATCGCTGGATTCCGGGAGGCAAACACTCCGAAGCGGGATGTCGGCCTGGATGACGAATCGGAAGAAAGTCATCACGGGGCTGAAGTCGTCGCGAAAGCACTGCCAGCGACTTCGGCCCCTCAGACCAGCAACAATGGCAACAGTCATAATGGACATGCAAACGGTCACGCCAATGGCCATGCGAACGGAAACGGCAAAGTTCCCGCCGCGGTGGCTCAACGGATGACTCCCTCAATCAAGGTGCTGCAGGGAACCGTGGACCGCAACCAGCAGTTCGCCAAGTTCCAATCCGATGCCCCCAGCTGTGGTAACTGCGGAGCAATCACCGTTCGTAACGGGAATTGCTACCTGTGCCATAACTGTGGAACCAGCCACGGCTGTAGCTGAGATCGTGACAGGTTAGGCCTGTCCACAAGAAAACCGCCCGCGCCGACAGCTGAAGGATTGGCGGGCGACGCGGTGTTCGGGACACCCCGACTCATTGGAGAGTGAGTCGGGGTGTTTTTATTCTTTGGTGTGTTCGCTCCCTAGGAAGCGGTAAGCTGTGGCTTCATTTCAGATCTATCTGGCTTCTACGTTTCCATTGCGCCTTTCTGTTACTACCACACTCTGGTCTCATCTCGATGCCAATCAACAAGAGAGCTTGCTCGGACTTAACTACCGAACTCCGGTTGCAGTTGAGTGGATTTAACGCAAAGTCGCCAAGGCGCAGAGACGCAAAGGAAGAGAGGGAAAATCATGCGCGGTATGAAATTGATTGCCGCGTTGATTTCGGGCGCGAGTTTGCTACTTCTCGGGCATGTGGGTCAGAGTGCTGAACCAGACTCTCGTGGCTGGCCGCAGTGGCGGGGGCCGACTTTTGATTCTATTTCATTGGAGACCGCGTTGGCAGATTCGTGGCCTGAAGCGGGGCCGCCGGTGTTGTGGAGTCGCGAGTTGGGGCAGGGGTATTCGAGCTTTATTGCCGTTGGTTCTCATGTCTACACGCTCAATCAGACATTGTACGAGCAGGCTGTGGTCTGCCTGGATGCGGAGACTGGCAAGACGGTCTGGTCGAGTCGCTATAGCTGGCCCTATGAAGGGGGCGGGCTGTATCCGGGGCCTCGTTCGACGCCGGCCTGGTACGACGGGCGGATCTATTTTGCGGCACCGGATGGAACGATCGGATGTCTGAATGCGGCCGATGGCAGCTCGATTTGGTCGGTGAATCCGACGAAGCAGTTTCGAGGGCAGGGGACCGACTTTGGTTATTCGTGTTCGCCGGTCGTCGTGGATGGCAAGGTGATCGTTCCTGTCGGAGGTGAAGGGGCCAGTGTCGTCGCGCTGGATGCGAAAGATGGCTCGGTGGTGTGGAAGGGGGGCGACTCGTCGGCCAGTTATGCGTCGCCGCTGCCCATCACTTTGAATGGTCAGCGGCAGATTATTGCTCTCCTGGAAAACTCGATGGCGGCATTCGATCTGAAGACGGGGCGACTGCTGTGGGAGGACGAGCTTTCGCAAGGATACGACGAGCATTCTGCGGCACCGCTCTATCGGGAACCGCTGCTGATGATTGCTGGTCCGTTTCGCAGTGGCGCGAAGTGTCTCAGGTTACAGGAAGATGCCAAGCCGACTCGCGTGTGGGATGCTCCGAAGTTTTCCAATGACACCGCTTCGAGTGTGCTGTACGAAGGTCATATCTACGGTTTTGATCTGCGGGACGCGCAGTCTCGAGTCAATCGTCCTTCGCGCGGTGAGTATCGTTGCCTGGATTTTGAAACGGGCAAGATCGTCTGGTCGAGCGATCAGCCGGGGCATGCCAATACGATCGTCGCCGATGGCAAGCTGATTCTGTTCAACGATCGCGGTGAGGTCATTTTGGCGCGGGCGACTCCGGAACGATATGAAGAGTTGGCTCGAGTCCCGGTGTTTCAAGATGAGATCTGCTGGTCGCCTGCGGCGCTGGATCGAGGGCGTCTTTATCTTCGCACCCAGACGCGGGCCGTCTGCCTGTACTTGGGGCAGCAGGCATTGAAGACAGAGCAGCCAACTCAAACTGTGGCCGCGATTCCGCAGGCGGCGTCGTTCAATCCGACATCGCTCTTGGGGGGCGAGCGTGAATATCCCGCCACTCCGCCGGAATGGAATGAACTTGGTCTGTGGTATGGGTGGAGTCTGCTCGCGATTGCAGGTGCGGGGGTATTGGCTGCCCTGGTCTCGTTTGTGGTTCCCTCACGTTTATTGCCGACCGGCGTGATTGGTGAGGCCGGGCAAGTGACAGTCCCCGAACCTGTTCGTGGCGGAAGTTCGCAGCGGTTGGTGTCTCAATCGGTGTTCTGGATCTTGATCATTGTCAGCGGACTGGTGGGAAGTCCGATCTTGAACAGATGGCAATCGGAGTACATCTTCCTGTGGCCGCTGGTGCTGTGGACGGCCTTGCAGATCACCGTGCTGACAATTGTCTGGGCTGAGCGTCAAGCGAATCGTCGTCGAGCACGTTGGACTTCGCGATTGGCAGGATTGGCGTTTCTCGGCGTCACCGCGTTGTATTTTCATTTGTGCCGGAAGCTGGGCTTAAGCATTGAGTGGAGCTTCCTGACGGGGCTATTGCCGGGCTTTCCCGCCGCGGCCCTTGCCGCGTATGAGTTTCTGCGGCCGTCGCGTTATCGAAGGATGCTCGATCCGTTCGTGGCGATGGCGTCATTTAGCGTCTGCTTCGGGGCGGGTGTCTTGTATATCAAGTGCTGGCTGCGCGTTGGCAGTTGAGTCACTTGCGGGATTCCGATCATTTTGAGAAACGGCCCTCTTGACGAGTCTGGTTTTACTGAATACTGTACTATCATGCTAGTACAGGAGGCGCGGGCATGTTCTTCAAGATTGATGCAAACAATGGTGTGGCGATCTATGACCAGATCACTCGCCAGGTGAAGTATGCCGTCGCCAATGGCGCGTTGCGGACTGGGGAGTTGGTTCCTTCGGTTCGTGAGTTGGCGTTGATGTTGGCCGTGAATCCAAACACGGTTGCCAAAGCGTATCGCGATCTGCAGAACGATGCGGTGCTGGAAGCGATGCGTGGCGAAGGGCTGCGCGTTTCCAAACAGGCGACGGAAAAGTGTCGCAAGGAACGGCATCGCCTGCTGCTCGAACGGATGACTGCCGTTGTGACGGAGGCTCAGCAAAGCGGATTTGCCGAGCGTGATTTCTTCGCTCTGGTCCACGAAGTCTGGGAGAAGATGCAGCAAACGGGAGCGATACAAAAGCAGTTGGTGTCCCAGCCAACGTCGTGAGTGGTTGAGTGGCGCTAGAATTCCAAGGACAGAGATTGCCAGAAGCGGGGTAGTGCGATGTCGAAGGTGTTTGAGTTTCAGAGTGTCAGCAAACGCTTTGGTTCACACGTGGCCTTGGACCGGGTGTCGATGTCCGGTGAACCCGGGCAGGTGATCGCGTTGCTGGGCGAGAACGGAGCCGGGAAGACCACCGCCTTAAAGATCCTGCTGGGCCTGCTCCCTTCCGATCAGGGAGCTTCGCAAGTGCTGGGACTGGATAGCCAGACTCATGGTGCCGAGATCCGTCGTCGGGTCGGCTATATGCCCGATCGGCCGGCCGTCTACGAATGGATGACGGTGCGTGAAATCGGCTGGTTCGCCGCGGGCTTTTATCCGCTGGGATTCCAGCATCGGTTCGAAGAGATCGCTCAGCGATTTCGGCTACCTGATCTGCCGATCAAATCGTTGTCGAAAGGGATGCAGGGAAAGGTGTCGCTGGCATTGGCGATGGCTCACGATCCGCAATTGCTGGTGCTTGATGAACCGACATCGGGGCTGGATCCGCTAGTTCGACGCGAGTTCCTGGAAAGCATGGTCGACGTGGCGGCCGAAGGGCGGACGGTGTTGCTGTCGAGTCACCAGATTGCGGAGGTTGAACGAGTCGCCGACATCGTGGCGATTCTTCGCGGCGGACGAATGATCCTCTGCGAGCCTTTGGATGTGCTGAAGACGCGAGTTTGTGAAGTCGTGGTCACGCTCAATGATATTGAGACGGCTCCGCCGGAGTTGCCTGCGGCCGCGCGGCTGTTGACGGCTCAGCGTCACGATCGCATCTGGCGGCTGTATATTCGCGACCTCGACGAGTCAGGCAAGATCGCGCTTGCGGGCGATCCCAATCACGCGGTCGTCGATATCCGGCAACCTACGCTGGAAGAGATCTTTGTTGCCTGCATGACGGCCAAGGCTGAAGTGTTCGAGATAGCACCGACAAAGACAGCCGTCTGAGCCGCGTTGCAGGTCGATGCACATCGACTTTGCGGCTCAGCAGAAGCTTCGCCCTCCCATCGGCATTCCCATTTACGATTGATCGCTGTTGCGTTTGGTTATGAGGTGATTCGATGAATGCATCACACGCGGTCGCTCCGCTGAGCCGGTTGTTTTGGAAAGAGTATCGGACTCAGCGATCGCTGTGGCTGGCCATGCTGGTGTTGGGCATTGTGCCGCAAATTCTATTGAGATTGACGATCGGCGAAGCTGCACCCCGCGTGGGTTTGGTCTGGGCCATGGCGGGGGTTTTGCCGATTCTGTTCGTGATTGGTTCGACGGCCATCCTGTTTGCAGGAGAGCGCGAAGAACGCACTGTTGACTGGTTATTGAACTTGGCGGTGCCGCCTCAATGGACACTGCTGGCGAAGTGGACGTTTCTCCTCGTCTCCACTTTGGCGCTGGCTGCGACCTTATCCGTTTCGGCGCTGCTCTTGGTCTGGACTGGCCCGGGAATGGCAGAGTCGGAGCGATGGCGTGGTCAGGATTATCAAGATGAAATGGTCGTATTCCGGTGGATGATGGTCTTCGCCGGCGTGTTTCTGTGGGGCGTGCTTGGGTCGTTAGTCAGTCGTCGTGTGATGACCGCTGTCCCTGCCAGTGGCTTTTTGTGGCTGATGACGTTCGTTGTCCCGGTGATCTGGTTTCCGTCGCTGCTGGGTTTCAGATTCGTTGATCCGAAACACCCGCATGTCCAAGATCGTGTGGCGACATTGGCGTTCGTTGCCGTAGGAATTGCCAACTTGGTTCTGGGGTGGCTGTGGTGTCAGGGCAGGTATCTCGACGCGACGGTGCTCGATAACGTCGGTTTAAACATCGCTGCGAGGTGGAACCGGTTGCGGGGGCGAACAGCGGCGAAAATGCGTGTGCCGAAGCGGCTCGAATTCGATAGTCCGTGGCGTCGCGAGTGGCAGCGATTGGTCTGGCAAGAGCGTTATCGCGACCGTTATCACCGCAACCTCTTGTACCTGGGGTGGATGGTCAGCCTGGTGCTCGCAGTCTTGGGAGGGAGGAATGGGGATGACATCATGCCGCTCATCCTTCCGCTCATTGTCGTGCTGCCCATGGTCATGGGAGTGCTGGGATTCAGATACGATGGAGAAGGGCACCCGATGCGATTTCTCTCCAATCGCGGCGTCGAAGGTCGATTCCTCTGGATGGCCAAACATGCGGTCTGGCTGCCTCGTGCGATGTGGATTCCGTTCCTTATCTGGCTGGTTGCTGGGTTGATGCAGTTGCTGCTGCCTCGTCAGATCCCTACGGCACCGGACAGTCACCTCCTGGAGAACTTTTCTCTGCTTCGGACATATCCCGTCGGAATGTTGGCGTTCGTTCTACTAAGCTATGGGTGTGGGCATTTAGGTGCGATCCTGTTTCGCCGGACGATCATGGCCATCGTTGTGGGGCTGACAGCCAGCTTGCTGGCGACGTTTTGGCTGCTGTTGGCAGTGACGCTGAAGGTTCCGCTGTGGTGGTCTGTCGGTGGGCTAGTCGTCTGGATTTATTCCGTGACCTTATTGGTGATCCCGTCGTGGTTGATCGAACGTCCGCTTCCTGGTCGGCTGCAGCGATTGGTGGCATACACAGTGCCCCCAGTCCTCTTGATTGTGGCCTGGGCGGCATGGCGCGCGTATGAGATCCCCGGATTCCATCCGAATCTACTGAGTAGCAAGCAGAGCTTTGAACGAATCAACACCGCGAATGTCCACAAGGAGCAAGTGGGACTCGCTCCGGTGCAGATTACCTCATACGATCAACAGCTCCTCGACCGGCTTGCGCTTTTGATGGGTGGATTTAACAGGGAGCAAGACTTTGTGCTCGGGCTTCATCGTGGGGGGCTGGCCGCTGCGGATCCCCACCAGCCAGCAGATCCGGTCGAAGCATTCTGGCACAACAACGAGCCGCGGCTGAAGGAACTGCTGGAGATTACCAGCAATGCGCGCGGTTCCTCGGCGAGCCGCTGGCTGGAGTTTGCTAGGCCATCGGCTGCGATGATGCCGCAGCAATTGTTGTTGGTGGAGGCCGGGCGATTGCGAACGCGTGAGGGCCGGCTGGACGAGGCCTTGCAGTACTACCTTGCGAGCTTACGTCTTGCCAGTTTTTGGGCAACAGATAGTGGTGTGTCGACGCGGTTGGAGGCTCAGCAACAGCAGCTGTTGACACTGGACGGCATCATCCAATGGGCGAGTCATCCTGATCAAAACGGCGAGAAACTCCGTTTGGCGCGACGACGACTTCAAACAGAATTTGAGTTGTTTCCGTCAATAAATCAGACCTTGGTGGCAGAGCACCGTGGTGACCTGGTGGCACTCGAGGAAACGATTCAGCAAGGTGCGCGATGGAGCAGAGGTCCGGAATCGGCGTGGCAACTGTTTACGATCGACTATTTTCGATTTCTCCCATGGGAAAAGGTGCGAGCGAAACGCTGGCTCGAACAGGAATTGCTCGATCGGGATCAACTGGCGAAAGACATCTTAGGGATGTTGCGAGAACCGGGCGTCGATGTCGGTCGTCGCTTCGATCAAATCGAGCTGTATCATCTGATTGAGCAGATTGTAGATAAATCGTACTGGCAATCGACAACGCCATTGGTCTACATGATGGGGTCCAAGCGAGATCAGATCGCTTCGATGCTGATCGATGGGGAGGTAGCAGTTCGCGAATCATTGTTAGCTCTGTCATTACTTGCCTGGAAGCAGGATCACAATCGGTGGCCTGATACTTTGGTTGAATCACTTGACCGTTGGCCAACGGTGACGGCCATCGACCCTTGGTGCGGACAGACTTTCCAATATGACGGCTCATTGCTGAACCAGCATCAAGAAGATGGCTCACCCGTGTTTGTGTTGTCTACAGTAAGTCAGTTTCAACTTCGCGAGGTCCCGATTGGTTATGTCATCTCGCCATCCTCGGCCACCGAACTGCGATCTTGGGCGGGTATCCGCGTTGACTCCGATAATCGGTTGCGATTGAAGTTGGAACACGGGCGACTTTCTTTCAAATTGCCAAACAGTATTCGGTTTGATCAAGGGGGGCCGTCGAGAGGAAATTAGTGCGTTATCGCAATCGAATTCATGAAGCCCCAGTATCTGGGCGATGTCTACACCCGGACCGTTCTCTCGATGAACACCGGCGGTCGAAGTCAGGACTCGGATGCCAGGTCGATCCGCGTTCGGTAGAATCGAATGTGAAACTTGCGAAGCACCTTCCCAGAGCATTCGAATGCCGATCGATCCCTTGCCCATGTTGCGGCCTCGTCGCCGTGTGACGGGTATTTCTGCTGTCCTGCTGCCATTCACTGACAGCGGTGATGTTGATTGGGCTGCGTTTGATGCTCATGTGGCCCGAACGGCGGGCGCGGGACTGACACCGGCCGTGAATATGGATACCGGCTATGTGAATCTGATCGATCACGAGACTCAGGATGAGGTGCTGCGCCGGACGCGAGGAATTGTCGGGAACGGCTCGTTCGTCGCCGGTGCTTTTGTTAGTGATCGTCCCGAAGATGCGTTTGATTTTGATGGCTATGCCCGGCGAATGCAGTCGATTCAAGCTGCTGGGGGGACGCCCGTCATCTTTCAGTCGTATGGGCTCACACAACAATCGGGTCCAGAGATTGTGCGAAGTTACGAACGCTTGGCGACGGCCTGCGACAAGTTCATCGGGTTTGAACTGACGACAGATCTGGCTGCATTTGGTGCCATCTATGATCTGGAGACCTATGCCGGGATGATGTCGATCCGAAAATGCATCGGTGCTAAGCACTCCTCTTTTCATCGTGAACCCGAGTGGGAACGCCTGAAACTGCGAGATGCGAAGCGGCCTGAATTCGCGGTCTATACAGGGAATGACTTTGCAATTGATATGATGATGTACGGGAGCGATTATCTGCTAGGCCTCAGTAGTTTTGCTCCCGACCTATTTGCCGTTCGCGACACTTACTGGGAATCGGGCGATCCTCGTTTTTATGAACTGAACGATCAGTTGCAGTACCTTGGCTACTTCACCTTTCGGGCACCGTCACCTGCGTACAAGCACTCGTGTGCTCAGTTTTTGAAGCTGCGCGGATGGGTCGGCTGCGACCGGACTCACGAACAAGGGCAGCGTCGCCCCGATAGCGACGTGGATGTATTGCGGGAGTTGGGGCAGAGAATGAGGCTTGTGGATTAATAACAACTCAAAAAGTAGATGTTCAGGCTATTAAGGAGATTCCGGTGACAGCGCCGTTGGAAGTTGATTGTCAGGCTGTGAAGCGTAAGCTCGATGCTGGTGAGTCGTTCTTGTTTCTGGACTGCCGGGAGAAGGATGAATATGCGACCGCGAACATCACAGGGACTGTGCTAATCCCGATGAGCGAACTGGTCAACCGGGTGAATGAGTTGGATGCGCATAAAGATCAGGAGATCATCGTGCATTGCCATCACGGTGGTCGAAGCCTGCGCGTGACGAACTGGCTGCGGCAACAGGGATTTGCCAGGGCGACCAACATGGCCGGTGGTATTGATCAGTGGTCGCAAGCCATTGACCCAGCTGTTCCGCGATACTAACCCGGCAGCTTCACGGCCTGATGTCTGCTTTGATCAGAGAGCAGGGCTTGATCAGGAGGCCTGTTCACTCTTCCGGTCCGCGCCGGAAGACGGGCAGTGTTGCCAATCTCGTGGCGAGATTGGTGACATAAAAAAAGCTCGCTCTACAGAGCGAGCTTCAGCGATACAGCGGGATGGCCGCATCAGATTAGCTGCACTGTGCGAATCGGTTATTTTTCGATTGGCGGACCCATGGGGTCTTTTCGTTCCGTGATCACCGGGCAGTTCGGCGACATTTCGGCGTTCAGAGTCGTGTAATCGGCCCATTCGGCAGGCAGGTTATCTTCGTGGAAGATTGCTGCTGGAGGGCATTCTGGGACGCATGCTTCACAATCGATGCATTCGTCAGGGTGAATGAAGAGCATTGCTTCACCCTCGTAGAAGCATTCGACTGGACAGACCGTCACGCAGTCGGTGTATTTGCAGTTAAAGCAGGGCTCGGCGACTACGTGCGTCATTTGAAGCTCACTTTCCTCAAAAAATGTAAGAATCAGGTGTTACGCGGATTCGCAGTGGCAGCCACCAACTGACACATGAAGCCAAATGTCCAGAATCCAGACGATCTTCACGTTCATTCCACAAATCGGCGAAATCTTAGGCCTAGCTTGAGGGTGCGTCAAGAATCCGGGTCTGGGATTCTCGTTGACGGGAATCTTGGTTGATTGCGAAGATATACTCATGGTGGGTGATTGTCTGCCGGTGTTGTCAGCTTGCTGAATCTGCCTTTCAGGAATAGAGTTGCGAGAATGTTGGAAAACAGGCTCGTGAGCAACTCAGTTATTTCGCTCATGGACGACTAATGTTCCGCATCAGTCAGGTGTTGCCGTGGCGCTTACGGAAATTGATCGTAATCTGTTGAGTCGATGTCTGGAGCGGGAGCACGGCGCCTGGAAGGAATTCGTCGATCGATTTTCCGGGCTGTTTGTGCATGTCATACAGCATACAGCGCACGCTCGCAGTATCACCCTGTCACTGCCGGATGTCGACGATTTACTGGCGGATGCGTTTCTGGCTTTGCTGGCGAATAATTCAGAAGTGCTGCGTCGTTTTCGAGGCGATTCGTCGTTGGCGACTTACCTGACAGTTATTTGCCGCCGAATCGTGGTTCACGAAATGATTCGTCGTCGAATGGCCGAAGAGATGGGTCACGTGAAGTCGCACGGGAGCGCGCTTGAGCGAGCTCATGTTGCTGAGGCAGATGCTTCGACACGGATTGAGAACCGTGAGCTCGTGCAGCGGATGCTGGACGGATTGCCTGAAGGGGAAGCCGCCATCGTGCGAATGTTTCACCTTGAAGGGAAGTCTTACCACGAGGTCTCTGTCGCGTTGAACCTTCCTGAGAACTCAATCGGCCCGATTCTGAGTCGCGCGCGAGAGAAGCTGCGGAAGAGTTCGCTGGCGAGCGTTAGTGAATAGTCCTTCCGGCGATGCACATTCCTGCTGGGACGTGTGCGGGCGTTTGGCTCCAGTGAAGTTATCATTGCGATTGGAGCGTCTGCTTCGCGGACGATTTCGCCGTTCTCGGGCAAAAAAAGTTCTCAAGTCGTTTGCGGTTCGGCACGCTCGTCTGTAAGTTGTCGCACCAACACAACGCCTTCGGGGCGACATGGTTGAGACGGCTTAATCATGATCGGTTCGTCGATCACTTAACGGCTTAAGTGGGTGCGATTGGTCTTTAAGATGATATGGGCTCTCCGCGGTTTCGCGAGACCTCCATCGAAAGATCAGGGATGATTCTTCGGCATGGAAGCCGATTTTTCTCTGACTCTGACGCAAGACTTTGTACGCATGCCGTCTGAGACTGGCGTTCGTGCATTACGGTCTTCGCTGATTTCTCGATAAATCTTCTGGTTTACTGCGTGCTGTTTGTGCTTGTGCGCGGCTGGGTCCAGTCGATTACGACTCTGTTGCCAGGCCGACGGCTCGGCGAATTCCTTCCCAGGGCTGGATGTAGGTCAGGAAGGGGAGTCCGTCGACTGTCGCCTCAGGAAGTCGGGTGATTCCATCGACGGCGGGGCCTGCTGTCACCAACTGCTTCAGCGATTGGAGCTGTTGGTTGGCTGTCCACGGTTGCAAGTTCGACTGTTGATCTCGCAGCAGTAAGGTGGCGGCGGCGAGTGCCAGTGCGCCCCAGTTGCTCACGCCGGCAACAATCGTCCAGTTCGTCGCAATGCGGCAGGGGATCTTGGCGACAGCCGGATCTGCGAGTCGCTGCTGAAGTTCTTGCCACGGGATCGATCCCATGCCGATTTCGTTTCCTCCGTCGCCGATTCCCACTGTCTTCAGTGTTTTTGTGCGGCCAGCCAGTTCAAACAACCGATGAAGTGGCGCGGTCTGGGCGTCCAGGCAAATTCCACGCATGTTGAAGCAGCGATCTCGGTCTGTCGGGGCCACAAGCTGTTCAAATAGTTCGAGGTCAGCGGCTTGTGGTGCCGGGATTTGCTGTTCGACGGAAAGTCTCGTATGCGATGGGCCGGCTCGCTCGATGGCGATCAAGTGTGTCCACGGGGGTTGAGTGAAGTCATTGATGGTTGCTTCAAACCATGCATCAATTTCATGGGTCGACTTGCCAGGTACAGCCACGACCGACGGTGGCAGATTCATGGCCTTAGCAGCGACTTCGACCGCGTGTCGGCAGTATTCATCGGTCACTAGCGTCGCCGGTATTCCGATGGAGGTGAGTGCGGCGGCCAGCAGCGCCGCTCCTGGTGGGCCGTCGGTCTCGGCTGCGGGTGGGTCTGCTGCGGGAATAAAAAAACCGGTGACGATGGCCACTCGCTGGCCGTTTTGTGCCAAATCGCGGGCGGCTTGGGCGAGGTGGCCAGGGCAGAGGGGGCCGCGCTGCTCCTCATGCGCGATCAATCCGCGTCGAGCGGGGTCGCGACGGATTAGTCGTTCCAGCTCATCCAATGTCAGCGATTTTGTCACGGATGGAGTCCGAAATGTGGTTGGCAAACAGTGTTTTTTCGGGTCTGTTGAAGGGGTCGCCGTAGGTGATGTCGGCTGCTGAATCTTGCTGATATAACAGGATTTCCATTTCTTGGTTCTGAGAAATTGCAGGACGATTCAGGTTCATTGGTTGTCAGCCTGCGGTGATGTTGCCAGAATCCGTCCGTTACTAGGCGGGCAAAGAACATCGAGCAAGTCGATGCGCTGCCATTTCCGCGCGGGAAGTGAGTCGAGATGGACGAGAAAAAGCCTTCCACAGCAGATATTTTAGCGAAGATTCGCGCTCAGAAAGCCGCTGCGGCTGCTGAAGCGTCTTCGGCGGCTCCTGCAGAAACGCCTGCACCAGCGGCCGCTGAACCCGTTGCTGCAGCGGCGACTCCCGAGTCGCCTGCGCCGGCTGCCAAGCCAGCTGCTCCTGCAGCGAAGCCAGGTTCAACGAAGGATATTCTGGCAGCGATTCGAGCTAAGGGTGCTGGCAGTGCGGCGGCAACGCCCGCTGCGGTTGCACCTCCGGCCGAGGCTGCCGCCTCAACTCCGGTTCCTGCCGCTGCGAAGCCCGCGGTCGCCGCTGCTTCGGCGGCGCCGCGTCCATCTGTGCAAGATATGCTGAAGGCGGTTCGTGAAGGCAAGGCTGGCGCTGTGGTGGCGACGCCTGTTGCTTCTGGTATCGCCAAGCCAGTTGTTGTTGCTCCTCCGGTTCCTGCCAAGCCGGTTCCGGTTGCGTCGAAGAAGGCGACTCCTGCTCCACAGCGACGAAGTCTAGCGGCGATTGTCTCCGTCGCCTTGGTGAGTCTTGGTTGCTTTGTTGGTGCGGCTGTGACAGGAAGCTGGTTCTTGTTCCTGCTGGGGATGCTGATCTGGTCGCTGTTGATGTCTCCTTTTATGGCTGCTTGGGCTGCTCTGGCCGAAGTGACTGCGTTGGGGACGTTGGAGACGGCTCGTTTCATGATGCCCAACGTCTTGGTTGAGCCCCCTTCAAAGTTCAAGGTTGGTCCGCTCTCGGATTACCCGCTGAATAGTGTGTCGAATAAGTGGAAAGACCAGTATGGGGTGTGGATTATTCACACCGACCAGTATGAGGGTCAGAATCTGATATTCGCGCTGGCCTCGGTCTGTACTCACTTGGGTTGCACGCCCAGTTGGCTGGATGGCGAGCAGAAGTTCAAGTGTCCCTGTCACGGGTCTGGCTTCTATATCACTGGCGTAAACTTCGAAGGTCCGGCACCTCGACCGCTGGAGCGGATGGGTGTCAAGATCGCTGAAGGGATGCTGGAAGTCGATAAGAGCATGAAGTTCCAAGAGGAAATGGGGCAGTGGACTGATCCTGCTTCCTTCATTGCGGTTAGCTGATTGTTGTGCTTGTTGTTGTGGTGATGGGATAAGGGCGTTTCGATGTCTGTCGGCGATTACATTCGCGGCTCGCAGATTTGGAAGAGTATCTTTCGGCATCCGGCTCCGGTCGATCGCCGAAACCGCATCGTCGTGATGCTGACTAACTTTTTCCTGCATCTGCATCCCGTGTCGATCAAGCAGCAGGGGATTGCTCTGTCATACACTTGGTGTATGGGCGGGATTACGTTCTTTCTGTTTCTGGTAGAGACCATTACCGGCGTGTTGTTGATGTTCTATTACCGGCCAACGCTGCAGTTTGCCTTCAATGACATTCTGGCGCTGCGCGATGTGACTACCTTGGGGATCATGCGCGAGGTGCATCGATGGGGTGCTCACGCGATGGTGATTACCGTGTGGCTGCATATGTACCGCGTGTTCCTGACGGGAAGTTACAAGCCGCCGCGGGAATTCAACTGGGTCATTGGTGTGTTGCTGCTGGTGTTGACGCTGTTGCTGTCGTTCACCGGCTATCTGCTGCCATGGGATCAGTTGGCAATCTGGGCGATCACAGTCGGTTCGAACATGGCTCGTGCGACGCCATTCTTGGGTTATGAAGGCCCGGGTGCTCAGCTATTAAATATTGGCGGATACGACCTGATTACCAGCGGCAGCGACGCTCGCTTCCTGCTTCTGGGCGGTCGCTTTGTGAGTGAAGCGACGTTGAATCGGTTTTATATTCTGCACTGCGTCGCGATTCCGCTCGTAGTGTCGCTGTTGATCGCGATTCACTTCTGGCGCGTCCGGAAGGACGGCGGCATCAGTCAGCCTCTGTGATTCGTGGTGGTCGTTGTTTGTGGTGGCTTGATACGGCTTTGTTCGATCAGTGGGTAGCGGAAGAGTTATGGAATCCCATCTGCAGCATAACCCAGATCTCACCTCATCCGTGGTGTTCGGATTGGGTTGGGTGTATCTGCTGTTGTTTGTAATGAACGCAGCGTGGGTTCGCCGGAGTTTCGCTCTTGATGGCAATGTCCGGCTTAGTCTGGGCGGGCTGCTGGGTAAGGGGCAGGAGATTCCGGTGGCGTCCTTGTGGGCCATCTACTGTGCCATGTTGCTGATGGTGGGTGTCTCGCATCTCACCGGATCGGATAATGCCCAGTCGTTTTTGTTGAGGATGCCCGAGTTCCTGAAGGCGCCAATTAACGCGGCGTCGAACCCGGTGGCTTTCTTCGTCGGCTCGACCACGATCTTTATCGCCATGATCGTCTTTCGGTCGGTTTGGACGACGCCGACTGCCGGTTGGGTTCTGCTGAATTTCTCGCTGCTGTTCATGACTCTTAGTATTACCGACTACGACTTCCGCCAGATTGTCGGTAAGCCTGACAACGTGCCGATCGTGGGCATGCTCTATATCGTCGGGTTCTTCACCTGGCTGGCCTTCAAGAAGTCTACGGAGAATGACCGTCGGCGTGCGGCCGGGAAACCGTTGATCGAACAGGAAAATAATGAGAAGGTGCTGACTTGGCCCGATCTCGTTTACACTGAGTTGATCTGCATGGTTGTGATTACCGCGCTGTTGATTGCGTGGGGGATCGTCCTGCAGGCTCCATTGGAAGAGCCTGCATCGGCTGCCAAGACGCCGAATCCCTCGAAGGCTCCGTGGTACTTCCTGGGGCTCCAGGAAATGCTGGTGTACTTCGATCCGTGGATGGCCGGGGTGGTATTGCCGAGTGTGATTCTGGTCGGTTTGATGGCGATTCCGTATATCGACTTCAACAAATTAGGTAACGGATACTACACGTTCAACGAACGTAAGTTCGCGATTATTACGTTCATGTTCGGCTTCCTGCCGCTGTGGGTGGCGATGATCGTGTTGGGGACGTTCCTGCGAGGTCCAAACTGGAACTTCTTCAGTCCTTACGAGTACTGGGACGTTCACAAGCTCGAACTGTTGAACAACATCAACGTCTCGGAGTGGTTCTGGCTGTCGGTGATGGGGCAGCAGTTACCCGTTGCTCCGTCGGATGCGGCGTTGCCGGTGAAGATTGGTTACATTCTGTTGCGAGAGTGGCTGGGTCTGGTTCTCGTGGCGGCTTACCTGTTTGCCTTGCCGCCGCTGATGGCTGCTACGGTGTTCCGTAAGTTCTTCATGAAGATGGGATTTCTCCGGTACATGGTGCTGGCGAATCTGATGCTGTTCATGATGTCGCTGCCGATCAAGATGGTTCTGCGGTGGGCCGCAAACCTGAAATATATCGTCGCGATTCCCGAGTGGTTTTTTAATATTTAAGCAGGCTGGAGTGCGGCCGGAAGGGCCGGGCCTGATGTCATTGTTGGTTGCGGTCGGCGTCGTCCGAAGCAATCGCTGTGACAGTTTTGAAGTGTTCCGAAGGATGGTTCGGTACTATGCCGGCTAATGAAGAATATCTTCGCAGTCCCAAGCTGATGCATCAGGTGTTTTGTGGTAGCGCGTTGCTGCTGCTGATTGTCACCGTGTGGATGATGCAGGCTGACTTTGGTGACGAGTGGCGCGGTTATCAACGCGCTTCATTTAAGCTCCAGGCTACTCGGCTGAAGGCGCGTCAGGCGAGCATGGAACAGAATCCTGCTCACGAGGCCAAAGTGGCCGATGCCGATGCACGACTGAAGGCTGCTGACGAGCAGCTGAAGGCGGTGGCGAAAGAAGAGCATGTCCGCGAAGAGGCTGTGCGAGTCGCGCGTGACAACGAGGCGAATCATCTGCGTGCGCTGAAACTGGAGCGGGCGAAGCGAGACGTGGCGCGCGCCAACTACAATCTCGGTATTCGCGATAGCCTGCCAGTTGAATCGCTGGAAGCGAAATACAGAGAGATTTCTGATCGCGTCGATGCGATGGAGATTAAGTTTGCTGAATTGAAACTGGCGACTGTCAATGCGAAGGCCTATCTATCTGAGATGACCGGCCAGCGTGATCAAGCCGAAAAGGATCTCAAGGCAGAAAACGCAAATATCGTCTTGATTCATGCTGCACGTGAGAAGATCGATCCCGATGAGGGGACGCTGCAGTACTACAAACGTAAGCTGATGCTGGTGCCGATCGTCGAAGGTTTTAACTCACCCGAGCGAATTACTCAGGACTGGATGCCAGGTCTGCAGTTCACGCTGGGTGGGATGACGAATGTGGCTCGCTTCGATCGTTGCCGCACTTGTCACTCATCGATTGATATCGTTGACGATACCGTAAAGACCTCGGTGGCGGGAGCATTCCCGCACGGGGCTGAAACAAAGGATGGGAAGTTCAAGCATCCCTTTGCATCGCACCCGAATCTTGGTCTGTACTTAAGTGCGACCAGTCCGCATCCGCTGCCGAAGTTTGGTTGTACGGTTTGCCATGAAGGGCAGGGTTCTGGTACATCATTCCAGAATGCGTCGCATACGCCGAATGATCCCGCTGAGATGGACAAGTGGGCTCACGATCACAAGTGGTTCGATAACCACTACTGGGAACGACCGATGAGTCCCAAGCGGTTCGAGCAGTCGAACTGCATCAAGTGCCATATCAATGTCGTCGAGTTGGGCGTGAACGAGAAGTTCGGCGCGACCGCTCCGAAGGTTGTTCGCGGTCACAATCTGATCCAGAAGTATGGCTGCTTCGGTTGCCATGAGATTTCCGGCTACGATGGTCCGAAGATCATCGGGCCAGACTTGCGCCTTGAGCCTTCGACGGCTGAAGAAGCTGCTGAAATTGCCAAGGATCCGAACCAGGTCGCAGGGAAGATGCGAAAGGTCGGACCGTCGCTGCGTCACTTGGCTTCCAAGGCGGATGCAGGCTTTGTTTCGTATTGGACAGAAGAGCCTAAACGATTCCGTCCTACGACTCGGATGCCGCAGTTCTTCAAGCTTGATAACCAGTCTGATCATCTCGCGGGACAGTACAATCCTGTCGAAATCGCCGCGATGACTCACTACTTGGAAAAGAAGTCGGAAACACTCGACACGATGACTCCAGCGGACGGTTACAAGCCGAACGCAGAACGTGGTAAAGAGTTCTTCGCAACCAAGGGGTGTGTGGTCTGTCATACTCATCAAGACGTGCAGGGTTTGAACGCCGACTTTGGTCCGGAACTGTCAAAGGTTCATGCCAAATTGCGAGCGGGCAAGGTCGGTTTCGATTGGCTGTACACCTGGATTCGTGAGCCGGAACGACATCACCCCCGCACAAAGATGCCTCATCTGTTCCTCGACGCCGAAGGAACTGGCGAGAACCAAGTTGATCCCGCCGCTGATATTGCGGCGTTCCTGCTGAAGCTGGAAGGGGCACCTGCCGACTTCAAGCCAAGCAGTCAGTACTCTGTGCCTGACGCTCCTGATGATGTTCTCGACAAGCTGGTCAGTTACTTCCTGATGAAGGTTCTGACGGAGACACAGGTCAAGGCGCTGATGGAATCTGGCCAGTACCCGATTGCTGCGGACAAGATCAAGGGTGATGAAATCGAGTTGGCTGGTGAGCCTGTCGGTTCCAATCCGGCTGAATTCCGCAATCGTAAGTTGAACTATCTCGGCCGCAAGTCGATCACGCGATACGGTTGCTATGGCTGCCATGATATCCCCAACTTCGAAAAGGCACGTCCGATTGGGACTGCTCTGCAGGACTGGGGTAAGAAGGATCGTTCGCGTCTGGCGTTCGAGCATATCCATGAGTATCTGCATCATCATGGTCAGGCGGCTCTTGGTATCAGCATCGAAGAGATTGATCAGGCTGTTGCCACGCGATTGAAGTTGGAATCAGCGGCAGGTGTTCGCGTGTCGAAAGCTGGCAAGACAGCGTTCAAATACGACGACGTGGTCCTCGCTCTGGACGGTGTTCCAGTCAATGATGCTGCTGACTACGAAGCGCAATTGGCTCGTACAGTTGTCGGTTCCAAAGTGGCCGCAACGGTCTGGCGAGACGGCAAGGAATTGGCTGAGCCCGTCCAAGTGACAGCAGATTCATCGATGCAAGATCGTGTTGAATCCGCGATCGGCCGCGCCGAGCGAAACGAGTACGACACACCAGAAGCTAAGGAACGTGAACTGTCCGCCGCGTTCTACTATGAAAGCCTGACGCATCATGGTCGTCCTGGCTTCCTATGGCAGAAGCTTCGTCAACCACGTAGTTACGACTACAAGATGATCGAAACGAAGCCGTACGATGATCGTCTGCGGATGCCGAAGTTCCCGTTCTCGGAAGACGACATTGATGCGATTGCGACCTTTGTCGTGGGGTTGGTCGCTGAGCCTCCATCAGCGGAGTACATGTACAATCCAACTGGCCCAGCAGGAGCCAGGATTCGTGGTGAAAAGCTGATTGAACAGTACAACTGCTCGGGCTGTCATATGCTCGAACTGCCGAAGATCCGATATGGGGCAGACGTCGATCAGATCACTGCATCCGATCAATCCGTCGAGTATCCAGACGCGATCGCTTTGTTGAACAAGCTGCGACCTAAGCAGAACGCACTGACGGGCGAAACGAAGACTGTCAAAACTGCCGAAGGCTTGAAGAAGCTTCCGATCATCCAGTTCCATGGGATGGTGGCAGCGACTCCAGATCCGGCGGATGACCCGGCTGATCAGGAGTACGTTGTTGAATCGTGGGATAACCTGTCCGTCGCTGGTAAGGATCTGCTGCCGACCTATAAGTTCATCTTCCCGGCCGCCAATCTGGATCGCATCATTCCAGCTCAGGGTGGTGCCTACGCGGAGTGGTTGGTGAAGCGATTGGTGGACAATAAAACTGCCAAGGAACCCGCATTGGCATGGCAGATGTCTCCGCCACCGCTCTACAAGGAAGGGACCAAGGTTCAGACACCGTGGTTGTTTAACTTCCTGAGAAATCCTGGTCGGATTCGACATACGACCGTGCTGCGAATGCCAAAGTTCAATATGAGCGATTCGGATGCTCAAGCGTTGGCGAACTACTTTGCTGCGGTGGATGGAACGGAATATCCGTACCAGTTAATCACGGAACGCGAACCGGCTTACCTGAGTGAGAAGAACAACGAATTCCATAAGGCATTCCCCGAGAAGAAGGCTGATTATCTGCAAGAATCCTGGCAGATGTTGAATGCTCCGTTGTGTATCAAATGTCACTCGGTGGCGGGTCGTCAGGTGGCGATCAGCGACCCGAAAACTGATATTCGCGGTCCGAACCTGGAACTAGTGGCAGAGCGCTTGAAGCCCGATTGGACTTTGCTGTGGCTCTACCGTCCGCAATGGATTACGCCTTACACATCGATGCCGGCTCCGTTGCCTCCGCAACAAGCGGGAGGTCAGCCGCGATATCCCGAGATCTTTGGCGGCGAGGGTTCGCGTCAGACAGTCTCCCTGCGGGATGCGTTGGTGAACTATTACAAGTTGATGGAAAAAGAAGGCAAAGTTGCCAATGAGCCCGCTAAGCCACCGGTTACGGGTGCAGGAGGTAACGACTAATCATGCAATTAAGTAAGACTTGGCAGCAGGTTGCTGTTGGATTGTCGATTGCTGCGATGGTTGGCAGCGTCAGCGGTTGTGGACCGTTGGCCAGCGGTGCGAATGCCGTCCCCTCAGTGAAGTATCTTGCTGATACGAGTGCTGTCACGGAAGAATCAACGACTCCTTCAACGGATGCTGGAGCCGCTGAGCCAGTTGCAGAAGGTGGTGTCGGCTCGATCAAGGGCCGCGTCGTGTTCGACGGTGCCTTCACGCCGTTGCCTCCTTTGTTCGCCAAAGGAGCCGCGACGAAGGATCCAAGCGTTTGCGGTGCTGAAGCGATTCCTGATCAGCGGATCGTGGTCAATGATGGCGGTCTAGCGAACGTTTTCGTCTACCTCGAGAAAGCTCCGAAGGGTTCGAAGACTCCCGAGATTCCAGGACCGATTGAGTTCGACCAGAAGACTTGCATCTTCCTGCCGCATGCCCTGGTGATGAGAACGAAGCAAGTTGTGACCGTCTTCAACGATGATGCTGCTGCTCACAACACGCATACGTATCCAAAGAAGAGTTCGCCGTTCAACAGTGTCGTTCAACCAAACGATCGTGTCGGTGTTCCTCTGAAGTACGATCAAGTGGAGAAGGAACCGGTTTCGGTCGGCTGTGATATTCATCCGTGGATGCAGGCCTATCATCTGCCGCTGGATCACACGTTCGCCGCAGTCTCGAAGGATGACGGCACGTTCGAAATTAAAGATCTGCCCGCTGGAAAACACGAGTTCAAGGTGTGGCACGAAGTCGGAAAAATGCTCGAGAAGTCTTTTGTTGTCACGGTTAAGCCCGGTGATAATGAAGTGACGATCAAGGTGGCCGCTTCCAAGTTGGGTAAGTGAGCGGCGTGAAGTGGCTTCGCGGCTGATTTCAATAAATAGCTTCGCACAGACGGTAACCAAGATGTCTTGTTTGAGATCACCTTATCGATTGGCAGCCTCCGCATCACAGCGGAATTTCTGCTGTTTGGCGGTCGGAATTGCCGTCCTGCTGTCCGGTTGCGGACAGGGGCCGAAGGCGGAATTCAGTCTGCGTGATGCGACTGGCGAGTTGATCCCGGCTGCGGAGAAGGTCGTCAAAAAAACGCTGGATGAAAAATTCGGAACGCCTCAAAACCTTGTCGCCTGGCAGCGGTTCCCCGTGAACTATGGCGGAGTGCAGGGAAGCGTCGCAGACGTTGCGAAGGACGGTGTGACAACCCATTTCGAAGGCGATCTTCCTGCGATTCACCATGGTGCTCCACTGTTGTGGCTGAGTGGTCCACGTGCAGGTGCGAAGACCAGCGTCGACAGCGTTGCGACATTTGACGCAACGACGAAGCAACTGAAGTGGGCGGGAAGTGCAGAGCCTGCCCCTGCCGTCGGCGATAAGTTCGTGATTGGTTATGGCAGCAACCTGCAGACCGGTCGTGTGGTCTATATGAAGAACTGCATGCATTGTCATGGGGTTGCCGGCGATGGAGCCGGACCGACCGCACAATATCTGAACCCGTTGCCTCGCGACTATCGACTGGGGCTCTTTAAGTTCACTTCCACGCTGACTCCCGAAAAGCCAACTCGCGACGATCTCACTCGCGTGCTTCAACACGGAATTCCAGGAACCTACATGCCTTCGTTCAGGTGGTTGGGGGACAAGGAAACCACTGCTGTTGTCGAGTACGTTCGATGGCTGTCGATGCGCGGCGAATTCGAGAAGCGCATCGATGATGACATGAGTAACGACTACTCGGCTGTTGCAATGGAGGCTTCTGCCAAGAAGGCAAACGAAGCTTACCAGACAACAATTAAGACAGCGAAAAAAGAAGACAAGCCAGAAAAGCCGAAGACAGCGAACCAGTTGATCAAGACTGCGTTGGAAGAATTCTCGAAGTATGAAAAGGACGATCTTCCTGGTGTCATCAATGACACGGCCACGCTGTTGGCGGAATCTTGGAAGAAGGGCGAAGAAGCAGATAGCCTGATTGTTCCGACAGTAGCTCGAGTCGCTGATAACGAGGCTTCGCGCGAGCGTGGTAAGCGACTTTACTTGTCCGACAAAGGTAAGTGCTATACATGCCATGGTGTGCAAGGTCGTGGCGATGGTGTCGCGACGGAAGACTTCTGGAAGAAGCCGGGTTCAGATGAATACTACTCGCACCGCGGTTTGCATGACACGTGGGGACGTCCTCTTCAGCCACGTAATTTGACGTTGGGCCAGTACCGTGGGGGACGTCGCCCGGTCGATGTGTTCCGCCGCATCTATGCGGGGATCAAGGGGACGCCAATGCCTGGATTCGGACGGACGGCTCTGAAGGACGAAGAAATCTGGGACATCGTAAATTATGTAATGAGTCTGCAGTTCCAGTCAGCGCCGACCAAGTCGATCGTGACTGATCATGCAACCGTCAGCAAATAGATTTTGATTATCAGTGTCTATCGATGATCATCGCAGGGTGATCTTTCAGTTTCAGTGAAGGCAAGTGCCGTGGGCAGATTCTGGGCAGTATTTTTTGTCGCATCCGCCGTCATCGCGGTCGGCCTTTGCTGGGTCGCGCCTAGCTATGGGTTGTGGTTTCCAGGAACGCTCAAGGGTGGATTTGGAGCTGGAGTAGCTCATTCGTCAATCGGTAAAAAGATCGACGATTTGTTCTATCTTGTCCTGGTGATCGTCGCCGTGACTTACATCGGGACGCATGCCGTTTTGGGATACGTTCTGTGGCGCGGTGCAACGATCAAGCCCGAAGAAAAAGTCTTGTTCTCGCACGGTAGCCACAGTCTGGAAGTGATCTGGACGATCGTTCCTGCTGGGATTCTGCTCTATATCGCTCTGTACCAAATGGACGTTTGGGCCGCCTATCGCTTCAAGGAGTTTTCGCCGAAGAAGGCGGAAGCCGTTGCTGAGGTGACTGCCCGTCAATTCGAGTGGCGGATTCGCTATCCTGCTCGAGGCAAGACTCTGATGCCGACGCCTCAGCCAGATGACGTTTACACCGTCAACGAACTCCATGTACCCACTGGTCGGCCCGTCTCAATCAGTCTGAAAACGGAAGACGTGCAACACGCGTTCTTCGTCCCTGAATTGCGAATCAAACAAGATGCCGTGCCAGGCCTGACGATTCCTGTCTGGTTCGATGTTGACGAGCCGCGGCAGTACGAGATGGTCTGTGCCGAGTTGTGCGGGTGGGGTCACTATAAAATGAAGGCTCGACTGATCGCCGTCTCTGACGAAGATTTCGGGGCCTGGAAGGATAAAGCTGCCCTTGAGCAGTTTGATGACGGCTTCAAAAAGCCTGCGGAATAGTCAGATTGTCGAGAGGTTCACTCAGGGCAATCTTCAGTTGGTGGCGACGGTCAAATGTCGCAGAAAGAAGCCGAGAGGCGGTTGAGAAATATGAGCACACTTCATCCTACGCTCGATCATGCTGGCCACGACGATTCCCATGGACATGGGCACGGCCATCACGAGTTGACGTTTATCCAGAAGTACGTCTTCTCGACAGATCATAAGATCATCGGGATCCAGTTCCTGGTCACGACGCTGCTGATGCTGATGGTCGGCGGTGCACTGGCACTCGGCGTCCGATGGCAGTTGGCTCGTCCGTGGGAATACATGCCGATCGCTGGCGATCTGACATTTGGCCGCGATGGCGGTCAGATTTCGCCAGAATACTACACGATGCTGTTCACCATGCATGCCACGGTGATGATCTTCCTGGTAATCATTCCTGTTCTGGCGGGTGCATTTGGAAACTTCCTGATTCCGCTGATGATCGGTGCGGATGACATGGCGTTTCCGACACTGAATATGCTGAGCTATTGGTTCATGTGGCCTGCAATCCTCTTTTTCGCTTTCGCTCTCGGTCTCGGTCCCGAATGGCTAACACATGTCCGAGGCGGAATGGATGCGGGGTCGGCTCAGGGGTGGACTTCGTATCCGCTGCTGTCCGCACTGAAGCAAGCCGCTCCTGGTTCGGAGATGTCTCAGACATGGTGGCTGATGGCTGTGACTTTCGTCGGTGTGTCGTCGATGATGGGTTCGGTCAACTACATGACGACGATCATCAATATGCGGGCTCCAGGGATGACGCTCTTCCGCATGCCGTTGACGATTTGGGCCATGTTTATCACGGCGATCCTGCAGGCGTTCGCCCTGCCAGTGTTAACTGCGGCCGGCTTCATGCTGGTAGCGGACCGCGTGTTGGGGACGTGCTTCTTTATCCCGGCTGGCATCGTCGTGAACAACGCTGCTCCGACAATCGGTGGCGGTCAGACGCTGCTGTGGCAACACTTGTTCTGGTTCTATTCGCATCCTGCTGTGTACATCATGTTGCTTCCAGCGATGGGAATGGTTTCGGATATGCTGTCTTGCATGAGCCGTAAGCCAATCTTCGGCTACAAGCCAATGGTGTATTCGATGGCAGCGATCGCTGGCTTGGGATTCATTGTGTGGGGTCACCACATGTTCATCAGTGGGATGAACCCGGCACTGGGAATGACGTTCATGGTCAGCACGATGATGATCGCGCTACCATCCGCCATCAAGACATTCAACTGGATCGGAACGATCTGGGGTGGTCGTCTGCAGTTCAATGCCGTCATGCTGAACTGTATCGCGTTCGTATCGATGTTCATCATCGGCGGTTTGAGCGGGATCTTCATGGCCGCGGTCCCCGTCGATATCTACATTCACGATACATATTTCATCGTGGCTCACTTTCACTATGTGCTCTTCGGTTCGACGCTGTTCGGTGTGTTTGCTGGAATCCAGTTCTGGTTCCCGAAGATGTGGGGCCGGTTGATGAACGACTCGGTGGCAAAAGTTCACTTCGTGCTGTCGTTCATCGGGTTCAACGTGACGTTCTTCCCGATGCACCTGCTAGGTGTCGCGGGGATGCCTCGACGGTATGCCGATCCGTATCACTTCGAATACCTCAGCCACCTGCTGCCACTGAACCAGGTGATGACTGCGGCGGCATTCCTGATGGGGTTCGCTCAGTTCCTGCTGTTGGGCAACTTCTTATTCAGTATCTTCTTCGGTGAAAAGTGTGGGCGAAATCCTTGGAATGCGAATGGTCTGGAATGGACCGCACCATCGCCTCCTGGGCACGGCAACTTCGATATCCTACCGGTTGTGTATCACGGCCCCTACGAATACAGCTCGCCAATCAGTGGCGATAAGGATTTCCTGATGCAGACCGAATACATCCCGCTGGCTCAGCGTGGTATTGAATCTGGTCATTGATCTGGTGTTGGTCCTCTGAGTTGGTCGTCGCGTTAGCGGTTTCAGGTTTGTGTTGTGAATGTCTCCTCTTCTAGTCGCTGGCTGCATCGGTTTGCCTGGTTGACAGCAACGTTGACGTTGCTGCTGCCGGTGACGACGGGTGCTCTCGTTACGACTTTGAAGGCTGGGATGGCGTTCGCAGACTGGCCGTCATCTGACGGTTACAACATGCTCGCCTACCCCTGGCTGAGTTCGGCACGCGATCAGTTCATTGAACATGGACATCGATTGTCGGGACTTACGATTGGGGTGCTGAGTATTGCACTGGCAATGGCGGCCTGGTGCATTGAAACACGCGGTCCCGCACGGTGGTTGGCCTCGGCGATTTTCCTGTCGGTCTTCGTTCAGGGGATGCTGGGTGGGGCACGAGTGTTGATGGATAAGCAGACGATGGCGCTGATTCATGGCGACTTTGCTGCGGGTGTCTTCAGTCTGATGGGTGTTTTTGTTCTGATGACCGGCGCCGGATGGGATTCGCGAGAACTTATTCGCGATGTGGCCCGTGCGAAGCGCGTCCGAAATATAGCTGTGGCCGTGCTTGTGACAGTGGCGATCCAATATTTTCTCGGGGGTGTGCTCCGTCACCTCGGTGAAAGTTGGGCGTGGATGCTGCACCCTTGGTTTGCCATTGTTCCAGTGGTGTTGAGTGTTCTGTTTGCCGCGAAGGCTCGCCAAGCCGGTTCGGCGATCTTGAACCGAGGTGCGAAGTTCCTGCTGGCGTTAATTGTGTCGCAGGCCCTGTTAGGATTGGCGAGTTGGTACGTTCGATTCGGCGTTCCTTCGTGGGGTGTCGTGGCCGAGCTGAATTCGCCCGCCCAGATTATTGTCTGCTCGCTGCATAAAGTTGTCGGGATGCTGACGCTGATGACGACCGTTTTGAACACCGTGTGTGCGATTGCCGTGCAGCCTCGATATGCGGATCGTGCCTTTGGTTCGACCACGTTTGAAGGTTCGATGATGGGGGCCGCAACATGAGTGCGATTTCCACTCCGAATCGTCCCGTAGTCGCTGTTGTTGCACCGAGTGTGGCCGTCTCGCGACTGGCCGACTACATCGAGATTGCGAAGCTGCGGATCTCGTTGATGGTGCTGATGACGGTGTCGGTGGGCTACATCCTGGCTCTGCAGGAAGCCGCGTCTTATGTGCCATTACTGCATGCTTGTCTCGGTGTTTCGCTGAGTGCCATCGGTGCATCGGCGGTGAATCAGTGGATTGAACGGAAGACTGACGGTCGGATGCGGCGAACGATGAATCGCGCACTTCCCGCACAGCGCCTGGCTCCTGCAGAGGTTTTGACTCTGGGGTTGATCTGTGCGATCGTTGGGAGCGGTTATCTGCTGATGACCGTCAACGTGATGACCGCGGCCATGACCTTCCTGACTTTTGTGCTGTATGCGTTTGTCTATACGCCACTCAAGCGAGTGACTTCTCTTTGTACGGCAGTCGGTGCTATTCCGGGTGCGATGCCTCCTGTATTGGGGTGGCTGGCGGCCGGTGGTCAACTCGATTGGATGGCGTTCTCGTTGTTCGGGGTGCTGTTTCTGTGGCAGTTCCCGCACTTCCTGGCGATCGCGTGGATGTACAAAGACGACTATTGTGCGGCGGGCCTGCGTATGTTGCCCGCAGGGAAGTCGATGCCACATGTCACCGGCTTGCTAGCGGTGTGCTATGCGCTCGGACTGATTCCTGTCAGTTTGCTGCCGACTTACTTCGGCGGGGCGGGGCTGGTCTATGCCACCGTGGCCGTCATTCTGGGTATTGCGTATCTGGTGGCTTCCATCGGATTTGCGTGGGATGAGACTCGGGCGAGTGCTCGTCGAGTTTTATTGACATCGCTCGTCTATCTGCCGCTGTTGCTGGCGGTGCTGACGTGGGATCATTTGCGATTGCTGGAATGGCTGCGAGCCGTGTGACGGCTGCGGAGCCTGTGGCTGAGTTTGCTTGAACATCAGATTCTGAAAAGTTTAGAGACGGCGGAAACGATCGACATGATGACGCATCAAGCCAAGACGCCCCTAAAGATGGGCATCGCGATCCCGAATTCGAAACTCGGGATGTGGTTGTTTCTGGGCACCGAGATCATGTTCTTCACGGCCTTCATCGGTACGTATATCGTGCTGCGAATGGGGTCGCCCGGCTGGCCGACGGATGTGCATGTCACGCATATTTCGATTGCCGCAGGTGGTATCAACACATTCGTGCTGATTCTTTCCAGCTACTTTGTCGTGGTGGCTCACGATTCCATTCTCGCCCAGAAATTCGCTAGAGCATGGCAGTTCATGCTATGGACCCTACTGTTGGGCGTGCTGTTCCTCGGGATTAAATCGTACGAGTACACGGGCAAGTTCGAGCACGACATTCTGCCTGGGCATATTCCCGAAAACGACAAGCAGGCGATGGACAAAGTTGTCCACCAATACGGCAACATCGTCGATGCCAAGCTAAAGGCGACGTTCCCCACAATTCCAAAGCGAGAAGATCAGAAGACAAAACTCGATGAGGATATTTCGACGTTGAAGGGTAAGGCGGACGCGACCGCTGCAGAGAAGCAGGAGCTTGCCGACAAGACGGCGCTGGATCGACTTTACACGGAATACGTCGACATGAAAGAACATGTTCGAAACAGCTGGTCGATGAGATTCCCGCAATCGTTGTTTGATCAGTACCGGACAAGGGACGAGTCGAACGAAGAATGGAAGAAGAAGTACGATGCTTGGAAGACCGACCACAAAGCGGAAATTGACGCAGGGACATTGAAGGAGTTGAAGGACTACATGAATGCGGATGGTGCAGTTGCTGCCGTGACGCTGCATGAAGTGAATGATAAAGTCGATGCGCTGAAGAATGATGCCGCACTAAAGCCAATGCTGTTGTCGTTGCAGCCAGCTCATCCGATTCTGTACGGGAACTTGTTTGCGTCCAACTATTTCCTGATGACTGGTTTTCACGCGATCCACGTTATTGTTGGATTGATCATGTTTGCTCTTGTCCTGAAGAAGGGGAGCAAGCTGTGCCTGGATGACGCCACGTTTGTCGAGAACATTGGCCTGTACTGGCACTTCGTGGATCTGGTCTGGATCTTCTTGTTCCCATTGATTTACATTGTCTAGTCTCGGCGATCGCGATTAGGGTCAGACCTGTTTTGCAGTGGATTGGGTGACCGAAGAGAGTGTTGCCCAAAGGAGTTTGATAGATGTCCGATCACGCGCACGACGCGACGCATGACCATGAATATCATTCGCACGGGAAGCTCTATTTTTCGATCTTCCTTGCGTTGTGTGTCTTTACGCTGATTTCGATTGCGGCTGACTTGGTTCATATTCCGAACCGCGCACTACTGATTGGAATCGTGTTCGCAGTCGCTGTTTCGAAGGCACTTTGCGTGCTGTTGATCTTCATGCATCTGAAGTTCGAACGAGCTTGGAAGTATCTATTGCTGGCGCCGACCTTTATTCTCGCCGCGACGATTCCTTTCGCACTGACCCCGGATATTGGAACTCACTACTACGTGCCGACCGCTCCACAGATTCGAGAGTACGAAGCTCAAGAGGCGGCGAAGGCAGCTGGCGGTGACATTCACGGGCATGGCGATAGTCCCGATGCGGGTCACAAGGCTGAAGCAGAAAAGCACCACTAAAGACCGGCGCTAATTCACACATTGCCGAAGTGATTCAGGAAGCCCGGCTTGATGCCGGGCTTCGGTTTTCTATGGCTCACGAGTTGCCGATGTCACTTCCTACTACGAGCGACGACGATGCTGCGGTCGTGATTCGCGACGTGGAGCATCATTACGGCACTCGTCGGGCCTTGGCAGGCGTTTCGTTCTCGGTCCAACATGGCGAAATCTTCGGTTTGCTGGGTCCAAATGGCGGTGGCAAGTCGACTCTGTTTCGGCTCATGGCGACGCTGTTGCCTGTACAGTCGGGTACCGTTGAGATCCTGGGCTGTGATGTTGGGTTACATCAAGCGGCGGTCCGCTCCCGAATTGGTGTGACGTTTCAATCGCCCAGTCTCGACGGCAAGTTAACAGTTGCAGAAAACCTGCGCCATCAAGCTCACCTGTATGGCCTTTATGGAATTCGAGCTCGCCAGCGGATCGTCGAGTTAACAGAGCATTTCGGTTTGAGTGGTCACTTTCAACAGCGCGTAGATACCTTGTCTGGCGGACTTAAGCGGCGGGTGGAGATTGCCAAGAGCTTGCTGCACTCTCCGAGTCTGTTGTTGCTGGACGAACCCAGCACGGGACTGGATCCTGGGGCGCGACGAGTGTTGTGGGATCATTTGCAGCAACTACGGGACGTACAGCAAGTCACGATTCTGGTCACGACGCACCTGATGGACGAAGCCGAACATTGTGGCCGCCTGGCAATTCTCGATCGAGGTCGACTCGTCACGATGGGGGCTCCGGAAGCGTTGCGACAATCGGTCGGTGGCGACTGTCTGCGGATTCGTGCTCCGCATCCCGAAGAACTGGCGACTCGCATCTCCGACAAATTCGGTCTGACTTCGAAGCTGGTTGACCGCGAGTTGCGAATTGAACATGAGGCGGGACACGAAGTGTTGCGGGATCTTGTCGTCGCATTTCCCGAGATTTCATCAGTCGTGCTCTCGAAGCCGACTCTCGAAGACGTCTTTATCGCTCAGACGGGCCATCGCTTCGAAGAAGATTCGGAGGAAGCGCAATGAGTGCCAATGCGAGTGATGCCAGGGGGCTGGCTGGCGTTTCGGCAGCACCGGGATTGTGGTTGCCGGTTTTTACTCTGGCGCAGCGTGAGTTGACTCGTTTTTTTCGACAGCGGACTCGCGTCGTTGGGGCACTAGGCCAGCCGATCTTGTTCTGGATCTTGTTTGGTGCGGGGCTGAATGGATCGTTCCGCGGGCCTGCCGACATGTCGTACCAGGAATACTTCTTTCCCGGTGTGGCGGTGATGATTCTGATGTTCACGGCGATCTTCTCGACGATCTCGATCATTGAAGATCGTCGCGAAGGATTCCTGCAGGGGGTGCTGGTGGCACCGATTCCACGTGCGAGCCTGGTGCTGGGGAAAGTGCTGGGAGGAACGATCCTGGCTGTGTTGCAGTCGATGTTGTTCTTGTTGGTTGGGCCCGCACTGGCCTTCGTCGGGTTGGCTCCAGAGTTACACACGGGACTGACCTGGCAGAATGCCCTGCCGGTGATCGGGTTTCTGGCGCTGGTTGGTTTCTCGCTGACGGCACTCGGTTATCTGATTGCCTGGCCGATGGATTCGACGCATGGCTTTCATGCGATTATGAGCGTGTTTCTGATGCCGATGTGGCTGCTGTCGGGGTCGTTTTTTCCGCCGGGTGAGTCTGGTTGGTTGTCCTGGGTCATTCGGCTTAATCCACTGACGTATGGGGTTGCCGGACTGCGTAGAATCATGACAGCAAATCCGGCGGCGGTTCAATCATTGCCGCCGTGGTGGTTATGCTTAACGGTGACGGTCGCTGCGGCTGCGGTGTACATCGGAATTGCGATCTGGATGACAGGGCGGCGTTCGGTCTTGAATGCGAGATAGTGTTTTGAGTCCTTGCCAAATTCACGAGAGATTGGCTGTTTGAACGATGCTGTGATCTCGGGCGAGATTGCGGCATGGGTATTGAGGTGAGAAATGAATCAACTCCATGCAGAGGCTCCAAAGAGGCAGTCGTTCTTTCAATCGCCCGCGTTCTGGATCGGCAACGTGTTTTGGGTGATCTTGCTGTTGGCCGCTTTAGGTATATCACGACAGAAGCCGGCTGCGCCGGTCGCGACTTCGACGCCAGATGCTGAAGCTCCCGGGGGAGAGAACACGCCATCACAGCCGCAAATTACGATCACGACAGATAAGGACGGGAATTCGAAAGTCGTTCTGCCCGGCGAGAATCCTGAGTCCCCTTGGGACAAGGATGGAATCGCCGATTTCTCGTTCACTAATACCGACGGCAACAAGGTGACGAAGGCAGACCTGCTCGGGAAGCCGTGGGTTGTTTGCTTTGTGTTTACTCACTGTGCCGCGACCTGCCCGCGGGTCACAAGTTCGATGCGGGAACTGCAGGATCAATTGAAAGGCTATGACTTCCGGTTGGTCACGGTCACGGTCGATCCGCTGCGCGATACTCCGGAAGTACTGAAGCAGTATGGCAAGAACTTCAAGGCCGACTTCAGCAAGTGGATGTTTCTGGGAGGCGATCAGCGCGATATCTATCGGCTGATCCACGGCAGTTTCAAGATGCCGGTTCAGGAACTGGATGACGACAAGAAACAGTATGGCTTCGAATTCATCCATTCCAACAACATGATGCTGGTCGATGACAAGGGTGTCGTGAAGGGGAAGTACGATGCCACCAAAGGGCCTGCTGTCGCTGCGTTGCGACGTGAGATCCAGAAGATGGCGAAGAAATTGTCGAACGAAACTGATGCTTCGTCGAAGTCAGCCGAGTGATGCCTGTCTATCCAGATTGAAACGGAATCATGCCTGATTGGGTCGCGATCCTTCCCGCCGTGAATGCGTCGCTGAACGCTTTGGCAACGGTGCTGTTGCTGACGGGATACGTGCTGATCAAGCGCCGCCGTCCGAAGCAACACGCCTATGCCATGATTTCCGCGTTTACGACATCAGTCGTCTTTCTGATCTGCTACCTCGTTTATCATGCGGCATTGCATCATTACACAGGTTTAAGTGGCAAGAAATTTGTCGGAACGGGCCTGATTCGGCCGATCTACTTTACGATCCTGATCAGCCATGTCCTGCTGGCTGTTCCAGTTGCGTTTATGGCTCTGGTAACGCTGCTGCGGGCGTGGCGACAAGATTGGGTGGCGCATCGGCGATTGGCTCGGATCACGTTTCCAATTTGGGTTTATGTTTCTGTGACAGGCGTTATCATCTACGGCCTGCTGTACCATTGGCCGATTTCGGCTGGATGAGGGTTGTCATGGTTGCTCGTTGCCTTCGCTTCTCGACTGCTGCTTTGGTCTGGGCCACGACTTGCGGGTCCGAGGTCTGGGCCTGTCCGATGTGCAAGTTCGCACTGGAATCGGATGATCCGCAGCCACGCGCTTACATGTACAGCATCTTCTTCATGCTGTTCGCCATCGGCTCGATCTTCAGTGCGATGATCGGTTTCCTGATCTGGCTGTCGAAGCACGAACGAGCTGCCATGGACGCCGCGGGTTATCAGCACTTGTTTGAGAACGGTGTCAACCAGCCTGTGACTGAGGCAGTGACACAGCTCTAGTCGTCGTCATTGCGATTTCGCCCGCTGGCTTTGGTCGATGACCCTTGAGCCTAATCCGCCGGGACATTGATCCGCGGTGCCGAGTTGTTGCGAAGGCCTCGGGCCTGACGCACCAGTTCGAAGAATTCTGTTCGATAACCTTTGGGATCGTTCCGAGCTGAGTCCTTCAGTTCGAGTGTCGACTCAAATGTGGCTTGGCCGCGATGGGCAGAGTTTTTGAGCAGCATCGCAAACTGTGTCACGGCGGCGGCGAAGCGGAAGTCGCTGCTTGCTTCTTTGAATGACGTTCCTCGATCGTTGACTGTGAATTGCGACTCCAGGCTCGAGTGATCGTTCGGTTGCTTGTAACGCAGTTTCACGGTGAAGAGTTCGCTACCAGCATTGCGAGGGGCGGAAGGCTCGCTCGTGACTGCTTCTGCGTCAGGGGCTGGAGTGTTTGCGGGAACGATCTCGTAGAGTGCTGTCACGCTGTGTCCTGCGCCGATTTCGCCGGCGTCCTTAGTGTCATCGGCGAAATCTCTATTGGCGAGGCGACGGTTGTCGTAGCCGATCAGGCGATAGCCCGCGACTTGGGCGGGATTGAAGTGCACTTGGATTTTCACATCTTTGGCAATGGTGACCAGAGTGCCAGAGACTTGATCGACGAGGACCTTTTTGGCTTCGTTGAAGCTGTCGATATAGGCGTAGTTCCCATTACCTCGATCAGCCAATCCTTCCATCGTGTCGTCCTTGATGTTGCCCATGCCGAAGCCGAGGACACTGAGGAAGACCCCCGATTTAGCTTTGTCTTCGATGAGGCTGGTCAACTGAGTGCGATCAGTGATCCCGACATTGAAGTCGCCATCCGTACAGAGGATGACGCGGTTAATGCCATTCGGAACCATGTTTTCGACAGCGATCTCGTATGCCAGAGTGATGCCGATCGCTCCATTCGTTGAGCCACCCGCTTGCAACTGATCAATGGCATCGCCGATCTTTTTCGCTTGCGAGGCCGAGGTTGAGGGCAGGACCATTCCCGCGGCGCCAGCGTAAACGACAATCGCGATGTGATCGCTTTCGCCGAGCTGTTCGACCAATAGTCGCATCGACTCTTTGAGGAGCGGCAGTTTCTTGGGGTGATTCATCGACCCCGAGACATCCAACAGAAACACCAGATTCGCGGCAGGTCTCTGTTCGCTCGAAACCGTGCGACCTTGAATGCCGAGCTTTGCCAGACGATGAGCGGGGTTCCAGGGGCACCCCGCAACTTCGGCATGAATCGAAAATGGTGCGTCACCGTCTGGGGGAGGGTAGTTGTAGGTGAAATAGTTCAGACATTCCTCGATCCGCACGGCGTCCGGCGGGGGAAGTTGACCCTGCAGGAGGAATCGCCGAATGTTGGAGTAGGACGCAGTGTCCGTATCGATCGAGAACGTCGAGAGTGGATGATCAACGACGGGCAGGATTCCGTTCTCGATCACGTGGGCGTAAGTTTCGGTACCCTCGGTCGGTGGAAGCTCGTCTGTGGGGTTGGCGACAGTTCGAGGCATCGCCTCTACGTGTGCTTCGCCGCTTGGCGATCTCGATTCCGCACCACAGCCGCAAATGAATGACGCGATGGCCAATAGAACTATGGATTCCGTCTTCAAGGCGAAGAGAGAGCGCATCGCGACTTTCCTTAGATTTGGAGCCTTTGGAATGCGAAATGGGAATGGCAAGCGAACGTTCGCCATAGTTATGACGCGCGCCGACACCGGCATATTCCCGAGAAATGTCGTTTTCGCCGTTCGTCGCGCCGATCTTCCGCAAATGAAATGATTTGCGATTTCGCGGAGTAACGGCGTCGCCAACGTCTAAAATCTGGTCTTCACCAGATGCTGAATTCCTGATATGAGCCCCAAGACAGGCAGAGTTTGAGCACGTGGAAGGTGTTCCTGGCTGCTGTGTTATTTGGGAGAAGGCTGGTGATGACATCGCTTTTGAGGCTTCGCCTCGCTGTCTGCCTAGGCTTGTGCGCATCTGTTGCCGCCAGCGGTTGTGCTGTCGGGAGCAAAAGCATGTCTATTGACAGTACTTCGAAGATGCCTTGGTTCGGGCTGGAATTGAAGGGACGCAAGCCGAAATCCGACGGCCCTGCCTACCGTGCTGTTAACTTGGATAAGAGCTCGAAGACGCGTCTTGAGGCATTGGGCTTGAGCGATGCCAAAGCGAATACTGGCACCCAGGCTCCGAAGAAGATGGATGCCGCGTTGCCTCTGACGGATCCGAATCTCGCCGCGGAAACGAAAGTTGCGGATAATTCATCCGACTTCGATTTTCGCTGAACGCCTCATGGGCTGAGTCTTGATCGCCGTGGGTGCTGATAAATCGGTGGATGTTGATGTATTTGGCCGCCTGAGTGGTTCCTATTATCCCACCGGCCCTGCCGCTGCCTCTGAGGGAGCCGTGGCGTTCGCGGCTTTTCGGGTTCTGGCGACTTCGCCAAGTTTCCATTGGCGAGAAGTCATGATAGACTTGCACTATCGGGACTTACAGTCTCGAAATCTGCAAAGGGAACGTATCTTTTTGCGATGATACAGGTTTAGACTATCGTGGTGGCCGATTGACGGTACCTTAACGGGATCTACAATCGGGGCGAAATGTCAAAGTGCTCAGGCCGACCGATGATTGGTCGGGGTCAACGAGTCGAGAGGAGAAGGTTTCGGTGCAAGTTGCGATCACATGCCGACATGGCAGCGTTAGTTCCAGCACTCAGGAATACATGTCCAAGAAGGCAGAGAAGCTGCTGACCTATTTTGATCGACTGACCTCGATTACCGTGACGATTGATTTCACGAATGGAAAGACGACCGTCGAAATCCTAGTTGATGCCGAACACCGCCATGATCTGGTGGCGACGGAAACAGATAACGAAGCGACGACAGCATTTGACTTGGCACTGCACAAGATGGAACAGCAGTTGCGCAAGTACAAAGAAAAAATACAGGATCACAAGGGCGCCCCGAGAATTAGCGATTTGCCATTAAAGGAAAGCGACGAATAGTTCGCCGAGGTTAGTGCAAAGATCTGAGAACTGGGTTTAATCTAGAAATCAGGGGCCGCGTCCCTCCCATGAACTGGCGCGAGCAAAGAGAGGTTCTTTATGAAGTTGTGCGACTTCGTTGTATCGGCATCCGTGATTCCTGACCTCAAGGTCGGGTCCAAGGAAGATGCCATTCGAGCGATGGTGGCGAGTCTGCGGGAAGCTGGCAGCATTAATGCGGCCGATGAACCCGGGATCGTCGCTGCCATCCTGAAGCGGGAAGAATTGGGCTCCACCGGGATCGGCCGCGGTGTCGCAGTTCCTCATACCAAGCACCCCTCTGTCGACAAGCTGATTGCAGCCATCGCTCTTTCCTCGGATGGAGTCGACTTCGACAGCTTGGACGGCGAACCGGTCTACATCATGTTCCTGCTTGTTTCGCCTCCAGATCGCCCCGGCGATCACCTGCGCGGGCTGGAAAACATCTCGCGCCATCTGCGAAATGACAATTTCTGCAAGTTCCTGCGCCAGTCGAAGACGAGTGCGGCGGTATGGGACCTGTTGAAAGAAGCGGACAACAACGAAATCTAGTTTGGTTAGCGGGTAGGCAATTTTCCGCGATTGGTGTGACATGGTGGCGGCGAGTATTCAACGAGCGATGGTAACGGTTCGCAACTCCAAGGGCTTGCATATGCGACCCTTGGAGCTGATTGCGCGAAAAGCGCAATCGTTCCGTAGCCAAGTGTTCGTGACCCGCGGCGCCAATCGCGTCGATGCGAAAAGCCTGCTGCACTTGCTGACCTTGGGTGCCGAACCAGGAATGGAACTCGAAATCGATGCGACCGGCGACGATGCCAATGAAGCGGTCGAACAACTGGTCACGTTGATCGGCTCGGAATTCGAAGGGTTTGATCGTTCCTGAAGCAGCGACCGCGAATGGCTTTTTGGGCAAGCATTCATCTGCTTTTTCGTGTTCCATCGGTTTCGCTAGTTCTTACCATACTGTCACGAATGCGAACTTTGCCGCATGCTGATCAAACGCGGAATCGCCGTCTCTCCAGGTGTGGCCATCGGGCCCGCGATGGTTTTCGGTGCTGAAAGTTACCGCATTCCGCAGCAGCTGATATCTGTCAATGTTGTGGAAGTGGAACTGACGAGGTTCCGGGCGGCCCTGGAAGCGACTTGCCAGGAAATCCAGCTGAACGAGCAATTGGCTCGCGAGCGACTTGGTGATCAGTACGCCGCGATTTTTTCCGCCCATCTGCTACTGGCCCGCGATCCGCAATTGATCGAGCAGATCGAGAGTCGAATTCGGCAGCAGAATTCTCCCGAATTTGCTGCTAGCCAAGTCTTACGCCTGTATGCGAAGCGGATGCGGGATCTGGGTGGGCAGTATCTGGCCGAGCGATCGATTGACATCGTCGACCTTGAAAAGCGTCTCGTTCGAAATCTACTGGGGGAGCGACGCGAAGAGCTGTCGAATCTGACGGCACCAGTTCTGGTGCTGGCGAACAATCTGACTCCGAGCGAAACAGCCAATCTCGATCGAAAGTTCGTCCTCGGTTTTGCCACCGAAGTGGGAGGGCATACCAGTCACACTGCGATTCTGGCTGGGGCGCTCGAACTGCCGGCTGTCGTTGGGATCGGTAAATTTTTAGACGACGTTTCCGGTTCCGAAATGATCATTATCGATGGTAGCCACGGCGTGGTGATCATCGATCCGGATCCCGATACGCTGGTTAAATATCGAGATTCCGAAGCACGGTTTCGTAGTCACGAACGTCGACTGCAGTCGTTGCGCACGCTGGCCTGCGAAACAAAAGATGGTGTTCCAATCAAATTGATGGGAAACATCGAGTTCCCCACCGAAGCCGAGCCGTCTCGTGACAAGGGGGCCAGCGGAATCGGTCTGTACCGGACTGAGTTCCTGTACTTGGAATCGAATCGCGAGCCAACGGAAGACGATCACTACCGAGCATATTGTCAGGTCTTGAAGGCGTTTCCGGGTGAACCGGTCGTGATTCGCACATTGGACCTAGGGTCTGACAAAATGCCGGGGCCATTGCGCGCTGCGTATCCGGACAGCGTGAATCCGGCTCTAAGTATTCGCAGTATCCGGCTCAGTCTAAAGCACTTAGAGCTTTTTAAGACCCAGGTGCGAGCGGTGTTGCGGGCCGCCGTTCTAGGCGATCTGCGAATCATGTTTCCGATGATCTCGACGCTACTGGAGTTTCGCCAAGCTCGGATGGTTCTCTGTGATGTCGCGGAAGATCTGGAAGAGCAGGGCGTTCCTTACCGAGGCGATATTCCCGTCGGAATGATGGTCGAAGTCCCGGCGGCAGCCGTGATGGCGGAAGAGTTTGCGCGTGAAGTCGACTTTTTCTCGCTTGGGACGAACGATCTGATTCAGTACACTTTGGCGGTCGACAGGGCTGATCAGGCGGTGGCAGGGTTGTATCGCTCAGGCGATCCCTCCATTATCCGGTTGATCCGCATGGTTGTTGAAGCCGGCAAGAACAACAACATTCCGGTATCGGTTTGCGGGCAAATGAGTTCTGATCCAATGTTCATTCCGCTGTTGGTGGGATTGGGCATTCGACAGATCAGCGTGACGCCGCATGCGATCCCCGAATTGAAAGAAGTGATTCGTAATCTGACGATCGAGCGCGCGGTCAGTATTGCGGAGCGGGCCAGCAGTCTGGAAGTCGCGCGTGACGTTGAGAATTATCTGTGGGGAGAGTTGAAAAAACTCTGTCCTGAGTCGATGCAGTTGGATTGAAAGCAACTGTCCGGCGCGGACGGCAGAGATGTTTTGATGGATGGCTGTCTGATCCTTTTGCAGCTCCTGCCGTGAAGAGATCAGACGATTCCGGAGCCTCATCCGGGGCGATGTGGTTGTATCCCATCGCGATCATGATGAAACAAATCAATAGGTTTAGGTAGAGTGCGATTCTGTGTGACAGGCGACGTCGGACAATTTGAGTTCCCCGTGAACTTTGTCCGATCCCGATGTTTTTCCCGAGTGGCTCGGATTCCGGCCATCTCCAGGGAGCATCGTGCGCCGCAAGCAGATCCGCCGAACAAGCCTCTTGGGTCCGTTGACGCGCCGCGTCGCTCGCTTAATTCCGGAGTGGATGCTTCATTGCGCTCCGGTGCGGACCCCCAGTCAGGGCCATCTCAGTCTCCTTGTCGCCCAAGCATGAAACAGCATCTACAGACGACTTCGTCGTCGGTGCCGTTGGCTTTGGAGAATGACACAAGGAAAGCCCCGCTTGTTGGTGCAGATTTCTGTTCACGTGTGCTTCGAGGGGATGCCATTTCTTCTCGACCCGCCTGTCACATCGACCAGTCGTTGTCTGTTTGCATCGCATTTGTCCAGACCAGGGACTTCACGGAGATTGCCGTGAAATTATGTTCCCTGCGATCGAATGGTCAGCCATTGCGGCCGTCTATTTGGGTGACAGATGCGTTGCGATCGTCCGGCAATTCTCGCACTCGCCCGCAGACAAGGGTGAGCGATGAAGAAGGAAATGCTGATCAACGTCCTCCAGCCCGAGGAAAGTCGGATTGCCATCGTGGAAGATGGCGTGCTGGAGGAACTGTATGTCGAACGTAACAGCCTCGAAAACTATGTAGGGAACATCTACAAGGGTCGAGTCGTCAATATCGAACCGAGTATCCAGGCGGCCTTCGTCGACTTCGGCGTGGGACGCAACGGGTTCCTGCACGTCAGCGATGTTGAGTTCCAGTACTACAAACACCTGGTCAACGGTGAAGAGGATCTGGACGAGGACGACGAAGAGGATAGCGGCGAAGGAGACGACGCCGGCGATCCACGTCGTCGCGAAAAAGCACGCGGTCGCTTCAATGAACGAAGTGCGCGCGGCAAGCCCCCAATTCAAGAGATCTTCACTCGCGGCAGTGAAGTGCTGGTGCAGGTGATTAAGGGTGGCATCGGCTCGAAGGGGCCGACGCTGTCGACTTACATCAGCATCCCGGGCCGTTACCTGGTGCTGATGCCTGGCCTGCAACGAGTCGGAGTCAGCCGGAAGATTGCTGATGAGGATGCTCGTCGGCGATTGAAGCGAATTCTGCGCGATTTGAATCCTCCGGAAGGCCTGGGTTTCATTATCCGGACGGCGGGAGTTGATCGGTCGCAGGCGGATTTGCAACGCGACCTGAATTATCTGTTGCGCTTGTGGACGGTGATCGTCGGGCGGATCAAAAAGTTTCCGGCCCCGGTCGATATCTACGAAGAAAGCGACATGATCATCCGGACGATTCGGGACATTTATAGTGCCGAAATCGATGCAATCTGGATTGATGAACAACGCGCGTTCGAGCGAGCACGCGAGTTCATGAGTATCGTGCTGCCGAAACACGTCGATTCGGTGAAGTTGTATGACGGTCGTGAGCCGATCTTCCATCAGCACGACATCGAGCAGGAAATCACGCGCATCCAAAGTCGCCACGTTCCGCTGAAGGGCGGGGGATCGATCGTCATCGACCAGACCGAAGCACTGGTGGCGATCGACGTGAACAGCGGTAACTTCCGCATGGATGACGACGCGGAAGAAAACGCTTATCAAGTCAATCTGCGTGCGGCTGCCGAAATCAGCCGCCAGATTCGCTTGCGAGATCTTGGCGGCGTCATCGTCAACGACTTCATCGACATGCGGGACGAGCGGCATCGACGCGGCGTCGAAAGAGCATTGCATGATGCCGTCCGGCGCGATCGTGCTCGAACGAAGGTTCTTCGAATCAGTCCTTTTGGATTGATCGAGATGACTCGGCAGCGGATTCGTCCGTCGTTGCGACGCAGCGTCTATGAAGATTGCCCGTGCTGTGCCGGGACGGGACAGGTCAAGACGGCGGAAAGTATGGCGATCGACGTCATTCGGCTCTTGATGACAAACGCGAATCGCGAAGATGTTTCCAGAGTGACCGTCGACGTTCATGAACGGGTGGCTGCGTTCTTGAATAATCGTAAACGTCGCGATATCACACACTTGGAAGAAGTTTACGATGTGGCGATCAACGTCAATGCGGTGACGGGAGTCGGGCCGGAGCATCTGCAATTCCACTGTACCAGCGATCTGGGTAACGAGGTCAAGATTCTGCCGCCTTCGGGCTCGAAATCGAAGGCGTGATCGATTATCCTTGCGAAACTCCATTCCGCCGCACGTCGTGGCGGTGTTGGAATGAGCTAGTGCACCTTTAAAAAAGGGTGCGAACTTAGTCAATTTGTTTTTAGACCGTTTCGAGGTAGTGCTGGCATGTTCGCGGTAATTGAAGATGGTAGCCGTCAGTACAAAGTTCGTCAGGGCGACGTTTTGGCTGTCGATTTTCGTAGTGAAGCCAAGGACGGTGAAGTACTGACGTTCAGCAATGTGCTGATCGCGAACGCCGGCGGTGCCAGCGTGGTTGGGCGACCGTTGATCGACGGTGCCGCTGTGACTGCCGAAGTGGTCGTTGCGGAATACAAGGGCATCAAGCTCGAAATCCAGACGTTCCATCGCCGTAATGCATCGCGACGTCATACGGGTCATCGACAAAAATATACTCGCGTGCGAATCACCGGAATCGCTGTTCCCGGTTTGCAAGTCGTCGAGCGTGCAGTTGAACAGCCGGTCTAATTGCCGGTTGGTTGCAGCGGATAAAATCTGGAAAAACGGCGAAGCCAAAATGGCTTCGCCGTTTTTTCTTGGATTCGCAGGCCTGCCCAAGCTCTGTGAATGCGCTATCCAAAAGTCGAGCGTTTCAGCGGTCATTCGCGCTGAAGCTGTGGACGAGGTCGCGATTCGCTACTTTGTCGAACGTCGCTTCGAACTCATAGAAGCTGATGTCGCCAACCAGTGGCTGCAGTTTTTCGTAGAGATACGACGCATCCTTGACGAGTTGAGGGAACTGCAGCAGCGTGATGGGTACCGTTTTCTTCGATACCGATAACGCCAGCTTGTAGACCTGCTCCAGAAGCACGCTTTCCTGATCTTTGCCATGTTCGGTGTGCCAGATCCCGCCGGCTAGCGTTTTCGGAAAGAACGTGTAGCAGATGCGCTTCAGTAGCGGCATGGAAGAAACAGTCTCCCGCGTCACGAATCGCCGACTTTCAGCGGCGGCATGCAGATCGCGCATGGGAACAAAAATGTGCTCCACGACGATATCGCCACGGCCCAAAACCTCCTCCGCGTGGTCGCAGAAATAGGGGCTCTTCACAATGTACGGGGAATTATCGCGGCGGATATCGTGTTCCAGGCCCGCCCGCGCCGCTTTCGATTTGTGCTTGGCAATATCTTCGGTGCTGTAGCCGGTATCTAACCCCAGGTGAGTCAATAACTCGACCAGGAACGAGGTGCCCGCTCGCCCTGTTCCCGAAATAACGACGTGTTTTCGTGGCATGATTTCCCCGCGAATGCGTTCAGGTTCGCATCAAATCCTTCGCGGTGAGCAGCGTGCCACGATGGTCAACTCTTTTGATCGGAAGTTGTTTTCATCGAGATTGAGGATTTGTGAGACTGTAGTGAGAAAATCGATTATTACGAAAAGAAGAGTTGTAGGTTCCCGAAAGTGACCGGCGAAATCTGCCGATACGCGATGTCAAAACTCGCCGAGAATCTTGTCCCAGCGAAGTGTGATGAAGTAGACAAAGATGCGGACTGTTTTCGCCGCCAGCTCCGCGTAACCCCGGACTTCATTTCGTCGTCCCGCAACGGAGGCGTCTTTTTCCGCATCACCCCAGGCATCGAACAGACTGAGGTTACAGGCCACGCAATAGTTGACCCCGCGAGCCATGACGCGTTTGCAGCCCGGACATTTCAAACCGCCGGAGTTCGATTTGGCAATCTCCCGCTTTTTGGGCGTGCTGGGATGAACCTCTCCGCAGGCCGGACAGCGAATCCGCTTTTCCGATCGAGGCGGCGAGATAAATGTTGCCTGACAAGCGCGACAGACGAGATTGGTCGTCACTTGTTCCTCGTGTTGTGAAACGGCCATTCACCGATTCAATATGGATCAGGCCCGTGGTGAACGGCCTATTGGCGCAGCTTGCTGGCGACTGACGCGACGATGTCGTTCAGCAGCGCCAACGAAGCTTGGGCTTCATCGGTGGGAATTGTTAGTGGTGGGCTGACTCTCAAGACTTTTCCGGCCAAGGCTCCCAGCAAATGGATGCCAACGCCCTCTTTTCCCAGGTAGCAAGCTTCGACGATCTTGGCGGCGACCTCGCTTGCGGACAGTGATCCGGCGGGGGCGCACTCGAAACCGAAGACCATGCCTTCGCCGCGGACATGATTCACAAGCCCGGTCTGCTTGAGTCGGTTGAGACCTTCCAGAAACAGTGGTGTCAGTTCACGGACATGTTTCAGGACATCTGTTGATTCAAACTCATCGAGCGTTGCGAGCACCGCGGCGCACGAGAGAGGATTGGCGCTCCAGGTGTCGGACGCTTCTCCGTATTTCATGACGCTGAAGATCTCGCAGTTGGCGGCGACAGCAGCGACGGGGACGCCGTTGCCCAGGCCTTTGCCGAGGACAACCATGTCGGGTTCGACACCGTATTCTTCGAAGGCATACATCGAGCCGGTACGACCAAAATTGGCTTGGACTTCGTCGAAGACGAAGACCAGATCATGTTCGCGGCAAAACTGTTGCAGCATCTGGTGATAGGCTGCATTCGGGTGAAAACTGCCACCACCGCCTAAGTAGGGTTCGGTAATGAGGCAGGTCAGCTTCCGTCCGAACTGACGCCAGATGTCGTCCAATTCCGCTCGATACTTGGCGATATCGATTGCCGATGGTGCATAGCCTGCGTCCATGATCTCCTCCATCGGGAAGCTGATGAACTTCACGCGAGGATCTCGTTCGGAATCTTTCTCAGATCCGGTCACGGCATTCGCCAGGCCCTTTTTACCGTGAAAGCCATAGCGCGTCGCCAGGATCATGTCTCGAGTTCGATCGCGAGCCAAGCAGGCCCAGAGCGCCTTTTGGATCGCTTCGGATCCGGAGGCTGCCCAGACGATGGTATTCAGGCGGTCGCTGCCTTTGGATTTGCGAAGGTTGGCGAGGAGTCGCTGGACGGCCTCTGTTTCGATCTCGGTAATGCCGTTATAGGCCGTCATGGTGATCGCGGGCACGTACTCATCAGACTTGGCCTCGGTGCCGAAGAGTCCTTCGGGGGACCAGTTCAAGTATTTGGCAAACCGTTGCATCCAGCGACGGGGATTGTGACCGAGGTTCGCAACGAGCACGCCTGACGAATAGTCATAAAGCTTGCGTCCTTCGGGTGTCCAATGGTAGGAGCCGGCAGATTTGGCGAACACAGCTTGTGATGGGGTAAACGTCCGCAGTGCGATGGGCTCTTGATCGGCGATGATCTGCCGAGCGGCATTCGATTTGGTTTCACCGGCGAACTGGATCGGTTGAGTCATATGAGTCTCGAATTGAAGTCGGCGGGGGGCGATTGGCAGGTCGAAATAGTCTACAGATGCGGGAAGCAGAGTGAAAATGCACTTGAGCCTGAGCCTTCGGTTAGCCAAACGTAACGCAATCGTTGATCCGGTCCTGGCATTGTTTAGACTTGGCCTTCATACAACACAACTGGTACGTCGCTGCCGGGGCGATACAGGACCAATCCCCCTTTCGAATCGTTGACACGGACCACGCAATCAGGTTCGCCTTTGGCGTGATGATCGAGGATCGCTTCGAGTGCCTGGACCGCAGCCACGGATTGCCGGTCGGCTGCGAGATCGTTGTAGGTGAGCGATTGTATCTCGGTCAGACGTTGCGGTTGCTCGGTCGGCGAGCCACCGAATTTCACATAGGCCAGTTCTCGTGCAAACCGATCAAGCACTTCGACGCCGTAGCCTCGCTGTGATCGCTCACCCCACGGTTCGAGGAAGGTTCCGTTGTAGTGGTTGTTCATCGTGATCTTCCGCTTCAAGGGCGTTTCGTCTTCGACCGTGCATTCGACGCCACGCTTGCGGCTGTGGCCGTTCCAGACGCCATTATCAAAGCGAAACTGAACTTCTTGTTCGACGTAGCCGGGGAAGTTGTCAGGAGTCACCCAGGACGTGTGAATGTCAAACGCCGCGTCACGGCCATCGTCGTATTCGTAGATCATCCTCATCTGCGTGCTGTCCCATGTCTGGCCGTCTTTGGGACCAACCAGTCCTCGCTGTCCAGTTGCCGTTACGCTTTTCAATCGACCGCCAAATGTGAAGTCGATCAGCTTGATGTAGTGGCAAGCGACATAAGTGCCAGGATTGCGGCCGACGATCCATTCGGCGAATTGACCACCAGAAATCGACTTGGGCTCAAGCAGCGAGCAGTAGCCGTTGTTGATGTGCTGCAGCACGTTGTCAGCGACCAAGGTTCGTAACTTCTTATGGTCAGGGTCGAGCAGCTTGTGATAGACGACCTTCGCGAGCAAATTCTTTTGCCTGGCCAGAGCCACGAGTTCATCGAGTTGCTGTAGCTTCAGAACGGACGGCTTTTCGATCAAGACGTGCGCTCCAGCCTCGAGAATTTGTTTTGCCGCTTCGAAGTGTCGATCGTCGGGCGTGGCGACGCACGCAAAATCAACGCCTGCGGCAAGCATCTTGCCAACAGAGTCGACACCAGAATGGCTGACGAAAGGATGAATCGCGGTGCCGACTGTTTTTTGATAGGCCGTGGCACGAGTGCCTGTGCGAGTCGCCACGGATGTCAGTGGGATGCTGACATCGCCGAACCGACGGTCATACAGTCCTTCACGATGAGTCCGCTCGAAGAAGGGGCGGTACGTTTCATCGAAAATCATTCCCATACCAACCATACCGGCTCGCAGCTGGTTTCTGGATGTCGGACTGTTCATCAGATTGATCTCACTGTTTCAGGCGGGTCGGAACGATGGGGCGAAGTTGTCCGGGCTTGCATCTCGCGCTGGGGGTGTCAGAATCGCCAACTGATTTTCGCAACGCAAGCGTATCTCGATATTCTCCGAAACGGGACTCGTATGACCGCCAAGCCCTGCATCATTCTCAGCGCGTTTGCCGATGAGGCTGCCAATTCCAAAACCGCGATCGAACAGTTTTCTGCGCTGGCGGCACTTGGGCTGCAATACTACAGCCCGCGTTTTGTCGACGTGACAGGTTCAGGTAAAGTGAAACATGTCACGGAACTGGATTCGGAAGAGCTCACTCAGCTCAATAAATTGCACGCTGACTACGGCATGAAGGTGACCAGCATCGGCTCGCGATTGGGCAAGGTAAAGTTGCTCGATAAAGATGATGGGACGCATAACAAATACATCCCGGACGCCACGTACCACGCTGGTGATGTCGCCTCCACCATTCATTCTGCTACGGCGTTGGGTGCGAAGTTGATCCGCGGGTTTTCATACTATCACCCGCGCGGCGAAGACCCTGCCAAGTATGTGCAGCAGGCGGCCGATCGGCTCGGACCGATTGTCGATCTGTGTGCGAAGGCGGGTTTGATTTATGGCCTGGAAGTCGAGGCTAACTTGGTCGGACAGAATGGCCGCATGCTGGCGGCCCTGGCCAAAGCCGTGGGTCGCTCCAATCTGGTCTGCATCTTCGATGGCGGAAATATTTCGTCGCAGAATCTGTCGCCACTCGATTGTCTGGCGGAATACCAGGCGATGCGAGACTCTTTCGGCTGGATGCACATCAAGGACTATCGAGTTGATCCCAATCTGGCGTGGACCGGTGTTGTTGACGAAGAGCGACTGAAGAACTTTGTCCCGTGTGATGCGGGCGATTCAGGTCATGAGTTGATCTTGCGCGATCTGCGAGAGCACCTCCCCGTGATCGACGCCAAGATGAAGAAACTCGGCGCGCCCGGAGTGTTTCTTGAACTGGAACCGCACCTTAAGGGGGGCGGGCAGTTCGGTGGGTTCAGTGGTCCCGACGGGATGGGTGTCGCTGTTAGATCACTGTGTCGGATGCTGGACTACCTGCAAATCGGGTATAAACTACGTGACTTCGATGACATTCGAGCCGCTCGGGGATTCTAGAAGTTAACGCTTCAGTCAGCCGCGCGGGATTGGGTACCCATCAGGAAGAAAGAGGCCCGGAAATGGCGCCACGGCGATCGTCCTTTCACTTGTGCTGCGTGTTCTGCGCGCTCCTCAGCGGGGTCTTGTGGCTGCTCTTGGCTCAGGGCTGGGTGAATGTTCCCGCCTCGGCGCAGGATAAACCCGCCGTCGTTGAGAAGCCGGCCGTCGAAAAGTCCAAGGAAGAGCCGGAGGAGAGCGACCCGCCCAAGGACACGAAGCGCTATCAGTATCGCCGGGATCACGACCTCAATGGGACCGGCAAGTTCTATATGGGTCGCGAGATTGCTCAAGTGATGAGTTTTCACGGGGCACCCTGGTTGGAGCGACCAGAACGCGAAGAAGAAGAACGCCTGAGTGCTCTGGTTAAGTTGTTGAAGTTGAAGCCAGGGATGGTCGTGGCCGATGTCGGCGCTGGTTCCGGAGTCATCACGATTCTGATGGCGCGCGAGATCGGCGATGACGGCAAGGTGATGGCCATCGACATCCAGAAAGAAATGCTGCAATTGCTCGGCGAAAAGCTTAGTCGGGTCGGCGTCAAGAATGTCGAATTGGTGCTCGGAACCGAGAAGTCACCGAAACTGGAGCCAGCCAGCATCGACTTGGCGATCATGGTTGACGTCTATCACGAATTTCGGTTCCCCTTCGAAATGATGGAAGAACTCTCGAAAACTTTGAAACCCGGCGGGCGGGTCGCATTTGTTGAGTACCGACGCGAAGACCCTGACGTCCCTATCAAGCTGGTCCACAAGATGAGCGAAGCCCAAGTCAAGAAAGAGATCACTCAGCCCGAGTTTGGTTTGAAGTGGAAAGAGACGATTACGGACTTACCGCGCCAGCATATCGTTGTGTTTGAGAGACCGGTGAAGACAGACAAAGAGTAGAGCAGCGCAAAGCACGGAGGTGACAGAGAGGGCAAAGAGTATGTCTCTGTTTTGTGGTGTCTCTAAATTTTCGCTGTCTCCTCTCGTCGCCATTCAAACTTTGGGCGAGTTAAATCGGGTCGCCAACTCGCTCTTGAATCTGCGTCCATCTGCGAACTTCGCGGGACCAATGATCCAATTTGCGTGATGCGATTGGCTTGGAAGTGACCGCCCAAGTTGCATTGCGGCGGAACGTGGGATTAGAATTTCGGTGCTTCAGAGAATTTCTTGCGCGCAGCTGGCCCCGCTGTCGGGATGGGCGGCGGATGAGTTGTTGTTTCGGAAGGGCCGTTGATCTGAGAATTTTGCGGTAGACGTCAGTTCATTCCAGATTCCTTTCTTCGGAGGGGGAGTGCGGACGAAATGATTGCAGCCCATCATCCGGCGATTCAGTCCAGCGTGCTGGCGTTGAATCGTCATTACATGGCGGTCCATATACTGCCTGTGCCCCGCGCGTTCTGCCTGCTGTACAAGGGGGCTGCCGAAGTCGTCTCGGTCGAAAGCGGCGTCTTTCAGGCTTACGACTTTGACGGATGGCTCGAAGCGGGCCTGCTACAACGGGAGTTGGGCGAAGTTCCTCTGGAAGGGGATTGGATTCGAACGGTCAATTTCGAAATTCAGGTGCCCCGCATTGTTCGTTTATTGCGATACGACCGGCTGCCTCGAAACGCTGTCAAATTCAATCGACGTAATATCTTCCTTCGAGACGAGAACTGCTGTCAGTATTGTGGCCGCCGTTTGGGAATTCACAAACTCAGCCTTGATCACGTGATGCCCAAAAGTCGCGGCGGACCGACCACTTGGGAAAATATTGTCTGCTGCTGCCTGGACTGCAACGTGCGAAAAGGGGGGCGAACTCCCCACGAGGCTGGTATGAAGTTGATGAAAGTTCCCTTGAAACCAGCTCACAATCCGCTGCTTTTTCACCATTTAGGTAGCCGGAAGTATGAATCGTGGCAGGCATTCTTGTCGGATTGAACAAGCCGCCGATGTCCGTAACTTGCTGGAGTGGATCAGAATTTATCCGTGCTGAAGCGAGATATTCGTACTCCGTTGCACAAGTAAATTCTTGCTGAAAATTCTGCCGACTCCATTTGGTCAAATCGGGGTTTGAAAAGGAATTTGCATTTTGCTACGTTGCTAACGGCCTTTTCGCCGCGGAAACGCTGCGACGTAGCGGAGTGTCTGGCTGTCACCCCAGGGCTCAGGGTGGTTCGAATTCAGGGAGTTGCACGATGACTCGATTGCCAAGGCCATGTTCGCGGACAACCGCACGTCGCGGTTTCACATTGATCGAGCTACTGGTCGTGATCGCTATTATTGCGATGCTGGCGGCCCTGCTGTTGCCGGCCGTTCAGCGTGCTCGCGAGGCGGGACGACGCACCCAGTGCATTAACAACGTGCGTCAGCTCGCTTTGGCAATGCACACCTATGAAGGAAGCAGTCGCTGTTTTCCACCGGGGTTCGTTACACCCGCAGCGGGTTCGGCACAGTCCGCGCCGTTGCCGGAGCCGGCACAGATCAGCATCATGCAAACAGGTCAGCGTTCCATCGCGACGATTACTGATTGGGTCATGCACGCCGAATGGGGATGGCACGCCTTCATTCTGTCCGCGATGGATCAGGGAACGATCGAACTGGATTATCGCCAGGCCAAGTTTGGTGGCAACAACCAGCAGTTTATTCAGACGAAGATCGATTCGTACATCTGTCCGAGTGCGCCGCTGCCGCAGAACCGACCAAGCGGATGGGGCTATACTACCTATCGCGGATCGATGGGTGCGTACGACACAAATCAGTCGACAGCGGGAAATCCTCCGACGGTGCCGAACGGGATGTTGTATCAGAACAGTGCCGTGCGGATGTCTGATATCACTGATGGAACATCGAATACGATTCTGGCGGGAGATTCGCCCTACGGTTTCTGGGGAGATGCTTACAGTTGCTGTGTCCGCGTTTGGGACGATAAGGGGCACCCGGACCTGTTTGATGCCTACTGGGTCGTTCAGGGGGCCAGCAACACGAACCTGCAGTTCTTCAGTTTTGGCGGTTCCCACGGTGACGTTTCTGTATTCGCTTTGTGCGATGGTTCCACTAAGAGCATCTCCAAGAAGATCGATGCGAATGTTTTCAAGGCGGTTGCGACTCGCAATGGAGCCTTGAAGTCGTTAGGTCCGATGATGGAAAATGTGACGGACGGCTTCTAAACTTTGGTTTGGTTGCCTGTGTGATTTTAATAAATCCAAGACCCGGCACCTTAAAGGTGTCGGGTCTTTTTCTCGTAGACCATGTCTCAATCGCAACTTTCGATTATCGTCAATGATGTCCCCCGGACTGTTCCGCACGGCACCAACGTGCAAGGTCTGCTCGACCTGTTGGGGCTGAAGCCGCGATTTCTGGCGGTGGAATTGAACCGGCAAGTTGTTCCGCGAAGCGATCATTGCCAGACTCTGCTTTCAGAGGGCGACCGCATCGAGATTGTGACGTTGGTTGGTGGAGGTTGATTGCGATCCATGTCTGTTGTTGATTTACCACTCGTATTGGGGTCGCATCGGCTTTCGTCGCGGCTGATTGTTGGGACCGGCAAGTACGCGACATTTGAGTTGATGCGAGAATGCCTGGAAGTCAGCGGTGCCAGCGTGATTACCGTCGCCGTTCGTCGCGAGCGACTGGTCGATGCCGCAGGCCGCAATATCCTCGATTTCATCGATCTGGACCGATACACAATTCTCCCTAACACGGCAGGCTGTTTTACTGCTGAAGAGGCTGTCCGCACGGCCCGTCTGGGGCGCGAGATCTTGTCGAGCGTCGGCAATCCCGGCGCCAGTTGGGTCAAGCTGGAAGTGCTGGGGGACAAGAAGACACTGTTACCGGATCCGGTGGCAACGCTGGAAGCGACGCGGCAGCTTGTCGCAGACGGATTTGAAGTGCTGTGTTACACGACCGATGATCCGATCACTGCCAAGCGACTAAAAGATGTTGGGGCGACCTCTGTGATGCCAGCGGGCAGTCCGATCGGCAGCGGGCAGGGGATCCTCAATCCGAACAACATTCGGATCTGTCTGGAATACCTCAAAGAGAACGATCCCAATTACCCCGTGATCGTCGATGCGGGGGTGGGGACGGCGAGTGATGTCGCGTTTGCGATGGAACTGGGCTGCGATGGCGTGTTGCTCAATACGGCCATCGCATCCGCTCAAGATCCAAAAGCCATGGCCGAAGCAATGAAACTCGCCTGCCGAGCGGGGCAAATCGCAGGAGGCGCCGGCAGAATTCCGCGTAAGCTGTATGCCACTGCCAGCAGTCCGGAAAGCGGATTGATCTCGCCTGGTGCTCGGTGACACGTGCCGGTTCAGCCTGCAGTTCTCGAATTGAGCGGTTTGCTTATTTTCGTCCCAAACAGAAATGTCGCGGGCCACAGAGCAGTGGGCCAATTGGTGCGTGCGACGCACGGCGAGAATGTCAAAAACTCGTCTCTTAAAATCCGTGCTGATCAGGTCAATCCGTGGCTAATTATTCTTCGCCTTCGCGGCGTCATCAGAACCGGTCTGGCGGTTGTGCTATGAGTTCAGAACCGTTATCTCAATGGCCACGAATATGACAGATGTGAGCTAAGATTCGTTTGTCTTAGTTCAGCAGGGCCACTTTCTCAGCGAAGTCTGCTTCAGCACGTAAGCCGCCATGATCGACCGACTGGCTCGTCTTGTGTTTCGATTCCGGTACGCCGTCTGGGCGGTGGTGCTACCGTTGATCGTACTGTCGTGGATTTTCGTGCCACCAGTGAAGTTCGACCAGACGATTGAAGGCTTTTTCCCGCACGATCATCCTGCTCTGCTGAGCTATGAAAAGTCGAAACGCGCCTTCGGTGGCGATCAGATCGTTTTCGTCGCGTATGACGACAATGAGCTTTGGACGCCGGAAGGGATGGATCGCGTTCGAACTCTCGCCGATCGAATCACCGAGCAAGTGCCCGGAATTGAACGAGTGGACGCCGTCGACCAGATGCCTGTTCCGTGGCTGGTCGATGATGCGGTCGCCGCGGCGTCAGGATCGTTCTCGTTCCTTGGTCTGTACCGCATGGTGGCCGGTCGTGCGACTGTGTCGACCGTCGTTCGATCTAATATGGATGACCCGGAAGCACTCGATGAATTTCGTGAGCGGATCAGCAATCATCCCCTGTTCAATGGTTTGCTCGTCGATGGGAAGGGCCGAACCACGGCCATTCTTGTGCGACTAGACGCCTCGGCCGAAGCGGATCGTCGCCCGGCGGTTCTCGCGCTGCGTCGTGTGTCAGATCAGTTTGCTCGAGAGAACAAGCTGGATCACGTCGCTGTGGCCGGACCACCGGTGCTGGTTGTCGACGGCTTTGTCAGTCTGGATCGTGATAACCGAACACTGGGCGTTGTCGCGATGATCTTGATGACGGTCACGATGCTGATCGCCGTTCGTAATCCCGCGTGGGCATTACTATCCCTGATCGCCGGGTGGGCCACTTGGGAACTGACACGAATCTGTATCACGATCTTCAATCTGAAATTGTCGTTGTCGGCGGGGCCGATCGTGGCGCAGACCGTCGTGCTGTGCATGCCCGCGGCCAGCCATTTGGCGGTGCGGTTCTTTTCGATCCTGCATACAGGCCTGTCGCGGTCTGAAACCGCACATCAAACTCTCACAGTTATGTTTCCCCCAGTGGCATGGTGCGCGATTGCCTCGGCATCTGGCTATCTCGCCACGTGGGCTGCGACGACTGTTCAGCCGGTAGCTCAACTGGGAATTACCATGTTTGCCTGCAACATTATCGCCGGTGCGCTGGTGTGGATGTTGGCGGCCGGTGCGATGACGATACGACTTCGCCGCAATCCGGCGGAAGCGGCCAACGTTGAACAGGGAACGGCGGCGGTGGCCGAAGGGGTTGGCAAGATGACGGATTGGGTGCTGACGCATCCCCGCACGACGCTGCTGCTATTTGTAGTTCCCGTGTTGCTTGCATCCGTTGGAATGATGTGGCTTCAGTTTGAATCCAACTACATCAATATTCATAAGCCCCGCTCGCGGGTGGCCACAGATTATCGCTTCATCGAAAAGCGGATGGGGGGCATCGGCCTTGTCGAACTGATCTCGCCCGCGCCCGAGAAAATGACTGCCGAATGGCTCGACAAAGTCGGGCAGGTGGCGGCAAAAATGAAGCAAGATAATCCCGAGATGGTCGCGGGGATCGTGTCACTGGCCGACTTGCTGAGTGTGCCGCCGTATGTCGACAAAGAAAATCGCGACGATGTCGTGGGGACCAAGGTGCGAATCCTGGGGAATGCCAGGTACGAGCATTTCCTGAATAATCTCTGGAGCCGAAACAAAGAGGAAAGTTCGAAAGATCAGGTTCGAATCCTGATTCGTGTTCAGGAGAGTGCTCAGCCGGAACTGAAAGAAGCCTGCTTCACGAACTTGTTGCAGACCAGTCGACAGGAATTGTCCGATCAAACTTTCATTACCGGTCTGTCGCACTTAATGACGCAGATCACTCACGCGGTGGTTTCAACATCATTTCGAGCAACCTTGTGTGCGGGCTTGATGAGCCTGGCGATGCTCTGGGCGGCTCTACGAAATCTGCGACTGGCGTTTCTAGCCTTCTTGCCGACGTTGTTGGCGGTGGGGTTGGTCCTGGGGATCATGGGCTGGTTGGGACTGAAGATTGATATGTCGACGGCCCTGGTCGCCGGGGTCGTGATTGGTCTCTCCGTCGATGATGCCGTGCATTGCCTGTTACGCTGGAAGCAAGAATTGCGAGCTGGCCGTCCTTCGGACGAAGCACTTAGGGTGGCTTACGCGGGAAGTGGTCCCGGAGTTGTTCTTTCCAGTTCCGCGGTCAGCCTGGGATTCCTCGCGATGCTGTATAGTGAGTTTGTGCCCATGTCCAGTTTTGGTTGGCTGGTCGCAGTGGCAACCGCAGGGGGAAGCTTGGGAAACCTCGTCGTGATTCCTGCGATTCTGGCACTCGTGACACGACGAACGGCGTGACGAATCGCGTCGTGGAATAATCGGCGATGATGGATTCTCAGCCCACCTCAAAAGGATTATTGCAGCCCAGGTACTGGGAACTGGCCGTCTGTCTGATCGTCGCTGTCGTGCTCCGTGGAACGGTGCTGTGGCTGCACTCGCACGAATTGACCCATGATCGCGACGCATATCTGGGGATTGCGCGTGGTGTTGCCGAGGGAAGGGGATACTCCGATGTCGCTCGCCTGACACCGACCGCGTTTCGCCCTCCCTTGTTTACGCTCCAGTTGGCGGGATTGATGTTGATCGTGCCGACCGCCGCTGCGGTCGCAATTGTTAACTTGATTTGGGGTGCTGTCGCCGTCTGGGCCGTCTGGAGAGCAGGAGGTTGGCTGGGTTTGGGCCGCTGGTCGATGTTGGCCGCTTTGCTTGTCGCTGTCGATCCGATGTTGCTGCAGTATTCCGCTCAGCCGATGACGGAGGTGACCTGTGCGGGGTTAGTCGCCCTTCTGATTTTGTGGATTGTCCGCCGAGATCGCTCTGAGTTCATTCAGCAAATGATTATCGGCATCCTGTTCGGATGCCTGGTGCTGTGTCGACCGACATTCTGGCCATTAGCAGGTCTGGCGTTCGTTGGATGGGGAATTGGCGCGACATTGAAGTCTTGCCGCCGTTCCTGTGATCGATCGATTCCCCGGAGTTCGCTGATCCCCTGGCGTCTGGTCGCAGGAACATTAATCGTTGTTGCGCCCTGGGTGATCCGGAATCAGTTGACGATGGGGTCGCCGATCTTAATGACGACTCACGGTGGTTATACGCTGCTGCTGGCGAATAATCCGGTGTTCTACTCTGAAGTCGTTGATCGAGGCTGGGGAGCGGATTGGGGACCGCGCAGTTTTGAGGAGTGGCAACACGATTTGCAGAGTCGTCTCGACGAAGCTGTTGGGCCTGATGCCTCGGAGATTGCTCGCGATCGGTGGCAAAGCGAGCAGGCTCGTCAATTTATCGCGGCGAATCCAGAGCGATTCCTGCGAGCGGTTGGTTATCGCTTCCGCAGCCTCTGGAGTACCGTTCCGCAGAGTGAGGCGGCAGCATCGGCGAGTCCGAAGCTGATTCAATTGGTGGGATGGTATTACACCTGCTTGGAGATCTTGTTCTTCGTCGGCATGCTGGTTGTCGCTGCGTCTGGTCTGAAAGAGACTGGACGATGGGAGTGGTGGCCGCTGTTCGCACTGGTGCTGACCGTACAGATTGTTCACCTGGTCTATTGGACGAACGCTCGCATGCGGGCTCCGATTGTTCCGGTGATCAGCTTATTCGCAGTCGCACTGCTAGCCCGAAAGTCACAGACGGCGTCTTCCGCATTGGTTGCATCTTCGACAAAGTGAACGTTGTTGACTGCATCGGCAAGAACTGCCGGGTCTTCTCAGGCCACGCATAGGTCACAGCAGGCCCCTTCCTGTTGCCGATTCCAAGGCCCCTCCTCGGAATGTTCGGAACTGAATCTGGCCAGCGACTGAATTCGGCAGAACTTGCTTGTTCAACGGATCGGTCGAGGGCCGATGATTGGGGTACTCCCTTTTCCCGTTGTATGCAGTATTGCGTCGAGCAGCAGATTGGCTGCTCGGCGTTGCTTTGGCCACTTACATCGTGAGCGATTCAATGACGACTTTCCGTAGAACTTCTCTGGCTGTTGCATCCCTGATTACGGCGGTGGGCTTGTCGGGATGCTGTGTGACTGCGGTTTCATCCAAGCGAGCATGCCAGACGCCTGCTGTTCAGCCGAGCTACGAGCAAACGATTCCTCAGGGAATTGCCCCCGAAGAATCTTGGCCGAATGTGACGCCGCCCGTAGAATCAGCCCCTGCTCCGGAACCTTACGTTCCACCAACTCCAGCACCTTCTTCGGCCAGTCGCAACTTCGGAACGAAGACAAGCATGAAGCTGAAGCAATTCGGCGATGGTCTGCGAGACACGTTCACCAGGTCGTAGGTCGACCGTCGTTCTTGAACGCGTTGGCTGAACGAATGTCGATAGACGAGGCGGTTCGAGCAGCCGACTGATTCACTGCTGACTTTGGTCAGCGCCGGCTGCCTCTCAGGCAACACGACTGGGCTTCATCTTGATGGTCGCTGGAAGTTCATCTTCGATTCCCAATTCGACTGGAGTCTCAGCTTCGCCCAGAGTGGCAATCGCAATGTTGATCGTCGGGCTCGGGTCCAACTGAGGTATTCGTAGACGGTGGCGCGTGGCGAGAGTTAATATTGCTGGCAGTGTGACGAGCGACACGAACAAGCAAGCTCCGACACCAATCGTCAACACCGCCCCCAGGCTGTGAAGTCCACGGTGCGCGGCGACCATCATGCTGCCGAAGCCAACCATCGTCGTTGTCGAAGTCAGCATGATTGCGTTAATTGTGCTGGGAGTTGTGCAATAGACACGATCCGCCTGAGACCGGCTATCGTGGATGATGTGGACGCCATTGTCGACGCCGATCCCCAAAATTAGCGGCAGGATGATCAGGTTGGCGGCATTGAGTGGGATGTCGAATATGACCAGGAGTCCAAAGGTAATTCCCATCCCGATCGCAGGCGGAACGATCGCCAGCAACGAATCGCGAACAGCGCGGCGGTCGATCATCAATGCCGTTGCAAAAGCTAACCCCGCATAGGTGAGCAGCAACAGTCCCGGCGACCAGGGAACGTGACGCGTGTGCAGCGCGAAGCCTGCCGCCACCGTCAGCAGCATCGGCGGAATAAAATTCCAGAGCAGACGGTCTTTGCGAGAGAAATCGAGCAACAGTGTGATCATGATCACCGCCAGTGCATAGACGGCGCAGATTTCATAGCTCCTCTTGATCTGTTGAGCCGCTTCGAAGTTCTGTAGCGGAACTCCTGTGACCTCGGGATCGACCGAGCGGATATCGGTCACAAATTTCTCCAGTGGCTCCATATCCCAGACTTGATCCTTGGGATAAATCTGGAGCAGCCAGTGCCCCTGAGGACTGACAAAGCGATTTTTCAGTTCGGCTGGCAAGTCGCTCGCATCGACAGGTTCGGGGTCCGATGCCGCCGCGATCGCTTGAAATTGGGCAAGTAGTGCGTAGGCCATTCGATATTGGAACTCGCCCAGGAACATCATCTGCTCCTGCAACGGCATCGTGTCCAGCCTGTTCAGGAACTCATCCAAGTTATGCTCGATCCGTCGCGATGCGGGATCGGTGCGGCCTTTCATTGATTCGCAGAGTTCATTGAGAACTCGTCCAACATCAGCGGGGTTCAGTGGCGACGGAGCAGGGGGTTCAGCAGGCAGTTTTGCCAACTGTGCGTTAAAGCCCTGAACCAAGAGCTTGGTTTCGGTTGACGGGTGCTCGGGCAACCGAGAAGCCAGTTCCTGGACGTGATGAACGGTTGGCAACGCTTCCAGTCGACGTTTCATCTCGCGAGCCTGCTCGGCGGAATCGGCGACCGAGATGGCATACAGCAACGAGTGGTCAGAAGAATCGAAGATATGCTTTTGTGCTTCGACCGATTCCAGCCCTTCAGCCTGCAAGTGCAGAAGATTGTGGTCGTAGACAACCAGTGGCTTGGGAACGGAACCGCTCCAATCGAAAGCGCGGTACCCGATGTATCCAATTAACCCGAGTGAGAGTGTCAGCACGAGACCGGGATGGTTCAGCGTCGCATAGCGTAGCCCCCGTGCCTGGAAGGGAGTCGGCAGTTTGCGAGGTTCTTTATTTCGATCCGCCATAGCGATAATCGCGGGCAGAAATGTGAACGCGGCCAGGACGCACAGCAGGATCCCGCCGCCGGCGATGATCCCCAATTCTGCGACACCCAGGAACTCGGTGAACGTTGCACAGAAGAACGCGAGCGATGTGGTGACGGCCCCGGTGACGATCCCGCCACCGACGCTGCTCGACGTTTCCACCAGAGCGGCTTGTAACCCCAGGCCCTGATGTCGCAGTTCCAGGTATCGCGCCAGGATATGAATCGAAAAGTCGATCCCTAAACCGATCAGAATGGCGACGAACGAGACGGAGAGAATATTCAAATGACCGACAACGGCGGTTGTGTATCCAAAGGACCACGCCATTCCCACAATCAGCATCAGCAGTCCCAGGACGGGATGTAGAAAGCCACGGAACCCTACGAACAGGATCAGGGCCACACCCAGGTAGGAAATGATTGAAGCGATCATCGAGTCGGTCTGCGATCGCCGCATCTCGTCGTTTTCCAGAACGGGAATGCCGGTCAGCGAAATGCGAGCGGAGGGGAATTGACGTTCCGCCTGCTTGATCAGCGTCCGTAGCCTGTCGATCGAGGCCGTCGCTCCTTCGAACGAGCGAGCGGTATTGACGGGCGATGCCATGACGAAGCCCATCGTGCCATCGTCATTCAGCAGGTAGACGGTCTGGTTTTCCTGGTCTCGCATCCGCGGGTCGACGGGAAGGATGTCAGGCCAGGGATTGGTGAAATCATTGCGATCCTTGATTGTGGCGGCGAGACTGGCTGCGAGGCGATCGGTGTGCGCCAGCAGAACGCTGTTCTCAAGTTGCCCCTGCCGCTCCAACCGCTTCAGTTGGCTGTCCATCCGAGGAACCAACCCGTCGACGCGGATCAGATCCCAGCGACCGTTCAAGACAGGACGATATTCGTCGAGACGTTCGAGGCCACTGGCCAGTTGATCCGGGGCCAGGTACTGCAGGCCCTTTTCTCGAAGCTTGCCGGGTTCGACCTTATACAGCACGTTGGTAAACAGCTTGGGGTCACTTTTCAGTTGATCACCCAAGTTGTCCAGAACCTGCTTAATCGTTTCCGGCTTCTTCGATTCGACCACGACCACCATGTCGGTGGCATCACCGAAACTTTCGGTGTACTTCTGCCAACGCTTCTGAAAGGTGGCGGAAGGATCGATCAAATCCGCGCGGTCCGTTTTGAACTTGATGCTTTGAGCCGTATAAACGACGCAACCTATCGCTGACAGGATCACGACAAAAATCGTGAGCTTTGCACGGCGCGAACAGATTTCTGTGAGCCAGCACAAACACTCAGCGAGCGTTGATCGAGATTCTGGTTGGTTGGATTCCATTCCAAGTCCCTGGCGATCCATGCCGGTAAGTGAGTGCTCCAACATTGACTCCGGTATCATAGAATCCGGTTGGCAGTAATCTGCTGCCTGTGTCGACTTGCCGACCTCATCAATCGGCGTGTAGCACTCGACTATTCGTTATTGCCTGTCAGGCCATTCCATTTTGTATGTGAACGCCAGCACGCTGTTCAAGCAGCAACTCCAAGTTATTGCTTGATAAGTGATTACCGAAACACATGGTGCTGACGATTTCGTAATGTGATGATAGCGGAAAACGGAGTTCGAAGACAAGTTTAGCTCGTCGGACGAGAATTTGCAGGGCTTCCCCCTGAGTTCTCTTCAGGTCGGCAACTCGCCAAGAAATGTGGAGTTCACGATTGATGACTGCCAATTCGAGCGGCAGGAGAGATGTGCTTAACTCAGTGTTTGGTTTTTGGTTGTGGCAGTTTTATTGTTCGTCAGGGGAACGCTCGATGGTATCGGATTCGGCGATCTCTGCCTGTTGCAGTCGATAAGTGCGTTGGACAATGAGGAACGCAATAAAGTCGTACAGCCCATGTGTAATTGTCGGTATCAGCATGTTTCCCCCACCGGCGAACTGGTAGAGCACCCCCAAATAGAGGCCGAGCAATCCGGCCATTAAGGGATAAATCGCAGTAACGGAGTGAACAGCTCCGAATAAAAGATTGCTGATCAATAAGCTGGAGATCTGCCCCCACTGATTCAGCCATTGTTGCAGGACCGCTCGGAACAACAGTTCTTCGGAGACTCCAGCGAGGAGCGCGACCCAGGCCAGATCGTACCAGCGGCAATCGTCTAAGAACGGTCCCAAGCTTTCAATCAAGAATCTTTTGACTTCAGCGAGCGGCCCTGTCGTGATGCGGTATGTCATCGAAAACACAATCAGCATGGGAATTGTGCCAGCGATCCCGACAGCGAAGGCGTGGCTGGACAATTCACATCCGTCAAAAGGATTGATCTGAAGGACCCATGCCAGGCCAAAAGCGAAAAGTGCGATTCCGCCCTGAAAAAGAGTCGCCATCAAGAGGAATTGGCTGCGCGACGTTTGCAAGTTGGAATCAATTCCTCAAATGGCGATCAATCAAACACCGTGACCATTTCGTCAATTCGACGGTAGACTCAACCCAACCGCTATGCCGCGTGTAGCAGGCTTGCCGGGTAAAACTGTTCTCTCGTGAAATCCGTCGAAAGCCATGAACTGTCCACGCTTCAAACCCGATAACACAGGAGTCAGCGAAAGTCATCTCGGTGACTTTTCTGACCGCCGGTTTGAACCCGTCATCGAGTCTGATCTCCAACACTGATTCTACATTGACTTCCGACGGAAGAGTCCAGCACGAACAGCATCAAAGAAGTACATCGCGATTTAATTGTGCTTTTACTCAACCGCCCAGAACAACTGAGAGAAGATGTCTCTGACTTCTGATCCAGTCGTTCTCGTCGGCTCGGTACCTTGGGTACCAAACCAGTGATCGCCGTCGTCGGTCTTCCCCCTCAGACCGGCGACGGCGATACGTTTTTATGCCTGCCGAGATCGGCGACACCCGAACATGCTCAAGGCTTAATCGGGATGGTAATCTGGTTTTGCAGTTCACCGCGAATCAATTTCGTCCCTTCGCCGGTCAGACGCAGATACCAGTCTGAAGGGAGGCCTTCATATGTCACGAAGTGCCCCGGTCGCGGCGGCGAATTCGTCACCTTGAAGATGGCGGTCGCCTCGTCGACCTCATCAAACATCGCCACATAAGCCATGTCGATACCCAAGTCGGCTGCCGACGAAAACTGTCGCCAATAGAAGTCGCCCTTCAGACGCGGCAGGTCGTTCTTGGCTCCCTTTTCTCCGACGAGATTTGTCCAGCCGAACCCCGGGTAAATTACCGGCAGATACTCCATTCCTGCTCGTTGCGCTTCAGTGAGATCGTCCTTCCAGGAACCGGTTGCTGCGTGCCGTTCGCCATTGATCGTTGTCGAGTTGCCAGGGTTCCACGGGCTGATGATGTCGAACTTGCGAAAGACGTTGCTCCATTCCGGATTCTTCTCCGTCCGCCACCACCATTCGCAACCGCCGATTAGAGTGACCCCATACTTGGGATCGTTCTTGAAGAACTCGACGATCCGCTCGGCCAGTTCTGGTCCGAACCGATCGCTATAGAAACCCCAGATGAAGAGGACCGGCTTGTTGTTGTGATGGAGGTAGCGAGGATCGCGTGTGACTTGTTGCTCATCGACCAGCTTCTTCCAGTCCGCTACGAGGGACTCAAAGAGCTTGTCCTTGGACATTCCGCTGAGGTCATAGCAGATTCCAAAAGTGCGGCCAGATTTATTCGCAGATTGTCGGACATTTGCCAGTACCTGATTCAGCGACGGGCTGTTCAATTCGACCAGAAATCGTTGTAGAAAAACGCCGTCAATGCCGTACTGCTGCATCCATTGGAAATGTCGATCGACCGTCTTCGGGTGAACTGAACTGAATAGCTCGGCAGGGTTGCCATCGGCATCGGTGAAGCCCGTCGCGGGGTATTTCTCGTCGTCATCGAATCCCGACAGATCGGGCCACATCTCGACTGTGACCGTTTTGCTATTGAGATTTCGACCATCACGGCTCCAGTGCCGCCACCCCTGGCCGGATGAGTCACCCGCACACCGAAACCATCCCTGATAGCCGCACATCACTTTGTGATGCATTGTTTTCGTGTCGACGACAAGATTGGCTTCGTCAGCAATTACTGGTCCGCAAAGTAACAACAGCAGCGGCGGTAGCAAGAATCGGCGCAACGCCATGAGGGTCTCGTCGTTGATATGTGTTGTTGTCGCTGATCATTCCAATCAACCAGCGGTTTGATTCTAAATCCAGTGCAGACTTCCCGACTGTTGTTCTGCCACAGTCCACTGAGAAGGAGCGGCTGCTACGGCAGTTTCTCCAGCGTTTCTCGGATGAAGGCAGCTTGCACGACAATTCCCAGCCCCAGCCGATGCCTCACTTTGCTGTTGCCGTAGATCATCGCCATTTCCTCATCCAGAAAATGCTGGCCGTGCATCAATCCCAGAATAAGTCGAACTTGTTCGAGTGGCTCACCTGATTGATGCCGGGCAGGCCCAACCATATAGATCGGTCCGCCGCTGTCTCCTTCGAATGTGTTGGCGCTGAGCATAAACGTCGTATTTGCAGTGGCGGGAATCAGAGGATAGCTGGCAATCGAGCCCGATCGCAAAATTGGAAACCCGGCTTGATTTGCTTCCGTGCGATGTGGATATCCTAAACACGTGACGATCTGGCCGGGGTGGATGCCATGTTTTCGGACCAGTTCATCGTTGGCGAGTTGTTCCGTCGAAATCTCCGGCAGGTCGGCTTTGTCAGGGGGAGTGACAACCATGGCCGCGATGTCCTCGGTGGGATGCTTCGTCCAAAGTGGCTGACCATCTTTGCGGATCGCCAACGCCGTTGGTTCCTTTCGATAAACCCCCTCAGCTTCACGGACGCGGTACACCAATGTTGTCTCGTTATCGCTGCTGCGTTCCAGGACATGAGCGGCCGTCACCAGAACCCACCGCGACTCCTCGCCCGGTGCCGGCCTTCGTTGACGAAGAATGAAGCCGGTGGCGGTCGATTTGTCGTGTTGTAATTTCACTGTGGCACGCATCATGAGCGTGTGGAAATCGTCGGCGTGAGTGATCGTGGCACTCGCCATCAGTACCAGGAGGATTGTTATTCGAATGACGGTCATGTATCCAAATCCAGTAGACGGCATCGACTCGATGACTCAACTCGCGTAACACGATACTATCATGGCATCAAACTTGATGGGATGCATCGGCAGCCGTTCTGCGCTGTCGAAAAGTCGCTTCTTGGACGGATGCCGATCATGAATCCAACAGACGATCGCGAAAACCCGAACCCGCTTCAAAGCTTGGAGGAATGGGACGACTTCCTCAGGGGTCGCTATCTGGAAGTCACGTCTCCAGACTTGGCTTCGTTTCAGGGGGTCGATCCGGCTAAGAAGCAGGATCAGTTTCGGAACTACGAAGAGGACGCCCGACCCGGTGTGCGCGAATTCTATCGCTTGAATCATCGCTATCAGACGTATCAGTTTGCTCGAGCCAAGCGACAGCAGTATTTGACGCTGGACCGCAGTCAGATGGGAATCTGGGAAGCGGCCGAGTATTTGAATACGCTGGTTGATGAGAGTGATCCTGATACCGATTTGTCGCAGCTTCAGCATCTGCTGCAGACTTCCGAGCACATTCGCGCTGACGGTCATCCGCGATGGTTTATCTTGGCAGGATTCATCCACGACCTCGGCAAAATCCTGTGCCTGTGGGGTGAACCGCAATGGGCTGTGGTCGGAGACACCTTTCCGACGGGTTGCCAGTATTCAGGCAAGAACGTCTTCCCGCAATTCTTTACGGACAATCCCGACCACGATGACCGGCGGTACCAGTCCCGTCTGGGTGTTTACGAAGCAGGCTGCGGGCTGGATCAGGTGCAACTATCGTGGGGCCACGACGAATACATCTACCACGTCGTGAAGGATTACCTGCCTGACCCGGCGCTGTCTATGCTGCGTTACCATTCGTTCTACGCGTGGCATCACGAAGACGAATATGGGTATCTGACGAATGACCGGGACCGAGAGATGCTGGACTGGGTGAAGGCGTTCAATCCGTACGACCTCTACACAAAGAGTCATTCGCCACCGAACGTCGAAGAACTTCGTCCCTACTACGAAGACCTGATCGCTGAATACTTTCCCGCAAAGCTGAACTGGTAGCAGCTAGCTTTTCTCAGGCGTGGAGCGCTTGTAAAGAATCCAGTTCCAACCCGACAGACCGTAGTACGGAAAGACTTTGATCAATTGATAACGATGTCCGGCGGATGTCTGAACCGTCGGTCGTGGCGTGGCAGGTTGTTGGAACGAGTGGAGGATTAGCCATTCCGGACCTTCCGGCGGCCACTGGTTGCTGGGGAAGTAAGCCAGCGGTTTGGGGTTTGGCAATCGTCTGTAGTAGTAGCCCAGCACCATCGGATTTCGAAAGTCATGATCGCTTCCCAGGGTGATGGTGTCACGTGATTCCGCGTTCAAAAACGTGATCGCTTCTTCATAGGCTCCGCGACCGTATTTCAATAGTGACCACGTGTGAATGCTGTTTCCCGTAAGCATCAAACCGACGGCAACGAAATAAAAGACCTTGCCCCAGCGGCCAGCGGTCCATGCGGTCGCCAGCAGATGGCTTAGCACAATCAGCACGCAGGCCATGGGAACCAGAAAGTGACGCGGATAGACCAGGTCTGTAGCCGCAATCACGATCATCAGCGCCAGCGTGACGGTCGAGCCGATGACAAAATAGACGACTCCGTCAGCGCGCCGGTTTAGTAGCACCAAACCGACGATGCTGGCCGCGATTGCGGCGCAGGAGCAGGTGGCAGCGAAGAGGCCTGCATTCGGTCCCCCGATGATTAACGACCCAACTTGGGTGATGATTTCGAACACGTTCTGACGGTCGCCGCCGCCTGCAATTGGCTTTCCGCCGTAACAGATGGCCAGTCCTGCCAGGGTGAAGAACGGCACGCCATGCATCCGACTCCAACAACCGATTCGCGCGGCCCAACGACGATGGTGCCGCATCACACTGATCAGCGACCAGACCACCAGGCCGGCATAGGCTGCGACAAATAGGAAGTGGGCCAGAAATCCCAGACTGGCACTCAGACCAAACAGCAACTCGTCACGGCTGTTCGGTGCTTGATCGATTCGTTGCATCAACCAGACCGACAGAAAGACGAAGAAGAGCAAATAGGCATAGCCACGCGCTTCAGACGAATACTGGATGAAGACGAACGATGTCCCGGTCAACAAGAGTGCCGTCAAGCCTTCGCACGGACTTCGTATCCAGCCACTCAGCCCCGCCAGGATGACAGCGCCCAAGCCCGCCAAGACCGCGGGAATGCGATATAGCGTCCAGTGGGCGTTCGCGGGAAAAGAGTAGATGGCCCAAGTGTTCAAGATCTGATTGTTGTCATGCGGGATCTGCGTGGCGATCTGCCAGTAAGACTTCGCCGAAACCGCGAATTGCCAGGACCAGATCTCGTCCAGCCAAAAGTTATCCCAACTTGCCGCGAGGCGTACCGCCCCGGCAATCGTAATTAGTGCGAAAGAGATCGCCGCGACTTGCCAGCGCAAACCGCTTGTCGATTGTTTCAATTCAGGTTTACGAGTCAGACGAGCAGTTTCTGGCAACGGACGGCAACTCCGAGATAACCGCGGTTCGCTATTCGACGACAATCACGAGCGCGCCAAGATTGCCATGTTGGCGACTTGATCTCAATCGAATCGCGGCGGGTCAAGGAGTCGGAGCGAGTTCTTCCTGTTGGATCCAGCCGCCAGCCAGCACGCGATCGCCATCATAAAGGACCAATGCCTGTCCCGGGGCGACGCCGAATTGAGGCTCGTCGAACAACACCCGAACATGGTCCCGTTCGATCAGTTCGACTGTTGCTGGTGCTGCTGTGTGCTGATAACGGATCTGCGCGTGGCAGCGGAAGCTGGATGGCAGATCATCCACAAGCCAACTCAGGCCATCCGCAGTCAATTCCTTACGAGCCAAGTCCTGATAAACCCCCAACACGACACGTCGCGTATCGGGTTCGATTCGGATCACGAACCGCGGCTCACCAAAAGTAATCCCCAAGCCACGACGCTGACCGATCGTGAATTGTTCATAGCCTGAATGCTTGCCCAACACTTTTCCTGCCGTATCGACGAAATCTCCGCCCGTGTCCGGTTTGCCGCGATGGCGTTCGAGGAATCCGACATAGTTGTTGTCGGGGATGAAGCAGATTTCCTGGCTGTCGGGTTTGGTGGCCACTCGCAATCCTGCTTCGGCGGCCAATTCGCGAATCGCCGGCTTCGTGTACGTACCCACCGGAAACAGGATCCGGCCGAGGATGTCGCGATTGATCCCGGCCAACACGTAGGACTGATCTTTGGTCCGATCAAACCCTCGCACCAGTGCGGGCTGACCCTCAATCTCGTTAATCTGTGCATAGTGGCCGGTCGCAATTCCATCGGCCCCCACACTGACGGCGAAGTCCCACAGCTTGCCGAATTTCAACCAGTTGTTGCACATCACGCACGGATTCGGTGTCCGTCCGGCGAGATATTCGTCGGCGAAGTAATCTTTGATCCGCCCGAAGGCGTCGGCAAAATTGAGTGCGTGAAACGGAATGTCGAGAACATCGGCCACGCGCCGCGCGTCGGCCGCATCCGAGGCTGAGCAGCACCCTTGCTTGTTGGGCTTGGTTCCCAGGATCGGCAGTTGAATGGCGGCAGGCACCCCGTCAGCGCCGGATGGCAGCCGACAGACTTGTGGCTCCTCGGTTGCACCGGACCGCATGAACAGGCCGATCACTTCGAACCCCTGGCGCTTCAACAGCACCGCGGCAGCGGAACTATCAACGCCACCGCTCATAGCCAAGACAATACGACGAGTCATTGAACGACAGTCCACGCTCTCGGGTGAGAGCTTCGGAAACGAGGGTTGCGATCAGATCAAAGCCGAATTGTAACAGAAGCATCGAGCAGTTCGAGCAGCAGAATGGATGACAATTGGCTCGCGAAAATTAAGGAAAGTGCCCTCATTTCGATTCAATATAAATCATAGTGACTATGCGGCGACGTGACTTTGATCGCTTAAAACCGGATTTAGACATGCATTTGTGGCTCGGCTTACCTTTCGGAGCCGCAAAAACCGATGTTTTCTAGCTGGATATTCGTTTCCTTACGAATTGGAATGACACATGCCGTGAATCACTCTGGTTGATGACAAGTGGGCCAAATCTCAAGGTCTGACGCATTTGGACTGAGTAGTCTGTTGTCTCGACATTACAGAATCGTAAACTATCTAAAGGCTCCCATCGACGGGTAGCCAGTCTGACCAAACGCTCAAAGCAGGGCAGGGTGTGGCATGTCTAGTTTTCGCTGGTCGACAATTGCATACATGATCTCAGCGACGGTCTCGACTGGAGTCCTGGTCGAGGCGAAAGATGAGCACCACCGCGCGGAACATAAAGCCCCGCCCAAGATTGAGCATCGTGCGCCTCCCTCAACACCGGCGCAGGGAAACAATAAGCATTCTCAGCCAGCCCACCACGCGCCGGCCAAAGTGAATCCGCCTCAGAACGCGCAACCGGTTCATCAACCTCGAGTGGACCTGCCGAATCACGCTCCCAAGGCCGTCCACAACATCCAGTTGATGCAGAATGGTCAAAACAATCGACCACAGGTGGAACACCATAAGCGCCAATTGCCACAAGAAGCGCCCAAGGTCTTGTTGACGCAGAAGGATTCGAATCCACCGCGCAAACCTGATTTGCCGAAGCTGGATTCCAAGATCCAGCTGCCACAGAACAATCAAAGTGGTCCTCGGCATCAGGAGGATCGGAACAAGCTTCCACAGCATCAGCCGAAGTTCAATCCGCCGAACAACACGTTGCCCGGAGCAGGGCCAGGCAATCCATCGATTCCCAATGTTCAGCCAAAACTCAATTTGCCCCAGCACGGACATCGGGGTGGCGACAATCCCGCCAATGGAGTGGGTCAGCCAAATCTTGGAAACAACAAGCTTCCCCAGTTCAATCCGAATGCTGGCAATAACAATCCGAACTTGCCGAAGTTGGACTCTAAACATGTCCTGGAGAATCGCCGTGACAACAAGCCGCCAGGTGGTCTCAATCTCAATCCTCAGGTTCCTGGCAATGGCAGTCTGAAACTGGATGCCAATCGCGGCGAACCGGGACGCCACTTCAATCGCGAACATTTGCCGATGAAGGTGGATACTCCTATAACCGGCATCCAAAAGCATACGACTCCATTGCAGATCCCTAAAAATGGAAATCTGCAGTTTGATCGGAAAAATGACGGTCCAGACCGACATTCCGAGCAGTTGCAATCTTTGATGCACGCCAAAGATCACCGCGACTTTGAACGGAAGTTCGACCAGTTCAAGCATTCACCTGACTTCACGAAACAGATGCAATTGGCCCACCTGAATGCCAACAAGATCAGCGGTCTTCATCAGGATCGCCTGGTTCATGGTGACGGATTCAAGCACTGGCAGAATACGAACGTGGGACATCAGTTGAACCTGGAACGACAGTTCCAATTGCAACGTCACGGCGATCTGACTCGGCAGATGAACTTCTCGGCGAATGTTATCAACTCGGGTGGATGGCAACATCGCCATCACGGCGCTGTCGCAGCGGCTTTCACCGCAGGCTCATTCAGTGTCTGGTATGCAGGTGGCGGATGTTACCCCTCGCATTGCTGGTATCCGCGGTGGTCGCCATGGGTTAGCTGGAGCTGGTGGGACACCTGCCGTCCGTTCTACGATCCTCGACCAAATTATTGCCGCCCGATTGTCTATCAACCGTGTCAGCCCTGGGTCTACTATCAGTATCCCGTCTGGCAGCCATTGCCTGTCGCGACGTGCGGAACCTGGGTCGACGTTGAACCCGTTGTGATTCAAGCCGCCAGCATGGACTTGCAAATGCTGGCCGTCCGATTTGTCGACAACGGTCATCCCGAGCAAAATCTGGGTCCACGATTTCGCGTCTGGGTCCGCAACAACAGTCCGATTCAGATTACGTCACCATTCAGTGTGTTGGCCCTGGCCGGCAATGATGCGAATGCCGATGCCAGTCTGCCTCAGGCAGGTGTCGTGATCCCCTCCATGGATATCGGCGAAGTACGCCCGGTCGACATTCGATTGCCTCTGCAAGCCAATCGGATGGGAGTCACTCCGGAAGGACACAAGGTTCCGTTCAACTTCCTGCAGATCCTCGTCGACAGCCACCAGCAGGTGGGAGAAGTCAACGAAGCCAACAACGGTGCAGTGGTCGCTCGAACCGAGATCCTGCCAGTCGACCCCGCCGCCTTCTCCTGCGATCTGACGGCCGCCGCTCCTGGGGCGACATTGACTATTGCCGGCGAAGGATTTGGGCCCGAGCCCGGACGAGTCCTCGTCTCGGTGAACGGTCAGCAGACGGAAGCCTTGATTCAAGGCTGGTACGACCTGGGTGTGCGCTTCACGGTGCCCAACTACACGCTAACCGGCGTAGTCGATGCCGACATCCTGGTAGTCCGTGGAGATGGCGCTGTGTCGAATCCACTGGACGTAGACCTCGGCCCCGCATCATTGATCGGCCAGCCACTGGACATCCCCGGTGCCCCGGTTCCGGATGCGCCGCAATAGCAACTGCGTTATTCTTGATTCGGTGCCCTCCCCAAACTTAGCGGAAGGGCGCCATGGTCATCTTGGCCCATTTCGACAATCAGACTCCAGACCGCAACGTCGCTCTTCTTCCACGACGTACAGCCAACTGAAGCTCACAGTTCGGTGCTGCGGCCGCATCTTGCCCCAAGAGATCACTCGGTTCGTGATGCGATTAAATTCGCTCGATTCTCGCCAATCCTTAATGGGCGAGTGTTCAACTCTGACGCGACGGGAAACGCTACGACTCGTAGAAACGTGTTAGTACTGGGCATTTTACCCGTCGCGACATTGGCGATTCCCGAAACTCTTGCGAAGGACTTCCATGAGAACTTGGAACTTGCAGTATGCATGTCTGGCGATACTATTGGCCATCTCACAGGCCAACGGTGCTTCTCCCGAGCCGCTCACTTTGGTGAAAATAATTCCGTTGAAGGGCGTGGCCGGCAAACTTGACCACCTGGCTGTCGATTCGAAGGGGGAGCGGCTCTACGTCGCCAACAAGACAAACAACACACTCGATGTCGTTGACCTCGCCAACGGCAAACTGATTCGACAGGTGTCGGATCAAGGGAAGGTCTCTGGAGTTGCTTATTCAGCCGATCTGAATCTGGTCTATGTCGGTAACGGAGCAGGGACCTGCAACGCGTTCGATCGACAGGATTTCAAGCAAGCTTTCTCGACGCCGACTCCAAACGCTGACAATATTCACTATCATTCGGGCAACCAGACCGTCTATGTCGGTCAAGACGAAATCCTCTCGGAATTGGATGCCAAAACTGGCGCGATAAAAGCGTCGATTCAATTGCCTGGCGCAGTGCACGGTTTCAAAATCGACAAAAAAGCAGGTAAGATTTACGCAGTTCTGACAAATCCCAACCTTGTGGCAGTGGTCGATATTGCCAAACGTGAAGTGACCGACAAATTTGAACTAACACTTTCTGACGCAGGCAGTCCTGTTGCCCAGGATTCGGAAAATGGCCTGCTGTTCGTCGGTTGTCCCAAAAAGAAGCCGATGGTTGTCGTGTTCGATCTGAAGAACGGCAAGGAAGTCGCGCAGATCGACATTCCGGCAGGAGTTGACGACATTCACTACGACAAGCGAGGGCATCGACTCTACGCCTCTTGCGGCGCAGGTGCATTGGTCGCGATTGAGAGAAGTGACGATGGCTACAAGGTCGTGACCCAGATGGAAGTCCCAAAGGACTCGCGAACCTGCGCATGGTCGTCGGGGCATCTGTATTTGGGTGTGCCAAGACAAGAAGGAAAAGAAGGCCCCGAAGTGTGGGTCTACGAGTCGGCTCCGAAAGAGTAAGACGTAGATCAGTCTGCCGGTTTGTCTGAGCCTCGTTCTTAACTTTTGAGAGCGAGGCTCTCTCGTTGATGCGACCGCATCTTGGTCGCCACAGGGCACCTCATCGCCAGATTGTGCAGCAAGTCGTCGCGCGCAGACGAAGCGAGCCTGTTTGGGTTGATCAATGCACCAGCCACGTGGTTGGAAATCTGTTTGTGAACAAGTTCACGCAAACTTAGTGAAGTATTGTTTAGAGTGCGTTAATCACCGTATTATAATATTTACTTAATACAGCCTTGTACCATGTGACGTTGTTCTGGATGCGGTTTTCACCGCTCGAAAACGTCACCTTGGCCGTTGCTCGAAAACCGCTCCAGCTCGCCCGCCTCACTGTATTCGTTCGAGGTTTATTGACGCTGGTTAGAGATGCTTTTCGTGTCTCGGCGTCCGGAATGGTATTTATCATGGAGCAGCCGCCAAATGTTGACATCATCCGCTCGTAAGACAGGCTTCACACTGATTGAATTGCTGGTTGTGATCGCCATCATCGCCGTCTTAATTGCATTGTTGTTGCCGGCCGTGCAGCAGGCTCGTGAGGCCGCCCGCAGAACCCAGTGCAAGAACAACCTGAAGCAACTCGGCTTGGCTCTGCATAATTATGAAAGCACATTCCAACGCTTTCCTGCCGGATCAAATGTTCCTTGGGGGCGATTGGGGACAGATGACGCCCATATGGACTATACCGGTCCGTTCGGGCCCAACTGGGCTGTATCGGTTCTTCCTTTTGTTGATCAGGGGAACCTCTATCAGTCTGCGAATCTGCAATCATTCGCAGGCGTCCAGATCGGAATGCCAACGGGAAGTCCACCCGCAGGTGTGAATGGTACCGGATGGCGGGTCGGGCTTGTGGATCGCCGCGTTCCGGCCTACTCATGCCCCACTGATGCATTCAACATGATTCCGTTTGTCAGTGCATCGGTTCCAGGTGGTGTCAATGGTTGGGCACGGGGTAACTATGGTGCTGCCGCCGGATATGAGGATTACGATCACGTCGCGGGGGGAAATGTCTACAAGTCGAAAAGTTCCACCGTCGCAGGAGCTGCAGGGATGTCGTCTTCGTCAGTGATGAGTTCTAACTATGGCGCCACGATTGCTGCGATTACCGATGGAACCTCAAATACGACGATGTTCAGTGAACTGCGTGCAGGACTGACTCCGAACGATCCTCGCGGGATCTGGGCCATGGGATTTCCTGGCGCTAGCATCGTCAACGCGGGTCGAGGTGCTTACAACCCCTCACCTAACAACAAACTGGGCGGTACGAACGCCGATGGTGGGGACGAATTGCAGGATGGTGGCGTTTATTGCTCCATCCCCACGGCAGCGCTCGGGATGGGTTGCACGACAGCAGGTACGCTAATGACCTCGGCGATGTCGCGCAGCCTGCACACGGGCGGTGTCAACATCTGCATGGCCGATGGAAGTGGGCGATTTCTCTCTGACAATGTCGATCAACTGACATGGTGCCGACTGCAAGCGAGAGCCGATGGGCAGATCGTCGGCGAGTTCTAAACCCTTCCTGTTGACGCCTGGATGCATTCCGGTGGCCAGCGTGCTCCGGAATGCCTCTTGGGTCAATTTCTTCCAATCGTAAATCGGCTTCGACCTGGAGTTTTTGACATGCGGCATTTGTTGAAGGCGATTTGTTTGCTTTCGATGTTCTTGTTGACCTTAGGCTGCGGTGCGGAAGATAAGCTGCTACCGCTGAAAGGGCGCATCCTCAAAGGGGGATCGAAGTTCGAGCCTGCACCGCTGGAAATTATGCAGATCATCTTCGTTCCCGTTCTAACGAATGGTGAACCGATTCGTGATCAGTACTATGCAAATTTTAATGATGTCGATAGTACATTTGTGGTTGCTGGCAAGACGGGAAAAGGTTTGCCACCTGGTCGATATCGAGTCTCTCTGGAGCTGATGAAAGACCGAAAGGATCAGTACCACGGCAAATGTGACGCCGTGCGATCCCCCTATGTGTTTGAGATCGATCAGAAAACTAAAGAAGTCGTTATCGACTTGGACAAGCTCCCAGGAGTTTGACGTCGCTATTGTCTGGCACGGCAGCGTCTTGTCTAATCGTCATCCGAAATTCATTGCAACAAAGGATCAATATGCCGCTCGCCAGCCGTCGTGCTTTTCTCGGTTCGTCACTTGGAGGGATTGCGACAGCCCTTTCATTCGGTTCGGCGCTGTCGGCTCAAGGTGCCGATGCGACTCGACCGGCGAATGTTCGTCGCCCGATTGGCGGTCCGGACACGTTATTTCTCACTTGGCAGCGGGATCCGACCACCACGATGACGATTCAGTGGATTGGTCCCGAAAAGATCGAACTACCGACGGTATTCTATTCCACACTACAGGATCCACTCTGGCAGCCGGCGAAGGCGATCATCAAACCGTATCCCAACACTGACCTCAAAGTGTATCGCTGTGAACTGACGAATCTTAATCCTGGGACTGAGTATCAGTTCCACCTGGGTAACTCCGACGAAGAGTTTCGCTTTCGAACGATGCCTGCTAAGGCGACGAATACGATCCAGTTCGTGTCGGGTGGTGACAGTGGTGCGAATTCGCAGGCGATTGCTACCAACATCATGGCCGCAAAACAAGAACCGTACTTCACGCTCATGGCAGGCGATCTTGCTTATGACAATGGCAAGTCTCCCGCGACCTTCACCCAGTTTCTTCGTAATTATCACCAGTACATGGTCGATCCCGAAGGGCGAATGATCCCCTTGCTGGCCTGCTTCGGCAATCATGAGGTCAACGGCGGCTATAAGAAGTTGCGACCAGACGCACCACAGTTTCTAAGCGTTTTCGACGGCTTCTTTTCGGAAACCAGCTACGGCGTGCTTGATATCGGCGACTACCTGAGCCTGGTCTTATTGGACACCGACCACATCGCTCCCATTGCCGGAGAGCAAACAGACTGGCTATCGCAGGCACTCGCCGAACGGCAGCAGCGACCGCATTTGATCGTCGCCAATCATGTCCCGGCCTATCCATCGTATCGAGCACCCGCAGGGGCGACCGGTAAATTTGGGACGGGTGAAGAACAGCGAATCAACTGGTGCCCGCTGTTCGAACGTTACAATGTCGACGCAGTTCTCGAACATCATGATCACACGTTCAAACGAACGCATCCTCTGGTGAACGGACTGAAGGACAAACACGGCGTCGTCTATCTGGGCGACGGCTCATGGGGGAGACTCCGCATTCCGCAGAAACCAGAATTGCGGCCGTACCTGGCATCAGTCAGTGCCGCGTATCACATGACAGTGCATCGGCTGGAAGGCAATCAACGGTTCCATGTCGCTTTGGAAGATTCGGGTAAAATTGCCGACGTCTGCGCGACCTTTAGTAAGCGGCCGGCTCGACGTGGTTAGCCGAGCTTACGATTCGGGTGTCACCAATCTCGCCAGGAGATTGGGTCTTCAAGTTGCGGGCGAGGTCTACCCATTTCACGTTTGGCGATGCATCACCGTATCACCACTCGGCTTCAACCTCCGCCTGTAACTGACACCACTTGTCTTCAGCTTCAGCGAGTTGGGTCGTCAGTGCTTCGACTTCGTTGTGCAGTCGAAGTGCTTCTTTAGCGTCCGAAGTGGTAAGTAACTGAGCGCTGGACTTCTTCTTCTGATCGTCCAGTTTGGCAATCGTCTTTTCAACAGTCGAGATTTCTTTGCGAACGGTTCGCTCATCGCGTTTCGGAACTCGCACGGCGGCTGCCGCAGTCTTCAGCGCTTCGGCAGGTGGCTTGCTCATGCGGCTGGCCAGTTCTCGCTCGCCTTCCTCAATCTCTTTGTTGACGGCATAGAGATACGCGTCATAACCGCCGCCGTAGTTGGTCACCTTGCCATCGCGAACCTCGATCACACACGTAGCGACTCGTTTCATAAAGTGACGATCGTGTGTCGTGAAGATCACAGTTCCCTTGTAATCACACAGAGCCTGTGCCATTGCTTCGACGGTATCAACGTCGAGGTGGTTGCCGGGTTCGTCGAGAACCAGAATATTGTGTTGGCTGAGCAGCAGTCCGGCGAGGCACAATCGAGCCCGCTCGCCCCCGGATAACACGGAGATCGGCTTGTTGACCGCTTCGCCGCGGAACAGCATCGCCCCCGCAATATCGAGGATCGTCTGGGCCTTGGTCATCCGAGCCGCTTTAGCTTCCAGGTATTGCAGCACCGTTTGCTTGTCAGACAGACTGGTGTAAACGTGTTGCGCATAAGTCCCGATATCGCAGCCGAATCCCCACTTCGTCTCGCCAGCCAGTGGCTTGAGCGAATCGACGACGGTTCGCAGGAATGTCGTTTTTCCCTGGCCGTTGTCCCCGACGATGGCTGCTCGCGAACCGTGGTCGATTTCCAGTGTGATGCCATCAGCGACACGTCGTTCGCCGTATCCGACCGCTAACTCGCGGCACCGAAACGCGGCACCGTTGCGCGGATCGACTTGCGGTGCGCGAATGCAGGCGGTTGGTTCGTCGGCAGCGACATCGGCCAGTTCCAGTCTCTCCAATTGCTTGCTTTTGGAGCGTGCCTGCGTGGCCGTACTGGCCCGCGCTTTGTTCTTGGCGATGAAAACTTCCAGATCGCGGCGTTTGGCCATGATCGCCGCGTTCGACCGGACGACGTGCTCGTGCTGCTCTTTCTGATAGTTCAGATAGCCATCGATCTTGCCGGGATACATCGTCAGCTTACCGCGCGTCAGGTCGAGCGTATGACTGCACGTAGCTGCCAGGAATGCTCGATCGTGTGATACGATCAGACAGGCCTTCTGGAAGTTTCGCAGGAAATGCTCGAGCAAAATCTGCGTTCGCAAGTCTAGGAAGTTGGTCGGTTCGTCGAGCATCAGCAGATTGGGATCGTGCAATAACAAGGCCGCCAGTTTGACGCGCGTCTGCCAACCGCCCGAGAGCTTGTCGATCGGGCCGTCGAGGTACTGACCTTTCAGTTCGAACTGGCCAGCGACTTCGCCGCATTTCCATTCCGGCTGGCCACTGTCGCGGATCAGAAAATCGTGGGCCGATTCGCCGGGCAGGAAGGGGTCATGCTGGCGAAGATAGCCGATCTGCAGATTGGGGTGGCGGATGACTTCGCCGCTGTCCAGTTCTTCGTCACCCAGCAGCACGCGTAGCAGCGTACTTTTTCCAGCTCCATTGCGGCCAATGAATCCGATTTTCACATCGTCCGGCAGCGTTGCGTCTGCCCCGTCTAACAAGACCTGCTCGCCATAGCTCTTATGAGCGTCCCGAATCTGCAATAACACTGCCATCAGCCAAAATCCCCGTCAAAGAATAGTCGTCGCGGCGGGATTATAGCGGAAAATCGACGATCGTGTAGCCACGGATTGAACACAGATCCGGGGCGGATTGCGGGTAGACGAAGAAAGGTTGTAAGGTGAGGCTCTGGCAGGTGTATGCATCAATGTGGGAAGCCGCGCTCTCCGTAGGCGAACTTGGCATAATGTGATTTGTGAATGTTCTGCGATTTTTTTCCGAGGCGAAGTGATGAAGTTTTCTCGACTCGTTGGTGCGATGTTCCTTTGCCTGGGATCCAGCGCAACTCTCGTTCAAGCGGACGATTGGCCGCAGTGGATGGGGCCGCAACGAGATGGGGTCTGGCGTGAAACGGGGATTGTCGACAAGTTTCCGTCGGACGGGCCGCCAGTCCGTTGGCGAGTCAAGATTGGTGGCGGCTATGCCGGACCGGCGGTTGTTGGCGATCGAGTCTACGTCACCGACAAGCAACTGCCCCAGGGGACTGAAGAGGCTTCAAGCGAGGTCGCACACCTGCCTCAGAGCGCATTCTGTGTCTGGATGACAAAGACGGATCGATCATCTGGAAGCACGAATACGAGTGCCCTTATACAGTCAGCTACCCCGCCGGACCGCGAACCACGCCCGTCGTGATGGATGGTCGACTGTACACACTTGGCTCCGAAGGGCACCTGTTCTGCCTGGATGCCGCCAAGGGCGATGTGATCTGGGGCAAGCAGCTCAAGGTCGAATACGAGCATGCTCAATCGCCCGTCTGGGGTTATTCATCGAACCTCCTGCTCGACGGCGATCGCTTGATCTGCCAAGTGGGAGGGAAGGGGACCGCCGTTGTCGCATTCCATAAGGACACCGGCAAAGAGATCTGGCGCGCGTTGGATTCCGAGGGCCCGCATGGCCCGGGCTACAGTTCACCCGTCATCGTCGAAGCTGGTGGAAAGCGACAACTGATCGTCTGGCATCCGAGTGCTCTCTGTTCCCTCGATCCAGTCACAGGCAAGGAGTATTGGACTCAGCCGTTCGAATCGAATCAGGGCCTAAGCGTCGCAACGCCGCGAGTTGACGGCGATCGACTGCTGATCAGTTCGTTCTACAACGGCTCGCTGCTGATGAAGCTGGATCATGACCAGCCAACGGCGTCTGTGATCTGGAAACGACACGGGCAGAACGAAAAAATCACCGATGCCTTGCATTGCATCATTAGCACTCCCGTGATCGAGGGTGATTATATCTACGGCGTGGACAGCTACGGAGAAACCCGCGGGTTGGACATCAAGAACGGGGATCGTCTGTGGTCAACGTTTGAACCGACCAGCGGCATCTCCGCTCGCTGGGGTAACGCCTTCATCGTCAAGCACGAAGATCGGTACGTCTTCTTCAGTGAACAGGGCGACCTGATCCTCGCGACGATGACCCCCAAGGGCTATACGGAAATCAGTCGAGCCCACCTGCTGGAACCAACCGGCCCCGCCCAGCGCCGCGACGTCGTCTGGTCTCATCCGGCATTCGCTCACAAAAACGTCTATGCTCGCAACGACAAAGAGATCGTGAGTGTCTCGTTGGCCAAGTAATTCCTCAGTGCCAGGTTAGAAGATATGAACCACGAAATACACGGAACACACAGAAGGAAGAGAGTCTATCTTCTGTGTGTTCTGTAGTTCAATTTCTTAGGGGAAGAGTTGACCACGAATCTCACGAATTGACACGAATAGGAACAGCGGTCTTGTTAGAGGACTTGATTTTGATTCGTGGAGATTCGTGTTATTCGTGGTCAACTCTGTATTTGTTTTAGGCTCCACTTGAGATCAACGCGGCGACTGCACTCCCCACTTCTTCTGTCTTTGCCATCCCGCCAAGATCTGGCGTCCGTGTCTTGGAATCACTGAGAAGCTGACCCACAGCTTGATGGATTGCCTGGGCCGCCTTCGCGTCACCGAGATGATCCAACATCATCGCTGCCGACAAGATTGCGGCCAAGGGGTTGGCGATTCCTTTGCCAGTGATGTCTGGAGCAGACCCGTGGACGGGTTCGAACAAACTCGGGTGCTGTCGCGTCGGATCGATATTGGCACTGGCAGCCAGTCCCATGCTGCCGACGATGATGGCAGAAAGGTCTGTCAGGATGTCACCGAACAGATTGCTGGCGACGACAACATCGAAGCTTTCCGGTCGGCGAACGAATTCCATGACCGCGCGGTCGACCAACAGGGATTCGGTTTCTATCTGAGGATATTCCTTCGCGACTGCAGTAAAGACGTCATCCCACAGGACCATTCCATAGCCTTGAGCATTACTCTTCGTGATGGATGCGACGCGTTTGCGTGGGCGAGTCACCGCTTTTTCAAACGCCGCTCGAATAATTCGTTCACAGCCACGACGGGTGAATACCGATGTCTGAATGGCGACATCGTGATCCGACCCCTGATACACGCGTCCGCCAACGTTGGCGTATTCGCCCTCGGTGTTCTCGCGAAAGACCAGCATGTCGATTGAGCCCGCAGGCTTGTTTCGTAACGGACTTTCCACGCCGGCGTACAGGTAGGCAGGTCTCAGGCAGACACACTGATCGAATCGACGGCGGATCGGCAACAACAGGCCGTTCAGCGTGATATGGTCTTGCACCTGTGGATGCCCGACCGCACCCAGTAACATCGCGTCGAACTTGGCGAGTTCATCGAGAAACTCGGGCGGAGCCATTCGGCCATGGGCGAAGTAGTAGTCAGTGCCCCAGGGAAACTCGGTCCAACCGATGCTGGAACCAGTACGTGCGACAGCCGCGTCGGCCGCTCGCATTGCCTGATGCGTTACTTCGGGGCCAATTCCATCACCGCCGATGACGGCGATTCGATATTGTGACATGCTGAAGTCTCGTTGAATTCATGAACCTGCGCTGCGAGGATCACGATCTTGCAGAGACAACGCCATGAATGCAATCGGCAGATGACGGGCTGTCGCCAAGCGGTCAGATTACCTGATCATTTTGACTGAATCTCTTTCGCACGAATGATCACGTTGGTGAGGACTGCTTCACCGCTAGCTTCGAGATCTTCGGCACGCAGTCCCATCGTGACGTTTCGCACGGGCCCGGTTTCGACAGGAAGCAAGGCGAAGGTCTGAAAGGATTCGCTGCCCGGTAGTGCAAACTGATAGAACATCGAGACCCCTTGCCGAACCAATCGCAAGCGGCAACCGGTGAGATCTGTGGCCAATTCAGCGGCTTTCCAGTTGATCTTGCCGTCCACTCCCACATCACCCTGGCTTGCCAGCAGCTTGATATCACCGTTCTGATTGCGACGCAGCGACGCGCCGATCGCATTGGCGGACTTTTCGGGAGTCGCATTGGCATGGATTGAGGCGCTAAGGTCGACCCGGGGAACTCGCCAATCGGTCTGGACTGCCGTCGAAGCAAAATCGCGAAAGTCCATCGTGATTTCGAAATCACCGATCAGACTTCCCTGCAAAGCGTATCCAACGGCTATTTCAGTATTGTCGATCTTATTGCTCCGCAGGATCTTGATTCCGTCGGGCAGACTTGCGACGGAGTTCTGCTTGCGGAGGCCCCAATTGGTGATCGAATTCGGTTGTGCACCTTGGAAGTTCCATTCGACCTTTGCCGGGAGATCTATTGCCTTAAAAGGGGCAGGTAAGGGCATGGCATCCGTGAGTGGGACGACATCCGATTCGAGATCCCTGGCACGAATGGAAAACTCCGTGAGTTTGATTGAGGCCGAAGACTTGGCACTTTCCGAGCGAAGACTGAACCAGATCGTATTGATGTCTTCGTCACATCCATTTCGTGTGGCCATCGAAACCCAGTCTTCCGTTGTTCCGGGTGCCGCCAGCGTATGGATTGTTGATCCGACGCGGATGATTCGCAGCCGGCCGCTGGTCTCCTGAATTGTCCTATCGGAAGCCTTCCAGGAGAACGCACCGTCAGACTGCCGTTCGCTGATCCCCTCTGCGATGCACTTGCGATCAATCTTGTGCTGGTGACCGATTACCGCGGCCTTGGCGATATTCCAAGCGGAGCCATCCGCTCCGATCGGAGTGTGCAGTTCGACGCGAGGAATCTGCCAATCGGTTTTGTCGGTCATCGACTCGAAGTCGCGAAAGCTAACTGTGGCTTCAAAGTCTCCTTTCAACTTGCCTCTCCATTTATATCCCAGCAGTTCGCGGTTTTGGCGCGGCGCATCGGGGCGAGTCAACTTCATTCCATCGGCAGTCTGTTCGAATCTGTTGGGGCCGTTCACGTTGATGGCCTGAATCCCCTTCGGTGGCGTGCCCTGGAAATTCCACGTCACCTTTGAAGGCAGGTCTTCGTCCGAGAATCGGGGGACATAGATCAGGTTCCTGGCTCGCACCGAGAAACTGGTGAGCACGACAGAGCCCGTCGAATCCAGGTCTTCGGAGCGGAAGCCCGCGAATAGTTCTTTGATGTCTTCTGTAGAAACCGGACGGCGCTCGATCAGCGTCCAGTCGTCGGTGCCCGCCGGTGCGTGAAGGAAATACGCTATTCCGCTACGCCGTGAGATTCGAAGTCGCCCCCCATCGGTTGTCGTGGGAGTGGTCTTCGAGGACCAGTCAAGGTTCGCTGGATCCCTGCGGACACCTTGCACCGCGGCGAACTCCATCTTGCTCTCGGAATTTCGTCGATGAGCAACGGAAAGGGCCTGCGATTCGTGACCGAATCGGCCTCCCAATCCCAACAGCAACTCGATTCGCGGAACCGTATGCCCGGGGGCCTTCGTCGAGGATTGGAAATTGCGATAGTCGACAGTCACTTCAAAATCGCCGCCGACAGAAACGTTGTTCCATTGAATGCCTGCCGAACTCGCGGCCACGTCTGTGCCACGACCGCGTTCGATTTTAAGGCCACCTTCGACGGGCGAGAACTTTGATGTCGGGACGATACCCATCAAATCCAAATGGGCCGGTCGCTTCCCTTGGAAATTCCACGAGAATGTTGCCGGCAATTCGCCGTCTTTGAAATTGACCAACTGGGGATCGTCGCCCGCCAACTCCTGGTCTTTCAGCGAAGGGAGCGTTTTGGGCCAGTTGCCTCGATAGACAACGTTCTTGATCCGGGCATCGGTGTCGCACGCATAACGGAAGAAGCCAAAGTTGCGCAAGTTGTTTGAGTCGACCGGTCGTTCGTAAATCGTGTCTCCGTTTAAAGTCAGGGTCACGACGTCGCCCTTCAGCTTCAGGTTGATCTTGTTCCAATCGCCCGCTTTCAAAGGCATTGCAGTTCCTCGACGGCGCTCCTGTTCGATGAACAAATTGTCGGGGGCCAGTCCGCCGCGTTCGAATTGTGCGTCAGTCAGCCAGTGGATTGTCACGCCGTCTTCGGCCAGCATCATGACCATGCGACCAAGAGTCGGATGGATGTGGGTTTGCTTGGGAACGTAGAAGAAGTCGTAGGAAATCTCTCCATCTTCCAGCATCGGGCGATGATACTGCAGCAGGCTTTCGCGACTGCGGCCTTCCTGATTGACGATCTTGTTTCCGACGATCTCTTCGCCGTCTTTTTTCCACACAGGAGTATCGCCGGACATCACATCGCCATACATGTCGGCCCACCAACCCTGCAGATCTTCACGCTTGGATAGCAGCAATTCCGCAGGAATGTCGGGCTCTCCCGTAATCCGCAAGAACCGCGTCGAGGCCGCGAATTGCTGAAAACTGTAGATGGCGAACCAAGGGTCACAGTTGTCGCCCAGTAAGTTCTCGTGGATCAATTGTTCATTGACGAAATAGCTGGCCTTTTCGGGCGTGACGACTAATTTTGCATAACACCATTCGCCGACCGGATCGAGCTTCTTGGCGAACTTGGGACCGACCCAATGGCTGTACAGATTCCCCAAGTCCGCGGCTTCGTTCGTGTACTGGATTCCAGCCCACTGCGCGGCATACATGATGCGGGCTTCGCGCCAGCCATATGTCGACAACTCGCCCTCGACCGTAAAGGAACCTCGCAACGGCGACTGGAAGTAAATCAAATCGTTACCTTCACCCCCAAGGTGCAGCGATTCGCTTCCTTTGAACTGCCATCGGGGTACCATCCCTGCCGCGCGGTTGGAGGCTCTGGTCAACGTATGCTGAGCCCATTGACCTTTGGGCGAACGTCCTGATGCCGTTGGCAGAACTTCGTTTTTGTCCTGCATCGCGCGTGCATACTGCTTGGCGGAACGGACTTTGATATCCCAGGACGTTCCAACTCCTTTGCGATTGGTGGAATCGAGTACCAGATCCAGCAACAGATTCGCCGCAGTACACAGTTCGGGAACGTATGAGGCTTCCCACGCGGCCACAAGTTCCGGCCACCGTTCGGTCATGGACAAGCTATCAGACAATCCCTTATCGCGAGCGGGTGTCAATTCTTTCAACGCCGCTGCGGCCTGCTCCAGGTCATCTACGGCGATTGCCAGCAGAACCAGCATCGCCAGTCGCGACCGCGCGATCTGTTCCGACGAGGGAGGAACTTTTTGAACAAGTTTCCTCAGCTCGTCGAGTTTGCCCAACTCCTTTGCCACTGCGACAAGATCCAACGCCGGCCCAATCAGGTCACCACCACTACGAACTCGCGTCGTTTGGCCGCCGCTATTTTGGACTGTTTTGCTCGTGGATCGCTTGGCAGGTGCCAAGACGATTGGCGAGACCGGCAGCGGATCGGCCGGTGCGTTGTCCGCATAAAGCCGGAACGCATCATGATCGACATTTGGCAGCACCCAATCCTTGAGCGACTCATAACGATCCGCGAGTGGCATTGATCGCGTTTGAAGCAGGATTCCCTCCAGATCGGTGGCTCGGAACTTCTCCTCTATCGCATGGCTTAGCGTCCGACGATCAGCATCGTTTCGATCAAGCGACGGTGCCAGCAGATTTGCGAGCGTCGCATCGGTCAGGGCCTTCGGCCAATCGCCCGTCAGCGTGACATTTCGCACCTTGACAGCTGTAGCATGCTTGTCGTGATAAAAACCGAACTGTCGGCTGTTTTCGTCCTCCAGTGGACGTTCGCACACGACCGAACCATTCACCTGAATGGTGACGATATTACCTTTCATGGAAATCACAGTTTGATTCCACGCATTGTCTTTCAGCTTCACAGGATCACGTCGGATCGACGCCTCCACCAGTGTGTGATCGGCGGCTAGTCCGCCATAGGCATCTTCTGGATTTGATCCATCGGTCATCCAATGCAATTTCAGACCATCAGGATCCAGCAGCATTGCCAGTCGATCGAAGGCTGGATGAACGTGAGTGCCGCCGGCGCCGGGTTCATACCAGAACTCGTATTGCAGCTGATCACCGTCGACCAGAGGCCGTCCGTAGTACAATCGACTTTGCTGTACAGGAGCTTTGCCATAGCCATTGGACGGCATCAAACGGCCATGAATGACTCCTGCTGTAGACCACCAGTCGTACTCCCGTTCGTCGCTGGCAGCATTGGTCGGCGGGGTCCGCGGTGGTTGTGATTCACCGTAGAAGTCGGAACTCCATCCCAACAAGGATTCTCCTTGAGACAGCCGCACCTCTGCGGGGACTTCAGGATGGCCTGTGATCTGAATGTTGCGGAAGCACGTTTGCCAGACTCGATCGCACTGCAGGAAGAACCATGGCGACGTGGTCGTCGAGTACGGTTCCGTGTGAATCAGATGCCCATTCACGGTGTACTGAATCTTGTCGGGCATCACCGACAGCTTGATCCGATTGTAGTGGTCGCTCTTCTCCGGTGGATCTGGTTTGCGTACCGCGTCTCCGCGATTACCGATCGCGAAAATAGAGGTATCCGATCCACCGTTGAGTCCTTGAAAGACCAAGCCGCCGAAGCCACTATTTGCCTCGGCCCAGCCCCCAAACCAGCCTTCACACGATAGTTCAAATGTCCCAGCCAGCGGGTATTTGAAATACAGGTGGCTTTGATCGGGGCCGCAGATATGGGTCAGCAAACCTTCCTGCGCGATCCACCACATCGGCACAGCTCCGGCTGCCTCAGTGCGTGCGGGGACGGTGGATGATGCGGTCCAGTGCTTCAGTCCTGTATTTGTCGGTTGGTGATCCAATCGACTGGCCAACTCTTCCCCAATCAGGCTGGCGTTGTAATCGTGGCGCGCCAGTCCCATGAGCAGATGTTCCTGCACGCGCGATCCATGCAGGAAAAAGTTCAACTCCAGTTGGCGGCCAGCCTCGGCCAAACTCGGATCGCGCATCGCTGCCTGGGCCAGGATGGCATCCATGACTTGAGGACGCTTCTGGTAGTCCCCCTGACCGGGAAGCGACTTGCGACGCTCATCGAGGTAGGCGTTGAAGGCAACCGACGCAGATTCGTCCCCTTTGCCGATCTCAATCAGCAACAATACGAACCGCGCATTCTCCAGATTCTGTTCGACATGTGGCAGGACGAGTTGTCGAAGTTCATCCAGCTTACCGACTTCGTTTGCGGCTAGTGTCAGCAGGTCGGCAGTGCTGAATAATTGTGTTTGCCGAGTTCCCCGAGGGGCTGTGCCGCGTAATGTATCGAATTCGGCAGGAGCGTGATCTGTGGGGAGCAGACAGGTGATCACGCGTAACGATTTCCGATCAGCGGTCGGCAGCGTCCACTGTTTGAGAAGTTCGTACTGCTCGGCAGCGGGGATCTGGGCGAGTCCACTCAAGATCAAGGCCCCGGCTCGCCCGGGGCTGTCCTGACCGTAGTTCCGCGACACGGGCAGGTCGGCATATTGACCGAGGCAATCGAGGGAATCGGCCTGCAGTCCGGCACGAGCATATTCTGCCGCGATCTTCATCAGTTCCTGGCGGCGGCGTTGCTGTCCATAGTCCCCGCTGTAGTTGCGATACATCGGAACCAGGAACGCGAGGTAGTCTTCGAGATGCTTCTTGCCTGCGGCGTTGTTCCCGGCTCGGAAATGCAATCGCGCGAGTGCGAAGTGGTATGTCCGCATCGGTTCCTCTTGAGAGGATGCTCGCCCCTGTTGCATATTCTGCGTGAAGTGATCGATGGCACGTTCCAACAGCGGGATGGCCACCACCGGAAGGTCGGGCATGGTCAACGCAGGAACAGCGACGTGACAGGCCAGTTCGCTGGAATACTGCAATGAATCTTGCTTCAGGCGTGTACTAAGTAATTCCAGTTGCTGATGAACAGCCGCCGTATCGTTGGTTGCCAGTGCCAGTTGCGTCGCCAGGACTCGTCCCGCCAATTCTCCCAGTGGTTGCTTTAATCTTGTTGCGATCGCTTCATTCAGATCGTCGACCTTTTTCGCCCGAACGGCTGCCTGCACCAACAGCAACCCGACGCTCTGCGGCGTCTGGTTGGGATTGGTGGCCAACGGACGTGGATATAGAAACAACTCCAACGGACGTGTTTCCGGCAACACGGCGTGCTTCAACACTTCATAGATGACGACATCGTCGACCGCTTTCTTCCGCCAAAGCGCCACGACGGCCGTCAGACGCTGTTCCACTTTCTGCAGCACAGGCGATTGTTCACTGGCTTGCGGCTGCGCGATCGTTGGAAAGCCAGAAGAGTTCGATTGATCGGCCTGCATCACCTCAATAGGTGGTCCCGCGTGTAACGCTTGCGAGATTGCTTTGACGGAGAGGTCGGCCAAGCCGTGCTCCGCAGCGAGTGTCGCGATCTGAGCGGCCTGTTCGAATTGGACCAACGTGACAACGTTGCCTTTTGTCCCGCCCGTTGAGGGCGTTGCGTTGGCTGACCGGATCGAAAGTGTTGGAGTGGCCAATTGCGCAGCAATCACCGGAGCCAGCATCTGCTCCCACCGGGTCAGATGCAGCGGCTCCTTTCCGCCCTGAGGAACGGGCCGCTCACGCCAGCTCGTCTTCTTTTCCTCTTTATCCTTGCCTTTGGTTGGTGTTCTTGGAATGACCAGATCGAGCATCTCGGACCAGCGCTTTTCCGCGGTCTCTTTGTCGCCTGCGTCCAGCGCGATCTGACCCCATTCCCGCAGGATTGCCATCGTGTATCCGTTATCGGAGTTCCGGCGCGAAGCCTCCAAGGCCCGTGCCGCCAGAATTTCACCGCTGTCTCGCAACTTTTCCAGCTTGAGGCAATCACGAGCCAGCAGCCACAGTGCCGTTTCCCGCAATGCCGCTGCTTTCTGATCCGCGGTGAATCCCCCCTTGGCTGGTTGTGGCTCAAGAGGTGTGCGGGCGAGAACCTCTGTCAATTGCTTGAGAACTTTGTCGGTAGTGTTCGTATCACCAGTGGAAATCGCCAGTTGGACATCCAGGATGAGCACCGACAGATCTTCGGGACGCTTCGAAACGACATCGGCGATCGCGTCCCGTGTCTTAGGCAGCATGCCCGGCTTCTTGGCAAGATCGGCCAGTAGCCGACCGAGGGCGCTCGTCATGCTGGCTTTGTCGAGATCGCGAGATTCCACTAACAGCACGAGATCGACCGGAGCTGCCGCTTTACCCTCGGCACCCAATGATCCCGTCAGCAATTCTGGTAGCGTTTCCGGTCGCAATTCTTCCAGCGCCGCCTTGAAGCCATTTTGCAGTTCGTTCTTGATGTTGTCGCCGCCATAGCGCTGCGCGGTGACCAGGTCTTCGCCTCTTGACAGTGCTTCCTGATACAGGCGGATCGCATCGACAGGGTAGCCCAGCGTGCGTACTTCTTTACCGAGCGCAATCGTATTTCGAAGCTTTTGATAGACTTCGTATTCTCTGTTTCCATAGTTCCGAGATGTCTTGTCATTGATCGCCTTCAGGATGACGCGTCGCGCATCGTCTTTTCGTCCTCGTTGGCGGTACAAGTTCACGAGTGCTTTTCCAGGCGTGTAAGTGAACTCGTTGCCGTTCATCAACTCTGATTCTTTGGTCGCGGCTTCAAGATAGAGAATAGCCAGGTCGATACAGGATTCATGGGCCATCAGTTCCTGGGCGATCTCCCAATGCGTGTAGTAGCCGACCTGCTGGACCCCCTTCATGGTCGGCAACAACTTTTCAAAAACCGCTTTGCCTTCGTCGACTCGACCTCGACGCAAATCGATCATGGCGAGCAGCGGTTCACCCGCTTGCCAGTTCTTGAGCTTGCCGCGAGCCTCTGCGACCTCGGTTGCTAAGGCGTCCAGTTTTGTCGACTGCGCCGCCATGGCCAGGATACGGCTTAGCAGCGTGGTCATCTTCCCTTCGTTGTTCCAACTTTGGATATTGCCGAACCCTGTCCAAGCTCCTGTTTGAGCGAGTGATGTCTCTGTCGGAATAATGCCCTGTCGTGCGTAGTCGTAGATCTCCGGCATATTCCAGAACACATCACTGTTCAGATTGGATAGTAATTGCGCCCGTTGGTCCGGCAGATCCGCCCAGGCTTTCTTGAACAGCGAGATCGATCGATCCTTTGTCTTGTCGCGCTGCGACATATTGCTGATCAGGTTGGTCAGCTCGTAGGGGCTTTGTCGGAACGACTTCAGGTCGATCTCTTCGTAGAGGGTCGCCAGGTCATCCAGTTTATCGGCGCTCTCAAACGCATTCTGAATCTCCCAGTATCCATTGCGCAGCAGCCGAGGATCCTTCTTGAGAGAGACCTTAAAGTGTTCCAGTGCCTCCTTGTGCTTGCCGTCTCGAACCAGTTGCATCGCCAACTGATAGCGGAATTGCGGATCGTCTCCCTTCGTTTCTGCGTATTTCGCCGACAATTCGGCCACCTTCTTGGAATTGTCTGCGGCCGTGTAGTATTCAATCAGCGTCTCGATCAGCTTTTGAGACTTCGGTGAGTGCGCCAGTTGATCTTCGACCTTCTTGGTCATTTCTGGCAGCTTGCCTGAGCGCTTCAAGACCTGCAGCGCTTGCTGGCGTGCTCCGCTGTCGTCGCGTCCCGATCGCCGTCCACTATTCAATGCATACTGCGCCGCGCTGCCAGCAGATCGTCGCAGCAATTGATGAGCGATCTGAGTCGCAACGTCGTTCTTACCTTGCGATTGATACTGCTGCATCAAGTTCATCAAGACATCGGTCTTGTTGCCTGCCTGGCGTCCCGCGCGCGACAGCACTGCTTCCGCCTGTTCGTGCATGCCGAGTTGATGCATTTGTCTGGAGAGTTGGATCTGCAGATTGGAATCGAGGCGCAGTCCGAACAGCCGCTCGGCAGCGGTCCGCGCGCGATCGATGTTTCCGCTATTGACCGACAGTCGCAGGGCCGCAATCTCACGCTTTTGCATCGTCTGCTGATCAGCGGCCGGAAGCGCCTCGATGATTGCCAATGCCTCCTGGGGATCTCCTCGCTTCTCATGCAGCCGAGCCAGCTCGAACGCCATCTCTTCATCGCCGGCCAGCGAATTGGTGGCTTCCGTCAACACGGTCAGAGAATCATCCCTGTCCTCGTTCCACCAGAAAAGATAGCCGAGTCCCAGCTTCCAGAAAATCTGTTGCTGCGCCGGGGTCTTATCGTCTTTTAATTTCTGTTGGAAATGATCGATCAGAGTTTTTGTGGAATCGACGTCTTTGTAGACCGCGAATGTTTGTCGCAACATCTGCAGGGACGAATGATCATAGATGGCATTCGGAGTGGGGAAGTCGACTTGCTCGTGCTGCTGGTTGTTGCCTCGCCAGATATAAAAGTAGCCTGGAGAGCCGTACGGATTATTGTTGGCATTTCGTTTTCGTGTGGCGGCTGTGAGCTTCTTGTCGGCGTCGTGTCTGGTGACCGCGATTGCCAGATATCGATCCCACAGTCCCAGGACATCGCCGAGCTCCTTCTTCTGGGCGCGTTTGGCCATCAATTGCGCCAGGATCTGCGCTTGATACTGCGGCGTGGAAACGTACTGAGAATAATTGTTGTAGCCGCCAGCAGTCGCGTTCGCAGAAGTGTCCGATTTCATCTCGGCCAGCCGATCCAGCAGCTTCATCGTCGTCACATAGTCGCCGCGTTGAATCGTTCCCGCCATGACCGACGCAATCTGCATGGGGGACTTCGCTGCCTGCAACGTCTGTTGAAACAGCTGGTCGGCATCTTCGGTGTGACCGGCTCGTTTGAGCTCGGCGGCGACCACCTCCAGGAAAGTCTGGCCGTAGTTCATCATTGATGTGGCATCGTCAAGCTCTTTGTAGATCGCCAGGACATGTTCGAGTTCTTCCTTGTCCAGTGGGTCGAGTTTTATTTCGCGTTCACCAGTTTCCTCGTTCACGACGGCGGTCGCCTGAGGACCGCCACGCGAACCAAGCAAAGTCAGATACGTCGACTTGATCCCGATGTCGGCCCCCGGTTGCTGCGACAGCTTCTTCAGAATCTCATACTGCTCTTTGCTGTCGTTCCTCAATGCTGCCAGGTGGTACGCATCGATGGTGGGACGACGATCCGTCGATTTCTCCGCGGCCGTCCGGCGTTGCTTCAAGAAATCCTCTTCTTTGCCAGCATTTTTCGCGAACAGTTGCAACCAGGCCAAACTGGCCAGCCGTGCCGTGCCGAAATCGTGTGGAGCCCAGAACTGTTGCTGTTGTGGATAGCCGCCGCCGTAGTAGTTGTTCTGGTCCAGCCCAACGGCTTGGCGGATTGTATGCGTGTACTGCAGGCGTTGCATGAACGGGTTCATCTGGCGAAATTGGATCGCGGGACTCCGCTGCCGCCCTGTATTCTTTTTCGCTTGGTTTTTTGCCATCAGCGTCTGTTCATCATCATTGATGTTCATCGCCAGAATGGTTTCAAATCGACGTGTTGCTTCTTCGGGTTTCGTCGACGCGAGGGCGACCCCCTGGCGATACAGCAGTTCCCAGTTCTTGGGTTGGTCGCGAACCAGCCGCTCGAGAATGCCCAGCACCTGATCGTAGTTCTTCTGAGTCAACAGCGAGTCGACCGACTTAATCAGTTGTTCGGGATCCTTCTCGTCGGCGGTTGCTCGCGTCAGCAAGGCCGTCGCCTCTTCGGAATCACCCGATTTCATCAGCAACTGGGCCAGACGCATCGTCCCTTCCTTGCCGGGAGCGATCTTGGTCATCTGATGCTGGAAGCGGATCGCCGCTTCCAGATCGCCGTCCTGTTCGCAGAGCTTCACCAGTTGCTGCAACAACTGCGTGTCTCGCGTGTCTTCGGTCAGCAGCTTTTCCAACTCCTGTCGCGCGTTTCCGTCGTCACCCGCTGATTGGTAAGCCTGCGCGATACAAATGGTCATTTCCCGCTGTTGGTTCGGCTCGCGACGGCGATTCTCCAATCGTTCCAGCAATCGGTCGAATTGATTTGTTTGCAGGTACAACTCCGTCAGCCGCGGCACGACCGACAGGCGGTCTTCCAAGTTGTTGGCTTTGTCGAAGGCTCGCCAATACAGTTCGATCGATTCGCCTGTGCGAAACTGTTCACCCAGCGCCGATGCCAGCAGCAGCAAGCCCTTGGGCTCGGTTGGGTTCACGCGAACAGACCGCCGCAAGGCCTGCAGCCCTTCCTCGTTTTCTCCCAGCTGGAAACAAAGCTGCGAGAAGAATTCATACAGTTCGGGATTGCCGGGCGCAGCGGCCAGAACATCACGACCCGCCTGGATCGCTTTCTCGCGTCGACCCAACTGGACTTCCAGTTGAGCCACCTTCTTCAAGTACTCCGTCCGGTAGCGACGATCGATCGCGGCGAGCTTGGTGTTAGTCTCAACGGCCGCCAGCAGATTCTGTTGTGCTTCAAGAATCCGAGCCGTTGACATCAGGATTGGAACTGATTGCGGCGCCAAATCAGCCGCTTTCGAAACCGCTTCCGCGGCCTCTTTCAACTGACGTTCGGCTTCATGGGCCCGAGCCAGCCAGAACCACTTCTCTGACCGTGCCGCTTTTTCCTTGTCAGATGCCGGGGCAGGGAGGGCCTCGAGCTCCATCCGGGCCGCCGCGATGTGATCCTTCAGTTGTTCCAGCGTTTGAAGTTCCTTCAACTCGCGCTGCAGCCATGCTTCGCGCTCTTCATCATTGGCCGCCAGCTTCTGGACGACCGCTAATTGCTTGAGCGATTCGTCATGCTTTTCCGCTTGAGACAGCAGATCCGCTTGCTTGATCTGCAGGTTGATCTCCTTGGGGTCCAGCTTGCAGGCTTCGGCGTTCGCGTCGACCGCTTCACCGAGGTAGCCAAATCCCGCGAGAACTTCCGCGAGACGCGCCAGATTCGCGGCCGTCTTGGCCTTCCCCTCGGCCATCTGCCGCCAAGTTGCCATCGCTTCGTCTTTGCGCTGCAGCGAGTGAAAATACTCGCCCAAATATTCCTTGTACTGGGCCGATTCCGGGGACAACTCAATCGACTTGCGATAAAGGGCCAATGCGTCGTCGATCATTTCGGCATGACGAAATAGTTCGGCGACTTGCGAAGCGATCAGCGGATCTTTGGGCTTGGCGGTTGTCAGTCGACGCCAGACGGTCCCGGCATCTTTCTTTCGAGTTGCCTCGTCGCGTTTCGTATCTTTCAGAATCAGGCGGCCCCAGTCCCGCAGCGTGTCAGGATTATTTGGTTCGTACTTATCGAGTTGCTCATACTGCACGATCGCTTCGGGAAACTTCTGTTCGTACACCAATTGCGCGATCAAGGCGTTTCGCAGTTCCTTTCGTGAAGGAGCCGACTTCAATCCCTTTTCGAGCCAGGACTGGGCTTCCGCACCGCGACCCAGACCCGCCAGCAGTCGAGCCAATCGCGAGATCGCTTCCAAATCTTCAGGATTCTTTTTTGTCCACGCTTCGTAGTAACCGATCAACCCCGCCTGGTCGTCGGTCCGCAGGTAGACGTTTTCGATTCGCCGCCGAACTTCGCGGAACAGCCAGTTGTCGGGATTCAATTGTCCAAGGAGCTTCTCGAATTCCTTGATCGCTTCGTCCGACTTGCCCAAGCGAACTTTGATCTCAGACGCTTCCATCTGGAACTGTGACTGACGATATTTATCTTTGGATGTCTTGGCCAGATTCTCAAACCGTGGCAACGCAGCGGTGAATTCGTTCTCTTCCAACAACGTCGTGGCGATCTGCTCCTGCACACGTGCGTCATTGGGGAATTGCTTTTCCAACCGATTCCAGACTTCGAGCGCTTTGTCATTTTTTTGGGCTCGCTGGTAAACCCGGCCAAGCGCTTGGAACACTTCCAGTTGATCGGCCGGTGCCGGTTTACGCTGAATGGCTCGTTCGAGTGCCTCGGCGGCTTTGTCGGGTTGCCCGACTAGAACCAATGCTTGTCCCAGGTAGTACGGCGAAAGATAGTTCTTGTCGTCCAGTTCCTCGGCCTTGCTGAACGCTTCGACCGATGCGGCATCTTGACCGCGCAGCGATTCCATCAAGCCAACGATCATCCATGACGACGAGGCGGCGGCTCCCTGGGCTGCCGCTGCTTTTTCGCGATAAGTCTTAATAAAACCGTCCAGCGTCCCGCGTTCGACATGGAAGCCATAGACCTTGTCGAGGGCCGTGCCGCGGCGAGGATTCTTTTCCAGGACCGTCACGAACTTCGAGTTCGTCGTCACCGCCTGTACTTCCTCGGGGTCGGCTTCTTGACCGATCACCGGGAACGAATACGCCAGACTGAACGTCCAAGCCAGAACCATCCACGTTCGCGGTCGAGTGGGAAGGAACACCATGGGAGGAACTCCGGATGCTTTTAGAAAAGGCCAGCAACCCGTCTGGGTTCGGCCTGAAGTCGGTAGTGATATCTACGATCGAAAGGATTGAATTGTGGACGACGCTCCGCGTCATCGGGAATGAACCGGGCGTTATCCCCCTCGGATTGGCCGCGATCGTGCGGCGACATGCGTCAGGCATTCTGTCTTGATCCGCTTGCGTTGGGAAGCGTGCAGCGACAGAATCTCGCGAACCTCGTTGAACAAACATCTTCAGTCCCATCAGTGTCGATTCACCGCTCGGGCATCATCCAGAGCGGCTCACTAAGTCACCGGAGTTTCAACGCATGTCGACGACAGCCGAGACGCAGCAACTGTGCGATCAGTTCCGGGCCGATTTCAAAACTCTTCGCGACGAAATTGGCAAGGTGATCGTCGGCAACGACGACATCGTACAGGCGACGCTGACCTGCTTGATCGGCGGCGGGCATGTGTTGTTGGAAGGCGTTCCGGGCCTGGGCAAGACGATGCTGGTCCGGACATTGGCCGATGCCCTGCACCTGAAGTTCAATCGCGTGCAATTCACCCCCGACCTGATGCCCGCCGATTTGCTGGGCACGAACGTCGTGTTGGAGACGCCCGACAAGCAGAAGAAATTCGAATTCCAGCAGGGCCCGATCTTCACCAACATTCTGCTGGCCGACGAAATCAATCGCGCGACACCAAAAACGCAGTCGGCTTTGTTGGAAGCCATGCAGGAACACACGGTCACCATCGCCGGCCAGACGTTCAAGCTGCCTGAACCATTCTTCGTGCTGGCGACGCAGAACCCGCTGGAAATGGAAGGTACCTATCCGCTGCCAGAAGCCCAGCTAGACCGGTTCTTCAATAAGCTGATCGTCAAATTCCCGACGCTCGAACAGTTGGAACTGATCCTTGACCGAACCACCGAAGCCAAGACGCCACGAGCTCAACCCGTCTTGGCAGGTGAGCGTGCCTTGGCAATGTCGCAACTGGCCCGACAGATTCCCATTGCGGACGACGTCCGTCGCTATGGCATCTCACTCGTTCTGGCGACTCACCCCGATCATGCGACGGCTCCCGAGATCACGCGGAAATATGTGAGATATGGCAGCAGCCCTCGCGGTGCTCAAGCGATGATCCTCGCCGCAAAAATTCTGGCGATCCTCGACGGACGCTATCATGTCGCCCGAGACGACCTCAAGGCGGTCGCGTTAGGAGTGCTGCGACATCGCATCATCCTGAACTTCGAGGGTCAGGCCGAAGGCATCCAAACCGATACCGTTGTTGAGGGGATTTTGAAGGCCGTACAGGCCTAGTGAGAAGTCGTGAATCCTGACTACTCGTCGCGAGGTCACAGAAGCATGCTGTTCGACGGCGATTTCCTGAAGAAGCTCGAATACCTGTCCCTGATATCGCGTCGGGTTTTCCGCGGATCCATTCTGGCTCAACGGCGGACGAAGCAGATGGGCGGCGGCATCGAATTCGCCGACCACCGCGAATACGCCCCCGGCGACGATTTCCGGCATCTGGACTGGAACGTGTACGCTCGACATGGCGATCTGCTGCTGAAGCGATTTCAGGAAGAAGAAGACTTGCACGTTTACTTTTTGATCGATTGCTCGCGCAGTATGGGGTTTGGCAATCCACCCAAGTTTGATCTGGCTCGCCAAGTGACTGCGGCCTTGGCTTATATCGCCCTGTCAAATCTCGATCGCATCGGCATCATCGCCTACTCGCAGGAAATCATCGCCGATTTCCCGCTGACTCGCGGCAAAGACCGCATCCTGTCCCTGCTTCGCTTTCTAGAGAAACTCGAACCGCAGGGAACCGACACGAATCTCGGTCGCATCGTCAACAGCTTTGTCCTCCGGCCACAACGTCGCGGCCTGGCCGTTGTCATCAGTGATCTGTTTGATCCGAACGGCTACGAGCGCGGTCTCGATCTCCTCAGGCATCGCACCTACGAACCGCATCTGGTTCAGATCCACGATCCCGCTGAAGCGCGGCCCCAAATGCTTGGTGAGATCGAACTGGTCGACGCAGAAACCGACTCGGTACGCAAAGTGACAATCACCGAACGAGCCCTGCGAGAGTACCGCAAGGTCTTCGATAGCTTCCAAGCGGGCGTCGCGGGGTACGGCAAGAAATACGGCTTGGGATGTACCCAGACCACTAACGAAGTTGACTTTGAAGATCTGATCTTACGAATGATGCGAACCGCAGGCGCAGTGAGTTGAGAGGCAAGATGAAAGTGACGAGATGAAAGTAACGAGGGAAGAAGGTTAAGAAGCAGTGAGTGAGAGAGCGTCCCGTTTTGAAGACCTGATTGCTTGGCAGAAAACGCGTGTTCTTACACGAGAGATCTATATTGCATCTAACGTCGGATCGTTCGCGCGTGATTTTGGACTTCGGGACCAGATCCGCAGGGCAGCGGTGTCGGTAATGTCAAACATTGCAGAGGGCCACGAACGAAGCAATCCGGGTGACTTCCATCGATTCTTGAGTATTGCCAAAGGTTCCAACGCTGAAGTCCGGTCTCAGCTGTATGTCGCGCTCGATGTGGGCTATCTCGAATCGGAGGAGTTTCAACGACTAATGACGCTTGCCGACGAAATCAGTCGGATCATTGGTGGCCTAAGGACTGCCGTCAACGCCAGACGTAAAACCTGACAACTGTTGCGCGTTCTTCACTCGTCACTTTCATCTTTTTGTTTTACCTCGTTACTCGTCACTTTCATCTTTCATCTCAATCACTATGTTTTTTGAATCTCCTGGTTCATTGTTGTGGCTGCTGCTTGGTGTGCCGATCGTCATCTTCTACATCTTGAAGATCCGATTACGGCGCCTTCCGGTGTCGACCGTCATGTTCTGGACGCAGGTGCTCGAAGAGCAGAACCCGCGTTCGATCTGGCAGCGGTTGCGGCATTTGGTTTCGCTGTTGTTGCAACTGGCCATGTTGGCTCTGTTGGCATTTGCGGTCGCCGATCCCTACTTCTTCTGGGAAGCCCGTTCGGCTCGGCGCATCGTCATTGTCGTCGATAACTCGGCGAGTATGAACGCAACGGATGTCAAACCGACTCGTCTCGCTGAGGCCAAACGGCAGGCGGAACAATGGATCGCTGGGATGCGACATCGCGATGAGTTCGCTCTTGTCGCTGCAGGAATACAGCCTCAAGTGATTGTTGGATTCACGTCTCGCCAGAAGACGGTCAGCAGTGCCGTTCAATCTCTGACAACGACTGATGGGCCATCTCAGGTTGCTGATGCTGTGGCACTGGCTCGCCGATTGCTGGGTGAACGGCAGGACGGCAAGCAGCAGGAAGTGGTTGTTTTCTCCGACGGTCGATTCAGCGGCGTGGAAGAGTTGAGTTCCGTTCTTGCTCCTCCGAGCGGGGGGCATGAGCCCCCTGGCACAACTGACACACTGGCGACGTCTCCAACAACTAACTCCACCGCCCAAGCTCCGGTCAAGCTGCAGATCATCGGAACTCGAGCCGCCAATTTGGGGATCACTCAATTCCAGGTTCGTCGCAGCCTGGTTGATCCGCTAGGTTATGAAATCCTCGCGGAGGTCACCAACGCCTCCGATCAACCGGTCGAATGTCGGTTCGAAGTTGACTTGAACGATGAACCGATCGACGTCGTTCCCTTGAAGTTGGACGCCGGCGGCAAGTGGAGTCAGGTCTTCGAAAAGACATCCGCTTCGGGGGGCCGTCTGCTGGCAACATTGAAGCATGACGATGCCTTGGCTGCCGACAACACGGCATCTGCTGTGTTGCCTCGACGTGAAATTCAACCCGTGTTGCTCGTCACGTCAGGCAATCTGTTTCTGCAAAAAGTCTTCGAAGTCAATCCGCTCGTAAAGCTGACCGTGGTTGCTGAAGCTCCCGCCACAGTTCCTGCTGGCACCGTTGTGGTCTATCACCGTGTGGCTCCGGAGAAGCTTCCTGCAGGCCAAGTATTCGTGATCGATCCCGCCAACGCCACGGATTTGTTCGCCATTGGTGAGCAGATCGCCAATCCGATCGTGACAAAGCAGGACAAGGACAGCCCGCTGATGTCGCACGTCCGCATGGACAATGTCTTGATGCCCGAAGCGCGAGCATTGACCCCAATCCTTCCTGAGCAGACGCTGATCTTGGCTGAAGCGGTGACGAAGGAGCCTCTGTTCTTCGCAGTCAATCGTCCCGAAGGTCGCGTGCTGGTGCTGACGGTGAACCTCGATAAGGGAGATCTGCCGCTTCGAACGGCGTTCCCGATCACCGTGGCCAACGCGCTGCACTGGTTCGCTGGAAACAAACAGGATTTGCGAGAATCGCTAGCCGCGGGATCATTGGCGACGATTTCCAGCAGCGATTTTGCTCGTCCCGCCAAAAGCGCATCGCTACTGTTGAAGAGTCCCGCTGGCGAACTCAAGCCGCTGCCAGCAATCGAACGGATGACGATCGGCCCCCTCGACCATTGCGGTGTCTGGAGCATTATTGAAGATCCGGGATTGGCAGATTCTGGTAAGGCCACCGCACCAAAGATAAGTGACAAAACACAGGCAGACGAATCGCCCCTTTTGGAGATTGCCTGCAATCTCGCAAACGCCACCGAGTCAGATATTCGCCCGCCTGAAGAACTCCTTGCGAATACCGTCACGACCTCGCCTGTCCTGGCGGGCCTCGGTTCGCGACCTGTCTGGTTCTGGTTACTGCTGACGGGATTGGTTTTGACGACGCTCGAATGGGTGATGTACCAGCGACGAGTTATCAGTTAGCGCTCACGGGAATTGTCCCTGACACGAGACGTTTTTATGCTCGAATCGTTATCACTGGAATTGATCCATCCGTGGTGGATTGCCACGCTGCTGATGGTCGTACCGCTGTTGGTATGGTACTTCCGCCGGTCGCTGTCTGACTTCCCGCCTCGTCAGTTGCTGGTGTCGCTGCTGACCCGCTGCGTGATCGTCTCGCTGCTGGCATTGGCGCTCAGCGGAATGACGCTGCTGCGGCCGACAACTCAGCAATTTGTCATCGTCGCGATCGATCAAAGTCTGAGCGTTGCCGAGGAAGAAGTGGATCCCACCGCGAACGAGAAAGCCGACGCCGATCGAAAGTCTCAAGTCGATGAGTATTTGGATAAAGCCTTCGCCGAAGGGCAGGGTGGCACTCACAAGGTGATGTTCCTCCCTTTTGCCGCTCAGACGGGATCACTCTCGCAAGAACGTCCCAAGCTTGCACTACCAACGCCAATCAGCGCGGCGGAGTCAACAGCACCCAACTCATTGGGAGTTGAATTGGATCGCAATGCGACGGACCTCTCGGCTGCAATTCGCTCGGCAGCCGGGGCCATGCCACCCGACTACGTTCCGCGCATCGTCATCATGACAGATGGAAACCAGACAATCGGCGATGCACTTCAAGCCGCACTGGGAACTGCATCCGTTGCGAAGTCCGTGTTGGCCCGTGCGGGAGAGAAGGCCGCAAAGTCCTCCACGTTGATTCCGATCGACACCGTTCCGCTCAAAGTTCGCGACGATGCCGAAGTGCAAGTCGCGGCTGTCGAAGTCCCCGCACAGGTCCGCGAAGGGGAACCGTTCTATGTCGAAGTGGTCATCAATTCGAATCACGAAGACGAAGGCTTGGTGGAAGTGTTTCGCGGAGCCCACAAGGTGCACAGCGAGAATCGTAAGTTGAAATCAGGCGAGAACCGCTTTCGATTTCAGCAGTCGATCACGGGCGAGCGACTTGCTCAATACACGGTGAAAATCGGCGGATTGAAGACCGACACGCTGCTCGACAACAACACGGAATCGGGGCTGGTCTTCACGACGGGTAAACCCCGCGTACTGCTGATTGAAAGCGATCCCAAGCTTGCTCAACAACTTGTCTGGGCGTTGCAGCAGGAAGAGATCGAAGTGGATGTGCGGCCAATTGAAGGGATGCCCGACACGCTGGCTGATTTGCAGAACTACGAGTTGCTAGCCCTCTCTAATGTTCCGGCCACCAGCTTGTCGCAACGTCAGATGGAACTGGCCCGCACTTATGTTCAGGACCTGGGCGGCGGCTTCATGATGCTGGGTGGCGATCAATCGTTCGGGTTAGGGGGCTATTACAAAACCGTCCTCGAAGAAATTCTGCCGGTACGATCCGACTTCGAAAAAGAAAAAGAGAAGCCATCGTTGGGAATGGTGCTGGTCATCGACAAATCGGGATCGATGGGTGGCGAGAAGATTGAGATGGCCAAAGAGGCCGCGAAGAGTGCCGCCGAATTGCTTGGCCCGCGTGATCAATTGGGCGTGATCGCGTTCGACGGTAATTTTTACTGGGTCAGCGACATGCAGTCGGCAGCCAACAAAGCTCGAATCATCGACGATATCAGCCGCGTCGAAGCCGGAGGCGGCACGACCATGGCCCCGGCAATGGAAGAGGCCTACAACACGCTCGTCGGAACGACCGCCAAGCTGAAGCATGTCATCATGCTGACGGACGGAGTTTCCTCGCCCGGCCACTTCGAAGGGATTGCGCAAAGCATGGCGTCGGCTCGAATCACCTGTTCGACCGTGGCTGTTGGTGAAGGTTGTGATTCCAAGCTGCTGGAGGAAATCGCCAAGATCGGGCAGGGGCGTTACTTCGAAGCACTCGATCCCAGTTCTCTGCCCCAGATCTTCGCCAAAGAGACCATGACGGCCAGCAAGTCCGCGATCAATGAACAGCCATTCGTGCCTCAAGTCGTGCGGCCAACTCCAGTACTCGCCGATATCGATTTCGAAACAGCCCCGTTTCTGCTCGGCTATGTGGTCACTCGCCCCAAGGCAACTTGCGAACTGATCCTGGCAACTGAGGCAGGTGATCCCCTGTTGGCCTGGTGGCGGTACGGCTTGGGAACAACAGTCGCTTTCACGTCAGACGCCAAGAGCCGCTGGGGAGCCGAATGGTTGACGTGGCCCGGTTACAGCAAGTTCTGGGCACAAGTAATCCGGCAGTCGATGCGTAAGAACGATGTGAAAGGAGTCATCGTCGATGTGAAACAAGATCGTCGCAAAGCGACCGTCACGATGGATGCCATCGACCCGGCCGGAAAGTTTCTGAATCAAGCCACGACCGAGGCGACGATTATCGATCCACAACTCGGTCAACGGAAAATCGAACTGAAACAAACGGCCCCCGGACGTTACGTCGCCGAATTCGACACGCCAGCGTCGGGTGCCTATCACCTCAATCTGACTCAGAAGACCGCGGGCGGCACTTTACTGCATCAGCAAACACGCGGCTTGATCGTTGGTTATCCAGACGAACTGCGGCTGCATCCTACGAACAACGATCTGCTGAAGTCTCTCGCAGATTCGACGGCCGGACGCTTTAACCCGCTTCCCGAAGACCTGTTCGCGCCCGCGTCCTCGACAGCTTCAAAAAACACTTCGGCCCGCGAGGCCGCTTCGGTGGCACGCACAGTCCAGCGCACGACGCCCCTGTGGCCTTACTTGGCGACCGCCGCTTTGATCCTGTTCATTCTCGACGTTGCTCTCAGAAGAATCGACTTCAACCTGTGGTGGCCAGTGAGGCGGCGATGAGTCCTAGTGCCAGGTGATCAGATGAAGTTGATCACTTAGCGCCCTCTACTTGAACAACCCTGGATGTGGCTGTGATGACTTGGGGCTGGCCGCGTTGAAGTCTTCGTCGACCGCGCGAGCGATTGACGCTGCGACCTGACTGAGTGACACTTCGACATCGCTGCGGACACCGAGTGCTGGGACTTGTGGTCCCATCGCCGTCATCCACACAAATTCGGCTCCTTCCACTTTGGCACCGTGATCCGTCCAATCGCGAATCGTTCCGCCACGGCCGTGGTCCGGCGAAATGATCAACGTCGTATTGTCTTTGTACTGGGGCAAGGTTTGCAGCAAGTCCCAGAGGCGTCGCAAGAAGTCATCCGAATTGTGGACAGCGCTCAGATAGCGATCGTAGCGGCGACCGTGTCCCCATTCGTCGGTTTCCCCGAGGCCGATGTACAAGACGCGCGGCTTCTTCTGAAGAAGGTACTCACGAGCCGCCTGGATGGTAATGGAATCGATCTGGTTGTCCGGCCACAGGACCACCGTGTCTTTGATCATCTCGTTCAGTAAGTGTTGTCGATCCGACAACTCGGTTCCGGGAATCGGCGTGATGCCGGCATGAACATAGATCTTCGCCCGCTCCTCGTTCAAAATGAACGGAAACACATTCCACGTCGCGATCCCGGCCACCTTGCCTTCGAATCCAGGTCGACCGTTCAAGAACTCTAACACTGTCACGTTTGGATTCGGGAACTTCCCATTGGAGGCAATCCGCTCGTCGTCCGCAAAACCGCAAAACATCTCGCTGTAGCCGGGGTACGAGAACTTATGCTTGTTCTGGATCTTCGCGATTGAATTCTTCGACTGATCGCCGAAGACCTGTCCGTGCTTGGCCATCACCGTCCAGACAAATGGCAACAGGGTCTCGCGTCGCTCTTGCTCCGTTTCCCGCCAGAATCGCTTTTTTAACCCGTCCACGTCGGCGACACCGGCATCTTTGCTGATGTATAGCTCCTGTGCTCCGCCAAAAAACTCCTGCCAGCGGAAACCATCCCACGTGATGTAGACGACGTTTCGTTGCGAAGCTGTGGGTTCCGCCGCATTGATTGCGGTCACCACCAGGAGCAGAAGCCCGAAACTACTCATCGCAAGAAGACGCTGCATCAGCCGTTCTCCAGATCAAGGCGGTTCAGTCGTGTCTCAGTTCATTGGCTCCGCGCATTCTGAACACTCAGTTGAGATTGCTCAATGATGTCAATCAAAAGATGTGGAGTTCCGAACATGAACTACGTTCACGCTGCGATCGGCTTCAATCGCTGCCAGATGGTTGAACCGACTACAGCCAGTCCACCAACGACTGCCAGGATGAATCCCCAGAACAGAAACGACCAGATTGTCCATCCGCTAGGTGCGTCTTTCATGGCCTGAACAGTGACGCCCGCTTGATGGCGGACCTCAGGGTTCTCATCCACCTTTTCGATATGCAGCATCTCATTTTGCAGCCATCGGCACTCGGCAGCGTGTTTTGCCAACGTCGACAGGGCTGCCACTCGGATCTCGGGTTTCGTGTCCTTGGTCGCATCGCGCAAGGCCTGAACTGTCGAAGAACGAAGAGGGCCGAATTCTGCCAGCGATTTCGCTGCTGCCACACGCGTAGGCGGTTCAGAGGTCTGAAACAATTGGACGAATTGCCGTTCGGCATGCGTCAGACGTGCTTCAGTTGCCCGCCATTTTAACAGGACCGTCCCGCAAATCAGCACCATGACGGCCACCAGTCCCCAAGGCAGCATCGACGACCCACCGAATGCACCAACCGCCGGAAGCGACGCATCGGAAGGAGTAGCCGTGATGTTCTGTAGGGGCGACACCTTCGTCGACGTGATGGCTGGCGAGAAAAAATCAGGCTCCACGGCGGTGACGCGCCGACCGGGCTGCAGAATTTCTTCCAGTCTCCAGCCGACTTCCGCCGCCGTTGCAGGACGCTGATCGGCGTCCTTACTAAGCAATTCACAGATCAACTGATCCAACTTGAGCGGACAGTCCAGAACCGCCGCGGCCGCATGCGGGATCGGCCCCGTCAGATGCTGCTGCATCACCGTTGCCGCGTTCTCACCGGAGTAGGGCGGGAAGCCAGTCAGCATCTCGTACAGCACGCAGCCCAGTGCATACAGGTCGGCGCGTCCCGTCAAGGTCTTGCCCCGGATCTGCTCCGGAGCCATATATTGAATCGTTCCCACCGTCCGTCCGGCCGCGGTCAAGCGATTCGTCGTGGCGATCGATGCCAGTCCAAAATCGCTTAGCTTGATCTGACCGCTTTTCGTCAGCAGGAAGTTACCTGGCTTCACGTCGCGATGGATCACGCCGTTCTGGTGAGCGTACTGCAGTGCCTCGCACATCTGCAGGGCATAATCCACCACAAACTCCCAGGTGAGGTGCCCCTTTTTTTCGAGCAGATCGCCGAGTGTTCCGCCGTCGACCAGTTCCATCGCATAAAATCGTTGCGAGCTTTCGCATGTTCCGCCGAAGCACCGGACGATGTTGGGATGATGAAGTTGCTTGAGGACATCCAGTTCTCGTTCGAACCGCGCGAGCAGCACCGCATCGGCCGCCACTTCCTGGGGCAATAGCTTCACGGCGACCATGCGGTCGTTGCCTGAATAACGGGCGCGATAAACAACGCCCATTCCGCCCTCACCGATTTTCTCGATAAGTTCGAATGGCCAAAGCCATCGTGGTTCCATGAGCAGCCTGCTTTTTTGGCCCGCAGGGGTCACTCTCACTTGCTGCACAAATCGTTGTCAGCAAGTGTCGTTGCATCGTTTTGCGGACGCACTAATCACCGAACATAATATCCGGTCAGATTTTAGCAACTTAGTACGAAAAACCAGCCCCTGCGGATCACAACCGTGAGAACTACGGATGATCGAGCGCAGCGACATCGACTATAGCGCTCGCAACGGCAGTGGCCCAAACGCGACACAATTGGGTTGGCTCGCCACACCGCCGATCTTGAATTCTTCCGGTTGCGATTTCAGAAAGAATGTGCTTGCCCAAATAAATCTCGGGCGATAACCTCTTAGACGCTTTGTCTTAAGCAGCGCCGATCATTTGCCAGAGAGCCATTTCTGGGTTCTTTCAAATCTGTGAATTGGACGCATGGCCCAAAAGGCCAGAGGAGTGATTCATGACCGAAGCCCTTCGATCCAAGTTGCACCCTGTCCAGCGGCGTCAGTTGTTCCAATCGATTTCCGGTTGGATCGTTTGTGGTTTGCTGCTGGGAGCGGCCTTTGGCATCGGTTGCGGAGCGGCTCGGTTGTGGGCCGGATGGGTTGAAGGTGGCTGGTTCGCATTGATTTCATTGGGCGCCGGGCCGTTGTTGGCTGGGGTGGCTGCCCTGATCTGGTTCATGCCGCGGCCGAACTGGATCGCCGCCGCTCGAGCGGTGGACCGTCACTATCAGTTGAAAGATCGCACCGAATCGGCGTTGGATTTTTCTCATCGCACGATTTCTTATGACAAGCAATCCTTTGCAGACCTGCAATTGGCCGATGCCATGCAGCATCTGGATCGCATCGCCCCCGACGCGGTAGCCCCATTCACAGCTCCGCGACTGTTGCCCAGTGCTTTGATCGCCGCTGCCGCCGCTGTCGTGTTCGCATTCATTCCACTGCAGAACCAGGAACTGTCAGCCGCTCCGACGGCACCGGACGATCAAATCGTCGCGCAAGCCGAAGAGATCAGTGACAGCCTGAAAGAACTGGAAGACGAATTCCAAAAGGATGCAGACCCTGAACTGGAACAACTGCTGAAGGAATTGAAGCAGAAGACGGAAGAACTGAAAGAACCCGGCGTCGACGTGAAAGAAGCGCTGGCCAAGATCTCGGAAATGCAGGCTGCGATCCAGTCGGCTCAAAGTCAGGCTAGTCTCGAACAGGTGGATCAGCAACTTCAGGAAATCGGCGAAGCGATGGCTTCGGCAAAAGCACTGGAAGGGGCCGGTCAGGCATTGGCCGAAGGGAAATACGACAAGGCTGCCAAAGAACTCGCCGATCTCAGCGATCTGGAATTCGACCGCAAAGAAGCCCGCAACACCGCCGAGAAGCTGAAGAAGGCCGCTAAGAAATCAGGAGATGCTGGCGATGGATCGATCAGCGAAGCGGCCAACGAAATCGCCGAAGGAATCGAAAGCGACGACTCAGACGCCACCAAGAGCGGAGCCAAGAAGCTGGGTGACAAAGCGGCCAAGCAAGCTCGCAAAAAGAAAATCAACGATCTGCTCAATGCTGAACTGACTCAACTCACCGAGTGCAAAGGCAACTGCCAGAAGAACAGCAACGCGACAGGTAAAAAGAAGCAGAAATCGAACAATCCGAGTACCAGCTATGGAATGACCGAAAGCGGAAACATCGACGGCGAATCAACCAATCTCGGTGCCAGCGTGAATCGTGAGCAGATTAACGGAACGGCCGGCGAAGGAGATTCGGAGTTCGAAACCAGTTCGTCATCGGAAGGTCGCCAGGAAGCTCAACGCGGCTACAAAGAGGTCTACCAGAAGTACAAGAAGATGAGCGAAGCCGTACTGGAGAACGAGCAAATCCCGCTCGGTCATCGCCAGACAATCCGCAAGTACTTCGAATCAATCCGCCCCCAACAGGGCGAAGAAGCCAAGCCAGAATAGTGTCATGTCTCGGTGCGGTCGTTTAGCCGCGCGGGCATCGCTCCGCGCGTGAGCTTTGTTCTCACCACGCCCACCGTCGCATAAGTCTCATCGGTCCTACTGGTCCCATTTTCTTTGGGAAGGCCGAAAGATCACGCCGCTCGACGATGTGATTTCATCTCGATCGCCGCGTTCTCAAAGTTCATCGTGCGGCGAATCGTATAGTTCGTCTGATTCGTCGACGCAAAGTAAATCCGCGAACACAATTCACCCAGCATTCCGAAGAACAGGAACTGTACGCCCATCATCGTCGACATCACGGTCAGCAACAGCAACGGGTTGCCAGTCATGTCGACACTCTGGCTCATCTTCATCCAACAGGTGACCGCCCCGGAAACAAACCCGGTCAGCAGGCACAGCAGTCCAATCGAGCCAAACAGTTTCATGGGGCTGACAACGTACTGGATGAAGTACTTCACCGTCATCAAATCCAGGATGACACGCGTCGTCCGCGAGATGCCGTATTTCGACTGGCCGAACCGCCGTGGATGATGGTTCGTCACCACTTCCGCACATCGTGCTCCGCGCCAATGAGCCAGAATCGGAATGAACCGGTGCATCTCACCGTAAAGCTGCAGTTCCTGGGCGATGTCCGTTCGAATCGCCTTCAATGTGCAGCCGAGATCATGAACAGGAAAGCCGGTCACCTTAGAGATCAGCCAGTTGGCGATCTTCGACGGCAATTTGCGATTAATGAATGTGTCCTGACGGTTCTTTCTCCAGCCATGAATCAGGTCGTAACCTTCATCGAGCTTTGCCAGCAGCATCGGGATGTCTTCGGGATCATTCTGCAGATCCCCATCCAGCAGCACGAGGGTGTCCATGCACGCCGCCTGCATCCCGGCCTGCATCGCAGCGGTCTGGCCATAGTTCTTGCGAAACTCGATGACCTTCACCGAGGAATCCTGTCGAGCCAGGGCCTCCAGCGCATCGCCCGATCCGTCCTTGGACCCATCGTTGACAAGGATCAGTTCGTAAGGCCGCCCCAGCTTCTGCAAGACACGCGAAACCGCGGTGTGCAGCAAGGGGATGTTCTCAATTTCGTTATAAATGGGAACGATGACAGACACGCTCATGGTGGCTTCCGTGCCGAAATCAACTTGTGTTTTGGGAAGGAGAGTTCGAAGTTTGTCAGAAAGTAAGGATCGAGTCCAGAGTGGTTGCCACTCGCTTCTGTAAGTCATTGTTACGCTGTAACGTGTTATTTTGTAATTGGTTGTGGAATTGTTGTGCGTCAAAAATCGGGTGGGTTTTGGATCGAATGGCTAGGGATTGCACTGCCAAGAACGGGGGGCTCGATCCATCATCGGCAATTGCCGCTGCTTTCAACTCACTGACCGGCGTCCTAAACTTCAACGTCCTGATCCTCATTCAAGTTAGAGTGGCATCCATGCTGACCATTGCTGACGCCTTCGATCGACTCTTCGCCACCGTCAAGCCCCTCGATCCAGTCTCACTGGCGCTGGGGCAGTCTCTGGGATTGACGCTGGCAGAAGACATCTCTTCCACAGCCGATTCCCCACCTTTCGACAAATCATTGATGGATGGGTACGCCATTCGATCAACTGATCTCAACCACGGGACGGCGACGCTTGAGGTTGTCGAAGTCATCACCGCAGGGATGGTTCCAACACGACCGATCGAATCGGGGCAGACCAGTCAAATTATGACGGGAGCACCGCTTCCGATCGGCGCAGACATCGTCATCAAGATCGAAGACACCGCCCGGGATGGTGATCTCGTTCGTGTAACGCCTCAAGGATCGCAGACGAATATCGTGCTTCGTGGCACCTCTGTGCGAAGCGGTGATGTGGTCTTGCGAGCTGGAACGAAGCTCAACGGTTCACGAATAGGGGCTTTGGCCGAACTGGGGCGGGCTCAAGTCAATGTCCATCGTCGCCCGACCGTGGCGATCCTCGCCACCGGTGACGAACTGGTTCCCGTTGACCAGGAGCCGGGACCGGGCCAAATTCGCAATTCCAATGAATCGATGCTCGTGGCACAGATTCAAGCCGCCGGAGCGATCGCCGTTCCGCTCGGTATTGCGCGCGACAATCGAATCGACCTACGCGCCAAGATCGAGCAGGGGCTGCAATGCGACATGCTGGTCCTGTCCGGCGGTGTCTCTGCCGGAACTCTCGATCTTGTGCCGAGCGAACTGGCAGCTGCTGGCATCACCGAGGTGTTCCACAAAGTCGAAATGAAGCCCGGCAAGCCGGTCTGGTTCGGCCTGCGAAGAGTAGGGACGACCGCGAACTACGTCTTCGGCCTGCCCGGCAATCCTGTCAGCAGCCTGGTCTGTTGCGAACTGTTTGTCCGGACAGCCCTAAAACGCTTGATGGGCGAGCCAGCGCTACGGCCGCAAGCAGTGCCCGCCGCGTTGGAGCATCCGCACTCGGCGAGGGCCGACCGTCCCACCTATCACCCCGCGCGATTGACTTGGACACCGACTGGCCCCGTGGTGACGCTCGTTCCGTGGCACGGTTCCTCCGACCTGTGCGGGACAGTCGCCGCCAACGCGATGGCATTGTTGCCAGGTGCCGCGCGGCAATATGGAGTCGGCGACTGCTTAGAGACGTTCGCGTGGTAAACCGTCCGAACCTGCCAGTGACAGGCCACTTCTTATTACCGGGCAGCGACTTAGGGGTGCCACGGTTTTGGAGTCCTCGACAAGGCCGTGTCTTTGATCAAGAGACACCGTCAGTCCAGGCAGAACGGCAGAAACCGCCGTTCCCATGAAATTCGGCTTGTACTAAGATGACTTGGTAAGCCCGGCGATTGTCGGTATGGCTTGAGCAATGTCGTACGCGAAATGCGTACGTGGCGATGAATCTCCAGGGAAGGACCGATTCATGTCCGGAGCGATGATGACGTTGGATGAAAAGCGGCAAGCGACACGATCTGATCGATCGGTGCGCGACATTATTCAGACGGCTCGCTCGGTTCAGAACGTGCATCAATTCCGCACGAGCAGTCTGGGTGCATGGGGGATGTCGCTGCTTTCCGCCGGGTTGCTATTTTGTTGCTTCACGCCCGTCAACGCCAGCCCGCTCGCCTGGATCGCCTTGGTCCCGCTGCTGCTCTTAGTTCGCATCGAACACCGCACTCGCTGGATGTATCGCGCCATTTATCTCAGTGCCTTGGCGGGCCAGTTAGCCACGCTGCAATGGATGCGTTTGGGCGATCCCACGATGTACATCGCCTGGGCGGCCCTCTCGTTGTACGTTGCCATGTATGCAGTCGCCTTTGTCGCGATCTCACGAATTGCCGTCCATCGCTGGTCGGTCCCATTGGCCGTGGCGGCCCCGGTCGTCTGGACGGGGCTGGAATTTGCCCGTGCTCATCTGCTGACCGGATTCTCCTGGTACTACCTGGGGCATTCGCAATATCGCTGGTTGGAGTTTATTCAGATCAGCGATCTTGTCGGAGCCTACGGCGTCAGTTTTGTGATCGCCACCTGCTCAGCCGCGTTGGCGCTGTTGGTGCCACATTCATGGTTGATTCGCTGTCGCCTGGTTCATCCCTCGACCGGACCCGTGACCGCCGCCGGGATGACGCTGGGCCAGTTGGTGCAAGTCGCCGCCGCGGTGGTGCTGTTCGGCTCGACTATCACCTACGGCTATGTGCGACGAGCCCAGGCCGACTTCAAGCCGGGACCACGAGTGGCTTTAATTCAGGGCAACTTCCTGGCATCGTTACGAGTCGCACCTCCAGCAGTCCAGGAAGTATTTACCACTCATCTGCGGCTGATGGCCTGGACCGTACGAGAGCAGCCCGACGTGATTGTCTGGCCCGAATCCATGTTTCCCTGGCCACTCCTGAGTGCCGCGAAAGACCTGACCGACGAACAACTGCGAGCAGTCGCTCCGTACGCCAACCCTGCTGTCTGGAAGAACGAAGAAGTCCGTAAGACACTCGCGACCGAAAGCCAGCGGACAGGCGCTGCCCTCGTCATCGGGATCAACGCGGCTGAAGCCGATGAGAAGCGTGTCCATCAGTACAACTCGGCGGCATTCATCCGTCCCGACGTCGGTCTGGCAGGACGTTACGACAAGATGCATCGCGTTCCGTTCGGCGAATACATTCCCCTGAAAGACTGGTTGCCGTGGCTCGGCGGATTCACTCCTTACCGCGGCGAATGGGGTTTGGACAAAGGGCAGGGGGCGGCCTTGTTTGAATACGGCAAGTGGCGCATGGCTCCGCTGATCTGCTTCGAAGACACTGTGCCGCATCTGGTCCGCGGCGTTGTCGCCGCGGGCTCTGAATACGAAAATGGCAAGCCCGTCGACCTGCTCGTGAACCTGACGAACGACGGCTGGTTCCACGGATCGAGCGAACTTGATCAGCACCTGATCACCTCCGCCTTCCGAGCAGTCGAATGTCGCACGCCAATGGTGCGAGCGGTCAACACCGGCATCAGCGCGATCATCGATGGCGACGGAGCGATCCTGGACCCCGAAGTCTTCATCGACGGCGACTCCCTCAAAAACGCTCCCGCCCCACCTCGAACAACGGCCCGTGACCCCAAAACGGGAGCCTGGCACAAGCAGTTAAACGCAGCTTTGGTACACACCGTCCCGCTGGATAGCCGTAGCAGCCTCTACGTCCGATTCGGCGACTGGTTCGCCATGCTCTGCTGCTCGGCCGCAGTCTTCCTCGTACTCAGCACCATGATTCCAAAGCGAGCCGCCGCGAAAACGTAGGTTATGCTTCAGCATAACTTTTTCGATGCACTCATCCGAGGTGAGCCGCGCTGCGTAAGCACGCGGACGGCTTTGCCTCTCCTCGATCACTTGAGTTCAAACCCCAAGTCTGGCGCAAGACCCTTTGTGGTGTCGATGTCGCCGCCATCATCGGCCTGGTCTTGACTCACACTCCAGACGACAGCCTTGGCCGGCTCATCGCGGCGATAGAGAAGGGGGCCTCTCGCGGGATCACAGGGGTCTAACGGGACTGCTGCCAGATATTTCGGGACGAGTTGAGCCAGGCTCTCCGGGAACTCGCCGTGGTCTCGACGATACGCCTGCGTCGCCAATAGCGCTTCGAGCGTCGCTTGGCGTGCTTGTCGTCTCAGAAAAGCGATATCGAGTTGGTCCAGCGCGGCCAGCACCATCCGAGTGAGCGAAGAACGTTTGATCGCTCGCTCGATCCCTGCAGGATCGAGTTGTCCCTCCGGCAGCGAGATTGACGGATCAAGTTCAAACAGCAATGTGGCACCCGATCCGACCATCTTGCGGCGCAAAGCGATGGGCTTGTCGATTTCGGGAAGCTGATTGGCAAGGATCTGTCGCATGATGCGGGCGCAGACTTCGGGCTCGCCGACGGTCCAATACAGCATCTTCATGATCTTGGCCTCTGCTGCGGAAGTGGCTCCGCTGGGATTAGTCGGCGCAATCTCGAGATTCCAGTCGGAAGATCGAGTCACGTTTCGCATATAGAGATATTCCGACTTCAGAATATTCGATAGCGATTCATACAGCTTTTCGTCGGATCGGACCTCGACCAGGGCTTGCTGAAGTTGCGCCGATGTCACGCCGGGATGCTCGGCCCACCGCGCGAGCCCCTGTGAAGAAACTGTATGGATGGCCACGCCAACCAGTCCCTGCATAATGCAGCCGCGGTTGCTGGTATGCCCGCCGCTACGAAATCCAGCGCGAGCCCACTGTCGAGCTTCGTCCAGTTCTCCGCTGGCGATCAGCCGCGATTCTTCGAGTATCGCCAGTCTCACGAACTTCCGTTGCTCTTGGACCACATTCCAGATTGAGTCGATTGTCAGCTTGGACGGCAGCACATTGAGCCCCTGATCTTTCTCGGTCCCGCGCCGCCAGGCGGCCAGTGACTCCTGATGCAATTCCAGCCACTTCTTGGTCGAATCCGTTGCTTCAGACCAGCCCTCCTGCAGGATAAGGAGAGAATCTTCCGGCTCACGGATGTCGGTAATCCCCTGTGCTTTCAGATCGGCCACCAGTTTCTGATGCAGGGCCGCTGCTTCTCGATAGTAAGTGAAGGCATCGTCGATAGCAGGAACTTCCCATGTCGAATAAGCGATTTCGTCAAAAGGCTCTGGCATCTCGGGAATGCCCGCCAGAATGATGGCTCGGATGACAAACGGCGTCGTCATCAACCCCAGTGCGATCAACAGCACCCAGATCCCCGCGGGCCAATGGAGCGGATTCCACCACGCGACTGATGAACCGTCTTCTTGCGGTTCTGCTGCAACAAGCTGTTTTGAGGTCATTGAATTCTCCGACTCATTTCAGCTCAAAACCCACATCCGCCGGACGCCCGTTAGTGGCGTCAATCACGCCGCCTCCATCCGCGCGGTCATCGCCCATGCTCCAGATGACCGCTCTAGTGGGCTCATCGCGACGGTAGAGCAACGGGCCGCCGGCAGGATCACAAGGATCGACCGGGATTGCGGCCAGGTAGTTCGGAACAAGTTGAGCGAGACTTTCGGGGAACTCGCCATGATCGCGGCGGTAAGCTTGAGCCGCCAGCAGAGCCTCCAAGGCCGCTTGCCGCCCTCGTCGCGCGAGGAACGCAGAATCGATTTGCGCGAGCGAAGGGAGCAGCATCCGTGTCAGTGCTGAACGCTTGATCGCTCGATCGATTCTTGCGGGCTCGAGTTGGCCAGAGGGCTGCGAAATGGAAGGATCTGGCTCGAACAGCATGGTGGTACCCGACCCGACCATCTTGCGGCGCAAATCTATGGGCCTGTCGATCTCAGGCAGTTGATTGGCGAGGATCTGTCGAAACACTCGGATCGAGACTTCCGGTTCGCCAACGACCCAATAAAGCAATCTCATCGCCCTTGGTCCGGCTATATTTTTCAGCCCACCGGTGTTCACTGGAGCAATCAGATTCGCCCAGTCCCGAGATTGGAGTGAGTTCCTGGTTGAGAGATACTCCGACTTCAAGGTGTTGGAGAGCGATTCATAGAGTTTGCCATCGGATTGAACTTCGACCAGAGCTTGCTGCAGTTGTTCAGTGGTCACACCAGGCTGTTCGGCCCAATGAGCGTGTCCTTGTGATGAGATCGCATGAATCGCGACGCCAACCAAACCTTGGATAAGGCAGCCACGATGGCTGGTATGTCCGCCGCAGCGAAACGCGGCGCGTGTCCACTGATGGGCTTCGGCGAGTTCTCCATCGTTGATAGCTCGCGATTCCTGCAACATCGCCAGTCTCGCGAACGTTCGTTGGTCCTGGATGAGATTCAGAATCGTCGTGTAAGACAGTTTGGATGGCAACAGATTCAGGCCCCGGTCCTTCTCTGTGCCGCGCCGCCAGACGGCCAGCGATTCTTGATGCAGGTCCAACCACTGTTTCGTCGGTTCGGTGGCTTCCGTCCAACCCTGCTTAAGCACAGCCAAGGAATCTTCCGGTTCACGAACTTCCGTCCGGCCTCCGGACCGAAGTTCTGTCACGATCTGTTGATGCAAAGCCGCGGCTTCTCGATAGTACGTGAAGGCATCGTCCGCGGCAGGGACATCCCACGTCGAATAGGCAACTTCATCAAACCGCTCAGGCATGTCAGGAATGCCAGCCAGCATGAAGGCCCGGATAACAAACGGACTCGTCATCAATCCCAACACGATCAAAAACACCCAGATCGCCGCGGGCCAATGCAGCGGGTTCCACCATGCGACTGATTCGCTGTCGTTCGTCTGCTTGGGTTCACTGATGTTCGCCGTCATCTTCATCCCAATCCGCTTGTCAGGTGCACCACATCCTTAGCCGATTTGCCAGGTGCGCAACGTGTCATCCCATCCCGCCGACATCAGGTATTTCGAGTCAGGCGAAAATGCGAGGTCTCGGACCAGTCCCGAATGTCCGGTGAAGGCGGCGATCTCATTGCCCGATTCCACCTCCCAGACATGAATCACGCAGTTCGCCTTCGAGTCGTTGCCACCTCGGTCTGTCCCTCCACCCGCAGCGGCCAGCAGGCTGCCATCACTGCTGAATCGGCAGTACTGCGGCTGATGACCGCCTGTCGAAAGCGACGCCACTTCCTTCGTTCCCTCGAAGATGGCCACTCGGCTCTTGGATCCTTTGGCGGCCGAACCATCGGGAGCAATCGCCGCTGCGAAACGCTTGCCTTCTGGGTGCCAGTCGAGCCCTTGGACATGTTGGCCCAGACCTAGCTCCACACACGATTTCTCGCTCCGCTTCGCAACATCCCAGACTCGAATGTTGCCGCCAGCACCACCGCTCACAAACTGCTTGCTGTTTGGAGAGATCGCGATGGCCCAGATTTGACGCTGAGCCCCTTCATCCTGAACCGTGAACGCCTGTGTGCCGTCTTTCAATTGCCAGCCCGAGATCTCGCCGCGATAGTCGCCAGAGACGGCGATCTTGCCGTTGTTGGATACCGCGAAACCATCGGCACGGTGCGAAAGATGAACTTCGTTCGATGCCGCCAACTCACCATCCCTCGTCCAGCGGCAGACGTGCGAATCAAAGCTGAATGACACGACTGATCCGTCTGCCAGAAACCGAGCCCACAGAACTGGCTTCTTGTGACCTTTCAGGTTTTGCATGACTTTGTGAGTGTTGGCATCACAGATCGATATGGAACAATCGCCACCCGGTGATCCACCACCCCAAAGGTACAACGTTCCATCCGCCGAAATATCGACGGTCGATACGGTCCTCCCGCAGCGCTGCGTAGGCTTCTTCACGTTCATGGCCGAGTAGTCTTCCTATGGAATATTGCTTGGCGCCAATGCCGAGGGGTTTCGTTGCGACGGTTTCGAGATGAGATAGCCTACATCTTTTGCTAGTCGGTCTAAGACCGTCGTAACGTTGTTGTCATCGATCCCATTCTCGTCAACGCTCCCAACAACAGCATTTCCATCTGGATTGCGTCGATACGTGATAGGAACGACAGAGGAGAGCATTGGATCACTAGGGATTGCGTCCAAATAAGCTGGAATCAAATCTTTTATTGCGGCAGGGAACTCCGTGTGATCACGGTAATATTCTTGGCACGCCAACACGACTATCAATGCTAAGAGACGCGTCTCGTCGCGGTGGATCGACTCATCGAGGTAGCGTCTGCTGACGGACAACGAAGTCCCCTCTACTCGCCAGTTCGCATCATCGAGTACCCTAGCGAGTGCCTCTGGCTTCATTTGTCCGCTTACTCGTTTATCGGCGACCTCCAAGACCAGAGCGCTGTCGCAGGGCACGGTGGCCGCGCGTTGAGATAGTGGCAGATCAATGGCGAGCCCGTTGTTGACGAGCAATTGCCTTTGCACCCGCAGCATTCCCTCCGGTTGTCCCAAAAACCAGAGGCCAATCTGCTTCAAAGGCAGCCAGGCGGGGTTCGCCGCGATCCCCTTATTCCATGACGGTAAAAGATAATCTGGTGCGTCCTTTCGAAGCAAGGTATTGCGTTTACACAAGTATTCACCTTTGGAGCAGTCAGAGCGGGTTGTCCGCCGCGTGGCCTCGACTTGAACTTCCTTTCGGGCAGAACGCAGTTGATCTGCAGTCACCAATGGTGACTGCGACCAGTGAACAATTCCTTGGAATGCATGAGCCCGAATTTCTATCCCAATCGAACGACAGACATCAATTCGTGTGGCTTCCGCGTGGCGCGAACTCTGCAGAATGGCCCGAAGCCACTGCCACGCGGTGTCGACCTGGTCATTCGCCTCGCGGATCAGGCTTTGCACACGTGCCAATCTCGCCAGACGCCGCAGATAACTGTGCGGCGTCAGCGTCGTGTCGATGTCGTCCATCGTACGGAGCGAAGGTCCCTTGGCCCGCGGCTTTTCACCGCCGCGGCGATAATGGTCTAGGGTGATGCTGTTCTTGCGGACCCACTCATCCAGCTTCGAATCTCGTGGCTGATCTGGATGTACCAGCGCCTTATCGACCGAATCCCAAGGGTCGCCAGCAGAGCTTTCGTTGATCATCCATTTCGAACGGTTGGCGGTGAACGTGTGAATCGCTGCTTGATACTCAACGAATGCATCATCTTCTTCAGCCACATCCTCGCCGCGTAGAAACTCCGCTTCGTCAAACGGCAGGGCCACATCGGGGATCTGCCACAGGCAGTACCAACGAGTCAAGAACGGAGATGCCAACATCAGGCCCACTAAGACGAAGGCCCAACGTCGAGTCGACCAATTCCACGGTCGAATCCAATCTCGAAATCGCCGATGCATTCAGGCCAGCTTTCGTGTCGCAAATATCTTAAGATGTGTTGTCGACCGACCAGAGATGACTATAGACATTATGCCTCTAAATTGGGTTTCGCAGCATATCCAGATTGTGGATCAGATTGCGAGCCTCGAATTGCTTGTCCCTTCACTATCGCGAATCTGATCGAATGACCGCTGATCTCCCTTTGCCATCTACGATTCCTGTCCTGATTTTAGGTGGTGGAATTCATGGGGCGGCTGTGGCGCGAGAACTCGTACTGAATAATGTTCCTGTGGTCTTGGCTGACACGGGCGACCTCGCGGGCGGAGCCACTTCCAAGTCGTCGCGACTGATTCATGGGGGGCTACGCTATCTGGAATACGGCGATGTTCACCTCGTTCGCGAATCGCTGGCGGAGCGTGAAAGGCTGTTGAAGCTGGCACCTCAGTTCGTACGGCCGTTGCGATTGTTTGTCCCCACGAACAAACGCTGGTCTGGGCTGCTGCGATCAGGGCTAGGTTTCTTCAAGCTGGCACGCACACGGCTTGGTCGCCGCCTGATGGGACGAAGCGAGCGACGAGCTCCGCGCGGCTATTGGCCCATACGGATGGGGCTATGGATGTACGACCTGTTCTCGTGGGGCGACGGATTGCCCAAAAGTCGTGGAGCAGTCGCGGGTCACTCTTCCGACGTGAATAGCTCTGTCACGTCGGCGCAACCGCGCATCGACACGACTCGCTATCAATGGATGTGTGAATACTCCGACGCGCAGATGCGGTTCCCGGAACGGTGCGTCATCGCGCTGCTCGCGGAAGCGGAATCGATCGCCAAAGAACGCGGCCTGCCATTTCAGATTGTTCCTCACGCACAGATCCGCTGGCAGGATTCGAAGATCCAGGTTGCCGATCATCAAGGTGCGGTTGCAGCCACCTTGCAGCCTAAAATGGTGATCAACTGTAGCGGAGCCTGGGGCGACCTCACGCTGAAAGGAATTGATGCCGCGACGATTCCCATGTTCGCTGGAACGAAAGGAAGCCACCTCGTTACGCGCAACGCGACACTCATCCAGAGACTCCGCGATCAAGGAATCTATGCCGAGACCGTCGACCGCCGACTGGCGTTCATCCTGCCGTTCGGAGATGCCGTATTGGTGGGTACAACCGATGAAGAATGGTCCGGGCCACCCGACGAGGCTGTCGCGTCAGCAGAAGAACTGCAGTATCTGGTAAACGTCGTCGAGGGGGTCTTCGGACTGAAGCTGAGTCAATCCGACATCGAGTCGCACTACAGCGGTGTTCGCCCGCTGCCTCGATCGACAGACACGAACAACGCCGCGGTTTCACGAGATCACTCGCTCGCCGAACACCACCTGCATGGTGTCCCCGTGGTGACTCTTGTCGGGGGCAAGCTGACGACGTTCCGATCAGTCGCAAATCAGATCAGTGACCGTGTCTTGAAGCACCTGGGTCAGCAACGTGAGGCAACAACGGATCGACGCCCTATCCTCGGTAGCGTCGACTTTCCACGCGATCATCACACCTGGCCTGAGTTGTGGCAGCAGTGGGCTTCTGACTTCGATACAACGGTCGCCGAAGTCGCCGCGATGTGGCCGTTGTACGGAATGCAAACGAAAGCGATTCTAAAACAGGTCGCCGCCACCGAACGAGTCGCCATCGCCGATTCACTGTGGTCGCGTCGCACCGTCCAATGGGTGATCCAGCACGAATGGGTGACCACGCTGGATGACCTTGTCGAGCGACGTTTGATGCTGATCTTCGCCCCCGTGCTTACACACGCGATGCTGCAAGATCTGGCGCAGTGCCTAGTCGCAACTGGGCGACTAGATGCCGCTGACGTACCGCAGACGATCGAACGATCCATTCAGCGATTGAAACAACACTACGGACGCGTGGTCCTTTAGCTATCGTTTGACCGCGTGGGCATCGCCCCGCGCGTGATTCAGACATAAGTCCCATCAGACATATTCGTCCCATCGAAATAGGACGTATACGACTGATGGGACCTATGCACAGCCACGACGCTTGTGACTTACTCCAGCGAATCAGGTCGTGCCGCCATCTGTGGTGATCGAATCCGACGACCGACAATGACCGTATCAATCGGATTGCTGCGTCGGTTCCGATCGCATGAAATCGCAGCCACCTGTTCCCACGCGAACGGGATGTCGGCAGGTTTGACTCCACCCGACCAGACCCAGAAGCAGAAGTAATCGCTGTCGGTCTGATCCAGATCGCTGACATGATCCAGCGGAACGTGCTTGACTGGTTCACCGTACAGCAATAGAAACAAGTGATGCGCAGGGCCCACGCTGACCAGATGTTCTCCCTTGGGAAGCTTCTCACGTAGCTGAGCGATCGCCCCCGGAGCGTCTTCGCTAATCTTCTGTCGCACAAAGACCAGCAGTGTGCTGTAAGTCAGCCCCAGGAAGCAGGCCGTTGTTGTCATTCCGATCATGATTCCGCGCGGAGTCAAGCTGCGAGCCGCCCACCAGCCGACAGCGGCCAGCATCGCGCACGCCGCAAAATACGCGACCGCGAATGGGATCGACTGCGCCAGATCGAGTCTTGGAATTCCAATCGACGCAACCAGGACCACGATACCGGTCCCCAAGGCAACTAACGCCAAGGTGCGTTGATACCGAGTGAACAGATTCACCCAAATGGAGCTGGGTGCGTAAGCCGCAATCCGCTCAATCGCAATCCCCGCCAGGCAGGCGAAGATCGGGAACATCGGCATGTAGTAACGCAGGCTGGCCGTCGCCGGAATCCAGACCGAAGGGAAGCTGATCGCGATGCAGACCGCCAGGAACAACGCGTTTTCTCGCAGTCGTCCCAAGTCCTGTCGAAACTGTCGGCTGGCATAGCACAACAGCAGGACCGACCAAGGCAGCAGTGATCCAAACACGATTTCCAACGGGAAGGAAATCAAATGCTTGATGACGGTTGCGGCCTTCATATCGCCGAAACGAGAGGCCACATCGCCGACATAGACACGAAACGATGTCGCCACACCCATCTGCATCGCGTAAGGAACCTGCCACAGCGCCAGTACGCCGAGTGCGACCGCGATACCAGCCAGATGCGGCAGCGTGAACAACATCCGCCAGCGGCGAGTCACGATCAAAAACAACCAGACCCCACCGACAAAGTACATCGGCGCCTGTGGACCTTTGGTCAGGGTCGCGGCGGCTGCCAAGGCATAGCTGGCCGTCCACATGAACCAGGGAGACCGTCCCGTATTCAGACACCAGCGCCAGGTCAGCAGGCTACCTGCCACGAATAGCGTGAAGACTGCTTCAGTCTCGCCCAGTCGACCTAGCTCCAGCACCTGGCCCATCGAAGCGAAACCCAATGCGGCTGCAAAGGCCCCCAACTTGGACAGGAAACTGCGGCCATAGCCGTAGATCAAAACGACCAACAGTAAGACGGCAATGACACTCGGCAGTCGCAGTGACCAGGCATCGACTTCGCCGTGAACGGCAGCGACACCGGCAATCAACGCGTTTTGCAGCGGCGGCCGATAAAAGACGGGACGTTCCTGCATGGTTGGAACCAGCCAGTTGCCGCTCTGCAGCATTTCCCACGCGATGCGACCTCGACGAGATTCCTCACCACGGATGGTGATCCCACCCAGGTTCGTCAGATAAATGCCGCCCATCAGCAGCACCAGCAGCCAAAGTTCGCGTTCGCGCCACCAGGCATGCCCGCCATCGTGTGGTTTCAGGTCTGAATCCATGACCAGCGTCCCCCCAAATCCAAAAAGCAGCGCGGATTCCGTCCGATCGAACCACGCTCTGGGGATTATTCCGAAATGTCGTCCCGCGCGAAGGTCACTTTGATAACCGGAGGACTTGGCGAGGATGTCGCGACCTGAATCGCGATTGGCGACCGCGATCACTTGACCATGAATTTGATCATGCTGGTCGCTTGTTTACCGCTCAACTCGTCGACGACAGTCAACCTGAGGGTATGAGGTCCCAGTGGCAGACGATCGGGGATTGTGAACTGATAGTTGTGGAAGTAGTCGCGTCGCGGATTGCGGCACAGATCTTCCGTCGCCGCAAAGCTCTTTTTCCAGCGGATCTGACCATTTGGACCGACAATTTCGACCAGCGATCGCAGCAGTGTTCGGTACTCGCCAGTCGTGGAGGGTTCGCTGCGGAAGTTTTCAATTTCGGCGTAGAGCAAGACGGGTTGTCCCGGCACGAACTCTTCGCGGGGGAACCGCTTGTAGTTGCCGTAGTAAGAGATCTCCTCGCAGAACGCACTGTTTCGAATCGACAAATCGGCTTGCTCGCGCAGGCGTCGCAACGCATTATTAATCCGCGGGATCGTGTGAGCAGCTCGATCGCGAGGCGACAACTGTTCGTCGGGATCGAGCGAATTGGTGATCGCCCAAACCATCTCCTGCCAATACTCTTGATCGGCCGGGTCGAGCGAGGGGATCACTGTCAGGGCTTGTTCGGGATGCCGGGCCAGCAAATAGAGGAAGCGCAGATGCACTTGAAGGCGGCGGTACTCTGCGGCTGTGTCAGCATTTCGCGGCGACAACGAGGCCAATTCGCGTTCGGCCCGCACGATTAACTGGTCGAGTTCCGCCTGCCATGGACTCGGTGGTGGATTGGCCTGGTGTGAGGTCAGGCTGACGCCGGTCACATGAGAATCCAAGTCCGCCTGCTGAACTGGAGCGTCCTTCGGTCGCTGCGCCCATTCGTCGATTCCACCGGGGTCTTCGGCATCCATCGATTCCGAGATCGCTTGCAGTCCCTGCAGTTGGATCGGATTGTCCGAGGCATCACGGTCCGAACGATAATGAGCGTCGATGACGCCCGACTCGAACTCGACCGAATCTGTTTTTGAATTCAGAGTGCGTGGCGACTCGTCTTCGTATCCAGCCCGTGTGACCAGAGATTCTCGATCAGAGCTGCCGGAAGAGACGAGCGGAAGCTCTGCAGAGTGGCCGGGGAACGATGAATCTTTAGAGTCGGCAGGCGTTTCCGGATTGCGCCGAGGGGCTCGGAAGGAGACGACGGCTGACTTGTCATTTTTGGTTACCGATTCCTTCTCGACACGGCTCCGTCCCCAGGACGCACGCTCGGTCTGCTTCGTGCTACGACCCGTCCCGACCGATGCACACCCGCAGGCGGCGCATAAGCCAAGTCCGAGCACCAGCAGCCCGACCGATCGAAACATTGCTAAACCTGAGATGTTGGAGGGCATCATATCGTTCGGCCAGCACACGACTTCGAGCGAAGCGAGTGGCGACCGGGAAATGGCAAACCGCGAATTGATAAAAGGAGTTGGAGGGCGGAAACGTAGTGAAAATCGGTTGGGCCAACAAGATCAGCTTCGGCCGCCGTCGGCACGATCAGGCGATTTCTTGAGAGATATTGGTCGATTTTGCGAAATTTGATACGTTTCGCCCGGCTTCACTTAACTGCCCACCTCGCGGGACTGGCCTGCTTGTGTCCCATCGCAATGCTCATCGTCCCTGCAGTTCCCCTGGGGCTGCCGACCTTCGGCCATGACGTTGAGAGCTGGGATACGATTCGCGAGTTCACTATGTCAGTGAAGGGGTCGATTCGACAGTGGTGGTGGCGACTTCGACGATCGGCAATCGCTGTTTTCATATCAGCGGCAAGATCGAAGCGACAACCAGCATGTTTGATATGGGTACTCAACGGATGCTCGGTCATCTTCATTTGGAGCGGCCACACCCGTCAGACGGGGTACGATGCCATCGTGATTGGCTCAATAGAATCGACCCGCAACACTGCCGTCGTCGTCGTGGAATGCCCTGTCAAATTCTCGGGTCGGCCAGCCGTTCATTGAAGTCGAAAGTGCCGAAACACTGGAGCACATGTTTGCCGCCTATGCCAGCGATTTGAAGTTGTGGTTGAAAGACACGCAGATCAACCAAGACTATCCACGGCGTCTAACCCATGTTTCAACGCGACACGTAAGTGCGACCCGCACTAGTCCAGCTTGATCGCCAGATCCTTTTGATCCTTGTCGACGGTGACTCGATAGGGCGTCGTTTCAGCAGATCCGTATTTCTTGAGTGCCTCCTGCAACTCGGCCGACAACGGACTATTCCCCTCGCGGATCTTCATTTCTTCCGCAGGACTGCTCGGCTTGTATTCGATCCAGACCTTGTGCTGACTGGGGACAACTCCCGCCCGATCTCGTTCCAGACGCATCTCGAAGGCCCCTTTGGCGTCGCTCGCGCCGGTGCTGGGTCGTCCTTTTTCCGGGGTGAAATGAATGAGAAAGCTTGGTGCCGGCACGCCCTTCACGGTGAGGACTCCCGAGACACGATGAACTTTCACTGTATTGGTGGCTTTGGAACATGAACAGAAAAGGCAACAAGCAATGGCGAACCAAAGGGCAGAGCGGTGGGACTTTTGGACAAACCAACCCAGCATTGCGGCGATCCTGGTGTGAAATGATCGGGAAATTCGAGAGCTTGGAATTGCGAGACAACGGTCCTCGGACAGGCGTCGGGACCGTCGGCCAGACTTAAAAGTCGCCAACGACCTCCGAACCGTTTCGACTGAACAGCTTGATGTAGGTGTTGGTGTCAATGTTGTCACTGATGAACTTGAGATGGCCATCTGCAAAGACGGCTTGAACACCACCCACATGATGCGACTCGGCCGCACGGTTGTTGTACGTGTGATTGTCAGGCAGATCCTGGGCTGTCGCGTCGACATAGCCCTCCGAGGGATGATGCACAAACAGAAATGGGTTCGAGCCCGTGTTGCGATCGAGCCAGCTATGGTTTGTCGTATGAGCCAACTCGGCAAACATCAGTGTATTGCTCGTGCCATCGATGATATGCCCCAGTCGAACAGAGCTGTTGACGAACCCAATACCGTTCATGCCCGTTTGTGCTCTTTCCGGACAGCAGATTCCGGTTCCGCCGTTGATTCCATAATCTTTATTCTGATTCGCCGGCTGAACGCGTGGAGCCGAAGGACAGACAAATACTGGTGGCATCGATGTCGCAGCCAACTTGTTTTTTGGATCGCCCGCCGGACCGCGTTGAGTCCCATTCTCGACGATCGAATAGACGTAGGCAGGCACCGTGAAATCGATAATGTTGTAAACGTTGGTGCCATCGATCTGAGGCAGAATCATGGCGGCCCAACTGAAGTGACCCCACGGGCAACAGCCCCCACACTCGGATCGGCCCACGGAGCGGCAAAATTGCTGTCGCCCTGCATGGGGCCGATGCTTCCGGGTGGGAAGCACGTGTAAGTCGATTCGTAGTTATGCATCGCTGTCACCAGCTGATGCAGGTTGTTGGCACACTGCGAACGTCGAGCTGCCTCGCGCGCCTGTTGCACGGCTGGCAAGAGAAGTGCGATCAGTACCGCGATGATCGCAATGACCACCAGCAACTCAATCAACGTGAACCCACGAGCGCGAACTCTGCGGTCCATGGCGAACCCTTTGGAAGTGGAGAGTCGATGAAGATGCAACAAATACCGGACGTGCGGGTCCATGTTGTTGCGCATAATGGCGCAAGGCAATAGCGATTTGTCTGTAAATCGACCAGATAACAGCGTCGTAAGAATTCTGTCGACGCAATGGAGTAGTTGAGCCGGCTTCTGCTGTTCTTATTGAGCGACCGGCGAGTTCCGGTAATCCAATGGGGCCTTCTGGCCGGGTAGCAGCAGCGGGTCATACTTGCGACCTTCCAACCTCTTGGCGAATTCCGCTTTCGCGGCGGCCAGCGTTTCGGGCTGTTGAAATAGATCCCACGTGGTGGCGGCCATGGTTCGCGCCGCCAACTGCATCCCCTTCTTACCGATCGACATTCCGCCGGCCGCGACGGCCTGCCACGAGTGAGCTCCCGTTCCTGGCACATAGCACGACGTGGTGAACCCGGTCGTCGGCACGACCCAGGAAACGTCGCCGACATCCGTCGAACCTTTGCCGACATCGGTGCTGGTGTTAAACACCTGGGTCAACGTATCGAGCGGTAGCGGCTTACTCAGAGTTGACTGGATCCGCGCGGCAAACTCCAATTCTTCAGGCGTGTACTTCAGATCGTTCAACTGTTTCAGATTGTTCATGGCCACCTGTGCGAGCGTCTCGTTTGCCATGATTTCCATCGTTCCGCCGAGATAAACTTCTTCGAGTTTCGTATCGGTCGCCAGGGCCGCCCCCTGAGCACACCTCAGCAACCGTGGGTAAAGCTCCTTCACGATCTCTGCCTTGGGATGACGCAGGTAAAAGAAGACCTCGCCGAAATCGGGTACGACGTTCGGGGCCCCGCCGCCGGCCGTGATCACGTGATGAATCCGAGTGAAGTCCGGAGTATGTTCGCGCATCAACTCGGAAGCGTGAGCGGCCAACTCGACCGCATCCACAGCCGACCGCCCCAAATCAGGCGAACCAGCGGCATGAGCACTCGTCCCTTTAAAGCGAAACTTCACTGCCGCCCGTGCCAGGCACGATCCGTCTCCCGCCGAATTTCGCGATGAAGGATGCCAGTGCAGGGCCGCATCACAATCATTGAACAACCCGGCTCGCACCATAAACGTCTTGCCGCTGCCACCCTCTTCGGCAGGACACCCGTAAAAACGGACAGTCCCGCGAAGATGCCCCGCCTTGATCTGCTCAGCAATCGCGATCGCAGCCGACATCGACGCGGCCCCAAACATGTGATGCCCGCACCCATGTCCGTAAGATGCCCCTTCACGAGCCAACTGCTCGGGAACGGCCTGCTGAGACAACCCCGGCAACGCGTCGTATTCACCCATGATCCCGATGACCGGCTTCCCCTCGCCGTATGTGGCTGTGAATGCCGTCGGAATGTCCGCCACACCGCGCTTAACGACAAATCCCGCTTTTTCCAGCGTATCCGCCAGAAGCTTCGAAGACTGCGTCTCCTGATAGCCAGGCTCAGCAAACTGCCAGATCTGCTTGGCAACAGCCCACGTCTCTTCGCCACGCCGACTGATACTGTCGTTCAAGGCGGGCTTCTGCGCGAACGCAATATCCTGGTCGCCGATGACAAGTGCAACCAGACAGAGCCACAAGGAGCAAAATCGCATATTGAAATCTCGACGTTGTAAGCAGCAAGTTTCATCGGCATCGACAATGCCGTCGCTCAATTCGTTTTACGACTTCACGAACATAACAAACAACGCGCGCGGCGTCATTCTTCGCTGGCGACAAGCTTGCCTAAGTGAGGCTGGTCATCCGATCGAATTGCGTTAGATCACTTACACTTTCGTGAAGATCGATTCGCCGATCGTGCCAGTACTGTCAGAGAACGCCGCCTCTTCGATTCCCATCGAGCGCAGGATACTCAGGTGAACGTTCGACATCGGCGTATTCGCCTTGCGCCAGTAAGTTCCGTGTTTCAGGCCCATCTTGGTTCCACCCGCCAACAGTGTGGGGATGTTTGTTGGGTTGTGAGTCGTACTCGCTCCACTGCCGAACAACACGATGGTGTTCTCCAGCACGCTCGATTCCATGTCCTGATACTGTTTGAGTCGGCCTAGGAAATGAGCGACCTGTTCGGTCAGGAACTGGTCGTACTTCGCGAATGCCAACTGACCGTCTTTGTCTTCGGCGTGAGACAGATTGTGATGAGTTCGCTTTAGGCCCAGCTTGATCGGGAACGTATCACTGACTCCCATGCCGTCTTCGCGGTTCAACATGAAGGTTACCGACCGAGTGATATCTGCATCGAACGCGAGGGCGATCAGGTCGAACATGTTGCGATAGTATTCGCCCGGTTCCCCTTCCGAATTTGCCTCCAGATTCAAATGGCTGTAATCCTGAGTCTTAATCGGAATATCGATCCACTTCTCCGACGCCGTCAGTCGGCTTTCGATTTCATCGAGCGACGTCAGATACTGATCCATTCGCTCACTGTCCGACTTGCCGAGTTGTTTATGCAGCGACTTCGCACTCTCCAGCACGGCATCGACCAACTTGATCCGCTTCCGCAATTGTTCGCGCTGCGCTTCCAACGACGACTTGTCGCCGCGAAACAGTCGATCGAACACGCGCCGCGGATTGTTTTCGGCAGGGATCGGCTTCCCTTCCAGGTTGTACGAAATCGTTCCCGTACGTGACAGAAATCCGACACCCGCATCGATCGACAAGACCAATGAAGGCTGTCGGCAATACTTCTTCGTGTGCAGCGCAATCACCTGATCCAATGCGACCGAGTTGAACGTCCCTGGCTTCGGATCATGCAACGGCGCACCCGTCAGCCACATGTCGGAACAAAGATGCGGATCGGCCTTGCCGCCGTTCGCGTGCTGCAATCCACCCAGAAAGCTGACTTGGTCGCGGAACGGACTCAGCGACTCGGTCGACTTCCCAAACTCAAAGTCGCGTCCTTCCTTCGTCGGAAACCAACTCCACTCCGGCATCGCATGCTTGGGATTCGGCAGCGACATCCCATTCGCGGTGTACAGCGCGCAGAATCGTCGCGGCGCCTGATTCACGACTTCCTTCCCCATCGCCTCCAGAATCGGCAGCGCCAAAGTGACCCCAGCCAAGCCCTTCAACACGGATCGGCGATCAAGTCGAACGCTAGTCATGTGGTAGAATCCAATCGAGGCAGGGCAGGGTAGGCGGGAATCGTTTAACCGCGTGGGCATCGCCCCGCGCGTCCGGCGTGGCGACACGGCCGATGATTCAAGTCAACGTAATTTTATGCATTCCATTCAAACGAACACAAGGTCTCCCTAAGGGATCCAGGTGAGCTGCGCTGCGTCAGCACGCGGATAACTTCGCGATTTTTTGATCGTCTCTCTAACGGAAAAACGTTTCTTACCCGAAACTCCTTCCTCATCCGTGTTCAATCGGTGTTCATCCGTGGCTAAAAACTCTTCTTCCCTCAGTTCCCGTCACTTCTTCATGAAGATGTCACTCGTCACCACGAACTTCAGCAAATCGCGAGTTCCATATCCCTGCGCTCGCAGTTCCTGGCTTTCCTTCCGCAGAGACACCAGCTCGTTGTAGGTCAGGCTGCGACCAGTGGCATAACACGCCAGATGCTTCAAATAACTGAAAGCGACCTGGTCCAATCGGTCGTTGATCAGATGAGCCTTCAGGCTGTTCACGTCGCTCACCTCGGCTCCGTCCGGCAACGTCGAAGACGACTCGACAGCTTCATTGCGGAAGCGGCCGGCCGCATCGTATTTCTCGAACGGCAAGCCCCACGGATCGATCCCCGTGTGGCACTTCGCGCAGCCTTCTTGATTGCGATGCTGCTCCAGCCTTTGCCGCAGAGTCAACTTGGCGGCGTCATCTTCCGGCAGCTTGGGAACGTTTGGCGGCGGGTCGTCTGGTGGTTCGGCGACAATCTTGCGAGCGAACCACGCTCCTCGTTTGACCGGGTTGGGTTCACGTCCATCAGACAGCCCGGCCAGAATCCCGGCCGAGGTCAGCACGCCCCCCAGGTTTTCGTTCTCATGCTTCAGCGGCACAAAATTGAATCCGCTCTCGGTACGATCTCCCAGGTTGTAGTAACTGGCGACCACTTCATCGGCCATGATGAAATCGGCCTGAATCAAGTTCTTTAGGGGCAGGTTGTGTTGAATCAGATGCCGTACGAACTGAATTGGCTCCTGCCGCAAATGGCTTTTGGCCACGCGACTCAACTTCGGAAATCGTTTCTCGTCGATCGACACCACGTCGAACTTGTCGAGGCTCAGCCACTGCGAGACGAACTGCTGCATCCCCTGCTCGAAGCGTTGATCTTGGATCATCCGTTCCACTTGCACATCGATCGACTCACGCAATGAATTCTTGGCCGCCAACTCCAGCAGTTGTTGATCAGAAGCCGTATTCCATAAGAAGTACGACAGCTTCGCCGCCAGCTCATAATCTGTCAGGTCTTCGGGTTCAGGGCCCGAACTGTTTTCGATCAGGAACAAGAACTGAGGTGCCGTCAGCACGGCCAGCAGGGCGTCCTTGATGCTCTGTGAAAAATCCTGGTTCTCGGCGTACGTCTGCTTCCAGATCTTGAAAAGCGCGGCCTGTTCGTCGTCGGTAGCGGGTCTCCGAAAGGCCCGAGTCGTGAACGACTGAATGATCTCGCGAGCGTACGTCTCGGGTTCGTTCTTATGCGGCGACTCGATGAAGATATTACGGTGCGGCACCGGCGGCCACTCCGCGTAGTAGGGTCCTTCGAATTCGATCGACCGAATCAACAGGCGCGGCATATCGCGACCATCGGTGTATTCGCTACGAATACCGATCTCGCGAATTCCCGCCAGGTAGTTGACGTTGTCTTTCTCGACCTCAGGACTGGGAAAGTCATTGATCGGGCCAGAGAAGGTTAACTCACCAAATACATTCGCCACGGGTTGAGGCGTACTCACTCGCGCCAGAGTACTTCCGCAGTCACGACGCAGCCCCATGTAGACTCCCACCGATGGCAGGCGACCTTCAAATGCTCTAAATCGTTGGGCCAGAATGCTGTCGTCGTCAACCCGACTGAACACCAGACTCCTCAGCGTCGAATTATCGCCGTAACGAGCAACCAGCTTGGTGCTCCCCTGCGGCAGGCGCATCACCGCGAACGAACTGGCTGATTGGGTGACCACATCATTCGAACCAGGCTTCTTGTAATCCGGCAGTGTCCCCGCAAACTGTCGCTCGCCCAACTGTAACGAAAAGACCCCTTTGCTTTCTCCGGCGATGCGCGAAACATCGATCTGATAAATGCCCGGTTCGGGAATCGTGAGCGTGGATTCAGCAGATTTCTCCAGGTTGTCGACTGTCACCATCTTCGCGGCCGTGTTACCTGCGGCAGCGTCACTCGACGGATTCAGTAACAGGGCATCGTCGTAACGAGCGGCTTTCACCGTCACTCGAAAGTTGCCGCGATCTGGTAGCTCTCGCAACGAGATCTTGAAGTTCGCCATCGGGCCATAGGTATTCGAGACGCCAAAGATCTCAGAATTCGGGATCGCCGGTCGCAACAGCAACCCTTCAGGAACCGTTTGGAACGCCTCACCTTTCGGGTATCCGGGCGAGCCGCGCAGGCAGGCAAACACCGCATGATAGATGCTGTCGAACTTGCGCCACTCGCGGATCGTGTCGTTCCCGACGTAGCCTTCGATGAAATCGAACTTCGTCTGCATGAAAAACGGCTCGTACGCGAACGGCTTCTGTGGAGTCAGTTGCGTCACCGTGAAGTCCGCGTTGTTCAGCAGAAAGCTGTTCGCTCCCAACACCAAGTTGTCAGGGCAGGGGGTGGGGTTGATCTTGCGACCCAGGTCCATGCGAAAGTTCTGAATCGCAGGCTTGGACTGCTCATCGACGATGCACAGGTCGAGCGACTTTTCGGCGATGTCGAAATAGGCCTCAACCTGCAATGGCGACAGCACCATCGTCTGAGCATTGTTGGCGAAGCCATCTTTGCTGATCCCATCGGGCGGCAGAACCTCGGTCAGATCTTCATCCAGGCCCAACAGGTCTCGCAACGTGTTTCGATACTGCGACACCGTCAGTCGCCGGACCGAGCCATTCCGCTGCGTATTCCGAGCCATCGCGGCGGTCATCGTCCGCTGAATCCACTCGGTCAGCTTCTTTCGCTCGTCATCACTTGGCTGAGGCTCCTCATCCGGCGGCATCGCCCCCTCATCGACCTGCTTGAGAATATCCTTCCACAAGAACAGTTGCCGGTCTTCGGGATTCGCCGAAAGCTGATCGACGCGAATGCCCGACTTCATGTTGTCGACGTTATGGCACCGGACGCAGTGTTGCCGAATCAACGGTTTGACGAACTCTTGAAACTCTTTCTCGTCGCTAGAGACTTCCGTCTCGGTCACTCCCACACCGGGCCTGTCGTCAGCCGTTGACGGGTCATCCCAAAGCAACCACGCCGACAGCGAGATCATGATCGCAACAAAGGAAAGAGAGCGCAAGCGGTGAGTCATGTGGTAACGCTGCCGTGCGGCAACTCTCATCAAGGCGGGGGAAGTAGCAAGCGGGCAGCTTGGATTATTCCCCAACCGCCGACCATTTGGCAATCGATAACTGAAGACGTCAGTCCGCATGCAGGAGCATGTGAGTTTGAATTGCGCGAGCAGCGAGTTGGCGCGGATCGTTCACGGGACCCGCCGAATGCGTCATTCCGCACAGGCGGGAATCCAGTAGATCGTGGACCTGGTGGCGATGCAAGATCTAAAGTTTTGTCTCGTGACGGCAGCACCCGACGTGAATAATTCAGCTTGGTCGCCGAACTCAAATCCCATTCAGCTTGTCCTCAGCGGTGCAGCGGCCGCCATCGCTGGCCTGTTCGAAATGAGATCAGCTTGAATTCAAGCTGTCCATCACGCACTATCGGTTTAGTCGATTCCACGATGATCTGAAGAAGGCAGTAAATGGATGCAATCGATCTAGTCAGACGACTTCACCAGCACCGAGTCTGGGTGAATCTCAATCTGCTGAATACCGCTTCCCAATTGACGGACTCACAACTGAGGGCTGTCTATCCGATTGGCCAAGGTTCCGTCTGGAAGTCGCTGGTCCACCTGTATGCTGCCGAATACGTCTGGCTCGAAACTCTGTTGGGCGATGAAGAACCGCTTGTTCCGGGTGACCTGCCTCGAATGATTCCTGGCAATCAACAAGGTCATTCACCGATCACAACGATCGATGAGCTCCGACAAAAATGGATCGCGCTGGATCATCGTTGGGAGGCGTACCTGAAGGCGCTTGTCCAAGACCGACTTGAAGATCTGGTGCCGAAGAAGTTTTCGCTGACCGGACAACGCGTTGTGACTCGTCGTAGCGATATCCTGCTGCACGTGTGTACGCACTCGCAGTACACGACGGCCCAAATCATGAACATGCTGCGTCAGGCCGGTGTCACGGAACTTCCGGAAGTGATGCTCATTTCCATGGCGCGGCTGGAAAATAGTTGACCGAGCTGGCTAAACAAAAACGGCGGTCGTAAAGACCGCCGCTCAATGGCCGACTGATTTCTAAGTTGCCCGAACCTCGACGGCTCAAAATCCGTAACCGAACCCATCTGCTGTGTATCCCGAGACGCTATTGAGCGGATCAGGGAAGTACATCGATGGACCAGTCGTCATGCCAGGATTCGTATTCGGGTAATAATAGTAGTAGGGGTGCTGGTAAACGTACGGCGTATAGTAATATCGCCTTGATTTCCTGATTCGTGCCTCAGTGTCGGCCGAATCAGAATGTCTGCGATCCAAAACAGGTGACGAATTCAAAACGTGGTGCTCACCCGTTGGATGGACCAGTTCCGCCGCTTTTGGTGGTGGTGGGTCTTCCGCATTCGCCTGATGCAAAAGAGCTTGGGTTCCGAACAGGGCGGCAACAGTACTCGCGGCGAGCAGGCGGGATTTCATAAACTGAAACATGGTTTACTCCTTCCGGCGTTCAAAGTCTGACCACTTGCAATGGGTCTCTCGAACTGCGAACTTAAGGTTGAATTTCCTCCTCACTGATCATCGCAAACAAAGTGCCGGAACAGTGGTCGAAGTTCAGCCGTTTGGTGCCCTCACTGGTCCGTTCGGCTCGTCCTTTCCTTCCCATCGCGAATCATCGGGGTTCTCTGAATCCGTGTCGCATCAGGTTCATCCGTGGCCAAATCTCCTGCTTCAACGTCTCTTGCCCGTTTTCTCGCGGTAGGCCTCCCTATCGCCGTCACAGTCGTCACAGTCGGCAGACGCCCCAGCAAAGTCGCCGTTTGCCACTCGCAATCCAAGAATTTCGACGCACAGATTCGACATTCAATCTAAGTTTGCGGCGTCACATCGGAAGCACAGCGATTCGCAGTCACATCTTTGAATTGCTGCTTTCACGTAACACAACTTGTCGGGCCGCCAACTTGTCTTCATTTTCCAGAGGAGTGGAAGATGCGCGACCTCGTTGTCGAAAAAGCGAGCCCATTTGCATTTGTCATCGTTGTCGCCTGGTCGATCGATGGCCCCAGAAACCTGCTGCGCGGCATCCTCTACGATATCTGCCTGAACGCCTGCGGATTCTTTGGCATGCTGGCAGACTTCTTCCAATAGCAATGACGGCTTTGACTGTCAGAGCGAATCACTGCGATTCGTGATCAGATCTGTCTGCCACAGTGCTACGGTGCTCCCTCTTTAAGCGAGAGGCAGACCAATTCCCTGTCTGTCCGCGCCAACACGCGATTCCTCGCAAATGCCTGATGAGCCCACGTGACTTTCGCGAACGGCAAAGCGACACGCTACTCGTCGACGCTTAACGAACCTCTTCGGCAGCGCTGTGAAGCCTGTTTTCGATTGGCCGCGTGGGCACCGCCCCGCGTGTGATGGAACGTCAGGCGAAGTGATCTGCTCGGCTGGTGATGAACAGTTCCTGTTTTGCCCGCCACCACGCGGTTAATCCACCGAATCCCCATTTCACCGTCAATCCCTATTTTTCAGGCTCACAATCCTTCGCGGTGTTGGCCATTGGGATCGTCACAATTCTTGGTCGTTCCCAAAAATTTCGTGCGGCAATTCTTGGTCCGCAGGCACTATACTGTCTGACCATGTCTGTCACACTTCCTCACACCGCTACCGATTTGATGTCCCGCTCTGAATTGGTGATCGAGCCATCGCTGGTCGAGATACTGTGGCGTGTGCGGTCATGTGGCTGGCGTGGAAGCGATTGTGAAGTGGTGACATCGCGCTCTGGAACTCGCGGGGAAGGAACTGGCTGCCATGACGACGCTGACAAAAATTTGCCTGGCAATAGTTGCAACTGTGGGGCTGGCTGTCGCAGGTGTTAGCGCTTCCTACGCGGTTGGCGATCCACAACAAGGAGATGATCAAGGCGACTTTGTCCCGGTGCTGGCGGGCAACCAGAATGAAGTTACTGAAAGAGGGATCACGGGCAAGCCGCCAGTGAAACCACGGCCAATTGCGGACGGGGCGATTGTGATCGGTGCGCCTCCGGTACAAGGGCAGCAGCCTGCTGGAGCAGACGGGGCGGCCGCTGTCGCTCCCTCGATTCTGCCGAAAGCACCATCCAAGAATTGGGATCGCAAACTGCGCAGCCCGTTGGTGAAGAAAATCGAAGCCGCTTTGGAAAACCCGACAGAAGTGAGTTTCACCGACAACCCACTGGAGGAAGCGCTCAACTATCTGGAAGACCTGCACCATATCGAAATCTGGCTGGACAAGCAGGCTCTGCAGAATGAAGGTGTCGCGACTGATCAGCAGGTCACATTGGTGATGACGGGCACCACACTGAAAAGTGCGCTCGCCATGATTCTGGAACCGCTTGCCTTGGACTACATTATCAAGAATGAGGTTCTTGTCGTCACGTTAGCGGCAAAGGCGAACGAACATTTTGAAACCCGCGTCTATGATGTCTCCCGTCTCAAGGGCGTGACGCCGACTGAACTGGACCAGATCATTCGCAGCACGATCGCCCCGGATACCTGGACTCCAATCGCCCCGCCCGAACAACGTCGGAACGCGGCCCCCGGCATGCCGGCACCAGGTGGGGCGCCTGGTTCCGGCGGCGGCGGCGGTGGACGCCACCTGTCGCGTGAGGGGAATCTCCGCTCGACGAATACCTCACTCATCATCCGCCAGACACAACGCCTCCATGAAGAGATCGTTGATCTGCTGAATCAACTCGATGAGGTCTCTGCCGGAGCAGCGACACTGACGCCCGAATCTGGGCCAACATCGCTATCCCCATCCAAAACAACATCGCTACCACCATACTAGTGAAGATGGTGCGACCGGAATTTCGCACCGTACCGCTATTTCGCGGCCAGTGTCTGCATCGCCTGAACTGTGCGTGCCAACTCGTTCACCAGATGCTGAGGAACTTTCAGACGGCGGTATTCAGCCAGTAGCGCGGCGTAGTACCACAAGGTGCCGTCGCGCCCGCCGGTGAACTTCTTCCAAACCTCATCGCCGTGGACATACAGGTCCGAAACGATCGTCCGGCAGTTGTGCAATTTGTCACAGCATGACACCAGCCGAGCCGACGGCGATGCCTCCATGAGATGCGCAATGTAGGCTTCCTTGCGGGCTCGCCACGGCGGCTTCGGCATCACGTCAGTATCGGTGCATCCCAGCACGATATCCGCGACTCGTTCACCAAATCGCTGCCGGATGTCCTGTAGGCGCGGCTGCCCGCCCGCATCTTCGACGGCGTCGTGCAGTAGAGCGGCAATCGCTTCGTCTTCATCGCCGCCGTGTTCCAAAACCAGACCTGCCACCGCCAATAAGTGCGACACATACGGAATCGAGGTCGACTTCCGCAGTTGGCCGGAATGCACAATCAACGCATAAGCCACTGCTTGCTCAAATCGAATCGAGAGGACCATACTTTCCGTTCAACCTCTGTCAGACAACGCGTCTGCCGCAAAATGATGCGCTCGGCACGGTCAATTGTTAATTCCGTGGGAACTTGGATTCTCAAACACGTTGCCGACCGGTATAAATCGCTTCAGTTCATTTCATCGTTCTTGTCGGTTTCTTGATCGCATTGCTCTCGTGTATTCCATCCCGTGCGTCCTTCGTGGACCGTTGTTCGACTGCTATTATCTTGTCCCTTCGCACGGAGCTCCCGCGGAAGCTTAGATCTTCCTCGGGAGTTTTTTATTTATCCTCAGGTGCCGCATTCACCTGATCAGGCAGCCCGGACAGAATGGGCGAGTCCAGCGTTTCACTCGCGGCGCGAATCGTCAGCGTCCGCACCGGCACATTGTCAGATAGCACGACCGTCATTGGGACTCGCCTCAGCAGCAGCAGGGCCAGCGCGCGAATGAGGGTCGACGCCGCAAAGACCCACAGATAGCCCACAATCGAGACGCCGACCCCTTTCAGGATCCCCGCTCCGATCAACGATCCCGCTGCCAGCGCGGCCGAGTTCGCGACGTTATAGACCGTCAGCAGGCTGGTTCGTTCCGATTCCGGAATGGTCTCGAAGAACAGCAGCACCAGCGCCAGTTCGTAGGCGCCCCACGCGGCTCCCGCCATGACCTGCAGCACCAGCAGCCAATAGTAGTTGGCACTCACCACCCAGCCACCCGCCAGGGGGACGATCCCAATCGCACCAATCCACAGCAGCCGATGCGCGCCCATTCGATGAGCCACCCGACCCCACGCCGGCAAGCACGCAATCTTCGCGACATACGACACGCCCAGCACGATGGCGAACTGAGTGTAATCCCACTTCAGTTCCTTCAGCATATACGGCGAGAAGAACGGCCCCGCGACATGCACACCGACCTGCATGCCGACGGCGGACACCAGCAGGCGGCCCGACGATCCGCGTGAGAACTTACGCCACTGCTCGGAAAGAGTCAGGAAGCGCATGTTCGATGGGATCGGCGTCGGCTCACTTTGAGCCCACAAGCACACCGTCGACAAAATCCGGCACACGCACGAGATCCCAAACAACCAGCAGAAGATCATCAGCACCTGAGCGGGATCGCCTGTGTTCTTACCGTACTGCAGTGCGAAACCACCCACCAGGAACCCCAGCAGCGTGGCGGCTTGGCTGATGCGTGAGCGCTTCGCAAAGAACTTCGCTCGAATTTCACGCGGAACCAAAGTCCCTTGCCACGTATTCCACGCGGGACTGGTTCCCAACCCCGCTGCCCAATAGATCGATGCGACAGCCAGCACGGCAACTTCCGAAATGTGCCCGTACACGGCCGCGGCGATCAATGGGACGAAGCACAATGCCTGCAGGCCCGCACAGAAAATCACCCACTGCTTGTGTGATTTCAAATGTCTCACCGCCATCGGAGAGATCAATTGCAGCAGGCTGCCAATCAGCACGGGCAGGCTGGCGACCAGTCCGACAAAGACTTCGCCCAATCCAATCGCCAGGACGAACGCCTGCAGATAGGTTTCGCCGCCTCCCACCATCACGCCATAACTGGCACCATCGGCGACGTTGAACCGCAGGTCACGCTTCAGGGTAGGGGACTTCACTAGAGGCGGCGGGGCAAATTCGCCCTGTGCGCTGTCTGCTGCAGCCTCTGTCGCCCCCACACTCGCCACGATCGTCTTGCCTTCCGTATCACCCCGCGTGCGTCGAAGCGGGATCGTATCACAGAGTCCGCCAATTACAAAATCGCCATTCCGAAGTCTGCAACAATTTCAGTCTTCGCACCCCAACTGTATCCTCCCACGTAGGTTATGCTTCAGCATAACTCTCTTCGTTTTCCGTCTTCGCCAACTTTCCGACAGGATCCACCCGATGACCAACGTCCGCGATTTTGGAGCCATGGGTGACGGCTTGGCCGACGACACCGCCGCCATCGAGCATGCCCTGCACGACGGCGGCGATGGCCTGCTCGAGTTCCCTCGCGGCGAGTACCGCATCACGCGCACGATCACCTTCGATCTTTCCAAGACCGGACGCCTCGCCATTCACGGTTCCGGCGGCACGGCCAAGCTGATCATGCACGGGGCCGGACCGGTGTTCGAGTTCCTCGGTCATCACGAAGGCTCGGCGGACCCCAACAGCTTCAAGCCCGAAGTCTGGCAGTCCGAACGAATGCCCACGATCAGTCAGATTGAGATTGAAGGGAAGCACTCCGAAGCCGATGGGGTCCGCTTCAACGGCATCATGCAGCCGACATTGACCGGCGTACTGATCCGCAAGGTCCGCCACGCGGTGCATGTCACCAGGCGCTGCCGCAACGTCCTGATCAGTCACTGTCACATCTACCACAACACCGGAATCGGTGTCTGGCTCGATAAGGTCAATCTGCATCAGGCGAACATCGTCGGCAGCCACATCAGCTACAACCGCCTGGGTGGTATCCGCATCGAAGGGAGCGAGATCCGCAATCTGCAGATCACCGGCAATGACATCGAATACAACAACTATCGCGGCTTCAATCGGCCTGAAGTCGCCGATGTCCCCACCGCCGAGATCTACATCGATTGTTCACAGGGAGGAACCGTTCGCGAAGGAACGATCTCCAGCAACACAATCCAGGCGACCTACAGTCCCAATGGAGCCAACATCCGCTTTATTGGCGGCCCGTCCGAGCACGCGCATCTCACCGGGATGTGGTGCATCAGCAGCAACCTGATCGGCAGTCAGGAAACCAACGTCCATCTAACGCTCGCCCGCGGCATCACGTTTGAAGGCAACTACATCTACAGCGGCCACAATCGCAATCTGCTGGCCGAAGAATGCCAGAACCTCGTGATCGGCGCGAACTGCTTCGGCCACAATCCCGACTACAAGGACAAAGAACTCTGCACCGGCATCCGTCTGGTCGATTGCCAGAACTGCACGCTGACCGGTCTGCAGATCCAGGATGCTCAAGCCGGAGAACATACCGTCGCCGGAGTGATCCCCATTAAACGCCAGGGCCTGATCGAACTGATCCGCTGCCGCCAGATGACCCTGACCGGCCTGCAAGTCCTGGAAGGAACCCCGTTCGGCCTCTACGCCGAAGACTGTTCCGAAACCATGCTCACCGGTTGCTCATTCCTCGACACCCGCGAACAGAAACTCACCGCCGCCAGCATCAAATGGACCGGCCCCGGCAAATCCAACTCCATCGCCCACTGCCGAGCCAACCGCGGCATCCAGGTTCCCGAACATGTCAAAGTGAGCGAAAATCTACTGGACGAGTAGCTCGATTGGCTGGCCTGCTGCCGCAACGAAACTCCGCTCCCCACTGATCCAATAACGCAGTAACCGCGAAAATTGGCTCACAGCCAATCCGGAGGGGCGTTATTTGGCGTCGGGGCAATCTGACGGATGAGCCAGTTCCCGACGACCAAATCCCGTTCGACACGAGGCGATATAAGTGCGACAATTTGTCGTATGGCAATTGGCAGCAAATATTTGCGTCGCAAGAACCTCTCCCCCGTCAACCGAATCGTCGCCCAGATGCCCTCATTTAGGAACCAAAAAGCATCTTTGTTTGAGTGATTTAGGAAAAAAATTGGCCATTGCTTGTCCAGAGATTGACTGG